>CAWFLW010000015.1:0-388501 GCA_963816655.1 uncultured Alphaproteobacteria bacterium | reverse complement strand
GCACGCCCATGTCGTTGAACTGGTTGGCGAGGCCTTCCAGCTCATCGCCAGTCTTGATCGAGATGCGCTGGGCGAAATCGCCGCTGCCGATCCGCTCGGCGCCGGCGCGGAGGGCCTGGATCGGGCCGACCATGCGGCGGGCGAGGAAGATTCCGGCCAGCACCGCGAACAGCGATGCCGCAAGCAGCACCACGGCGAGCCGCTGCAGCGCCGCATAGAGCGAGGCATAGGCTTCCTGCACTGGCAGTTCGACGAACATGACCCAGCGCAGCGGCCAGATCGGGGCGGAAGCGGTGAGCACCTCCTGGCCCTGGATGTTCAGCGCGCCCTGCAGGGAGTTCGTGCTGCTGACGACCCGCGGCGGCGGCGGCGGTGGTTGGGCCGGTTGCGATGAGGGCCGCGCGCCTGAGGCCGCCTGCGCCGCAGCGAGCGCCGCTGCGGCGTCGTCCTGCTGCTTTGCGATCGCCGCCTGCTCCGCCAGAGCTATCTGCACCTGCACGAGCTTCGACATGTCGGTGTTGCGCAACACAAGACTGATGTCGGGGTGCGCAATCAGCCGCCCCTGCGCGCCCACGACATAGGCGTGGCCGTGTTCGCCGACCTTGATCTGCGACACCACGTCCCAGATCAGCTTGAGATTGACCTCGGCGATGCTGACGCCGGCGTCCTTGCGGGTGCCCGCCAGTGAAAGCGTCATATAGGGCTCGGACTTCCGGCGGAAATAGACCGGCCCGTAATAGACCTTCTTGGCCACGGCTTCGGTGAATTTCGGGTCCTTGGAGAGGTCGAGGCCGCTGTCGATCACGTCCATGGCGAGCCGGGAGACCCGCAAGCGCTCCTTGCCGGTGGAATCGATCTGGGCGAGTTCGGTGATCGCCGGCACCTGGCGCAACAGCCGCAGCGCGTCGAACCGCCGGTTCTCAAGCGAGCCCGCCGACCAGGGCAATTGGGTGGTCCAGCCGAGCTGGCTTTCGATCTCCTTGATGAACTGGCTGATCTTGGCCGCCGCCGCCTCGGCCTGTTCGTGCTGGATGCGGATCAGGGAGACCTTGTGCTCCCGGTAATAGAAGAAAACCTCGAAAATCCCGTTGGATAGCAGCGCCACCGCAACCACTGCGACAAACAGCGCAACGTATTTGGTAAAAAGCCGGCTGCGGATTTTCGTCACCGTCGACCCCGATGCCGATCCTCCTGCGGACGCAGCAGCAGGCGGCTCTGCAGCCGCCAGCGTCCGCCTGTCCGGCGTATCGGGATGGAGTGAGATGCTCATCCCGGCAAGGCTAGCAAGAACAACGCTAGTTGTCTCTTGCCGCAGTGCGAGATAACCCGGTTAGCGCCGTCATATCCCTATCAAAAACGGCGGCAACCGAGGTCGCCGCCGCCTAGTCATATCAGGTCGCTTTCAGCGCCTTCGCGCCCAGGTCGTAATCGGCAATCTGCCGGGTCCTCTCGGAATCGGCCGCCGCGCGGTGATCGGTGGCAAGCACCACATAGACCGCCGGCAGCACGAACAGCGTGAACAGCGTGCCGATCGACATGCCCGCCACCACGACGAGCCCGATCGAGAACCGGCTCGCCGCGCCCGCGCCGGTCGCGGTCAACAGCGGGATCAGACCGGTGACCATAGCCGCCGTCGTCATCAGGATCGGCCGCAACCGGATCCGCGCCGCCATTTCAATGGCAGAACGCCGGTCGAGGCCCTCGTTGAGCTGCAGCTCGTTGGCGAACTCCACCATCAGGATGCCGTGCTTGGTGATCAGCCCGACCAGGGTCAGCAGCCCCACCTGGGTGTAGATGTTCATGGTGGCGACGCCGAAGAACAGCGGGATCAGCGCGCCCACGATCGCCATCGGCACCGAGATCATGATGACCAGCGGATCGCGCAGGCTCTCGAACTGCGCCGCCAGCACCAGGAAGATGATGATCAGCGCAAAGCCAAAGGTGATCGCGAGCTGGTTGCCTTCCTGCACATATTGTCTGCTGTCGGCGAGAAAGTCGTGGCTGAAGCCGGCCGGCAGCTTCTTCGCCTCACCTTCAAGGAAGTCAACGGCGTGGCCCACCGTCACACCCGGCATCGGCACCGCCTGGAAGGTCGCGGAGTTGAGCTGGTTGTAGTGGGTAAGTGCGTTCGGATCGGTGGCGGTCTCGATCGACACGATGGTCGAGAGCGGGACCTGCTGGCCGGTCGAAGTTCCCACGTAGTAGCCGCCGAGGGCCTCCGGCGAGAGCCGCAGGCCGCGCGGGACCTGCGGGATCACCTGATAGGAGCGACCTTCGAGGTTGAAGCGGTTGATGTAGTTTCCGCCTAGCAGGGTGGCGAGCGTACCGCCGAGCTGCTGCATGTTGACGCCGAGGTCGCTCGCCTTGGAGCGATCGATCTTCACCCGCACCACCGGCTGGTTGAAGGCGAGGTCGCTGTCGGAAACGATAAACAGGCCACTCTTGCGCGCGGCATCCTTCAGCTTGTCCATCTGCTCATAGACGAGACGGAAGTCGGCGGTCGAATTGATCACCATCTGCACCGGCAGGCCGCCCGGCCCGCCCGGCAATGGCGGCAGGTTGAAGGCGAAAGCCTGCACGCCTTCGATCTTGGAAAGCTCACCCTGCACCAGCGGCTTCAGCTTGATCGACGAACGCTTCCGCTCATCCCATGGCTTCAGCAGCATGCCGGCGATGCCGTTCTGCGCGCCGTTGATGCCGTTCAGCGCGAAGCGCAGATCGGTCTCCGGGAAGCTTGAGAATACGCGGTCGAGCTTCTCGCCGTAGAAATCGAGATAATCGAGGTTGGCGTATTTCGGCGCCTTGAGCACCGAGAACACGATGCCCTGGTCTTCCTCGGGCGCGAGCTCCTTGGATGTGTGCATATAGAGGAAGCCGACGAGGAAAAGGATCGTTGCCGCGAACAGCAGGGTAATCGGCTTGTAGTCGAGCGAGCGGTCGAGCTTGCGGCCATACCAGCGCGTCATCGCGCCAAACACGCGATTGACGAGTCTCGGAGAAACGGCCCTCTTCCGCGCTCTTCAAAAACACCGAGCACATCATCGGCGACAGCGTCAGCGCGATCACGCCGGACACGATCACCGAGCCCGCGAGCGTAAAGGCGAATTCGCGGAACAGCGAACCGGTGAGCCCGCCGAGGAAGCCGATCGGCGCGTACACGGCGGCGAGCGTAATCGTCATCGAGATGACGGGGCCGACGATCTCGCGTGCGCCCTGCAGCGAGGCCTGCACCGGCGACTTGCCCTCTTCCAGATGGCGATGGATGTTCTCCACCACCACGATGGCATCGTCGACCACAAGGCCAATGGCGAGCACCATGGCGAGCAGCGTCAGCAGGTTGAAGCTGAAGCCCGCCATCAGCATCAGCGTGCAGACACCGATCAGCGACAGTGGAATGGTGACGACGGGAATGATGACCGAACGGAACGAAGCCAGGAACAGGAAGATCACGACAACGACGATGCCCACGGCCTCGATGAGCGTCATCTTCACCTCGTCGATCGAGGACTGGATGAATTTCGTGGAGTCATAGGCCACCTTCATCTTCATCGAAGGTGGCAGATTTCGCTCCAGTTCCGGGAACAGCGCGCGCACGCCCCTGACAATGGTCAAGGGGTTACCTTGCGGGGTCGCCTCAACGCCGATAAAGATGGCGTGCTCACCGTTGAAGGCCACGCTCGCATCCGAGCTTTGCGCGGCAAGCTCGACGGTCGCGATATCTTCCATGCGCACGAAGCCGCCGTCCTTGGCCTTGACGATCATTTTCTTGAACTGATCGACGTTACGCAGATCGGTGTTGGTCTGGACGTTGGAGACGATGAAGTAGCCCTTCGACTGGCCGGCGGCGGCCTGGAAGTTGTTGGCTGCAATTGCCGCCGAAACCTCGTTCGAGCTGATATTGCGCCCGGCCATCTTGACGGGATCGAGCCAGATCCGCATCGCAAAGGTCTGGCCGCCGAGAATGGTAGCCGACGCCACGCCGTCGACGGTGGAGAGCACCGGCTGCACGACGCGCGTCAGATAGTCCGAGATCGCCGAACCGGGCAGTTCCTCGGAGGAAAAGCCGAGATACATCACGGCCGTGGTCTGGCCGGTGGTCTTGGTGACGACGGGGTCGTTGGACTCCTTCGGGATCAGGTACTTCACCGAATTGACCTTCGCCAGCACTTCGGTGAGCGCCTGGTTCGGGTCGAAATTCAGCTTGATATAGACCTGGATCGTGCTGGTGCCCTGCACCGATGACGAGGTGATGTAGTCAACGCCTTCGGCGGAGGCGACTGCCTGCTCGAGCGGCGTGGTGATGAAGCCCGAGATCAGGGCTGCGGACGCGCCCGGATAGGCGGTAGTGACGTTCACCACCGTGTTCGACAGTTTCGGATATTGCCGGATCGGCAGGGTCATCGCAGCCCGGAACCCGATCAGCAGGATCAGAAGGCTAACGACGACCGACAGCACCGGTCGCTTGATGAAGATATCGGTCATCGCGTGGGCCTCGAAGTATCAATAACGCGGCGGTTGCGCCGGAATCGGCGGCGTCGGGTCGGTGGAGATCGTCACGGCCGACCCCGGTTGCAGCTTGAGCTGACCAAGCGCCACTACGCGATCGCCGGCCTTCAGGCCCTTGAGAATCTCGACGCGGCCCTCGATGCGGTTACCGGTCTGCACGAAGGTGCGATTCACGATCAGGCTGGTCTTGCCGTCGTCGCTCTTCTTTTCTTCGAGCAGGTAAACGGAGTCGCCATAAAGCGTGTAGTCGACCGCCGTCTCGGGAACGGTGATGACGGTCGGCTTGTCCGGCAACACCACGGTCGTGCTGGCGAACATGCCGGGCTTCAGGACCTTGTCAGGATTGGCGATCGTCGCCTGCACGCGGATGTTACGGGTGTCGGTTGCAATCTGCGGCTCGATGGTGGTGATCTTGCCGTCAAAGGTCTTGCCCGGCCAGGCGTCGACCTTGATGCGCACGATCTGCCCAACCTTGAGCGCGCCGAAGTCCTTTTCCGTCACCGTGAAGTTGAGATAGAGCATCGACAGATCGGTCAGCGAGATGATCTGCGTGCCCGCCGTGAGATATTGTCCGACCTCGACCTTGCGGACGCCGAGTTCGCCATCGAAAGGCGCGCGTACCAGCTTCTGCGAGATGATGGATTCGGTCTTGGCGATGCCGGCATTGGCCTGGTCGAAGGCAGCCTGCGCGGTATCAACCGTCGCCTGCGGCCCGAACTGGCGCGAGGCGAGCTGCCTGGCGCGATCGAGCTGCTGCGCGGCCACAGTGGCCTGCGCCTTGAAGCTCGCAAGGTCGCCCTGCTCCGGTCCGTCGAATAATTGCACCAGCGGCGTGCCCTTTGTCACGGTTGCTCCGGCGGTGAACATGATGTCGGTGATGCGCCCGTTGACGTCGGAGGTGACGTTGACCTGGTGCACGGCGGCGAGATCGCCGACCGCGGTCAACAGGTTCGGAATCACTTCGGACTTCGCTTCCGCCACGTTCACGGCCGTTGGCGGCGGCTTGTTGCCGGCGAAGAACTGCTTGATCATGTTGGCGCGGAAGGCTTCGAAGCCGACGAACGCGCCGACGATCAACACCAGTCCGAGCCCGACGATGATGAACCAGCGGATCATCTTCACCGGGCGCTTCGGCGGCCGCTCGTTGAGCGGCTTGCCGGCGCTGACGGGTTTGCCCGCGATGTTGGCTTCGGTTGCAATATTCATTTCATGCACTTTCTTTGGCTACCGATTGTCCCGGAGTCGGTGACAAAGTCTGGTCTAGATGGGAAGCGATCGCGGCTTCGCCAAGTCCGATGCCGCGGAGAATGAATTGACACAGCTGTCTCTCCAGATCAGCTGCATCGCCGTAGTCGAGGCAAGGAATACCCGGCAGCCGCGTCAGTGCCGCCGTCAGCACCGTGTGATGGGCGAACCAGAACAGATTGAGCGGCGCGCTGCCGATGCGTGAGGCATCGCCGGCGGCAATCGCGCGCTCCAGCGAATTCGTAAACGTCGGTCCGATCAGTTCTGCGAGCTTGGCGTAAAGCAGCCGCGCAAACTCGCCGTCCTCGAGATGGCTCGCGGCCATGAAGCGCAGGCGCTGCGCCTCCTGGTCGTCCGGCCCGCCGGAAATCTCCATGAAGTGCCCGACCATGCCGCGCACGAGTTCAACCAGCGTCGCGGTCGACGGCTCCTGTCCCAAAAGGTGCGCAAGATCGGGATCCGCCTGGCATTCCTCGGCGAGGATTTCGGCATAAAGCGCGGCCTTGGAGGGGAAGTGTTTGAACAGCAGGCCCTCCGAAATGGCAGCGGCCGCCGCCACGCTCTTGGTCGTGGTGCCGGCAAAGCCGTTGCGGGCGAAACACCGCTTGGCGGCGCCCAGAATCAGCTGACGCCGCAAATCACTCGTCATTCGGAGGTTGGACATGGGGCGCGTGAGTAAACACTCACTTTGTCAAAGTCAAGGCAACTTGTTGCGATGCACCAGTGGATTGGAAGCTAGAACTACAGCGGCGGGTGCCCCAGGGAACCGCGGATGCGGTTCACAATAAAGGTGCCGTCGCGCATCGGCAGGATCCGATCCAGATTGGCCCCGTCGATCTTGATATTGGCTAGCCGAGGCCCGCCCTTCAGCGCGTGCAGTTTCGGCACGAGGGCCTCGACCTCCGCCATGGTCGTGATGGCACAGGAATCGGGGATGCCACAGGCCTTCGCGACCCCGACGAGGTCAACCACCGCGGCAGTATGACTGGTCTGGCCGCCGGTTTCGCCATAGCGCTCATTGTCGAGCACCACGATCGAGAGATTGCCGGGCTTTTGCAGGCCCACGGTCGCAAGCGAGCCGATGCCCATCAGCATTTCACCGTCGCCGGTGATGACGACGACAGGCACGTCGGGCTGCGCCAGAGCGACACCGAGCCCCATCATGACCGCGCCGCCCATGGCGCCCCAGAGATAAAGATTGCGGTCGTGGTCGCCGGCCGCCGCCATGTCGTTGGTGGAGGCGCCGAGGCCGCCGACCGCGACCATGCCCTTGCGGTCTTTCAGGATGGTCGAGACGACCGCGCGGCGGTCGAGAAGATTGGCTTTGCTCATTTCACGAACACCTTGGCGCCGATCAGGCGCTGCGACAAAAGGACTGCGGTCGGCGTCAACGCATTGTAGGCCTGTGCCGCGCCGGCTTCGACGACTTCGCGCACCTCCGAAGCGGTATTGGCGCGCAGCACTTTGATGCCGGAGATTTCGAACACGGCCTGCGTGGTCGAGCCCATCGGCACCTGCCAATGATTGAACTCGCCCCACTCGCCGCGCATGGTCACGATCGTAAAGAACGGCAAGCGGAACAGCGGCACCAGCGAGAGCATGTTGATGCAATTGCCGACCCCGCTGGACTGCATCAAGAGCACCGAGCGCTGGCCGCCGGCCCAGGCGCCCGCGATCAGCGCCACGCCCTCTTCTTCCGTGGTCAGCGTAATGCCGCGCATGGTCTTGGAGGCGAGTACGCGCTGGATCAATTGCGAATGCCCGGCATCCGGCACATAGGGCACTTGCCGCACGTCGAAACGCTCCAGCACAGTGAAAATATCCTGCGGCCATGAGGCGGCCTGGTTTTCGGCTTGGTCGGTCGGCGCTTCGCTACGGGCGTGCATTTTTGATTCCGGTGAACGGGAAAGAGGCGGGACAATAGAGGCAGCCGCGCTTTTCATCAAAGCGCAAAACCGCATATGGCTCTGCGATTTCCTGCACTCCTTTCCGCGCGGCGTCGAGCCCATGCGAATTGTGTTGCGCAGCGCCGGGACGGGGCTTACGATAGTTGCAAATGAGACTAATTAGGTCCGGACCCACGGCATGAATGTGCACGCGCGCGAGCTGGCTGACAGTTTTGACCTCGAGCGGCTGACGGGCGAATTCTATGCCGACCCCTACCCCACCTATCGTGCACTGCGGGAAAACGAACCGGTCAAGCGGCTGGGCAGCGGCACCTGGTTTTTGACCCGCTATGACGACCTCGTCACGGCCTACAAGAACACCAAGGCGTTCTCCTCCGACAAGAGACGCGAGTTTGCGCCCAAATACGGCGACACCCCGCTCTACGAACACCACACCACGAGCCTCGTCTTCAACGACCCGCCCGCCCATACCCGCGTGCGGCGGCTGATCATGGGCGCGCTGTCGCCGCGTGCGATCGCGGCGATGGAGGGCGACCTGATCGCCCTGGTCGACATGCTGCTCGACCGCATCGCCGCCAAACAAAGGATCGAGCTGATCGAGGATTTCGCGGCCGCCATTCCCATCGAGGTGATCGGCAATCTGCTCGACGTCCCCCACGACGAGCGCGAGCCGCTGCGCGACTGGTCGCTCGCCATTTTGGGCGCTCTGGAGCCGGTGGTGCGGCCGGATGTCGCCGCGCGCGGCAACAAGGCGGTGAGCGATTTTCTGGCCTACCTCGAAACGCTGGTGGCGCGGCGGCGCGCCAGGCCCGGCGATCCCGCCCGCGATGTGCTGACGCGGCTGATCCAGGGCGAGGAGAATGGCGAGCGGCTGACCGAGAAGGAACTGCTGCACAATTGCATCTTCCTGCTCAATGCCGGCCACGAGACCACGACAAATCTGATCGGCAACGGGCTGGTGACGCTGTCGGAGAACCCCGCCGAGAAAAAGCGGCTGATCGAACATCCCGACATGATCAAGACCGCGGTCGAGGAGATGCTGCGTTACGAAAGCTCGAACCAGCTCGGCAACCGCATGACGGTGGAGCAGATCGAGCTCGGCGGCGTGACCTTGCCGGCGGGGACGTCGATCACGCTGTGCATCGGCGCTGCCAACCGCGACCCCGCGCAATTCCCCGACCCCGAGCGTTTCGACGTCGGCCGCTCGCCGAACCGGCATCTCGCCTTCGGCACCGGCGCGCATCAATGCGCCGGGATGGCGCTGGCGCGGCTGGAAGGCACGATTGCGATCGCGCGATTCCTGGCGCGGTTTCCGGATTACGCGTTGACCGGCGAGCCGGTCCGCGGCGGCCGCGTGCGGTTTCGCGGGTTCCTGAGCGTGCCGTGCGATGTGCGGGTGAGCCGCTCCGCCGTCATTGCGAGGAGCGAAGCGACGAAGCAATCCAGCTTTCTTGTCGCGGACGGAAAGCTGGATTGCTTCGCTTCGCTCGCAACGACGTGGAGACGTGAGTGCTCATTCTCGCGACATAATTTGCCCGAGCTATTCAATTTCATTGTCCCTCTCCGAAGAGAGGGCGCAGGGAAAGCCGGGCGCCGACTGCGCCCGCAACGCCGTGTGCAATGGGTCGTGAAAAACGCACACGGGTTTGACAGGTACAGCCGAGACATCCCGGCTTTCCCCGCGCAATGGTTTTACGGCTTATACGTGCTCTCCCCGGGGAAGCGGCCTTTCTTGCCCCCGTTGCCGGCGGGACTTACCGCCGACGTAGCGCCAGGGTCGCGGCGCCAGGACCACACGACTTCGCCGTACGCGGCGCACTTTCGTCGGGCGCAAAAAGCGCCTGAGATTGCCGCGTCCATCGCATCCCAGCCCACGTAACGTGACGATCGCGAAACGCCCCTCAGCGGGCCGGGGTGAGCGGACCAGTGCCAGTGATTTGCCCGACGCCGCAACAGATATTTTTGGATTTCACGAATTCGTGAAAACGGAACTGATGCGCTTCCAGTCCGCTTCACGCTAATACGTAAAGTTGGGGACGACACCCACAGAACGGAGCACTTGCGCGTATCGCGCTCGCCATTCCAAGACCTCGGCCGCAAGGTGGACGAAAGGCGTCGTTGCGGGAAACTGTATCGCATGGGCGAGTTCGCCGCTGGGATAGAGCAGGCTCTTCAGGCCGGATTCCCAACTGCCAAATACCGGAACTGCCCCGGTACCGTTTTTTGTCAATATCTGCAGAGCGGCTGCTACGGCCGGGGTATCGAACGTCGAGCGGTCACCGCCTGCCAGCGTGCGGCCGACGATAAAGAATTGGTCGAATATCGACTGGGGCCGCCCATCCCCGTCAAGCGAAAACATGACGCCGCACTTGTCCGGCCGCACATCGTCCGACAGTTCTTTTTCGACCCGCCAGACGCAATACCAGCCGCGGCAGACGGCAGGGCGGCTCTCATAGATCCCGCAACTGTGTCCTGTGCAATGCTGGCACAGAACGTCAACGGGCTTGTTCAGTTCGGGAATCTCCAAAAACTTGCAACATGCGGTACACTCTCCGCACTCTCGTCCTTGAACCAGCGACATCGCTCCTCCGTTGAGCAGCCTGAATTGGTGGAATGGAAAGAATTGGGCCGATCAGCCAGGCGGCCCAATTTGCCGCGAGACCGACTGCAGGTCACGCACTAGTTTGCGGCCACCACAAGCGGAACGCAATCTCGTGCGCCCCGGAATGATGAGCGGACCTCACAGCTTGTCCAGATGCGGCGCCACGACGTCGCGCGTATCCTTGCTGGGCACGACAGGGACAATTTCGAACGTCGCGCCTGAACCGCGCCACTGCAACGACCATTGCTGGAACAGCCTGAGATCGTCGCATTCCTTCAGCTGGAAGCAGCGGGCAAAGTTGGGCTCGACCCAACTGTCGAGGTATAGCAAACCGTCAGGCAGCATGCGGCCATCGTCGCGCACGCGCTTGTAGATCGGCAGCATGTCATTGTTCTCAAAACGCTCGATCACCATGAACAGCATGGGGTCGTCCTCAATATTTTCTCCGTGGGTTGGTTGCCCGCACGATAGAACGGTTCTGGTGCACTCCTAGATCCGGAACCGACCCGCAACCAGTCCAGGTTGAGACGCAAACATTTCCTCAGCGGGCATTGAAACCTGATACCTTGCTTCGCGTCGCCGGAACGATGAGGTGGTCGTGAAGCGCCGCGCATTCATAGCCCTGCTCTCCGGAGCAGCGGTGGTCGGCTCGCTCGACGCATGGGCCCAGCGATTGCAGCCGCCGCTGATCGCCGTGCTGGAAGGCGCGTCTGCGACGACGATGGCGAGCAGATGGGATGCATTTCGCACCAGACTGCGTGAACTCGGCTACGTCGAGGGAGTCAACATTCGCCTTGAGTACCGTTACGCCGACGGCTTCCTCGATCGCCTTGCCGCCTTGGCCGCAGAGCTGGTCAGTCTCCAGCCGAGCGTCATCGTATCGGCGCCCGTGCCTGCCAATCTCGCGGTGAGCAAGGCCACCCGCACGATCCCGATCGTCATGGCGAATGGCGCAGACCCGGTCGGCTTCGGTCTTGTGCAAAGCCTGTCGCGTCCCGGCGGCAACATCACCGGGCTCACAAACTTCGCCGAGGACCTGGCATCCAAGCAGATCGATATCATGCGCGAATTGCTCCCCCGTCTCGCGCGCGTCGGCGCTCTCGTCAATGTCGATAATCCGCTGCACGTACCGCAGTGGCGAGAGACCCAGGCGGCGGCGGCCAAGGCGTCGCTCTCCCTCGCGCATTTTGATTATCGTGTTCCCGACGACCTTGAGCGCGCCTTTGCGCACTTTGCAGATGAGAAGGTCGAGGCAGTCCTGGTTCCTCCCGACGTTACGTTCTCGGTCTATCGGGTGCGTATTGCGGAACTGGCGACGAAGGCGCGGTTGCCAACGATATATTTCAACCGTGAATCGATTGTGGCAGGCGGCCTGCTCAGCTACGGCCCCGATACTGTGGAGCTGTATCGCCGCGCGGCGGACTACGTCGACAGGATCCTCAAGGGCGCCAAGCCCGGAGAACTGCCCATTGAACGCCCAACCAAGATCGAACTCGCGATCAACCTCAAGACCGCGAAGGCGCTCGGGCTCACCATCCCATCGACGCTGCTTGCGCGGGCTGATCATGTGATTGAATAGCGTTGCAAGATCACTGTGCTGACCGGCAATCTCGTCAGCTCGCCAGCGTCAGAGCTTGTCCAGATGGGGAGCGACGACGTCGCGCGTGTCCTTGCTTGGCACGACAGGGACAATCTCGAATGTCGCGCCCGAACCGCGCCACTGCAACGTCCATTGCTGAAACAGCCTGCAGATCGTCGCACTCCATGAGCTGGAAGCAACGCGCGAAATTGGGCTCGATCCAGCTATCGACGTAGCGCAGGCCGTCCGGCAGCATGCGGCCGGCGTCGCGCACGCGCTTGTAGATCGGCAGCATGTCGTTGTCTTTGAAGTGTTCGATGACCATGAACAGCATGGGCTTCCTCGATGTGTGCTCCGTGTGACTCAGGGGTGTCCGCTCTCAGTCGCCGCCACCACACCCTGCCCGGCGATCTCATCGGCGCGCCAGCAGCGCACCGCGTGGCCATCAGGCCGCGTCTCAAGCGACGGGCCGGGCGCGCGACGGCACACATCCTGCGCGTAGCGGCAGCGCGGGCCGAAAGCGCATCCCTCCGGCGGATTGAGCGGGTTGGGAAGCTCACCGCCCGTGGTTGCGAGCGGCGTGTGGCGCAGCGGATCGGGAATCGCCGCGATCAGGGTTTGCGTATAGGGATGCGCCGGCCGTTCAAAGATTTCCCGCCAGTGGCCCTGCTCGACGATGCGGCCGAGATACATCACGGCCACACGGTCGCTCATGTGCTCGACGACGCCGAGATCATGGCTGATCATGACGTAGGAGAGGCCGAGCGTCTCCTTCAACTCCAGCAGCAGGTTGATGATCTGGGCGCGGATGGAGACGTCGAGCGCCGAGACCGGCTCGTCGCAGATGACGATTTTTGGATTGAGGATCAGCGCACGGGCAATGCCGATGCGCTGGCGCTGGCCGCCGGAAAATTCGTGCGGGTAGCGATCGGCCTGTTCGGGTCGCAGCCCCACCTGCCGCAGCATCTCCGCAACGCGACCGTCGATCTCGCTTCCGGCGGTCACACCATGCAGGCGCAGCGGGTCCTCCAGCGTGCGGCGAACAGTCTGGCGCGGATTGAGCGAGGCGTAAGGGTCCTGAAACACCATTTGGACGACGCGCGCCAGCGCCTTGCGATCGCCGGATTGCCGGCCGTTCACCACCTGCCCGTCCAGCACGATGCGGCCGTGCGTCGGCGCCTGCAGGCCGAGGATCGACAGCGCCACCGTCGACTTGCCGGAACCGGATTCGCCGACGAGGCCGAGGCACTCGCCGCGCTTCAGTTGGAGGTTGACGCCCTCGACCGCGCGCAGCAACCGCGAGCCACCGCCGAACAAGCCGCCGCCGACGGAGAAGTGAACTGAAAGATCCTCCACGCTGAGGATGACGTCGTCAGCCGGCTTGTTGTGCGGTTCAGACATGGTGATGGCACCTGACGAGCCCGCCGGCATCGAGCAACGTCGTCCCCGGTACGGTCGTACGGCAAATGTCGCTCGCCCGCGCACAACGCGGATTGAAGCGGCAACCGTCAGGGAAATTCGCGATCGCCGGCACCACGCCGGAAATCTCCTGCAATCGCGTCCGGCCCAGTGCCGCGCGGCTGCCGAGCCGCGGCAGCGAGTCGACCAGGCCCAGCGTATAGGGATGGGCGGATGCGCGAAAAATATCGGCCGAGCTGCGCTCCTCGACAATGCGGCCGGCATACATGACGGCGACGCGGCGGCAGACATTGGCGACAAGGCCGAGATCGTGGCTGATCATCAGGACGGCCGTGCCCCTCTCGGCGCAGAGACTGCGCATCAGCTCGATGATCTCCGCCTGCACGGTCACATCGAGCGCGGTGGTCGGTTCGTCCGCGATCAGGAGATCCGGCCCGCACGCCAGTGCAATCGCAATCATCACGCGTTGACGCATGCCGCCGGAAAGCTGGTGCGGATAATCCTTCACCCGCCGCTCCGGCGCAGGGACGCGGACGCTGGCCAGCGCCTCGACCGCCAGCTGCTTTGCCTCCCGCCAGCTCTTGCCCTTGTGCAGCACGAACATTTCGGCGATCTGCCGGCCGACCGGCGACACCGGATTGAGCGCCGTCATCGGCTCCTGAAAAATCATGGCGATGCGATTGCCGCGCAGCGCCCGCTGCTCGGCCGCCGGAAGATTTTGGATCTCGCGACCCTCAAACCGTATGGTGCCGGCGCCGATCGAGAGCGGATCGCGCAGCAGGCCGATCAGCGCCAGCGCCGTGATGCTCTTGCCGCAGCCGGATTCACCGACCAGGCCGAACGTCTCGCCGCGGTCGATGCGGAACGAAACGTCCTCGACCGCCGCAACCCGACGCGATCCTTCGCTGAGATCGATGCGCAGGTTCTCGACTTCGATCAGCGGCGTGGCCGTCATGTGCGCCGGCTCCGCGACTGGGGGTCGAGAATGTCACGCAGGCCGTCGCCGAGCAGATTGAGGCCGAGCACCGTCAGGAAGATGGCAAGGCCTGGGAATACCGAAAGCCATGGCGCCGTCGTGATCTGGTCACGCGCCTCCGACAACATGCTGCCCCAGCTTGGAAAGGGCGGACGGATTCCGAGGCCGAGGAACGAAAGTGCTGCTTCGGCCAGCACGGCGCCGCCCATACCGAGCGTGCCGATGACGATGATCGGCCCGATCATGTTCGGCAGGAGCTGGGTGATCATGATGCGCAGATCGCCGTAGCCGAGCACGCGTGCAGCCTGCACATAGCCCTGGCTCTTCAGCGACAGCGCCGAGGCCCGCGCGATCCGGCAAGTGAAGGACCAGTTGGTCAGGCCGAGCGCGATCACGAGACTGGTGAGCCCCGGCCCCAGCACTGCCATGATGGCGAGCGCGAAGATCAGCGAGGGGATCGCCAGCATGAGATTGGTCAACCCGTTGACGACATCGTCCCACCAGCCGCCCCAGTAGCCGGCGGTCAAGCCCAGCGTCACGCCGATGACGCTGTTGACGAATTGCGAGACGATGCCGACCGTGAGCGAGATGCGCGCGCCGTAGACGACGCGGGAATAGATGTCGCGGCCCTGCGCGTCGGTGCCGAACCACCACGTCCAGCTCGGCGGCTCTTCCGCATTCATGAGGTTGGCATCCATGACGGGATCGGTATGCGCCAGCCACGGCGCGAATACGCCGACAAAGATGGCAAGCGCAAACAACACCCCGCCGATGATGAGACTGGTGCCGAGCTTCATGGGTAAAATCTGATCCTGGGATCGATCACCGCATAGGCCACGTCAACCAGCGTATTGATCGCGAGGAAGAACAGCACCACCACGAGGATGGAGCCCTGCACGGCGGGAATGTCGCGCTGCAGGACGCTGTCGACCAGGAGCGAGCCGATGCCCGGCCAGGAGAACAGTTTCTCGACCACCACCGCCTGCCCCATCAGCGCGCCGAATTGCAGGCCGATGGTGGTGAGGATGATGACAAGCGCATTGCGCATCACATGCCACTCCAGCACCCGGGCCTCGCTCATGCCCTTCGATCGCGCCGTGCGGACGAAATCCGCGGTCATGATCTCGAGCACCGCGGCGCGCGTCGTGCGTGCCAGCAGCGCCATCGGCGAGACACCCAGTGTCGCGGCGGGCAGGACCAGGTATTTCAGCCCGCCGTCGCCATAGCCGAAACTCGGCAGCCAGCCGAGCTTCAGTGCAAACAGATACATCAAGAGCAGCCCGAGCCAGAATTTGGCCATCGAAAGTCCGGACACCGCCACGACCATCGAGACCGTGTCGACGATGCCACCTGGCCGCAACGCCGCGATGAAACCGAGCGGCACGCCGATCGCAATCGCAAAAACCATGGCTGCGAATATCAGTTGCAGCGTCGGCCACATCCGCTTGGCGATCATGCTCGTGACCGGCTCGCGCGTGCGGAACGAGGTCCCGAAATCGCCGGTCGCGAGCTTCGCGACATAGGAGCCGAAGCGCACGTAGACGGGCTCGTCGAGGCCGAGCTGCTTTTTCATGCGCTCCATGACCGCAGGATCCGGCGGACCGCGGCCGTCATCGCTCATGCTCGACATGATGCTGCCGGGAACGACGCTGAACAACACGAAGATCACCAGCACGACGGCGAGCACGGTCGGCACAGACTGCAGGATTCGACGGATCACGAAGGAGAGCATTGGCTTTGTTCCTCCCCTCCCCCGTCATCGTCGACGCAGGGAGGGCGAGAGCACGTGTGTCACTTCGCGGGCGAGGACTCGTCGACCCAGAGGTCTTCAACGTTCTGGTGGGTCAGTTCCGTCGCGTTCAACTGAACCCCTTTGAGCCACGGCTGCACAGCCATGACCGCCTTGTTGTAGTTGAAGAACCAGACCGGCGCCTCTTCATAGAGCAACGCATTGGCCTTCTGCAGCAACTGGCCGCGCTTGGCGGGGTCGTCGGTCTGCCCGGCCTCATCGATCAGCTTGTCGAAGTCCGCGTTCTTGAACGTCGTGTAGTTACAGGCCGATTGCGGTGTCGACGAGTAGAAGCACTTGAGCGATGCCTGCGGATCCGGGCCGGTCGCCATGGAATACACATAGGCCTGGAACTCGCCCTTGCGGATGACGTCCGCCAGCACCGCGGTCTCGACCTGCTTGACCTTCACCTTGATGCCGACCTTGTCCAGCATCGGGATGATGGCCTCCACGATCGGCAGGCCCCAGCTTTCGTTCTGGCTGGTGGTCCATTCGAACTCGAAACCGTTGGGATAGCCGGCGTCGGCGAGCAACTGCTTGGCCTTCGCCTGATCGAACGCATAGGGCTTCATGGTCTTGTCATAATACGGCGAGGTCAGCGGCAACCAGCTCGTGGCGCGATAGGCCTTGCCCTTGACGAGCTTGGAAATGATCAGGTCGGTATCAATCGCATGATTGATGGCCTGCCGCACCCGCTTGTCGGAAAACGGCTTGAACGTGGGGTTCATCCCCATGTGACGGGTGAAGACCTCGGCGACCTCGACGATGGTGCCCTTGAGGTTCGCGTCGGCCTGATAGGCGACGTACTGCGCAGGCCCCAGCACGGAGGTGTCGATCTCCTTGTTGCGGAAGGCGACGTCGCGCGCGGCGGCCTCGCTCATCAGCGAGACGATCATCTTGTCGGCGTAGGGTTTGCCGGGCTTGTAGAATTTTTCAAAGCGCTCCAGCACGACGCGCGAGCCCGGCACGTGCTCAACGAACTTGAACGGCCCGAGCCCAATCGGTTTCTGGACAAAACTGTCCTTGGCGCCTTCGTCGGCGGGATAGATCGAGGTCAGCGCGGTGAAGAAATAGAAGCCGGGATCGACTTTCTCGGTCAGTTTCATTTCCAGCGTAAAATCGTCGATCTTCTTCAGACCTGAAATCTCCTTGGCCTGGCCCTTTTCGACGGCGGCCGCACCCTCGATGACGCGGACATAGCGCGCGCCGGGATAGGCCTTGGCGCCGTCCATGATGCGATTGAAGCTCCAGATCACGTCATCGGCCGTCATCTTGCGTCCGTGATGGAAATAGGCGTCGTCGCGCAGCTTGAAGGTGTAGACGAGGCCTCCGCCGGAGACTGTGGCCTCCTTGGCAAGCTCCGGAACCGGCTTACCTTCCGCGGAATCCCAGATGTAGAGCGAGCGATGCAGTCCCTTGGCGACGATCTCGTCCTGGGCGCGCGGCGTCGTATGGATATCCATGCTGGTGAAGCTTGAACCATAGGGCGCCGTCATCCGGATGGTTCCGCCCTTGCGCGGAGTCTGGGCCTCCGCCGTGGCGGTGAGCGCCAGTCCCAGACCAGCCACGATCGCAATCGTCTTGAACATCTTGTTTTCTCCGACAGTGCAGCAGCATTCCGGTCAGCGAGTTGACCACTCGTGGCCCGTCAAGCGCAAGGTCCTGATTTCGTGTTGATGGCCTTGACGCCGGTCCCGGAAGGCCGTCCCACCCCCGGCCCGGCGCCATCGGTTGAAGCGGTCAGCGCAGGCGAACCGGTGCGCTCGGGAATTGCTGCCCATAACGCGCCGGTCCAGAGCGTGGACGCGCACCCGCGCCCCCAACCCTCCAAACACTCGCCGGCTTGGCGGCCGAACGAGCTCTCGTTGCTGCGGTGCGTAAGTTCTCTTTTGGCAGCGCCAAACAGACATCGCCCGTTGCAAAGTGCTAGGCTTTTGACGCCGATGAGGTGTTTTCTCCGGAGGCTCAATGAAACGGCGGGAGTTTATCGCGGCACTCGGCGGCGCGGCAGCTTGGCCGCTATCGGCACGCGCGCAACAGCCCGAGCGCTTGCGCCACATTGGGATGCTCAACGGGCTCGGACAGGACGATCCGGAGGCGCAAGCCCGGATCGCGGTGTTCGAGCAAACTCTTCAGCAGCTAGGGTGGGTTGTCGGCCGCAATCTCAAGATCGAAGTTCGTCAGATTGGGGGCAACGATGTCGATCGCCTTCGCAGCGACGCTGCCGAGATGGTCGCGCTCGCGCCGGACGTGATCCTAACCATAGGCAGTGTAGCGGTCGCGCCACTGCAACAGGCTACGCGTACTATCCCGATAGTGTTCGTGAACGCCCCCGATCCGGTCGGTGCCGGCTTCGTCCAAAACATGGCCCACCCAGGCGGCAATATCACCGGCTTCTCGAGTTTCGAGTACAGCATGAGCGGTAAGTGGGCCGAGTTGCTCAAGCAAATCGCGCCCAATGTGACTCGAGCACTGGTGTTTCGTGATCCAACATCTGCGGCTGGCATCGGGCAATTCGCCGCTGTTCGATCGGTAGCGCAGTCCCTCGGTGTAGAGCTTACGCCGGTTAACGTGCGCGACGCCGAGGAAATCGAGCGGAACGTAGCGGCGTTCGCACGTTCCGGCAATGGCGGCATGATTGCAACGTCGGGCGGCACTGGGACTCGTCGGAAGCACCTAATCAGTCTTGCCGCTCGCCACAAATTGCCGGCGGTCTACCCCTATCGCTACTATGCCGTAGACGGTGGCCTGATCTCATACGGACCGAACACGCTCGATCCGGTCCGGCGAGCGGCCGGGTATGTCGATCGCATCCTCAAGGGCGAGAAGCCGGCCGACATGCCGGTGCAGGCGCCGACCAAGTATGAACTGATTATCAATCTCAAGACCGCAAGAACGCTCGGCCTGACCGTACCGCAGTCGCTGCTCACCACGGCCGACGAGGTGATCGAGTAGGCACGATTTGTCTGCTTCTGGCACGAAACGGATGGGGTGGAGCAGACATCATGCCGGGACGTGCCGTGGATGCCGAAACCGCGGCGTCGCGCCGACTTCCTTTGCCAAAAGGTCTTGCTGAAGTGCTTTTGACACTACCAATGCTCATTTGAACCGTTACGATGCTTGCTCCTGGGGGCGACCATGAGGCGGCGGGAATTTCTTGGTGCTTTGGGTGGCTCGGTGGCGATGTCGTTCGCGGTGCGTGCGCAGGAGCGGGTGCGACGCGTCGGCGTACTCATGCCGCTTGCCGAAAACAATCCGGAAGCACGAGCGCGAATTGCTGCGTTCCTTCAAGAATTGAACCACCTGGGTTGGTTCGACAGCCGCAACTTACAAATTGAGTACCGATGGGGCGCAGCGGACGCCCAGTCGGCAAGCAAAGCAGCGGCGGAACTGGTGGCATCGGCTCCGGATGTCATCATCGCGACGGCTTCTGCTGCGACTGCGGCATTACAGGCGGCGACCAGGACGGTGCCGGTCGTTTTCACAATGGTTGCTGATCCTGTCAGCGCCGGATTTGTGGCAAGTCTGGCCCGGCCCAGCGGTAACATCACCGGATTTACAAGCATCGAGTATGCGATCGCTGCTAAATGGCTTGAGTTGCTCAAAGACATCGCCCCTAACGTGAAGCGGGTGGGGGTAATCCGGGACCCTAGCGTCGGCGCGAGTATCGGTCAGTTCGGCGCAATTCAGTCCGTGGCTCCAGCGCTTGGGGTGGAGCTAAGGCCCATTGGCGGCCACGATGCCGACGATATCAAACGTACGGTCACAGCATTCGCGGAGGAATTGAACGGCGGCCTGATTTCGGTCGCAAGTCCCCTAACGGCGGACCATCGAAGTTTGATTGTGTCTCTAGCTGCCCAACACCGTTTGCCAGCGATTTATCCATTCCGTTTCTTTGTCCCCGAAGGTGGTCTCATTTCTTATGGGCCGAGCTCTATCGATCACTACAGGCGAGCCGCTAGCTATGTCGACCGCATCCTCAAGGGCGAAAAGCCCGCCGACCTGCCGGTGCAAGCGCCGACCAAATTCGAGCTAGCGATAAACCTCAAGACCGCAACAGCGCTTGGCCTCACCGTGCCGCAGACGCTGCTCGCCCGAGCTGACGAAGTGATCGAATAAATGAAGGCTGATGTCGCCGTTTGGCACGAAACGGATGGGGTGGAGCAACCGGTCAACGTCCGCTATTGGGGGAAGAGCGGACGTCGAACATTCCCAGCTTAAGGTTAGCTAATGACGCCAGCAGACATTGGGTCGTCATAGGCTCCAAACAAAAAACACGATATCAGGAGCTGGCTGGTGGTCCGCGAACTGCGAGGAGAAATACTATGACCCGCGATGTCTCCCGGTTTCTCGCGCCGGATTTCCTGTCGCTCACAATCGGCATCGTGGTCTATTTCGTCGGCGTCCTGATCACGCAGCGCGTGAAGTTTTTGCGAAAATTCAGCATTCCCGAACCAGTGAGCGGAGGGTTTATAGCGGGTGTCGTTATTTCGTTGGTCTACCTTGTTTTCAACCTCGAAATTGACTTCGACCTCACGACGCGCGACCGGTTGCTAGTGGTTTTTTTTGCTGCTGTCGGAATCAATTCGCGGCTGGCCGATCTTGTGGCGGGCGGGCGTTCGATGGTTGTCCTGTGTGTGACCTCAGCGGTGTTTCTAATCATTCAGAATATCGTCGGCACCGCTGGCGCGCTCGCCTTCGGTATGCCCTCTGCAGCGGGGGTGCTCATGGGCTCGATAGCCTTGTCCGGAGGCCATGGCACCACCATCGCCTGGGCCCCCGTCATTGCAACCGAGCATGGTTTTCCAGCGGCGATGGAGACTGGCATCGCGGCGGCAACGCTCGGGCTAATCATCGCCTGCGTATTAGGCGGCCCAATCGCAAACTACCTTATCGAAAAGTACGGCCTGCAACCTTCCAGGGCGGACGCGGTGCCGGTCGAGATAGCGCCGGAAGACGACAAAGCCCCAATAGACAAAATGGGAGTGATGCATGCGATGCTTGTGGTAAACGTCGCAGTCATCCTTGGCTATCTGGTGCACCACTGGATTTCCAGCGCTACCACGATAAAAGTACCTTTGTTTGTGCCTTGCTTGATAATGGGCATTGTCCTGTCCAATACTTGTCCGAAACTCTTTCCCCGTTGGCCTTGGCCGGCGCGAACAGCGTCGCTCGATCTTATTTCAAGCTATTCGCTGTCAATCGTCCTCGCCATGTCGCTGATGAGCATGCAGCTTTGGACCTTGGCCAAGATTGCGGGGCCGCTGCTTGTTATCGTGGGCGCACAGACGCTGCTGGCAGTGACATATACCTTGCTCGTGGTCTTTCCTGCACTTGGGAAGGACTATCAGGCTGCGGTGCTGAGCGCTGGGTCCTACAGCATATCGCTTGGCTCAACAACGACGGCCATCGCAACCATGACGGCGGTCACTAAACACTACGGACCATCGCCCAATGCTTTCGTTATTCTGCCGCTGGTATCAGCTTTGTTCGTCAGTCTATTCAATGTCGCCGCGATTACGTTGTTTCTATCTCTATAAACGCAATAGGTGTGCTTCGGCATTGAACCCGACGACACCGAAAAGTTTCAACGCGTGCTGAGCGCCCGCGCGGCGAGCGAGTATCGACTGCGCCGTAGCCGATATCGTGCCGGATCGCCCTGTCGCAAATCGCTGAACGGGAACGTGGCCTCAATAGTGAGACGGCACACCCTTGATCCGTATCAAAGAAAACATCACTGGGGCGGCAAATCTCAACAATGCCCGGATTCCTCGTCGTTCACGAAACAGAGTATGCATGTGAGTTTATCGAAGCAAAGGTAGCCAGCCCTGCGTTCCCGCTCGCCGTGTTCGTTTTCGGCATGCCAGTGGGTCAAGAAGACATATCCTTCTTTCGCCGCGAAGTGAGTTTTGCAGACCGGGCATCCGAGCTTCGAGTCCGGGGGCGTTTGCGCAACTTTCAGATGCGGAATGGGATCCAAGCCGTTCATCAAAGCCCTCCTTGCGGTACGAAGAAGCAAAGCTCCACTCCCGTGGATTTGTTGATGAACAGCACGGGAGTGTGATCAGGGGTATCACCTTCCTTGATGATGTCAGGTGGTATGACTTTCCACTCGCCATCCTTCAGGTATTGCCACTGGTCGGAGCGATCTTCACCAACCCTGAAGCGGGTCTTGAATACGTCGCCGTTGTCGCAGCACGACTTATAGGGAAGTCCCAGCCGATGCTGTGCGGTCGGGTTCATTTCCTGCTTGTTGAACCATTCGTGATGCGGCATCGACGCATCGTGAGCGACGGCACGAACGGAAAGCAGAAATAGAATACCGAATGTCGTCAGTACGCGATCGAACGCTTTCATGGCAGCCTCCGTTATGGACTGTCACTAATTTTAGCATCCGCGAATCACACGAACTCCCCGACGACTAATCAGGCCACATTCTCGAGAAAATGGAATCCCATTTCTGCGCGGCCTTCCTCCTTTTTGGCAAGACTGTTGCTTTTCTGTTCGATTTCCAATGTCGCATACGGATGGCAGCACGAAGCGGACATGCCGACCTGTCAACGTAATGTCTGCTCTCGTACATAAAGTGACATAGGTTTTGACGGCTCCGAGGCCCGAAAATGGCCCGAAGCGGCCCAGCATAGATCCCGGCCTGCCGATACGCGTCGCCTACGCTGGCTCCATAGCTCATCATGCCACCGTCCAGAGCTTCCTCTCGATGCGGCCGCGGCAAAAAAACGCCCCGCGATGAGCGGGGCGTTCTTGCGTTGGCTTCGCGAGGGCTTGGGGACTTAGCGATTTGTCGGGGTCGTCTTGGCAAGAAAACCACCGAAGGGTTTATAGGATTGCGCGGCGAGATCGCGATACAACGCGCCAATCTTCTGCGACTCGGCCACGAACGACTCGAAGGCCGATTTTGCGAACTCGGTTTGAATTTCAATCACCTTGTCGATGGACTTCACGCCTGAGAGCCTTTCGACATACGACCTCGTGTCTTCAAACGACTTCTTGGTGTAGTCGCTGTAAGCCGTGGCAATCGCCTGAAAGCTGCTCGCGACGGAATTCGTCGATGCAACCGCGGCATCGATCTGTTCTCTGCTATCCGGCGGCTGTGACAAATTTCGATTCGCGTTGTTCTGATTTGAGTTTGACATTAAGAATCCCTTGTTGTTGGCGGTAGTGAGACAATGTTGCGCACCGCCAATGGTTGCATCGACAAGCCGGTTCCCGCTTGTTCCTCGAGAGCCGGTTTGTGCTCGTATGATGATCTCGGAACTCGAGGCGCTTGCCTCGAGATATCCGTTCGTTTGAACAAAGCAGACCGGTTACTCAGATCTGCAGTCAAACTTCGCAATTCTGCGGGCATGCTCCCACAATTCGACATTGGTTCCGTCGGCCATTTGCGCGGCGCGTTTCTTCGCCGCATCGTCGTCGACGCATTCGAGGTCGACAGCTTTGATGTGATGGCCGTCGCGGGCGATCAGATATGCGCGATAGTGTGACATAGCCAACGCTCCTTGATGTGGCGGGAGCATGCAGGGCTCTCAGTCACCGATGGCAGCCAAAAGCAGGCGATGATGCAGCCAACATACTCCGCCTTTGTGTTCGGAGCACGACCCGATGGAACTTCCAGGACGTTGTTTGATGTGCCCGTACAAGGGGTCGAAGCGTAACAATGTGTGTATTTGGCACCGATACGGGGCAAAGCGGACGCGGCGGCAGGGACCTAGGTGTCGCTCGCCTTGGCGATTGGCACCGGCTGGCCTTGTCGCCTCACACCACGCTTTTGTGCCGTTCGATGCAAGTGCGCAAGACATCGTCCATCGACTTGTCCCACCAGTCGTTGGAAAAAATCTCGATCTCGGAATAGCCGGCAAAACCCTGCGCCTCGACGGCCGACCGCAACGATTGGATGTCGATGACGCCGTCGCCCATCATGCCGCGGTCGTTGAGGATGTCTTTGGTCGGCACCAGCCAGTCGCAGACATGGAACGCAAGCAAGCGATCCTTCCCTGCCCTCGCGATCTGGTCCATCAGCTCAAAATCCCACCAGATGTGATAGACGTCGAGCGCGACGCCGAGCATGCCGGTACGCTTGGGATCGATGGCGTCGCAAATATCCAGCGCCTGTCTCGTCGTGTTGACGCAGGCGCGGTCGGCCGCGTAAGCGGGATGCAGCGGCTCGATCGCAAGCGGCATGTTTGCCTCGCGGGCGTAGTCCAGCATTTCGGCGATGGCGTCGTGGACCTGGGTTCGGGCCGCGGCGATGTCCTTTGAGGCAACACTCCCCGGTCGGGAATATTGCGGCAGCCCGCCGACGACGAGCACGATGCAGGGAGCGCCGAGCGCTTTTGCCTCGTCGACAGTGCGGCGGTTGTCGTCGCGGGCCGCGGCGCGATGCGCGGCATCGGCCACGAACATGCCGCCGCGGCAATAGCCTGATAGTTCGAGCCCGGCGTCGCGCACCGCGCGCGCGGCGCGCTCGAGGCCGACGGCTGCGACCTGATCGCGCCAGGGGTCGATGGCGCGGATGTTTTGGCGCGCACAGGCGTCCACGATAGCGAGCAGATCACCCTGCTTGCGGACGGTCGCGGTATTGAGCGACAGCCAGCGATGATCGGCCGAAAAATCCCGCATCACGCCTCAACGCTGCGGGTGGCGAGAACCGCTTTCATCCGCCGCGTCGCGAGTTCCGGATTGGCGAGTAGGCCTGCCTTGTCGGCAAGCCGAAACAGTTCGGCCAGATGGAGCGTCGAGCGCGCACTCTCCTGCCCGCCGACCATCGTAAAATGATCCTGGTGGCCGTTGAGATACGCCATGAACACGACGCCGGTCTTGTAGAAGCGCGTGGGGCTGCGGAAGATATGGCGCGACAGCGGCACGGTCGGGCCGAGCACGTCGTGGAAGCCCGCCTCGTCGCCCGCGGCAAGCCGCGACAGCGCGTAGGATGCCGCGGGCGCAATCGCATCGAAAATGCCAAGCAGCGCGTGGGAAAAGCCCTTGTCGTCGCCGGCGATCAGTTCGGCATAATTGAAATCGTCGCCGGTATACATCTTCACTGACTTGTCGAGGCGCCGGCGCATGTCGATCTCGCGCTGCTTGTCGAGCAGCGAGACCTTGACGCCGTCGATCTTGGCCGCGTTGGCGTTGATGATGGCAACCGCCGTATCCATCGCCTTGTCGAGATCGGCGGTGCCCCAGTATCCGGCCAGCGCCGGATCGAACATGTCGCCGAGCCAGTGGATGATCACGGGCTCGCGGACTTGCGAAAGCACGCGGTTGTAGACTTTTGCGTAGTCGTCGGCGCTGCGGCCGAGCTTCGCCAGCGCGCGCGAGGCCATCAGGATGATGCGCCCGCCCGCCTTCTCCACCGCCGCGACCTGCTCCTCATAGGCGCGGATCACGTCATCAATGGTTCTTGCATCCTCGACCGCGAGATGATCGGTGCCGGCGCCGGAGAACACCAGCGCGTTGCGCGGCTTGGCCGCACGCACCGAGCGCTGGATCAGCTCCAGCGAAGCCGGCCAGTCCAGCCCCATGCCGCGCTGCGCGGTGTCCATCGCTTCGGCAACGCCGAGGCCGAGATCCCAGACATGCTCGCGGAAGGCGATGGTGCGGTCCCAGTCGATCGCCGAGGTCAGCCACGGGTCATTGTCGGCAAGCGGATCGGCCACCACATGCGCGGCCGAGAAGGCAACGCGATTGAGCGTGCCCTCGAGCTTTGCCGGAAACGTTCGCGACGCGGCGAGGCGATAGTTCTCGATCTTGCGATCCGCCGTCGGCAGTTTGAGCGACAGCGAAGACATCGGCAGGACAGGCTTGTTCATGGTCGCCTCCTCACACTTTTCGTTTGAGCATGATCTCCGCGCAAACGCTGCGCGTTTGTCGCGAGGGAAAACCGGTGCCCACTTTTCCGGATCATGCTGTGATCGGGGTTACGTCGATCCAGCGTCGCTCTTTCCAGCTTTGCAGCGCGCATTCGGCGAGCTGCACGCCCTTGGCGCCTTCCAGCAGCGTGAACTTGTAGGGCGCATCCTCGCAGACATGGCGGATGAACATTTCCCACTGCTCCTTGAAGCCGTTGTCGTAGACGGCGTTGTCGGGCAGCCTTTGCCAGTCGGCGTAGAAATCGTGCAGCCGCTTCTCGTCGGGATTCCACACCGGCCGCGGCGTCGCCTGGCGCGCCTGGATCACGCAGTCGGACAATCCCGCCACCGCCGAGCCCAGCGTGCCGTCGACCTGGAAGGTGACGAGGTCGTCGCGATAGACGCGCGTCACCCAGCTCATGTTGATGTGGGCGATGACGCCGCCCTTGAGGCGGAAGGTCGCATAGGCGGAATCGTCCGCGGTCGCCTTGTATTTCTTGTTCGCTTCGTCAAAGCGCTCGGGAATGTCGGTGGTGCCGAGGCAGGTGACGCTCTCGACCTCGCCAAAGAGATTGTCGAGCACGTAACGCCAGTGGCAGACCATGTCCAGGATGATGCCGCCGCCGTCCTCGCTGCGATAATTCCACGACGGCCGCTGCGCCTCCTGCCAGTCGCCCTCGAACACCCAGTAGCCGAATTCACCGCGCACCGAGAGCATGCGGCCGAAGAAGCCGGAATCGCGCAGGAAGGCGAGCTTCTTCAGCCCCGGCAGGAACAGCTTGTCCTGCACGGTGCCGTGCTTGAGGCCCTTGGCATTGGCAAGCTTCACGACCGCCACCGCTTCTGCCAGATTGGTCGCGATCGGCTTTTCGCAATAGACGTGCTTGCCGGCGTTGATCGCTTTGGTCAGCAGCGAGGGCCGCGCCTGCGTGGTGGCGGCGTCGAAGAACACCTCGTCGTTCCTGTCCGAGAGCGCCTTGTCGAGATCGGTGGTGGAGCGGGCGATGTTGAAACGTTTGGCGAGGGCTGCAACCTTCTCCGCATCGCGGCCGACCAGAATCGGATCTGGCATCACGCGGTCGCCGTTGGCAAGCAGCACGCCGCCCTGGTCGCGGATCGCGACGATGGAGCGGATCAGATGCTGGTTGAGCCCCATTCGGCCAGTGACGCCGTTCATGATCAAGCCGAGGCGTTTGGTGGTCATACTGTTCGCTCCTGGAAGATCTTTGTTCTTGGCCGGTCCAGCGGCGCCATGGTGGACCAGTTCGGATGAACGGCGCAGGCAAAACCGGGCGCGGTCAGCGATCCCGTCAGGAGATCGCCGTCGTGAATGGCGAGACGGACCTTGCCGCCTGCATTCGAATAGAGATCCGGATGCCCGCCCAGGAAAGCCTCGGCTTCCGCGGCCGGCGCTCCACCAAAGCCGTCGACATAGTGATGGCCGTTGCGCTCGGCATGGGACAGGCCAAGCAGCGCGTTCAGCGCGAGATCCTGCTGCACGGCAAGGCCCGGCTGGCAGGTAAGGTCTTCGCCGGCAATGAAATGCGGTGCGCCCTCCGCGCTCCATTTTGCGGCGCGCGTCGCATTGATGATGGATTTGTAGATACCTTTGCAGGATTTTGAGGAGATGCCGCGATAACCGAGCGTTCGGGCGAGCGGGAAGGCGTCATAGGAGTCATCGGCCTCGTCGATGATGAAGTCGCGCTTCGCCAACGCGCCGAGCGGTGATTTCCGCGTGATCTCGCGCGGCATCGGCTGTTCGACGTACAGCAATTTCGACGCGATCGGTTCGAGCGCGCTGTCGCGGTCGAGCCGGTCGACCAGTGCAGAGAGGGCGGCAAGATCTGCATATTGCTCGTTGGCATCGAGCGTGACCTTGTAATCGTAAGGCAGCTTGGCAAGCTCTTTGCCGATGCGGATCAGGCGGTCCGCATCATGCACAGGATCGCCGTTCAGCTTGAGCTTGAAATAGCGCGCGCCGGCGTTCTCCTTCGGGTCGGCTACACCACCCTCGCCTTCGACCTTGTCGTCCATGCCGACGGTGTGGCGGATTGCAATCCGCTCCCGCCGCTTGCGCCCGGCGAGGAATGCTGTGATGTCGCTATCCGCAAGATCGCGCGACAACCGCGCATCGATCCCTGCGACGTTCTGCGTCATGCCGTCGAAGAAATTCATGCTGGTGGCGCGGAGCAGCGCATCGAGGATCGCCTTGTCGATCTCCGCAGGGCCATAGGCCGCGGCGAGCGGCGGGATGTCTTCCTTGGCGCAGGCTTTGACCAGCGCGGCGATACATGCGGCGTGCAGACCAAACGCCGTGTCAAACCCCTTGCGCGAGTGGTCGAGGTATAGCTCGCGTGCCGCCAGCAGCGCATAACGCAATTCATCGGTCGTGACTTCAGCCGGAATATGCGCCCGCTTGTCGAACCATCTGCCGCCCAGCGCCTCGGAGCTGGCGCCGACCGCCCTGCCCTTGCCTTCGACCTCGACCTCGACCAGCACGAAGGCCTGCGACGACGCGGTGACGACGACCGAGCCGAAGCGGAACGGGCGGGCGAACTCGACCTGCCGTTCAAAGAAGGCGATATCGCGGACGGCGAGACGCGGCGGCATTGAACCTCAGTCCAGCGAGCTTTGGGTGAAGAAATGCTTGCGGATGCGCTGCACCAGTTCGGTGAACACCGGATCGGCCATCGCATCGAGCGAGCGCGGGCGCGGCGAGCGGCACGTCGTAGATCGCCGCGATCGCGCCGGGCCGCTCCGTCATGACAAGCACGCGGTCGGCGAGGAACACGGCCTCGGGGATCGAATGCGTAATCAGCAGCACCGTCTTGCCGGTCTCGCGCTGGATCCGCATCAGTTCGACGTTCATCTTCTCGCGCGTCATGGCATCGAGCGCGCCGAACGGCTCGTCCATCAGCATGATTTTGGGATCATGCACCAGCGCCCGGCAGATCGAGGCGCGCTGCTGCATGCCGCCGGAAAGCTGCCAGGGCAGCTTCTTCTCAAAACCATCGAGACCGACCAGCTTCAGAAGGTCCTTCGCGCGCGAGCGAGATATTTCGCGCGCGGCAGCTTTTTCATGTCGATCGGCAGCATCACGTTGGAGAGGATGTTGCGCCAGGGCAGCAGCAAGCGCGTTCTGGAACACGATGCCGACATTGCCGTGCGGTTTTGTCACCGGCTCGCCCTCGACCAGGATTTCGCCCGATGACGGTGGCAACAGGCCGGAGATCATCTTCAAGAGCGTGGACTTGCCGCAGCCGGACGGGCCGACCACGACAAAGAACTCGCCTTCGTTGATGTGGAAGTCGAGCGGCCGCAGCGACGGCACGTCGCCGTCGCGCGACCGGTAGATCTTGGACACGCCGGAGAGTTTGATCCCCGACGCAGCCCCGCCCGCGGCGCGGTCCGACACCAGGCGCAGATGCGCGCCCGCCTGGTCGGCCGCCGATTTGGTCACGGCTTTCATTCAGGCGCGACCTTTCACGACCCGCCTTTCGGCAGATAGTCGTTGGTGTAAAACGCCTTCGGGTATTCCTTGGCCTTCGCTTCGAGGCCGCCATATTCGACCAGCAGGTTGACCGTGTCTGTCATGTTCTGGTCGGTCACCTCGAACGGCCGCTTGCCCTTGGTCTCCGCGGTCCGGTACAGCGGGATGGTCAGCTCAAAGCCCTGGGTGAGCGTCTCGATCTTGCCGCCCTTGGGGTTGGCATCGAGGATCGCCTGCGCTGCGGCCTTCGGCTCCTTCTCGGCGGCTTCCACCGCCTTTGTTGTCGCCGACATGAAGCGCTTGACGAGGGCGGCATTGGCCTTGACGTATTCGGTATTGGCGACGATGCCGGAGCAGACCATGTTGATGCCGTAGTCGGCGAACTTGATCGCGGTGACATCCTTGCCGGTGGCGTCCTTGATCTTCATCGACTGGTCCATGACATAGCCGAGCAAGAGATCAGCCTGGCCGTTGATGACGGCGTTGAGCTTGGTCTGGCCGTCGCCGGCCACGGTCTGGAAGTCGCTTTCCTTCAGGCCGGTCTTCTTGAGGAACAGTGGCCAGATCTGCGTCATCGAGTCGGCCGGCGTGATCGCCACCGTCTTGCCCTTGATGTCCTCGGGCTTCCTGATGTTCTTCTCGACAAAGCCCATCGCCGACATCGGGCTCGTTTGCAGGAGCACGCCGGTCGAGATGATCGGGGCGCCCTTCACGGCGGCGCGCATCATGGTGGGCACGTCGACATAGCCGAAATCGGCGGTCTTGGCGGCGACGGCCTGCGTGGTCGCAGCCGAACCGCGGCCTTCCTGGATTTCGAGGTCGATGCCTTCGGCGGCATAAATGCCCTTGGCCTTGCCGTAATAGAACGGCGCGTGCTCGCCATAGACATACCAGTTCAGCATCAGCACGACCTTGTCGGCGGCCGATGCCTGCGCGGTGAAGGCCAGCATTGCTGCGGCCGCCAAAATCAATTTCATCATGGTTCTCTCTCCCGTTGGTGTTGGCGCGGCTTGCACGCCGCTTTTTTCGGCGCTTCTCACGAAGCGAAAATGATTTCGCGCTGGCTGACATGCCAGGGAATGACGAGGCGCTCGATGCGGTCGACCAGCCAGAACAAGACGACGCCGAGCAGCGCGAGGATCACCAGCGCCGCAAACATCGTCGGCAGGTCGAAGGTGCCGATCGAGCGCTGCAGCACATAGCCGATGCCGGAATTGGAGCCGACGAATTCGCCGACCACGGCGCCGACCACCGCGAGCGTCACCGAAACCTTCAGGCCCGCAAAGATCGCCGGCATCGCATGCGGCAGATTGACGGCGCGGAACACCGCAAAACGGCTGCCCTGCATGGCGCGCGCCAGATCGACCATGTCGGGGTCGACGGACTTGAAGCCCTGCACCGCCGAGACCACCACCGGGAAGAAGCCGAGCAGGAACGCCGAAATCACCTTGGGGATGATGCCGAAGCCGAACCACACCACGAACAGCGGCGCGATCGCGATCTTCGGCACCGACTGCGAGAAAACCAGCAGCGGATAGACATAGCTCTCCACCGTCCGCGATCCCGCAATCAGCATCGCAACCGGGATGCCGAACAGCGCCGACAGCAGGAAACCGCAGATGGTGGCGTAAGTGGTCGGCCAGGACTGGCGCAGCAATTCCGGCCAGTCGGTCATCAGCACAGCCACGACGTCACCCGGCGCGGGGATCTGGTAGGGCGGAATCCTGAAGACGCGGATCGTCAGATCCCAGAGCACGACGATGAAGATCAGGAACAGGAAAGGACGAATCCACGCCGCATTCAGCGCTCGGGTCACGATGTCAGCGACCTTTGGGCCCTCAGGCTCGGCCACGCGTCACTCCCTGGTTTCGTTGATTTTGTCCTACACAAATTAACCCGTTGGATAAATACTGTCCAGCCGCTTTCGCGCGGCAAATTGTACGCCCTTTTCCGGGCTTGCGCCCGGGCGGCGCGCGCTAAGCGGTATGATGTTCGGGGGAACGCGGGCCCGGCGTCTTTTCCTGCGCCAAACAACGCGGCCGACTTGCCGGTCAGCGCCGCCAGTACCAGCGCCACCATGTGCGCGAGACGCTCGTCCCTCGCCTCCTTGCCGAGCAGGTCGCGGCCGAAGATCACGCTGAGCGTCGCGCTGTTGGAGAGATAGAAAAAGCCGAGTGCGGCGATCGAGATGTAGAGTTGCACCGGGTCGACGGCGACGCGGAAATCGCCGCTCGCCACGCCACGCCGCACCACCGTGCGGATCATCTCGACAAAGGGCGAATGCATCGACTTGACCTTGGTCGAGCGCTTGAGGTGGCGTCGCCTTCGCCAGGTTCTCGGTGTTGAGCAGCGCGAGAAATTCGGGATTGCGCAGAAAGTAATTCCAGGTGAAGTCGATCAGCCGTTCGATCGCCTCGGGCGGATCGAGGTGTTCGAGATCGAGCCCGCGCTCTTCGCCGCGGATTTTCTCGTAGGCGTCTTCGAGCACCGCGAGGTAGAGCGCCTCCTTGTTGCCGACGTGATAGTAGAGCATGCGCTTGTTGGCGCCGGCCTTCTCCGCGATGCGATCGACGCGCGCGCCGCCAATGCCGTGTGCGGCGAATTCCTGCTTGGCGGCCTCGAGAATGCGCAGCCGCATCCCCTCGGGGTCACGCTGCCATTTCAGAGCTCGCTTTGCCTTGGCCAAGTGGTTCGCTCGGTGGTGCCGGATGCGCGAGGTGTAACACGCGCGCGGGGATTTGCGAAATCATGCAGCGCGGCAGTCGCGAGGGTGAGCTTCGCCGTGACGGCCGACGCGGTCCTGCGCAGCCCGCCGCGGTCACTCCGGCTTCGCCGTCTTCTCCAACAGCAGCGTCGGCACGCCGCAGGTGCCGCTCTTCACCGTCATGACGCGCGTGCCGGGCCTGCGTCCGGTGCGCACCTCCGACACGTCGAGGCCGGCAGCCAGAAGGCGCGCCCGTGTCGCGTCGGCATTGGCGATGCGCCAGCTGATGCCGTGCAGCCTGTCGGTCGGCCCTCACATCCTTGCCGGGGCGATGTGCGACCTCGACGATGAGGTCGCCGCAGCGGAAGAACATCAGCCGGCCCCATTCGGGGTGCGAGCGATCGAGCGCCATGTCGAGCCCGAGCCGCGCGCCGTAAAGCGCGGCGGCGCGTTCGGGATCTGATGTCGAGACCACGACATGATCCATCGATGTGATCGGCGCATCGGCCGTCACCTGGGAATGCGGGCGCTCGCTTGGCAAGTTGCAGGAAAAACAGCCGCACGCCGCGCGTGGCTGAAGTCGCAGTGCGCGTCCGTTTCCACGACAGGCTGTGCACCGCGAGACCGTCATCGCGGCTTTCGACGTCGCTGACCGGTTCGGGCTTCAACGTCAGGCGGTCGAGCCGCCGGTGCATTTTTGTGATGTCATCGGTGCGGAAGCAGAGGCTCGCCAACCCCTCGCCCTGTTCGGCCAGCACGGCGCGGATGCGGCTCCGCCGCCTCGCCGTCGCCGCCGGGCGCCATCAACTCGACCGTCATGTTGTCGAGCGTGAACAGCACCCGGTCGGCGCCGTCGCCGCTGTACTGCCAGGACGGCGCACGGCCGAGCAGCGCCTGATAGGCGGCAGCGCCCTGCTTGATATCGCCGGTGAGAATGACGACGTGGTCGAGACCAGTGATCACGGAAAAGTCCCCCGGTGTTCGCGGCGTGATCAGGCGAAACCAATTTGGGTCGCCGGGCGTTATCGCCATTCTGGCGATGCCTCGGGACGGTCGTAATCTCCCCGCATCCCCCGCTCAAGGCACAAAGACGGCGGTTTGCGAATAATTTCGGCGATCAATCGCAATATCCGGTGCTAATCTAGCGGCGCCGGGCGGGACCACCCTCAGCCCATGGAAGACGAATGCAGGCCCTCTTCATCGGACAGACCTATATCGACGTCACCTTCATCACCGACCACATGCCCGTTGGCGACGAGAAGCACGTCGCCTCCGACTATGCGGTGTCGTTCGGCGGCAATGCGGTGACCGCGGCCTTCTGCTGCTCCAAGCTCGGCATCGAGCCGGACCTGATCGCCACCGTCGCCAATGACTGGCTGGGGCGGATGTTTCAGGACATGGCGACGAAATACGGCGTCTCGATCCATCCGCGCAAGGTGAAGACCTCCTCGCTGTCCTTCATCATGCCCAAGGACGGCAAGCGCGCCATCGTGCGCTGCCGCGACGACGAGCACATCCATCCCTTCCCGGTGCTCAATTTGCGGGATGCCGCGTGCTGCATATCGACGGCCACCAGCCGGATGCCGCGATCCACTACGCAAAACTGTGCCGCGAAGCCGGCATCCTGACCTCGCTCGACGGCGGCGGCCTGCGCAGCAACACACATGAGCTGCTGGAATTCATCGACGTCGCCATCGTCGCCGAACGGCTGTGCGAGCAGATGGACAAGACGCCGGAGGCGATGCTCGACTATCTCAAGGACCGCGGCTGCCGCATCGGCGGCGTCACCATGGGCGAGCACGGCCTGCTCTGGTACGACGAGATGGGCGCGGTTCGACACCCTGCCGGCGCTGCCGATCCCGGCCGCGCGCGTGCTCGACACCAACGGCGCGGGCGACGTCTTCCACGGCGCCTATGTCTATTCCTATCTCGCCCACCGCGACAAAAGACTGGCAACATCATTTCGAGTTCGCGCGCGCGGCGTCGACCTACAAGATCCAGACGCCTCGGCAACGAGGCCGGATTGCCGACGCTCGCCAATATCGAGGCGGTGAAGCGGGAGTTTCAGGTCGGCCGCAAGAAAGAATTCTGGGATTAGAACGAAATGACTTTTCTTCGAATCGTCATCTCGGTCTAACTTTTTTGTTTGAGCATGACCTTTCGGAAAACCGCTACACACGTTTCCGGATCATGCTCTAGGCGTTCCCGGGGCAGGCTTTTCTGGGAGTAAATATGGGGCGGGTGTTCGTCGCCGGCAGCATCAACATGGATGTGGTGGCGACTGCCGAGCGCCATCCGGAGATCGGCGAGACCGTCGCCGGCAAGGACGTGCTGTACTTTCCCGGCGGCAAGGGCGCCAACCAGGCGGTCGCGGCGGCCAAGCAGGGCGTGCTGACCACCCTGATCGGGCGGCTCGGCGAGGACGCCTTCGGCAAGCAATTGCGGACGTTTCTTGCGGCGCAATCGATCGATCTCGGCCTCGTCAAGGAAACCGAGGGCATTCACACCGGCACGGCGTTGATCACCGTCGCCAATGCCGACAACACCATCGTCGTCATATCGGGTGCGAACGGCACGGTGGACGCTGCCGACACCGCGGCGGCACCGCTCGCCAAAGGCGATGTTGCGGTCAGCCAGTTCGAAATTCCCCTGCCCGCGATCAGAGCGTTCTTCGAGAAAGCCCGGAGCGTGGAGGCAATGACCATCCTCAATCCGGCCCCCGCACTGAAGGTCGACAGCGAACTGCTCGACCTCGTCGATGTCCTGGTGCTCAACGAAAGCGAACTCGGCGTTCTCACCGAAAATGCGTTCGGCGGCAGCGACGATCCCAAGCGCTTCATCGGCCCGGCGCTATCGCTGGGCGGCCGGGAGAAGATCATCTGCGTCACCTTGGGCGCCCGCGGCGTGCTCGCGCTGATCGATGGCGCGCCGCTGATCATCCCGGGCCGGCAGGTCAACGCGGTCGACACCACCGGCGCCGGCGACTGCTTCGTCGGCTCCCTCGCCGCGCAGCTCGCGCGCGGCGCAACCATCCGCGATGCGCTGAACTACGCCAACGCCGCCGCCTCGATCTGCGTGCAGCGGATGGGCGCGGCACTTTCGATGCCGACGGCGGCGGAGGTGACGCAATTCTCACCCCGGCTCGGCCCGCCGAAAGCTAACCTACTTCAGCATCCCGAACTGGCGCGGCAGCCAGAGCGTCAGCTCCGGGATCAGCGTGATCGCGACCAGCGACAACAGAAGTGGAATCAACCACGGCAAGATCGCCATCGTCGTGCGCTCGATCGACAGTTTGGCTATGCGCGACAGCACGAACAGCACCATGCCGAGCGGCGGGTGCAACAGCCCGATCATCAGGTTCAGCGTCATCATGACGCCGAAATGCACGGGGTGAATGCCCGACCTTCAGGATGATCGGCATCAAGCACCGGCACCAGGATGCTGATCGAGGCGATCGGCTCCAGGAAACAGCCGATCACGAGCAGCAGCACGTTGATCAGCAGCAGGATGATGTACCTGTTGTCGGTGAGCTGCAGCAGCGCTTCGGCGCCAGCCTCCGTCAACCGCGTCGTGGTGAGCACCCAGCCGAACAGCGAGGCCGCAGCGACGATCAGCAGCACGCCGGACGTGGTCTCGATGGTGTCCATCGTGACCTTGTAGAACTGTTTCAGCGAAAGCGACCGGTAAAGGAAAATGCCGAGAATCAGCGCCCAGGTGCAGGCCGCGATCGCGGCTTCCGTCGGTGTGAACCAGCCGAAGGTCATGCCTCCGACGATGATGCATTGGAGTCATCAGCGCCGGCAGCGCCGCGATGAAGGTCTTTAGCAGGACGTCCCAGCGAAACTCGCTGGTCGCGACCCATGCCGTAACGCCGCGCGCAATAGGTCACATACAGCATCATGAAGAGGGTCATGACCGCGCCGGGGATGAAGCCGCCGAGGAACAGCGCGCCGATCGAGACATTGCCCATCATGCCGTAGATCACGAACGGCAGCGACGGCGGGATGATCGGCCCGAGCGTTGCGGAAGCCGCGGTGACGCCGACGGAGAATTCGGTGTCGTAGCCATGGTCCTGCATGGCCTTGATCTCGATGGTGCCGAGGCCGGCGGCATCCGCGATCGCAGTGCCGGACATGCCGGCGAAGATCACCGAGCCGAAAATGTTGACGTGGGCGAGGCCGCCGCTGCATCCAGCCGCAGGTCGCTACCGCGAAATCATAGATCCGGTTGGTGATCCCCGCGGAATTCATCAGATTGCCGGCCAAAATAAAGAACGGCACCGCAAGCAGCGGGAAACTGTCGAGCCCGCCGGCCATGCGGTGCAGGATCACGAAATCCGGAATCCCGGCGATGAAGTGGGTGTAAAGCAGCGACGAGAACGCCAGCGCGATGAAGACGGGTATGCCGACCAGCAGCGTTGCGAAGAAGACGAAAATCAGGATCGGCATCGGTCAATCAGCTTTCAATCGGCGTGAATTTGCTTGGGTCACGTCCGGCGCCCGCCGCCAGCCGTCGCGGGCATTTTTCCAGACCGCCTGAGATCTGGCGGAACAGCATCATGAAGCAGCCGAGACGCGACACCGCCGTAAACTAGCTCATCGGCAAATCGAACACGGTCATGCGTCTGCGAATGCATGCGCTCGATGATCGATCACCGAGAAATAGGCCAGCAAGCGCCAGAAGCCGAGGGTGACGAAATCGACCAGCGCCAGCAGCGCCGACGCGCAGGGGCCCGGGCTTCATCAGATTCGACACCAGTTCGACCGCGATGTGCGTCTTCTTGCGGGTCACCACGGCGCCGCCGATGAACGCCAGCGACATCAGGCCGTAGCGGGCGATCTCCTCGGTCCAGGCGAGGCTGTCGTTGAGGACGTAACGGGTGAAGAACTGCAGGAAGACGATGAAAGCCAGCGCCCAGAACAGCACGAACGCGATCCAGTTCTCCGGGTAGTGCTCGACCGTGACCTCTTCGTCTTTGGCGACGATGAGATGGACGTCGTCGGTGGGATCGGGTTGCTGGGTGTTGGTCATGTGTGATCTCAAATTCACCTGTCGTCCCTGCCTAGAGCGCAATTGCGCTCGGGAGCAGGGACCCATAACCACAGGAGCTCATTGGTCTGAAAGAAAGTCGTTGACAAGTCTTTCAACAATGACGCCCGCGGCGTATGGGTCCCAATCGCGCTCCGCCCGTGGCTCGCTTGCCCAGGACGACAGCTACTTCAGCCCCTGCAGCGTGTCGTACTGCGCCTGGCTCCAGCCGGCGCCGGCAGACGCGTCGTTGTGCAGCGGCATCGCCGCCTTGCGGAACGCCTCGCGGTCGACCTGGACCACGGTCTTGCCGAGCTTGCGCAATTCATCGGCGATCTTCTGCTCGGACTCCCGGATCTGATCCGACGACTTGGCGGCGGCTTGCTGCAGCACGTCCACGAATATCTTCTTCTCGTCGTCGGACAGTTTGGTCCAGACATGGCTGCCGACGATGGTCAGGAGCAACTTCGATGATGTGGCCGGTCAGCATGACGTGGCTCTGCACCTCGTAGAACTTCTTGGCCATGATGGTCGGCAAGCGGGTTCTCCTGTCCGTCCACCGTGCCCTGCTGCAGCGCGAGGTAGACTTCGGCGAAGGCAATCGGCGTGGCGTTGGCGCCGACCGATTTCGCCAGCATCAGATAGAGCGGCGCCGGCGGCACGCGCAGCTTCATGCCCTTCATGTCCTCGGGCTTCTTGATTTCCTTGTTGGCCGTCACCATGCGCTCGCCGTAATAGGTCAGCGCGAGGATCTTGTGCTTGGTCTTGTCCTCGTAGCCCTTGGCGAGTATCGACGAAACAGCTTGCTGTCGCGATAGGCCTTCCAGTGATGCGAAGTCGCGCAGCATGAACGGCGCACCGGAGATCGACGAGCGGCTTGTGGATCGAACCGGCGAACGAGGTGCCGGTGTAGATGATGTCGACCGTGCCGAGCCCGAGGCCCTCGTTGATCTGGTTCTCGTTGCCGAGCTGGGAAGCCGGAAACACCTGGATTTCGTACTTGCCGTTGGTGAGCTTCTTGATTTCCTCGCCGGCCCACACCGCGTTGGTATGATAGGGCTCGGCGATCTCGTAGACATGCGCCCATTTCAGCTTGGTCTGCGCCTGGGCCGGGACCGGCGACAAATGATGCGACGATGAAAGATGAAACGTGAATGCGGCCGACAGCGCGGCGCGACGTGTCCAGACGGACATGAAACTCCTCCCCTTCGATGTTGCTTCGAGGCCTTGCCGGCCTGCTGGGCAGGAACGTCGCCGAATTGGTTTGCCGATGCAAGTGGAAGCGGGTTCCGACTTAAGTCAGGGCGCTCTTGAGGTCGAAGCCGGGATCGGCCGCCTGCTCCGGAATGATTGAACCATTTTTCGCAAGCAGCCGCCTTCCGAACATGTGGTCGCCGGCCCGGTTGACGGATTCGATGCCGACGAGTTGCCCGGATTTGTAGCAGAAGGCCGAGAACTGCCCCTGCTCGCGGTCGCCGCGCACCACGACCCGGTCGTAACCGGTGGTGAGCCCCGCGATCTGCAGCTTGTCGGGGCCCTGGTCGCTCCAGAACCACGGCAGGCCGTCATAGACCTCGGCCTTGCCGGTCAGCCGGGCCGCCACGCAGCGCGCATGGTCGGTGGCGTTCTGCACGGACTCGAGCCGCAGCGAACCGCCGAAGCGGGGGCTGGCAAAAAGCGCGCAGTCGCCGATCGCGGAGATATTCGCATCCGCCGTCAGCAGATGATCGTCGACGATGATGCCCGAGGCGACCGGCAGACCCGCAGCGCCTGCGATCTCGACATTGGGCAGCACGCCGACGCCGACCACGATGAGGTCGGCCGGGATATGCCGGCCGTCGCTGAGGCTGACGCCGGTGATCTTGCCGGAGTTGGCCTCGATGCTGGTCACCTGCACGCCGAGATGGATGCGCACGCCGGCCGCGGTGTGGCGGAGCTGGAAGAATTCGGAAATCTCCGCCGTCACTGCGCGGGCCATCACGCGCACGCCAAGCTCGATCACGTCGACCTCGAGCCCTTTTGCGCGCGCGGTGGCCGCAAACTCCAGACCAATGAACCCTGCACCGATCACCACGACGCGCTGAGCGGAGGCGATGCGCGTCGCGCAGCGACTGGCTTTCATCGAGGATACGCAGATAGCGCACGTCCTCGAGATTGGCGTTGGGCAGGTCAAGCAGTCGGTTGCGCGCGCCGGTGGCGAGCACGAGATGGCCGTAATCGAGTGAGGCGCCCGAAGCGAGCTGTAGCTTGCGCGCGGCGCGGTCGATCGCGCTACCGCGATCGACGATCAGCTCGATGTTCTGGTCGTGGTAGAATTTTTCCGGGCGGAACATCAGGGTTTCCGGACCGCCGGTCCCCTTCAGATATCCCTTTGACAAGGGCGGCCGCTGATACGGCAGATGCCCCTCGTCATTGAGCAGCACAATGCGTTCGCCAAACCCGTTCTGCCGCAGCGACATGCCGAGCTGAAAGCCCGCATGTCCCGCACCCACGATCACCACCGGTCCAAAAGTCATCGAAACAGCCCAACTGAAAGCCCATGGGGATCACCCACGGCATCGCCTCACATCGCCGGTTCTGGTGCTTGCCTGCTTCATCCCAGGTTTCGGCGCTCGTGGCCGCAACCCTACGGATGGAGGCATTGTTGACCTCTCGGGCCGCAACGCGGCTCATGCGCCCGTGACCTGAGAGGTGGTCTGCGAAGTGTTGCAGACTTCGCCGGGATTGTCACCTGCCCCGTCCCGGACTTAAATGCCCGTCGATCTTCCGACAGGGGACATTTTCAGATGTCGACAGCCGCCACCGAGACCGCACTGCTCACGATCGACGGCCCGATCGCCACCATCACGCTGAACCGGCCCGACGCCTTCAATTCGGTCAACCTCGCCATTGCCAAGAAGCTGGAACAGCTCGGCGCCGAGGTCGAGGCCAATGATGCCGTCAAGGTGCTGGTGATCCAGGGCGAAGGCCGCGCCTTCTCCGCCGGCGGTGACCTGCAGACCATTGGCGCCGCCGCCGAAGCCAATACCATCGCGCCTGTGGTCGGCGAGTTGCTCAAGCACTACCACGCCTTCATCGAGACGGTGCGGCGGATGCCGAAGATCGTGCTGTCGAGCGTGCACGGATCGGCCGCCGGCGCCGGCATGGGGCTCGCCTTCATCACCGACCTCTGCATCGCGGCTGATGACGCCAAGTTCACGCCGGCCTATGCCAAGATCGGCGTCTCGCCCGACGGCGGCAGCACGGTCGGCATGGTCGGCACCGTCGGCGTGCGTCGCGCTTTCCAGATCTTCCTCGCCGAGGACAGTTTTACGCGCGCAGCAGGCGCAGGACTGGGGGCTGGTGGCCAAAGTCGTTCCGGCCGCCGAGTTGAAGGCGGAGACGAAGAAATTCGCCGAGCGGCTGGCGCGCAACGGGTCGGCGGCGATCGGCGGCACCAAGGCGCTGCTCTACCAGGCCACGACCACGCCGACCAAGGCGCAGCTCGATGCCGAGGAAGACGGGATCATTGCCTGCATGCAGACGGAAGAATTCCGCGCCGCCGTGAAGAAATTCACCAGCAAGTCGAAATGAGCGTGCTGATACCCTCACGCTCCTTCATCTGCATGCGTCACGGCGTGACCGACTGGAACCGGCAGGGCCTGTTTCAGGGCCGCACCGATAACGCGCTCAACGACGACGGGATCGCGCAGGCGCATGCGGCCGCTGAGCGGCTTCAATCGGTGCCCCTCGGACATGTGGTGTCGAGCCCGCTGCTGCGGGCGCGCCGGACCGCCGAAATCATTGCCGCAGCGTCATCGCGAAGCCTCACCATCGAGCACGGCCTGATCGAACTCGATTTCGGCAGCTTTGAAGGCAAGCCCGTTCGCGAGCTGATGATCCAGCACGGCAAGAACAATGCGCAGGGGCTGGTCGACATGCTGCCCGCAGACGCCGAACCCTGGGCCGACGTCGCCTCGCGCGCGCTTCGTTCGGTCAGCCAATGGCTCGACCGGCATCCCGATGACGAGATTCTGTTCGTTTGCCACGATGCGGTGATGCAGTCGATGGCGCAGCGGCTTACTGGAACATTCTTCAAGAACGGCCACGGCAAGCCGTTCCGCTTTGCGCGGACGGAGGATGCCTGGAGCGTTGTAGAGGTCGGCTGAGGCCCGCTACTTCGCGCGCGGCTCCAGGCCGCTCTTCTTGATCGCCTCGGCCGCGCGCGCGGAAGTGAGAAATTCGATCAGCCGCTTGCCGGCCTGCGCTTCGCTCGCGCCTGCCACCACGGCGGCCGAAAACGTCTGAATGAACTGAATCTCCGGCGGAAGCACGCCGGCCAATTCGACGCCCTTGTCGTGCAGGATTTCGCTGACCGGCAGCACCCCGAGATCTGCATCTCCGGCGGCGACCATTGCGGTCGCTCCTGCGCCGCGCGGGCTTACCTTGACGTTGATCGTTTCGGGCGATGCCGAGCCGCGGAAACAACTCCTTCACGAGCCAGATTCCGGAGGTACTTGCCGGGACCGCCACCGCCCTGGCCTTGAGAAGCGCCTGCTTGATTGCGTCGACCGTGCCGAGGTCCGGCTTCGCGGCGCCCGCACGCACGGCCAAGCCAATTCCGACCGTCGCAAGATCGACATCCGTGCCGGCGGCGATCCGGTTTGCGGCAATCAGGCCGTCAAGGCCCTCGCGCGAGAGGATCACGACATCCGCCTTCTCCCCGCGGGCGAGCTGCGCGCCGATGGTTTGCGGCCCGTCGCCCTGCGAGGCGCCCGATCCCGTCGTCACCTTGATGCCGCTCGCTTGCTCGAACTCCGGCAAGCAGCTGTTCATAGGCGCCGGAGAAGCCGCCGGAGATGATGACCTTCATCTGTGCAGAGGCTCCTTCCGGCCGCACGAGCAGTGCGGCGAGCGCGGCGGCGAGCACCTTCGCCCCCAACATCATGCGCGATAGATCATGGCCTTGCGCCTCGCGCTACTGTGGGCAGATATAGCCGGTCCCCGACGGCGACTTGAAGCAACCGACGGATTCCGGAATCACCTGCTTGGGCAGCCACAATACCACCTTCGGGAAATAGATGGTGAAGGTGATGGTGACGAGGAACACGACATAGATCGGCAACGCCGCACGCAGCGCCTTCGCCAAAACTGATGCCGATGAATTTCGAGGCCATCAGCAGCACCAGACCATACGGCGGCGTGATCAGGCCGAAGGCGAGCGTTGCGATCAGCACCACGCCCATGTGCACGGAATTGATGTCGCCGGCCTGCGTCAGTGCATTCACCAGCGGCATGAAGATGATGATGGTCGGCACCGGCTCGATGAAATCGCCGACCACGGTGAACAGCAGCACCATCAACAGCATGATCAGATGCGGATCGTTGCCGGCGATCGAGGTGATCCAGTCGGCGATGAAGATCGCGCCGCGCAGATACGCCAGCATCCAGCCGAAGGCATTGGCCGCGCCGATCGTGATCAGCGGCAGCGAGAAGATCAGCCCGGCCAGGCAGAAGTCGTAGGGGATGCGCTTGATGTGCCCGCGGTTGAGCGCGGGGATCACGACCAGGATGATCCAGCACACCGCGACCACGCCGGCTTCGGTCGGCGTGAACCAGCCGGAAAGGATGCCGCCGAGCAGGATCACCGGGATCATCAGCGGCAGTGCGGCATCACCTGCGGCGAACATCACCACTTTCAGCGGCGCACGCGGCTTGCTCAGGCCGGAGGGGCCGAAGAAGTAGCAATAGATCATCAGGCCGAAGCCGATCATCATGCCGGGCACCACACCCGCCATGAACAGACCCGCGATCGAGACGTTGCCGACGGCGCCATAGACCACCGCCGTGATGCTGGGCGGCACCAGCGCGGCGATGGTCGAGGCGGCGGCAATGATCGCGGCGATGAAGGCGGGCTCATAGCCTTCCCGCTTCATCGGGCCGCCGAGCGCGCGCGTCATCACCGCGACGTCGGCGGTGGTCGAGCCCGACATTTCCGAGAAGAACATCGAGAACACCACGACGACCTGCGACAGCCCGCCCCTGATGTGTCCGACCAGCGCGACCGACAGGTTGGCGATGCGCTGGACGACATTGGCCGAGCTCATCAGCTCGCCGACCAGCAGGAAGAACGGGATCGCCAGCAGCGCCTCGGAATCGACGCCGTCAAAGATCTTCTGGATGATCGCCGCGAGGGCGACATCGGACAGTATTGCGCCGATGAACACGCCGCCCAGCAGCGCGAACGGCACGGGCACGCCGAGATAGCCGAAGAACAGGAAGCAGGTCGTCATCAGCGATGAGGATGAGAGGATAGCTCACGGCCGCACCCCTTCTGCGAGAGCCTTCGACCATCGGGACTGTGCCGTCGTCTTCCGGCGGCTCGGAATGGTCAAAGCCGTTGCGCAGGCCGTTGACGAGCTGCTCGATCGTGAACAGCGCGATCAGCACGCCCGAGACCGGGATGATGACATAGAGCGAGGCGATCGGCGTGCCCGACGGCAGGCGGAAGCTGCCGAAGCCTCTGAGATAGTTGAGGTAGCCGTACCAGATCAGGCAGAAGGCCACGCCCAGCACGACCAAGCGGATGATGACCTCCGACGATGATGCGCATCGTGCCATGCATCGATTCCGAGATCGCGGTGAGATAGAGATGATCGTTGCGGCGGGTGGCGACCGCCGTGCCGACGAAGATCGCGTAGATGAACAACGTCGAGGTGACTTCCTGCAGCCACAGCCAGGGACTGCCGAGCTGGCGGGTGACGATGTCGGCGGTCACCGACAGCGAGAAGCCGAAGCAGAGCACGCCGCAGAGCACCATCAGCGCGAGCTCGAGCCAGTCGAGCGCCCGCCATTTCAGATGACGCTGCCGCTGCAGCACCAGTATGTCGCCGGCCATGGAAGTCCCGTGTCCCCTCTTTCGTCGTGCCCGGGCTTGACCCGGGCATCCACGACTTCACTTGCAGCACGTCAAGATGTGGATGGCCGGGTCATCTAGCGAAGACGCGCTTCGCGCTTATGCCCGGCCATGACGATACCTTGTGACGCGCTAATTGATCGAGCGGATCAGATCCTTGATCTTCACGGCGTGCGGACCGAGATCCTTGGCGAGCTTGTCGAGATAGGGGTCGGCGATCGCCGTAAAGCTCTTCTTGTCGACATTATCGACGATCTTGACGCCCATCGACTTCAGTTTCGTCGCGGCCGACCGTCTCCAGCTCGAACGCCTTGGCCGGCTCCTTCGAGCTGACCTCGTTCGCAGCCGCCAGCACCCACTTCTTCTGCTCGTCGGAGAAGCTCTGCCAGGCCTTGTCGGAGACGAACACCAGCGCATTGTTGGCTTCGTGCTGCGGTGAGGTTCAGCACCGGTGCCACTTCGTAGTGCTTGTTGACGAGATAGACGTTGATGCTGTTCTCGGCGATCGTCGACCACGCCGGTTTGCAGCGAGGTGTAGACGCTGCCGAACGGCATATGCACGGTCTGCGCGCCATAGGCCGGGAACATGGTGTCCTCGGTGGCCGTCGCCTGGACGCGGATCTTCATTCCCTTGATGTCGCCGACGTTCTTGATTTCCTTCTTGCTGTACATGTGACGGACGCCCTGCGAGCCGGTGCCGATCACATGCAGGCCCTGCGTCGTCTCGTCGATCATGTTGCGGATCGCCTCGAACACGCGGGGGTCGGCGAGCCCCTTGACGACGTGGTCATCGTCGCGGAACAGGAAGTGCAGCGACATCACGCCGGCCTGCGGCGAAATGGTCGCCGTGTTGGCCGAGGAGATGATGGCGAAATCGATGTCGCCGGCCTTCACGAGCTGCAGCACCTGCGGCTCCTGCCCGAGCTGCGCGCCCGGATACTGGTCGATGATCATCGCTCCCTTGCTCAATTCCTTGAGCTTGTCGGAGAACAGGTCGCCGGCAATGGAGTAGCCGGTGTTGCGCGGCTGATCATAGGCGAAGCGATAATGCTTCTCCTGGGCGTCGGCCGTCCCGGCAAACAGCACGCGCAGTTGCGGCCAACGCCGCGCACAACATCGCCTTCTGAAATCGCATGGTCCTCCCCTCCGTCTGATTTTTGACAATCATCCCATCAGTTCCGCGGGATTGTCAATAAAATGGAAGAGCGATGGTCGCTGGAGGAGGTCAGGCGGTATTATTTGACGCCATTATCGACAATTGACCGCGATCATCGCTTGCCGTCATTCTGCATGAAATCGAAATCGCAGCCCTCGTCGGCCTGCAAGATGGTCTCGTTGAACAGCCAGGCGTAGCCGCGCTTCGCCCATTCCGGCGTTGCCGGCGGCGCGAGGGCTGCGTGGCGCTTCTTCAGCTCGGCCTCGTCGACCAAAAGATCGATGCCGCGTTTGGCAACGTCGAGGCGGATCATGTCGCCGTTCCTCACCAGCGCCAGCGGACCGCCGACCGCGGATTCCGGCGTGATATGCAGCACGATGGTGCCGAACGCGGTGCCGCTCATGCGCGCATCCGAAATGCGCACCATGTCCTTGACGCCATTGCGCGCGAGCTTCTTCGGGATCGGCAGGTAACCCGCTTCCGGCATGCCCGGCGCGCCCTTCGGGCCCGCGTTGCGCAGCACCAGCACGTCGTCGGCGGTCACGTCGAGATCGGGATCGTCGACCCGCAGCGTCATGTCCTCGACGGATTCGAACACCACCGCGCGGCCGGTGTGCTGCAGCAGTTTTGGGCTCGCCGCCGAATGCTTGATCACGGCGCCGCGCGGCGCGAGATTGCCGTAGCAGGATCGCAAGCGCGCCTTCCGGCTTGATCGGATTGTCCTTCGCGCGGATCGCATCCTGTCCCGGCACTTCCTCGGCGTCGGCTACGATTTCACGCAAGGTCGCGCCGGTGATGGTTTTTGCATCGAGATCAATGAGATCGCCGAGTTGCTTCAACAGTTTCGGCACGCCGCCGGCGTGATGGAAATGCTCCATGTAGTGCTCGCCCGACGGCTTCAGATCGATCAGCACCGGCACTTCGCGGCCGAGCTTGTCGAAGGCGTCGAGGTCGATCCTGTTTTTGGTGCGATGGGCGATCGCGGTGAGATGGATCAGGCCGTTGGTCGAGCCGCCGATCGCCTGCAGCACCACCTGCGCATTGCGGAACGATGACGCGGTGAGGAATTCGCTGGGCTTCGGCCCTTTCGCCTTGGCCATGGCGGCGGCGACCCTGCCGCTTGCTTCCGCCGAGCGGAACCGCTCGGCATGCGGCGCGGGGATGGTCGCGCTCATCGGCAGCGACAGGCCCGAGCGCCTCGGTGATGCAGGCCATCGTGCTGGCCGTGCCCATCACCATGCAGGTGCCGACCGAGGGCGCGAGCCGGCCGTTGACCGCCTCGATCTCGGTGTCGTCGATTTCGCCGGCGCGATACTTCGCCCACAGCCTGCGGCAATCGGTGCAGGCGCCAAGCACCTCGCCCTTGTGATGGCCGACCACCATGGGACCGACGGGAATGACCACGGTCGGAAGATCCGCACTGACCGCGGCCATGATCTGCGCCGGCAGCGTCTTGTCGCAACCGCCGATCACGACGACTGCGTCCATCGGCTGGGCGCGGATCATCTCCTCGGTATCCATTGCCATCAGGTTGCGCAGGTACATCGATGTCGGATGCGAAAAGCTCTCGGCGATCGAGATGGTCGGAAACACCATCGGCATCGCACCCGACAGCATGACGCCGCGCTTCACCGCTTCCAGGATCTGCGGCACGTTGCCGTGGCAGGGATTGTAGTCACTGTAGGTGTTGGTGATGCCGACGATCGGGCGGTCGAGCGCGTCGTTGGAATAGCCCATCGCCTTGATGAAGGCCTTGCGCAGGAACAACGAGAACCCGGCATCGCCATAACTTGCCAATCCCTTGCGAAGCCCGTCGGTCATCCCGTTTCCTTCTTGCTTTTGGGCGCCCACTAAAGGAGTCCGCGGAATTATTGTCAATATTCGATAATCTGCAGCGCAAGCACTTCCATGCTGCGACAAAATACCCGGCATTATTGACAATGATCATTCCACCGTGCTGATTACCGGCATGACCGCACAGGCCGCATCATCGGATACCTCGACGCTTTCGCGCGAGGAGGAGCAGGCGGAAGTCATTCGCCGGCTGGAGGAGGACATCATCTTCGGCCGCTTCGCGCCGGGCTCGCGGCTGGTCGAAGACACGCTGATGACCCGCTATGGCGCGAGCCGGCATTTCGTCCGGCAGGCGCTGTTCCAGCTCGAGCGGCAGGGCATCGTGCTGCGCGAAAAGAACATCGGCGCCACCGTGCGGTTCTATTCTGCCGAGGAAGTGCGCCAGATCTACGAGGTGCGGGAGATGCTGACGCGGCAGGCCGCGCTGATGATCGCACTACCCGCGCCGGCCCACCTGATTGCCGAGCTCACCGGGTTGCAGCGGCAGTATTGCGAGCGCGCCGACGCCAAGGATCTGCGCGGCATTCATGAAGCCAACGACGCCTTCCACATGGCGCTGTTTTCGGCCTGCGGCAATCCCTACCTGGTGCGCTCGCTGCAGGACTACATGAACATCACGCTGCCGATGCGCGCGAAAAACCTCGCCGACAAGGAAGGCCTCGCGCAGTCGCGCCGCCAGCACGAGTTGATGATCGAACTGTTGAAGGGCCGCGACAGCTGGGCATTTGCCCAGCTCTGCGTCGATCACATGCAGTACAGCAAGTCGGATTATCTCGGGCGGATCGCCAGGGACGAGAGCACGCGCTAGCCAGCGAATCTCAGGCTGCAGCTTTCCTGTTTGCGGCCAGACGATTATCGACTAACGCTACCTGGGCATCGATCGCCGGATGCCTCAAGCCTTTCTGAAGAGCAATGAGCTGGACCAACTTGTCGGCGCGCTCGATGTTTGGCGCGCCATTCTGCAACGCGCGCGCCGCGGAAGCCGGGCGGGACAAGCTTTGCGCCGCAGCGGCGTACTTTTCAAAGGGAACGAGGTCCGACGGATTGGCGCCGAGCTTGACGCAGAGATCGAACACGAAATCGTAGACGGAGCGCGACGCTTCGATATCCGAATGCACGGCTTCCTGCGCGGTCCGCATGCCATTGCTGGTGATGCACCGGTAGTTGCCCGCGAGCAGCATCGACCATTTGGCAAGCGGCACCCAGATCGAATCGTAGGCCCTCAGCTTGACCGGGAGTTCGATCTCCTCGCCGGATGCCTTGAAGCGTGCACGATCGACGTCGTTCTCAAGGTTGCGGATGATCTGGGTGTCCCTGTCGTCCTCGAACCTTGCGCATTTGAAGTTGGTCGGCAGCGTCACCAGAAGTTCGTTGGCCTTGCCGTCCGGCGGACGGATTGCCTGAGGATCGGGGCTGTTCAGCGTGATCTTGTGTGGGCTGACTGAATCCCAGACCCGCGGATCGGTGTAGGCCACCTCCAGCGCCTTATGGTCGAGACCGGGAATCCGCTTGATATAGGGCAGCGGCGGCATGTTCATGATCGACATGCAAGGCACTCCCGACCTGCCCACCGCATCCAGCAATTGGCGAACGCCGTCCGAGCGATATTGCGGCTCCTGCATGCACAAGCCGACGAGATCGAACTTCGACGGATCGACGCCGGTTGCGGGGCCTGCGGTCACCCTGCCTGGCAGCTTGCGGGACTCGAGCAGCACTGGCTCTTTGCGGCCGCGGATGGGCAGGGTTACCTTGAACCCTTCCGCATTGATCAACTCGGCTTCTGCCGGCAGGCATACGAGGTGGATCGAATGGCCGCCGAATAGCAGTTTGGACGCGAGCAGGGATCCGTACGACGCGCCCATGAGAAGGATGTTGTAGACTGGCATTTGCTTCTCCTTCTTGTGATGCTGGCCAATCCGCGCAAATTTTCTGCCTGGGTTGCGGTGATACCGGGCAGAACAGCGTTCTCCGTCAAAATCAGTTACGTTTTATGCCTTCAGTTTTTCAGACGCGCGCATTCCCGCGTTGATTCCACTAACACCGTAGGACGGCGATAATTTCACTGTACTCTCCGCATGCGCAAGGGCGTGGCATCAGACATCTGTCTAAGCTGCGCTGCAGCAAACGCGTCCACACTGAGGCCGCTAAAGCCCAGCGCTTGCTCCAGTCGATAGTGCGGCCCTTGTCGTCGTCGAACGCGGCGCTGCAGAACACGCCATCCAGGTAGGAGCCGCCAACGGACGAGCGCAAGTGCTAGTTCTGGCGAGGCCTGTTATTGCATTCGGCGACTTCGGTCTTCTTTCCGGTCACCGGGTTTGGATAGGGAAACTCGGGGACGAAATAGCCGGGATAGGACTCGTACACGACCGAGGGCGGGTCGTCGGGCGGGACGTCCTTGCTTGCCGCTGATTGCGGTACCGGATACTGCGCCAGTCCCTGCGGAATGATCGCGTAGATGTCTCCGAAATAGTGGAGATTCGATATCCGCCAGATCCCGCCGTCCTTGCGGAATTGCAGGTTGTAGATCCCCTCCTGCAGCATGAAATCCTTGCCGCGAACCGCCAGCATCCCGATGATCCGGGCCCGCCCGGTCGCATTGATCCCGTCATCGTCGACGTTGATGATCGGCTGCAGGATCAGATGGTTGTTGAGGCCGCCGGGCTGCAGGCAGTTCTGGTCGCGGCCAAACAGTTTTGTGAACAGCCGCTCCACGCTGGCCCTGCCGCGATAAATGCCGCGTTGCGCTATCTCAACCACCGCATCGTCAGCGAACAAGGTGGTGGTTTCCTTCCAGAGGCCCTTGTCAAAATAGTATCCGTAAGCGCGGAACAGGCGTTCGATCGCCCGGCTGTTCTCGAGATTGGCGACCTTCTTCTCGAGCACAGCCATGCGCGCTTCGAGATCCGGCGACTGGGCGAGGCCCGGCGACACGGCGCTTGCCAGGAACAAAAATGTCGAAGTCACAAGGATTGCTGGAACGCGCATCTATTCCTCCGTTTGTACGTGCGGATACGGTTGCGATCGACCCGCATTTTGCGACGAGCTATTTCCAGTCGACGATCCTGGCCTTGTCGCCATCGAATTCCATGCTGCAGAACCCGCCGCCCTGGTAGAAATCGCCGACCGGATCGGGCTTCAACTTGGCCTGCTCCGCCATCGCGTGCTCGCGGAATTCTTCGGCCCGGCCGGTCGGGCGATAGCCGAGATCGTAGGCGCGGTGGTTGTCCCACCAGGCACGTTCATTGTAGGAGGCGCCATAAAGCACCTCGAAATGGATGCCGGGATGTTCGAGCCCGATGCGGCAGAGCTGCACGAGGTCATCCGGCTTGAGCCAGATCGAAAGCCTGCGGTGATCGAGCGGCACGTCGCCGAAATTGCCGATGCGGATGCAGGTCACCTTCAAGCCGTGCTTGTCGGCATAGAGCGCGCCGAGCGCTTCGCCAAACACCTTGCTGACACCGTAGCGGCTGTCGGGCCGCGCGGTGACGTCGGGTCCGATGCGGTGATGGCGTGGATAGAAGCCGACCGCGTGGTTGGACGACGCGAACACAATGCGCTTGACGCCCTTTTTGTAGGCCGCCTCGAACAGATTGTAGCAGCCGATGATGTTGGCCTGATGGATCTGGTCCCAGGTGCCTTCGATCGAATAGCCACCGAAATGCAGGATGCCGTCGACGCCGTCGCAGATCGCCTCGACCTCGGCGAAATTGGCAAGGTCGGCTTTCTTGAATTTTTCGCTGCTGGAAAGGCCGGCCGGCGTGTTGAGGTCGCTGAGCACGAGGTCCGGATAGATCGGCGGCAGCAATTTTCGCAACGATGTTCCAATTCCGCCTGCGGCGCCGGTCATCAGTATGCGTGGCATCTCTTCCCTCTTTGATCCCGATCATTTGCGGTCGTTGTTCGCAAGTGATAGCAAACCATCTAAAGAGGAAACGCAACAACGAGAACAGCAGATGTCCGATGCATCGTCATATGCGGCCGGCTGGCGGCAAGCGACCCATTATCCCGACCCTGCAATCCATGCGCTCGACCCGCGGTTCGAGAAATACTGGCTGAAGCTGTCGGCGGTGGAGCGGCTCACTACCGGGCTGCGCTGGGCGGAAGGTCCGGTGTGGTTCGGCGACGGGCGCTATCTGTTGTGCAGCGACATCCCGAACCAGCGCATCATCAGGTGGGATGAGGAAACCGGCGCGGTCAGCAATTTCCGTAAACCCTCGAACTTCGCCAACGGCAACACCCGCGACCGCCAGGGCCGGCTCGTCACCTGCGAACACGGCGGCCGGCGCGTGGTGCGCACCGAATATGACGGCTCGATCACGGTGCTGATGGATTCCTTCAACGGCAAGCGGCTGAACTCGCCGAACGACGTCGTGGTGAAGTCCGACGGTTCGATCTGGTTCACCGATCCCATCTTTGGGCTGCTTGGCAATTACGAGGGCTACAAGGCCGAGCCCGAGATCGACATGAACGTCTACCGGATCGACGGCGAGAGCGGCAAGGCCACCATCGTCGCCGAAGGCGTGCTGGGGCCGAACGGACTTGCGTTCTCGCCGGATGAAAAAATCCTCTACGTCATCGAGTCCCGCGGCGTGCCGACCCGCAAGATACTTGCCTATGACGTCTCGCCCTCCGGCGACAAGCTTTCCAACAAGCGCACCTTCGTCGATGCAGGTCCCGGCACGCCGGACGGTTTTCGCGTCGACATCGACGGCAATCTCTGGTGCGGCTGGGGCATGGGCGATCCCGAGCTCGACGGCGTCGTCGTGTTCGCGCCCGACGGCGTCATGATCGGCCGCATCGCGCTGCCGGAGCGCTGCGCCAACCTCTGCTTCGGCGGGCTGAAGCGCAACCGCCTGTTCATGGCCGCGAGCCAGTCGATCTACGCGCTGTATGTGAACACGCAGGGCGTAGCCGGCGGCTAGGCGCTGGAGTCGTAGGGTGGGCAAAGCGAAGCGTGCCCACCTTTCTTGCACCGATCGAGTGAAGGTGGGCACGGCGCAAGCGCCTTTGCCCACCCTACAAGACAAACGCCGGGACGATCGCTCGCCCCGGCGTCATTGGTTTCTCTCGCTCGGCTTACGCCGCGTTGAAGCCGGCGACGGCCTTCACCTCGAGATATTCTTCCAGGCCGTACTTGCCCCACTCGCGGCCGTTGCCGGACTGCTTGTAGCCGCCGAACGGCGCGGTGCGGTCGTTCGGCACGCCCTGCAGGTTGACGTTGCCGGCGCGGATCTGGCGGCCGACCTTGCGGGCACGCTCGAGGTTACCAGCCGTGACGTAGCCGGCGAGACCGTAGGGCGTGTCGTTGGCGATCTTCACGGCGTCGGCTTCGTCCTTGGCGCCGATGATGGTCAGCACCGGTCCAAAGATTTCCTCCTTCGCGATCGTCATGTCGTTGGTGACGTCGGCGAAGATGGTCGGACGGACATAGAAGCCCTTGTTGACGCCTTCGGGCAGGCCCGGGCCGCCGGCGACGAGCGTAGCGCCTTCGTCGATGCCCTTCTTGATCAGCGCCTGGATCTTGTCCCACTGGATGCGCGACACGACGGGGCCGATGGTGGTGCCTTCGGCGCGCGGATCGCCCGCCTTGGTCTTGTCGGCGACGCCCTTCGCAATCGCTGCCACTTCCTTCATCTTCGACAGCGGCACGATCATGCGCGACGGCGCGTTGCAGGACTGGCCGGAGTTGTTGAACATGTGCATCACGCCGCCGGTCACCGCCTTGGTGAGGTCGGCGTCTTCGAGGATGACGTTCGGCGACTTGCCGCCGAGCTCCTGGCTGACGCGCTTCACCGTGGGTGCAGCACGCTTGGCGACATCGACGCCGGCGCGGGTCGAGCCGGTGAACGAGATCATGTCGATATCCGGATGTTCGGACATCGCAGCGCCGACCTCGGGGCCGAGGCCGTTGACCAGGTTGAACACGCCCTTCGGCACGCCGGCTTCATGGAGGATTTCCGCGAAAATCAAGGCCGAGCTCGGGGTGAACTCCGAGGGCTTGAGGATCATGGTGCAGCCGGCGGCAAGCGCGGGTGCGACCTTGCAGGCGATCTGGTTGAGCGGCCAGTTCCAGGGCGTGATCATGCCGATGACGCCGACCGGCTCGCGCACCACGACCGCGGTGCCGACATTCTCTTCAAAGTGGTAGTTCTTCAACACTTCGAGGGTGGAGGCGATGTGGCCAAGACCGGCGCCGGCCTGCAGGCGCTCGGCCATCGGCAGCGGCGCGCCCATCTCGTCGGAAACGGCAGCGCCAATTTCCTTCATGCGGCCCTTGTAGATCTCGATGATCCTTTCGAGCAGCGCGACGCGCTCCTCGCGGCTGGTCTGCGAAAAAGTCTCAAAGGCGCGCTTGGCGGCGACGACAGCCTTGTCGAGATCGGCCTTGGAGCCGAGAGCAACCTCATACATCGCCTCTTCCGTCGCCGGATTGACGACTGGCGTGGACTTCTTGACGACCGGGTCGACCCAGGCGCCGTCGATGTAGAATTGCATACGATTTACCATCGGAAACCTCGTTATTCTCGGGGGGCATATGATTGGGAACGGAAGCGTTCGGCAGGCATCCTTGCACGAAAGCCGGAGATGGGGAACCCGCCATATGCGGGACGCCGCGATGCGACACGGGCGGAATATAGGGGTGGCGTCGGGGTGGCAAGGTGCCGTCGTCCCTGCGAAGGTAACCACCGGCGGCCGTTTGGAGTCGTTCCAGCCTCGCAAGCAATTGTCGCCGCGGCGTATGGGTCCCAGGACGACACTATTTGCTCCTACACCGCCATCTTCCGGTGCCGCACCGGGGCGCCGACGGTGAGGCTTTCCGCCGCATCGATGATGGCGTTGGCGTCGATGCCGTGGTGGCGGTAGAGGTCGCCGATCGAGCCGGTCTGGCCGAACTGCTCGACGCCGAGCGCCTCGACGCGGTTGCCGCGCACGCTGCCGAGCCAGCCGAGCGTCGCCGGATGGCCGTCGAGCACGGTGACGATGCCGCAATCGCGCGACAGCGGCGCCAGCAAATTCTCGATGTGGCTCAGATGCTGAACCCCGCGGCGGTCACGGCGCAATTTCCGCGCCGCGGTCCACCCCGCATGCAGCCGGTCGGCCGAGGTGATCGCGAGCAGGCCGACGTCGCGATGGCTTTCGCCGATCAGGCCGACGGCCTCGATCGCCTCCGGCGCCACCGCGCCGGTATAGGCAATCACGACGTCGCAATTCGGCCCCGGCCGGCGCAGCCAATAGGCGCCTTCGGTGATTTCGTGATGCAGGACCGCGCTCATCGGCCGCTGCGGCTGTTCGATGGTGCGCGTCGAGAGGCGCAAATACACCGAACCGCCCTCACCGCCTTCGCGCTGCATGTGGCGGAAACCCCAGCCCATGATCACGGAGAGTTCATCGACGAACGCCGGCTCGAACGAGGCAAGCCCATCCTGCGCCATGCCGATCAGCGGCGTGCCGATCGACTGATGCGCGCCGCCTTCGGGCGCCAGCGTAATGCCCGACGGCGTCGCCGCCACCATGAAGCGCGCGTCCTGGTAGCAGGCATAGTTCAGCGCATCGAGCCCGCGCTGGATGAAGGGATCGTACAGCGTGCCGACCGGCAACAGCCGCTCGCCATTGATCGAATGCGACAGCCCGAGCGCCGACAGCATGATGAAGAGATTCATCTCGGCAATGCCAAGCTCGAGATGCTGTCCCTTGGGCGAATATTCCCAGGTGAAGGCGGACGGAATCTTCTCCTGCTTGAACAGGTCGTGGTTCTCGGCCTTGGCGAACAGGCCGCGGCGGTTGACCCAGCCGCCGAGATTGGTCGAGACGGTGACATCAGGCGAGACGGTGACGATGCGCGTGGCGAGTTCGCTGTCGCCGCGCGCGAGTTCATTGAGCACGAGACCAAAGCCCTGCTGCGTCGACATCTGGCTGGACGGCTTGAAGCTGAGCTCGCGCGGCACCTCGACGTCGGGCGCGGAGAGACGACGGCGGCCCTCGCGGTTGAATGGCGCGGCTTCGAGGAACGCTTCGAGGCTGCGCCGGATCCTGCGACAATCCTTCGAACCTGTCCCACTCATGGCCGGGGCGGATATTCTGCGATTGCCGCCACTTCTCCATCTGCGTCACCGTCATCAGGCCGGCGTGGTTGTCCTTGTGGCCCTGGAACGGCAGCCCAACGCCCTTGATGGTGTAGGCGATGAAGCAGACCGGCCGGTCGTGGTCGATGGCATCGAAGGCCTCGATCATGCTCGCCATGTCGTGTCCGCCGAGATTGGACATCAGCGCGAGCAGTTCGTCGTCGCTGCGGCGGTCGATCAGCGCGGTGACCGGCCCCTGGTCGCCGATGTCGTCCTGCAAATGCTTGCGGAAGGCGGCGCCGCCCTGGAAGCAGAGCGCGGCGTACATCTGGTTCGGGCAATTGTCGATCCAGCGCCGCAAGGCCTCGCCGCCTGCTTCCGCAAACGCGGCCTGCATCAGCTTGCCGTACTTCACGATCACCACGTCCCAGCCGAAATTGCGGAACATGGATTCGAATTTCTCCCACAGCCCTTCGCGCACGACGGCATCGAGGCTCTGGCGGTTGTAGTCGACGATCCACCAGGTGTTGCGCAGGCCGTGCTTCCACCCCTCAAGCAGCGCCTCGAAGATATTGCCCTCGTCCATCTCGGCATCGCCGACCAGCGCGATCATGCGGCCCTCAGGCCGGTCCTTCATCCAGCCATGGGCCTTCACGTAATCCTGCACCAGCGAGGCGAACAGCGTTTGCGCCACGCCGAGGCCGACCGAGCCGGTGGAGAAATCGACGTCGTCGACGTCCTTGGTGCGCGAGGGATAGGACTGCGCGCCCTTGTAGCCGCGGAAATTCTCCAGCTTCTCGCGGGTCTGGTGGCCGAACAGGTACTGGATGGCGTGAAACACCGGGCTTGCATGCGGCTTGACCGCGACGCGATCCTGCGGCCGCAGCACCGAGAAATACAGCGCCGACATGATGGTGGCGAGCGAGGCGGAGGAGGCCTGATGGCCGCCGACCTTCAGCCCGTCGGCATTTTGGCGGATGTGGTTGGCGTGGTGGATGGTCCACGACGACAGCCACAGCACTTTGCGTGACAGGGCGGACAGCATTTCGAGGCGTGCGGGATCAATTCCCATGGCGGCGTTCCTGCAATGGCGAACGAAGCAATTCTAATCCCCGCGGGTTGTGTAAAAATCTCAAAATTTGGCGGCATACCCGGCAAAATTGGGATAAATTACCAGGATTGGCCACCAAACCACGAGTTCATCCCAATGCCCCTGCTCGACGCCATCGACCGCAAGATTTTGGCTCTGCTACAGACCGACGGCCGCATGACCATGCAGCAGCTCGCCGACAAGGTCGGGCTGTCGGTGTCGCCCTGCCACCGCCGGGTGAAGCTCCTGGAGGAACGCGGCGTGATCTCGCGTTATGTCGCAACCGTCGACCAGAAGGCGCTGGGGCTGCATGTCTCGGTCTTCATCTCGATCAAGCTGGCGCGGCAGAAGGAGGAAGACCTCAACCGCTTCGCGCGTGCGATCTCGAAATGGGACGAGGTGCTGGAATGCTATCTGATGACGGGCAATCGCGACTATCTGCTGCGCGTGGTTGCCGCCGACCTCGCTTCCTATGAGGCATTCCTGAAGAACAAGCTGACGCGGCTCGACGGCATCGCCTCGATCGAGTCGAGCTTTGCGCTGAGCCAGGTGAAGTATTCGATCGCGCTGCCGGTGTGACACGGCTGGAGTCGCTGCGCTCGAGCGCCACATCACCAGCTGTCGTCCCTGCGAAAGCAGGGACCCAGTACACCACGGACGTTCTCGTGTTCGCAAAGCCGTTAACCAGTTCGCCTTGACCATACTCGCCGGCGTATCGGTCCCTGCTTTCGCAGGGACGACAACGGAGTGTGCCCCTCGTTCTCGCGACATGATTTGTCCGAGCTTTGCCAGTTCGTTGTCCCTCTCTCTGACAGAGGGCGCAGGGAAAGCCGGGCGCTGACTGCGCCCGCAGCACCGTGTGCAATGACACAAGAAAACGCACACGGATTAGACAGGTACAGCCGAGACATCCCGGCTTTCCCCGCGCAATGGTTGGACGGCTTATACGTACTCTCCCCGGTGAGCGGCCTTTATTGTCACCGTTGCCCATCCAGCACAGGCCGGAGGGTTAGACGCCAGGGTCGCGGCGCCAGGACCACACGACTTCGCCGTACGCGGCGCACTTTCGTCCGGCGCGCACATGCGCCTGAGATTGCCGCGTCCATCGCAACCCGCGCCACGTTCCGTGACGATCGCGCAAAACGTCCCTCATGGTGGCGCGGGCTGGGCGGACCAGTGCCAGTGATTTGCCCGACGCGGCAAGGGATTTATTCTGATTTTCAGGTAACACCTTCGTGAAAACGGAAGATGCGCTCGGCGTGGACGTTCCCAGCAAAACGAGGTGATCGAGTAACACGCGTGATGTCAGCCATTGGGGGTATAGCGGACTTAGTCCTATTGCCGGCCGATGTCGCCTAATGACACATATGCGACATCGACCCGTGGCCGCAACACGAAGCGGCGAACAGCCAACCGGGACCACGTCTCCGCAGACCCCACCCCGCTGACCCAAGCGGACTTGGCCGCGCCCGACAATAATACGCCTGAAGTCGCATTCAGCGCTATCAAAGGCTCGGTTAAGTCGCTAAGATACCGTCTGAGGGTTGGGGTCGGACAGGCAACGGCGCGAGTTCATCACGTTTCTCGGCGGCGCGGCGGCGACGTTGCCGCTGGCCGCGCGCGCACAGAAACTGACAGGACGGGTCTACCGAGTGGGGTACCTCTCGTACGGTTCCCGAGAGCAACAACTCACTCACATTAGCGCTTTCGAAGATGGTTTGCGGAGCCTCGGCTATCGCGTTGGCGAGAACGTTGCCATCGAGTACCGCTTTACCAACGCCGAGATCGAACGACTGCCTGCGCTGGCTGCTGACTTGGTTGGGCTCGGCGTGGACGTCATCGTCTCCGGAGCCAATCCGAATACGATCGCGGCGATGAAGGCGACCACGACCATCCCGATTGTGATGGCCAACAGTGCCGATCCGGTCAGCGCCGGGCTTGTCGCCAATCTCGCGCGACCGGGCGGCAACGTCACCGGGTTCGCCCAGGACCCTGGCGACGAGATTTTCGGCAAGCGGCTTGAGTTGCTGAAGGAGGCTCTGCCGAACCTTTCGCGCGTCGGCGTTCTGTGGAATCCAGACTTTGCGCCCAATCGGAACCGACTGACCTCGATGAAGGAGGCTGCCCGGCCGCTGGGTTTGGCGCTTGCTCCGGTTGAAGCGCGCGGATTGGATGCACTCGAAGAAGCGTTTGCGACAATGGTGAGGGAGCGCGCACAGGCGCTCGTCGTTTTGGGAGATGCTGTACTGTTCGACTATCGCGGCCAGATTGTTGTCGCGGCCCTCAGAAATCGACTGCCAGCCATCTCGGGTGCCAAACAATTCGCGGAAGCCGGTTTGCTAATGCATTACGGCGTTGATTTCCGAGATCAGTTTCGCCGGGCAGCAGGTTTCGTTGACAAGATTTTCAAGGGTGCCAAGCCGGGCGACCTGCCGGTTGAGCAGCCGACGAAGTTCGAACTCGTAGTAAACCTTAAGACTGCCCGAGCGCTTGGTGTCGTGGTGCCGCCGTCGCTGCTCCTGCGCGCCGACGAGGTGATCGAATGATGTCGCCAATTGGCACATGGCCAAATGCCCAACTGGGGTCCGCTTTCGGGAGAACAGCGGAAGTCGAATTTCGAGGCCGCCACTTCTGCTAATGGCACTTAGCGGACGTCGCCCGCCGAACTAACGATGTTCGCTCTCCGCTGCCACCACAGAACGGCCGAGGGTAGACGCTTACATCAGGGAGGGAGGGCTCAGATGGAAATGACGAAGATCGCGATCGAACCCCTTATGCTAATCACACCAAAGTTCGAGCTCATTGAACTCGGGAAGACGCCATACGGGACGCGACGCATTGTGCACTCTGCCAACGGGAATTTCGAAGGACGGGGAGAACTTAAAGGCGTCGAAGGAAACATCGAGACAGCTTTCGGTTGGACCCTTATCCGCGAAGATCACGTATGGGAAATTAATGTTCGGATGGTACTGCGAGCGGCAGATGATCCACACGGAAAGAATTTAATCTATGCGAGTTGGATGGGTCTTCGACATGGAAAAGGAAATCCAAATGTCGAGCTCGCTATGGCGACAAACCGGCCACAGGATTTGGAGCCGGGCCAAGTCGAGTTCTTCATAACCCCATACTTCGAAACCAATCCCGACGGTAAGTATGCCAGGTTGAATCAGAGTCTGCGCTATTGGCGCTGGCACATTGAATGACGCAACTTCCCGAACGCTTCACATATTCCGGGTGCTACAAGGTAGCTAGGAGTTCCTGTCGGACCTGCCGCGTCGTCTGACAATGTCCGCTGGCGAGCCGGAAAGCGGAAGTGGCGTTTCGGAGCCGTCAGGACCGTTTTTGACCCACAGCGGACATCGGCTCGGTTGACCGGATGAATGTCGGTTGTTGGCACTTAACGGACCTGGCGTGTGCGGTCGGAGATGTCCGCTTTTGGGGGTAAAGCGGACCTAGTCCGGCAGCCGGTCGATGTCGCCTAATGACCCGAAGCGGACATCGCACCGAGGCTCATCGATGCTGGTGACCCATTTCGCCCGAAAGGCGGCTATACCTCACCGCACGCACCCCATTGCGCGAACCCCAAGTTACTGATTTGGTTAATTGCAAAGCCGGATAGCTTGGGCCTCGACATAGGGCGAAGGCAATGGGACGGCGTGACTTCAGTCGGCCGATTTTGGCGGCAATCGCGTGCTCTGTTCTTACCATATGGGCAACGGCTGTTTCGGCCGCAGAGCCACGTCGCGTCCTGATAATCCATGCGTTTGGTCATGCCTACTCCCCCTGGAGCGATATGGCCGGAAGTTTTCGTGTTGAACTCCTCAAGAAGTCCAAAGAACCAGTCAATCTTTACGAGGTATCGCTCGACACAGCACGAGCGCAAAGCCGCCAAGATGAAGCACCATTTGTCGAATATATCCGCGCACTTCTTGCGGGTCGCAAGGTTGATTTGATTGTACCGATTGGCGCGCCATCAGCGTTTTTCGTGCAGCGCAACCGCCAACTTCTGTTTCCTGACACACCCATGCTTATCGTGGGAGCAGCTCGGCGGCGCATCTCCGATAACTCTCTTGCGGAGAATGACGCTGTCGTTCTCTCTGATCTCGACCTGACCGAGTACCTTGCGAGCATCTTGAAACTCCTACCGCAGACGACTGATGTCGCAGTCGTTGTCGGCAATTCTCCGGTTGAACGGTACTGGACCTCGGAGCTGGCCCGCGCCTTTCAACCCTTTACTGATCGAGTGAAGATCGAATGGTTCAACGATCTGACATTTGACGCGATGTTACAACGCGCCGCGGCGATGCCACCGACCACAGCGATTCTTTGGTTCCTGCTTTCCGAGGACGCGGCGGGTATTCCCTATTTGGAAGAGCGCGCGCTCGACGCCATGCGCGAAGTCGCATCCGTGCCCATCTTTGGAACAGGTGATTATCAGATGGGTCGTGGTATCGTCGGAGGCGCCTTGTTGCCGACACAAAAACTAGGGGCGCTTGGTGCCGATGCGGCGCTTCGTATTCTAAACGGCGAGAAAGCATCAGCCGTCAAAACGCCCGACGTTGTTCTGAACTCGACCGCGTATGACTGGCGTGAATTGAGGCGTTGGAAGATCAGCAAAAATCAGCTTCCGCCCAATAGCATCGTGCTATTTCGCGAGCCCACCGCGTGGGAGCAATATCGCTGGCAAATTGCACTAGCTTGCGCACTGATCCTGCTTCAAGGCGCTTTGATCGGAGGGCTCCTCTATGAACGTCGCCGCCGAGGGTTTGCCGAAGTGCAAGCGAGCCGACGTTCAGCGGAGCTTGCACATGTCAATCGCTTCGCGATGGCGGGTGAGTTAACCACTTCAATTGCCCACGAAATCAATCAGCCGCTTGGAGCAATGCAAGCGAATACCGAGACGGCGCAATTGATATTGGACTCCCCAGCGCCAGACTTGAAGGAAGTCAGGGAAATCTTGTCGGACATCCATCGAGATAACAAACGCGCCGGCGAAGTCATTTTTCGCTTGCGTAGCCTGCTGAAGAAAACTCCTTTTGAACTAAAGGGTCTTGACCTAAACGATCTCGCTGGTGAGACAGCTGATTTGCTTTCACGTGTTGCTGCTGCTCGTAAAGTCAAGATCGACAGCCTCCTTACCGGAGATTTGCTCCCCATCAAGGGTGACCGCATTCAACTTCAACAGGTCATCATCAACTTGGCGATAAACGCGATGGATGCGATGTCGGAAGTCCCAACCGGTGAGCGCACGGTGAGCATCAGCGCCGCGCGAAAAGACGCCTTCGCGCAGATCTCTGTGTCTGATGTCGGTCCCGGCATACCGCCCGAAAAATTAAAGGAAGTATTTGAACCGTTCTTCACGACTAAACTCCAGGGCATGGGGATGGGCTTGTCAATTGCCCGGACCATTGTCGAGGCTCACGGTGGCCACTTGCTGGCGGAAAACGAGGCGAGCGGCGGTGCCACGTTTCACGTCAGGGTACCGCTGCTTTCGTAGCCAAGGGAGTGCGCTGAACAAAGCATCCCAAGAGATAGTTTCGGATCTAGGGGATTGCCAATGCCCAAACTCATTCACGTCGTTGACGATAATAGTTCATTCCGCACTGCAATTCAGCGCCGGTTGTTAAAGGCCGGGTACGAAGTGGAGATAATCTGACCGCTTTGGATAGTCCCTAACGCACAACGTACGCGGTCCCCACACCTTCTCATTGGACTTGGGGGCATTGTCCGTGAGGACAATACGGAATGATGATAATCGCAAAGGGACGGACGCCATGTCGGCTTTTGGCACTTAGCGGACGTCGACCCGGTGATGCTCGATGTCCGCTACCGGGGTAAAGCGGACCTGCTCCAGCCGCAGACCGATGTCGCCTTTTGACCCGAAGCGGCCCCCCGCGAGACCTCACCTGGAACTTTCGCGAGTTGGTCGCCAGCCCGAAACCGTGCTCCCGCGCTGTACACCCGGAAAAATGCCGATAAGCTGAGCCATCGCAGCAAAAAACCGATCCGGGAATGAAGCAGCGCAAGGATACGGCTCTCCGCTGGCTTCGCTATTCGCTCGGAGCCCTTTTGATCGTTCCCACGCTGCTGTTCGCCTACGGCGCCGGCAACGCCTTCCGGTCCGCGTTCCAGCTCGCCGATGAACGCATCGATCACGCGCTGGCAATATCCTCCGAGCAGGCGCTGCGCATCTTTCGCACGATCGACGTGACGCTTGATAGCGTCGAGCAGATCCTGCGCGGCAAGACCGACTCGACCATCAAGGCAAGCGAGGCCGAACTCAGCGAGCGGCTGGGACAGTTCACCCGCGCCTTTCCCGATATCTCGTCCATCTGGATCCTCGACCGCAACGCCGACGCCCTCGTCTCGTCGTTGTTCTTTCCGGTGCCGTCAGCGGCAAACGCGCCCGACCGCGCCTACCTGAAGGCCGAACTTGCCCAGGGCCCAGCCATCCACATCGGCGGCGTGGTGCAGATCGCGATGACGGGCCGCGTGTTGTTTCCCGTCAGCAAGCAGCGCATGGACAGCTCCGGCACCTTCAGCGGCACCACGGAGATCTCGGTGCTTCCGCAAGCGTTCGAGAATTTTTACGCCAAGCTCGGCGGCCGCAGCAGCGCGAGCTATGCGCTGATCCGGGAAGATGGCGTGGTGCTGGCGCGCTATCCAGCCCCCGCGCGTCCCGGAATGGTGCTGGATGCCTCGACCGGATTCGGACAGCTGATGCAGCATTCGCCGGACGGCGGGCGTTACACGTCCAAATCCGGCATCGACGGTCTCGAGCGCCGCTTTGCCGTCCGCAAGCTGCCAGGGTTTCCCGTCTACGTAACGTCGAGCCTCGAAACCCGGGAGATCGTCCGCGATTGGACCTGGCAGATGGTTCAGTACCTCCTGATCGCCGTTCCAGCCGTCGTGCTTCTCGCGCTGCTGATAATACTCACGTCACGGCGCACAGCCGCATTCTATGCCGAGGCGGAGCGACGGGAAGCGCTGGAACAGAATCTGCGGCAGGCCCAGCGGATCGAGGCGATCGGGCAACTGACCGGCGGCATTGCGCACGACTTCAACAACCTCCTCACCGTGATCATGGGCAATCTCCAGATGGCCATGCGCCGCCTTCCCGAGGGCCGGCCCAAGACACAGCTGGAAAATGCGCAACAGGGCGCTCAGCGCGCCGCCGACCTGACCAAGCGTTTGCTGGCCTTCTCCCGCAATCAGGCTCTTGATCCCAAGCCCGTCGACGTCAACCGGCTTGTCGCCACCATGTCTGATCTGCTGGGCCGGACCCTTGGCGAGACAATCTCGATCGAAACCATCCGTGCCGCCGGCCTCTGGAAGACAGAACTCGATCTGACGGAGCTGGAATTGGCGGTCCTCAACCTCGCGGTCAACGCACGTGACGCGATGCCCGACGGCGGCAAGCTCACGATCGAGACAGCCAATGCCTTTCTCGACGAGGCCTATTGCGAAGGCAAGGAAGGGCTGAAGGCCGGACAATATGTGATGCTGGCTGTGACGGACACCGGCACCGGCATGACGAAGGAGGTCATGGACAAGGCGGTCGATCCCTTCTTCACCACCAAACCTGCTGGCGTCGGCACCGGCCTCGGCCTCAGCCAGGTCTATGGTTTCATCAAGCAGAGCGGTGGCCACCTGCAATTCTACAGCGAGCTCGGCGAAGGCACGACGGTCAAACTTTATCTGCCGCGGTCGCTGCGCGAACCGGCCGCGGCTGCAGAGGCCCCGGCGCAATCGCCGCCGCGGGGCCAGGGCGAGAGCATCCTCGTGGCCGAAGACGATGCAGCAGTGCGGGACTATGTCATCGAAACTCTGAACGAGCTTGGCTACCGGGTCTTGTCCGCGGCCGATGGATCTGCGGCGCTCAGCCTCCTCGACGGCAATCCGGATGTGAATGTCCTGCTCACGGATGTCGTCATGCCGGGGTTGAACGGACGCATGCTTGCGCAGGAAGCGCTGAAGCGTTCGCCGCGGCTCAAGGTTCTCTACATGACGGGCTACTCGCGCAATGCGATCGTCCATCATGGAAGGCTCGATCCCGGCGTCGATTTGATCCAGAAGCCTTTCTCGCAGAACGCGCTCGCGCAGCGCTTGCGCAGCCTGCTTTCCGACGCATCCTGACGCCGGCCTCGGGCGCGCTCATCGCGATGCAGGCGCGAGCGCCTTGATAGCCAGTGCCGATATCTGGATCGGATCGCGAACGCCACTCTGGCCGAGTTCGATGATCTTTCGCGCAACCATATTCGTGATGGGATCGCTGCGGTCGCTGAGTTCGAGCGCCTTCAGCGTTTCCTCATAGGCCAGCACGAGCCGGCTGATCTCTTCCGGGCCCAGTGGGGCGTTTTGCAACAAGCGGTAGATCGCCATTTCGACGTCCGAAGCTTGCCGGTCCTGGTTTCCTGTTGGCTCTCACCCCGACTGGCGCGTGAGGCGAGCGACACTTGAGTACGAGTTGTTGCGTCAGGTCGGCTTCTGGAGCCCGTTGCTGTTGATCCAGCGATCGATGTTCTCGACCACCTTCTCATAGCTTGGGCGCCGCGGCAGCCGCTCCTTGGTCTTGCTGGATTTGGCCGTCTTTTCAGCTTGGTCGGTCATGGCGAGAGTCCCTTCTCGCCCCATGGGGGCATGCTAATCCAATCCATATTCCTCGTAAAGCATTGATTTTATTATATTATTTTGCTAATTCGGTGTAGAAGTCAAAATTGCTGGAACCAACTCAAGGTTGGTCAATTATGCACTTGACGTAAAGACAGATGATTGAGTAATTTACTCAAGAAGGGATCGCAAATAAGGGGCCTACAATGATCAACGATGTTCGTGATGAGCGGCTTCAAGTGATGCTCTCTCCGGAAGAGTTGGCCGCTGTTGATGATTTCCGGTTCAAGCACCGCATGCCGACACGCGCTGCGGCCGTTCGGGAACTCCTGAAGATGGGCCTGGCGGCGATCGGGGTCGATGGCAACGCCGGCGAGAAGTCGAGCAACTACGGCGTTTTCAGCCGTGGTCCCGATGGCCATAAGGAAAAGGACGCGCCCGAAGCTGAATGACAGTTCCGGCAGCGCCGATTCCACTCAGCATCTGATTTACTCGGCAACCCCTGCAGATGCTTTTGATCTTCTTGTCGAGCTTCGGATCCTCGGCGCGGACCTTTTCGTCTTCCTTCGTACTTCCCACGGCAGACCCGGTCGTCATGGATCCAGACGACTGAGCGGTGCCGACGTTCCGATGTTCCCTAAAGGCGATCAGATGTAACGGCCCGGTGCAAACGCCGCCACATCGAACGGCGGCGGTGCGCCGGCGATCATCGCGGCGATCGCCTCTCCCGTCGCCGGCCCCGTGGTGAAACCGATATGCTGGTTGCCGAAGGCAAGCCACAGGCGGGAATGACGCGGCGCCGGTCCGATCATCGGCAGGCTGTCGGGCAATGTCGGGCGCGCGCCGCGCCAGGTTTCGCCGACGGCATCACCGAATTCGACGACGCCGCGCGCGAGCCCCTCCACCGCGTCGATCTGGGCAAAGTTCGAGGGCGCATCGCGCGCGGTGAGTTCGACGCCGCTGGTGACGCGGATGCCATTTTCCATCGGCGACATCAGGAAGGCGTGCTCGGCGTCATGGATGGGGCGCAGCAATTTGCGCGCAGGGTTCGGCATGAATTCGCGGTGGTAGCCGCGTTCGCTTGCGAGCGGCACGCGATAGCCGAGTTGCCTCAATAAGTCGGCCGACCAGGGACCGAGCGCGACCACGACGTTGTGTGCACGCAGTTCGCCGTCGGACAGCGTGACACGCCAATCCCTGCCGTCAGGTGCGATCGACCTGATCTCGGCGCGCCGGACCTCGCCGCCCGCGCTGGCCAGCATCCGCGCATAGGCCTTGACCACATTGCCGGGTGAATCGACGGAGGCGGTTTCAGTGTGCAGGAGACCGACGCTGTAGACCGGCAAAATGTTCGGCTCGAGTGCGGAGATCGCCTGGCGGTCGAGCAGCTCGCTCTTGATGCCGTATTCCGTCAGCATCGCCTGGTCGGCCTTGGCCGCGGCCAAATTGTCGCTGCGCCAGGCCTTCAGCCAACCGGTCTCGCGGATACGCTCGGGCGCGCCTGCTCGCACGATCCAGTCGCGATGCAGTTTCAGCGAGGCGGCAATCAGGCCGCGCAGCGCCAGCGCCCGCGGCCGCGTTTGCGAGGCCGCAGCATTGGCAAGGAAGCGCGCGATCCAGTCGGGGTTGCGCATCGCCCAGCCGACATCCCAGCGCAAGGCGGGATGGGTGTTGGTCAGATATTTCGGCAAATTTTTCCAGAGCGAGGGCTGGTTCAGCGGGAAGATCGAGCCGCTCGAAAGGATGCCGGCATTGCCGTAGGACGTCTCGGAGCCGGGCTCGCGGCGATCGACGACGACGACCGACAATCCGCGTTGCCGGGCCGCATAGGCCGCAGATACGCCGACAATGCCGGCGCCGAGCACGATGACATCAGAGTCGGGTGTTATGCTGTTGGCCATCGCGTCCTTTCCCCAATCGTCACATCAATGTCAGGCCGCCGTCGACCGGAAGCAGCGCGCCGGTGACATGGCCGGCTTCCGGCGACAGCAGGAATGCAACCACCGAGGCGACCTCGTCAGGCTCAGCCAACCGCGCTTGCGGATTGGCTTTCGCGACCGCTTCCCATGCCTTGGCATCCAGCGCGCCGAACAGCCCGGGATCCTTGCGGGTGTAGCCGGGCATCACGATGTTGGCGGTGGCGCCCGAAGGCGCGAGTTCGATCGCAAGGCTCTTGGCCAGCACTTCGAGTGCCGCCTTGGCAGATGCGGTGGCGGGATAGGTCGCATCGGCGACAAAGCGATGCGCCCCGAAACTTGAGATCGCAACCACGCGCCCGGCCTTGTCGCGGCTGATGTCGGTAAACGCGGCGGCGGCAAGCTCGTGGAAGGAGGCGGCCATCACGGCGAAAGCGCGCTCGAGCGCCTCGCGCGGCAGATTGGCAAAGCCGCGGCGATCGGCAAAGCCCGCGGCATGGACGATGGCGTCGATCGGGCCGAAGGTTGTGCGGGTGGCGCGAACGAGTTCGGCGGCCGTCCCGGGCTTGGCAAGATCGCCGGTCGAGAAGGCAACCTTGGCGCCGGCGCGCTCGCATTCGGCAGCAACCGCCTTCAGCCGCGCATATGAAGCTTCATCAGCGCCCTGACCGTGCAATGTCAGGTGCTGATCCCGGCCCGCCAGCCGCCGCGCCACGGCCGCGCCGATGCCGGACCCGCCCCCCGTGATGATGGTAACCCGCATGTCCTGCACGTCTTCGCCGCTGAGGTGCGAACTATAAGTTCGGCATCCGCAAATGCCAAATGACGCGTGTCCCTACAGCAGCTTTCGCTGCGCCAGATTCTTCATCAGCGCGCCGACCCCGAACGTCCAGGGTTCACACGCGTCGCTGGTGCGCATGCGGTTGACGAGCTTGCCGAGCTGAGGGGCGGCGATGGTGACGATGTCGTCGCGCTTGTGAGTGAAGCCCTCGCCCGGCGCGTCACGGTCTTTCACCGGCGCGAACATCGTGCCGAGGAACAGCGCAAAGCCGTCGGGATATTGATGCTCCGGGCCGATGGTCTGAGCCACGATGTCGGTCGGGTCGCGGCTGATCTTGCTGATCGAGGAGTGACCGTCGAGCACGAAGCCGTCGGCGCCCTTCACGTTCAAGCCGACATCCATCTGCCTGACGTCATCGAGCGAGAAGGTGTTGTCGAACAGGCGCAGCAGCGGACCGATGGCGCAGGAGGCATTGTTGTCCTTGGCCTTCGACAACAACAGCGCCGAGCGGCCCTCGAAGTCGCGCAAATTGACGTCGTTGCCGAGCGCCGCACCGACGATTTTGCCGCGGCTCGACACGATCATCACGACCTCGGGCTCCGGATTGTTCCAAGTCGACTTCGGATGCAGCCCGGCATCCATGCCGGTGCCGACCGACGAGAGCACCGGCGCCTTGGTGAAGACCTCGGCATCGGGGCCAATGCCGACCTCGAGATACTGGCTCCAGGCGTTCTGGTCGATCAGCACCTGCTTCAGCCTCGATGCCTCCGCCGAACCCGGCTTCAGTTTCGAGAGATCATCGCCGACGAGGCGCACGACCTCCTTACGGATGGCATCGGCAGACGCCGGATTGCCGCGCGCCCGCTCCTCGATCACGCGTTCCAGCATCGAGATCGCAAAGGTGACGCCGGCGGCTTTCAGAACCTGCAGATCGAGCGGCGCCAGCAGCCACGGCTTTTTGCGGTCGCGACGATCGGGCGGCGTGTTGGCGACGATGGCCTCGAAGTCGCCGATGCGCGCGCCGCCGGCTTTCTGCAGTGCTGCCGCTGGATCGTCTTGCTCGCAGAGCGCGCTGACGGTCGAAAATGTCGCGCTGACGTCGAACACGCCATCGCCGCGTATGGCGACCACGGCCGGCCCTGCCGCATCGGGCAGCCAGACCCGGCCGACGAGCGTGCCCGCGGTGCCGTCATCGGGCAAAACATCGTTCGCCGTGAGCGTGATCATGCCGCCTCCCCTTCTTTGTTGTTGGTGATTATTAGCGACGCTTGTCGCTCACCGCCATGGCTCGACGATGATCTTGGTATGGGCTTCCGGATTGGCGAGATCCTCAAAGGCCTGCGCCACGCCGCCGACGCCGACGCTGCCGGTCACGAGCGATGCGGCATCGACCGTGCCTTCCGCGATCAGGCGCAGCGACCAGGCGAATTCGTCCGGCGTGTAGCCCAGCACATACTGGACATTGAGCTCCTTCATGATGCCGAGCATCGGCTCGGAGTGGTCGCTCTCCATGCAGACGCCGACCACGACAATGCGGGCATCGCGCGGCGCACCTTCGAACACCTGCTGCAACAGCCCGGGCACGCCGACGCATTCGAAGATCAGTGCAGGTTTTAGCGCCGGCAGGTATGCCTGCAGCGGCGGACGCGCCGCCTTCTCTTCCGCCGACATCTGCGCGTGTTCGGCCCAGGTCGTGTAGGGCTGCGTGCGCGCGGGATCGACCACGATATCGGCGCCCATCTTCGCGGCAAGCGCCCGGCGCGCCGGTGAATAATCCGACGCCACGATCGGGGACAGTCCCTTGATCTTCAGCGCTGCAATCACGGCAAGTCCGACCGGGCCACAGCCGATCACCAGCGGCACCTCGCCGCCGCGGATGTTGGCTTTTGCCACCGCATGGACGCCGACGGCAAGCGGCTCGGTGAGCGCCGCGTGCGCAGCCGATAGCCCGTTGGGCACTTCCAGCAGCAAGGGCTCGCTGAGCAGCATGCGCTCGGCATAGGCGCCGACATTGTCGTTGGAGTAGCCGATGCTCTCGATTCCCGCAGGCATCAGCAGCGCCGGCAGCGAGCACACTTTGGTGCCCGGCTTGAACCTGCGCGCGGTGCCAGGGCCGTAGTCCAGCACCTCGCAGCAGAACTCGTGGCCGAACACGACGTCGCGCGCCAGATCCATCGGCTTGCGGCCTACCCGCTCGGCCATCCGCACCATGTGATGAGCGTGTTTGCGGGCATGGAGGTCGGAGCCGCAGATGCCGCAGGCGAGCGATTTCACCAGCACCTGCCCTGCCCCCGGCACGGGTTCCGGCAGGCTATCGACGACGATCTCGCCGCCCCGGAAAATCGCAGCACGCATCAACGGTCCCTCCACGGCTCGCGGTCACTCTGTCACACGATCCAGATCGAACCGAAGTGGAACTTAGCACGCAAGCGCACGGATCAGGGATGGCGCACGCCGCCCGGCAATCCAGCCAAAATCAGGCGTTGGGCGAGCGTTCGGCCTGAATCTGCAGCTGCGAATGCCGCACGCGCTCGCGATGCGCGGTATAGAGACCGCTGGCCACGATGAAGCCGGCGCCGACCACGGTCCAGGCATCGGGAATCTCGCCGAACACGAAGAAGCCGAGCAGGCTGACCCAGAGCAATTGCGTGTAGGAGAACGGCGCGAGCACGGAGGCGTCGGCATAGCGGAACGCCATCACCACGATCCACTGCCCCGCGGTGGAGGCGATCCCGATGAAGACGCCGAAGGCAACGGCCTGCCAGGTCGGCGTGACCCAGACAAAGGGCACCAGCACCGAGAGGATCACGACGCCGACGATCGACGAATAGGCCATGGTGGTGATGGCGCGCTCGGTACCAGCAAGCATGCGCGTCATGATGAGCGTGCACGCCCATGCCAAAGCCGAGACCAGCGGGAAGAACGCGGCCATGTGAAACGCACCGGTGCCCGGCCGCAGGATGATGATCACGCCGAGCAGGCCAACCGCGGTTGCGACCCATCGGCGCAGGCCGACGGTCTCGTTGAGGAAGATGATCGACAGCGCGGTGACGAACAGCGGCGCGACGAAGCCGGTGGCGGAGGCTTCCGCGATCGGCAGGAAACCGAGGCCCGTGATGAAGAACAGCGACGAGCCGAGCACCGTGGCGCCGCGCATCAAATGCAGCTTACGCCGCCTGGTCGTCAGCGCGTAAAGCGGAGAAGCCGGGATCATCGCCGGCATCATGATCAGCGCGAACACCATGAACCTGATCCACGTGATCTCGATCGAGTGCAGCGACGAAGCGAGATATTTCGCCGTCACATCCGACAGACCGAGGAACACGGTCGAGGCCAGGATCAGCGCGATGCCCTTGAAGGGGCGATCGGCGCGCGCCGGCGCCTTCGGCGCGGCGGGCTTGCGTTCAGGCAGAGGTAGCGGAGCGCTGTCCAGCCTGGCGGCTGCGGCGGGAGGCGGATTCACGGTATGGCTCGAAAGGTGGAAAAAACGAATCTGATGATCTTACAAAACGCCAATCGGCGCCGATCCACAAGGCACGATAGCGGGATGCCGATATGCACTGTGCGGGACGGCCCGCAGCAAGCAACAATTTGTTAAGAATGTGACGCCGCGATGCGCGCAATCATGCTTACAGCATCGGCAGACCACGCGGCTTTGGTCCGCGCGGAAACGCCTTGTCGAGCGCTGCTACCTCGGCTGTGCTGAGTGTGAGATCGCCGGCCAACGCATTCTCCGCGGCGTGCTCGGCCGAAGACGCCTTGGGAATCGCGAGCACGGATGGTGAGCGGGTGAGGAAGCTCAGCGCGACCTGCCGCGGCGTCGCCTTGTGCGCATCGGCAATCGTCTGCAGCGCGGTGCCACCCTGGCTTCGCGGCGACGGGAATTCATTGTGGCCGAACGGCGAGTAGGCGACGACCGCCACGCCGTGCTGCTCGCACCAGGGGATGACGGCGTGCTCGATCGCGCGCTCCTGCAGATGATAGAGCACCTGGTTGCAGGCGATCCTGCCCTTGCCCGTCACCGCCAGCAATTCGCCGAGATCGTCGACGTCGAAATTGCTGACGCCCCAGGAGCGGATCTTGCCTGCGGCGACCAATTCCTCGAAGGCGGCGACGGTGTCGGCGAGCGGATAGGAACCGCGCCAGTGCAGCAGATAGCAATCGAGATGATCGGTCTTGAGCCGCTTCAGCGAGCGTTCGCAGGCGGTGATGGTGTCGCGCCGCGAGGCGTTGCTCGGCAGCACCTTTGATACCAGGAACAGGCCGTCGCGCCGGCCGGCGATGGCGTCCGCTATGACGAGCTCGGCGTCGCCGTACATTTCGGCGGTGTCGATATGGGTCATGCCGAGATCGATGCCGCGCTGGAGTGCCGCGATGGCGCGCTTGCGATCGCCACGGTCGAGGTACCAGGTGCCCTGCCCGATCACGGACGTCTTGGGTCCTCCCTTGCCGAATGGTTGTTGTCGCATACGCGTCCCCTCTAGGAATCCAGCACGCTGATGTTGGCCACCAGCACCGTGCCCGTCGTGGACTTCGTGATATAGAGACGATCGCGCTTTTCGCCACCGATGGCGACATTGGTGCAGGCACCGCCTGCACAGGATTTGATCCGCGCGATCATCTCGCCATTCGGCTGCGAACACGAAGACATGGCCGAGCGAGGCGTGCCCGACGAACAGCCGGCCCTTCTCGTCCATCGTCATGCCGTCGGGGCCGCTCGGCCCGAAGGTCGAGCAGAAGCGGCCGACCTTGGAGACGCTGCCGTCTTTCATGAAAGGCGCGCGCCACACCGCATTGTCGCGCGTCATGGCGACGAACAGCACGCTTTCGCTCGCGATCGAGCACGAGGCCGTTCGGGCTGATGCCGGTATTGATGAGGCAATCCAGCTGCCCGCTGGCGCGCAGGCGATAGACCCGGCCAGTCGGATCATGCAGGCCGGTCTGGCCCTGGTCGGTGAAATAGATGTCGCCGTTCGAAGCGAGGTGCAGGTCGTTGCAGCCCTTGAACGATTCCGAATTGCGCGCGCTGAGGACCGGCAGCATTTTGCCTGCCCGCGCGTCGAGCTCCATGATCCCGTGCACGTAGTCGGCAACGAGGATACGGCCTTTTGCGTCGATCTTCAGCCCGTTGGGCCAGCCGTCATACTCGACGACCAGTGTCCACTTTTTGTCCGGCGCGATCCTGAAGATGCGCCCGAAGGGAATGTCGACGATGTAGAGATTGCCATCAGCGTCGAACGACGGTCCTTCGATGAAGCAATCGGTCGGCGCGCCCGGGCGGTTGGCGTCGGCCCAGTCGGTGCGCACGTTGCGGCGGAACTCCGCGGGCATGGCGGAGAAGACCTGCGTTTCGATCAGGCGCGGCGGCGTTTCCAGATACATCATTTTTCTTGGTTCACCTGTGGCGGAACGGGTGGACCATAGGGGATGGGGATGGCCGCGTCGATTGGTGCTCCCTGTCATTCCGGGATGGTCCGAAGGACCAGACCCGAGAATTCGCTCGAGATTCCGGGTTCGATGCTTTCGCATCGCCCCGGAATGACGGCGGAGAGAGCGTCAATTCGCCGCGACCAACTTCCGCGTCTCGGCGCCCGCGCCACCCGCTTCCGCGATCAACCGCTTCATCTCGGGCACGCACGAGCCGCAATTGGTGCCGGCCTTGAGTCTTCTGCCGATCTCGGCTGGCGTATGCGCGCCGGCTGCGATCGCGTTCGAGATGGTGGTACGGCCGACGCCGAAGCAGGCGCACACGATCGCGCCGGTCGAGACAACGCCATCGCCGGCGCGGCCCGACAGCAGCATGCGGCGCTGCGTGTCGGTCAGCGGCCCTGCGGCAAACAGATCCTTCACCACGTTCCAGTCGCCGGCGTCGTGCGCAGGTCCGATGAACAAACAGGACTCGATCCGGCCGTCGGCAAAGCTGGCGCCGCGATAGATGCCGCCGCCGAAGTCAAAATACTCGGCAAAATCTTCGCCGGCGTCGACGCGCAGCCATCTTTGCCAGTCCTTCAGATCGGCATTATCGGCAAGCAGGTAACCATGGCCGCCGTTGACCGCGACGCGCGCCCACCAGGCATGGTCAGGCAGTGCGAGCGGCCTTCGCGACAGTGCAAAACCAGAGAAGACATATTCGTAAGGCGCAATCGACGCGGGCGTGGCCTTGTTCTCGGGCTGGCCCGACCAGGGATCGGTGAACGGCGCGACCAGCGAGCCGACGCGCGCTGCAGCTGCGTTCGCCTCGCTCCAGTGGATCGGCGCAAACAGCATGCCGCGCTGCTGCCGCTCGCTGACGACGACTTTCAGCGTGCACTGGCCGTGGTCCGTGGTGACGCGGGCAAAGCTGCCGTCACTCAAACCAAAGCGCAACGCATCGTCGGGATGCACCTCGACGAACGGCTCCGGCAGATGCTGGCCGAGCCGCGGACTGAGGCCGGTACGGGTCATGGTGTGCCATTGATCCCGGATGCGGCCGGTGTTGAGCCGCAGCGGACGCGCCGCGCTGGTCTCGCTGCGCAATGCGGGCACCTCGGGTGCAACGAAGCGCGCCAGACGGTCGGCGGCGAAGAAGCCGCCCTCGCCGAAGAACCGCGCCTGCGGGGCTGTCCCCTCGCGCACCGGCCATTGCACCGGCGCCAGCGTATCGAAGACGTCGTCGGACAGATCCTTCAGCGCGCCGAGATCGAAATCGCGGCTGCCGTTGTTTTCGAAGGCCGAGAGTGCGGCGTGCTCGCGAAAGATATCGGCGGCGGAGGCGAAAGCGAAGGCCGCGCCAAAGCCGAGGCGCTTGGCTACCTCGCCGATGATCCACCAGTCCGGCTTCGCCTCGCCTGCTGCATCAAGGAAGGCGCGCTGGCGGGAGATGCGGCGCTCCGAATTGGTCACCGTGCCGGACTTCTCGCCCCAGGCTTGCGCGGGCAGCAGCACATGCGCGCCGGCATCGACGGTGTCGTTGTGGGCTACGTTCTCGGAGATGACGCAGAGCTCGAGCTTCTTCATCGCCGCGCGGACGGCATCGGCTTCCGGCAGCGACACCGCCGGATTGGTGCCCATCACCCATAGCGCCTTGATCTCGCCGCGGCCGATCGCCTCGAACATCTGCACCGCCTTCAGCCCTTCATGGGTGGCGATATGCGGCGCCTTCCAGAACCGCCGCACGCGATCGATGTCGGGCGGCGTGAACGCCATGTGGGCGGCGAGCTGGTTGGCGAGCCCGCCGACCTCGCGGCCGCCCATCGCGTTGGGCTGGCCGGTCAGCGAAAACGGCGAGGCGCCGACCTTGCCGATGCGGCCCGTGGCGAGATGGCAATTGATGATCGCGTTGACCTTGTCGGTGCCCTGCGCCGACTGGTTGACGCCTTGCGAGTACAGCGTGACGGCGCGCGGTGTCCCGGCAAACATGCGGAAGAAGGCGGCGACATCCTGCTCGGCAAGCCCGGTGGCAAGCGCAGTGGCGGCAACGCTGCCGGCGATGCTTTTCGCGCGCGCCAGCGCGTCGTCAAAACCCGAGGTGTGCCTGACGATGAAATCGTGGTCGAGCGCGCCGCTGCTCGGCAAGATGCACCAGCAAGCCCTGAGAACAGCGCCGTGTCGGTGCCGGGCTTCAATCCCAGGAACAGGTCGGCCTCGCCTGCGGTATCGGTGCGGCGCGGATCGATCACCACCATGCGCGCGCCGCGTTTCTGCTTGTTGGCAAGCATGCGCTGGAACAACACGGGATGGCACCACGCGGCATTGGAGCCGACGAGGACGAGCAGATCGGCCTCGTCGAGATCCTCGTAGCAGCCGGGCACGGTATCGGCGCCGAAGGCGCGGCGATGGCCGGCGACGGATGAGGCCATGCAGAGCCGCGAATTGGTGTCGACATTGGCGCTGCCGACAAAGCCCTTCATCAGCTTGTTGGCGACGTAGTAGTCCTCGGTCAGGAGCTGGCCGGACAGATAGAACGCAACCGCGCCGGGACCGTCGCGCGCGATGATGTGCTGCAGGCGATGGGCGACATGGTCGAGCGCATCGCTCCAGGCAACGCGCTCCATGGTGCCCTTGCTGCAGCGGATCATCGGATAAAGCAGGCGGCTCTCCAGCCCCAGCGTCTCGCCGAGCGCCGAGCCTTTTGAGCACAGCCGGCCGAAATTAGCAGGATGGGCGGGATCGCCGGCGATCGCGGCTCCGCCCTTGCCGTCCGGCGTTGCGAGCACGCCGCAGCCAACCCCGCAATAGGGACAGGCGGTCCTGACAGTCCTAAGCGCCGGGTCGAGAACGGTCACGACAGGTCCTCACTCGGCGGCCTGGGCGCTGCCATAGGCTTCTGAGATCATGTAGGTGGAGAGCGTGCCGTAGGCGGCGGTCCAAGCCGCGGCGACATCAGGCGTCCAGGCTTCGCCAAGCCCCTTCTGCAACGTCCACAACAGCGCGCCGCCGACCACCGGATAGTGTTCCGCCTTCGCGCCGTAAGTGACGTGACGCACGGCGAGCGCGCTCGCCGCGGGCAGGATGCTCTCGATATTGGAAAGACCGTTCACGACGGCAGCGAGCGTCGCCATCAGCTTCTTGCGCTGCTCGGCGAGATCGGCGGGAAACAGCGCCTTCACCGCAGGCGCGACTTCAAACAGGCGATCGTAGAAGATGATCGCCGCCTGGTCGGCGATCGGCGCGACCTTGGCAAAGCTTTGCTGCACGAGTCTGACCTGGTCCGGTGTCATGTTGATCTCCTGCCTGTTCCAAACCCCTCCCTCGCCCCATTGGGGCGCGAGGGGACTGGCGCGAATTACGCGGCCTCCACGAAGCGGTGACGCTCGTAGAGGAACTCGAGCACGCGCTGCCGGCACTTCAGGTAGGCGGCATTGGTCGCAAGCTCGAGTCGCTTGCGCGGGCGCGCCAGCGGCACGTCCAGCACTTCGCCGATCCGCGCGCTCGGTCCGTTGGTCATCATCACGATGCGGTCGGACAGCAGCACGGCCTCGTCGACGTCGTGGGTGATCATCAGGATGGTGTTGCCGAGTTTCTGGTGCAGCGCCATCACCGAATCCTGCAGGTGCGCGCGCGTGAGCGCATCAAGCGCGCCAAAGGGCTCGTCGAGCAGCAGCACCTTCGGCTCCATGGCAAGCGCGCGCGCAATGCCGACGCGCTGCTTCATGCCGCCGGAGATTTCCGCCGGGCGCTTGTCCTTGGCATGCGCCATCTGCACGAGGTTGAGGTTATGCATCACCCAGGCGGCGCGCTCGGCGCGGGTCTTGGTCGAGGCAAAGACCTTGTCGACGCCGAGCTTGACGTTTTCGTAGACGGTCAGCCACGGCAACAGGCTGTGGTTCTGGAACACCACCGCGCGGTCGGGCCCCGGCGAATTGACTTCCTTGTTCTCCAGCAGCACGCCGCCCTGCGTCGCATTGGTCAGCCCGGCCACGATGTTGAGCAAGGTGGACTTGCCGCAGCCGGAATGGCCGATGATCGAGACGTAGTCGCCCTTCTCGATCGTCAGGTTGATGTCCTTCAGCACTTCGGTCGTGGCATTGCCGCGAGTGAAGGTCTTGTCGATGTGGTCGAGCTTCAAATAGGACATGATTGAACCTTCCTTCAGCTTGCCGAGGTGCCGCGGGTCACGACCTTGCCGACGCTTGCGATCATGCGATCGAGCAGGAAGCCGATGATGCCGACATAGAACAGCGCCAGGATGATTTCGCTGATGTGCGACGAGTTCCAGGCGTCCCAGATGAAGAAGCCGATGCCGACGCCGCCAATCAGCATTTCAGCCGCGACGATTGCGAGCCACGACAAGCCGATGCCGATGCGCAAGCCCGTGAAGATGTAGGGCGCGGCCGCCGGGATCATGATCTTGCCGAAGAACTCGATCGGATTGAGTTGCACCACGGCTGCGACGTTGCGGTAATCCTGCGGGATGTTGCGGATGCCGACCGCGGTGTTGATGATGATCGGCCAGATCGAGGTGATGAAGATGACGAAGATCGCCGAGGGCTGGCCGTCGCGGAAGGCGGCCAGCGACAGCGGCAGCCAGGCGAGCGGCGGAATGGTGCGCAGCACCTGGAACAGCGGATCAAGCCCGCGCATCGCCCAGACCGACTGTCCGACCAGCGTGCCGAGCGCGATGCCGGCGATCGCGGCGAGCGAATAGCCGAGCGCGACGCGCTGCAGCGAGGCGGAGAGATGCCAGAACAAGCCCTTGTCGATGCCGCCGCGATCGAAGAACGGATCGAAGATCAGTTCCTTGGTCTCCTTGAAGACGCGTGAGGGCGGCGGCAAGCTTGAGCCGGCGCGGCGACAGGCGAGTTCCCAGAACAACAGCAGCAGCGCCAGCACGATCAGCGGCGGGATCACGCGCACCGCGGTTTCCCTGGCCATCTTCGCGTATTTTTCCGCAACCGGCGCCCGCTTGGGCGTCATGGTGACGATGTCAGCCGGAGCAGTCGCGAGTGAAGCGACTGCGGCGGTGGCTTCGGGTTTCATGGCAGGCATCGACATCTGGGAAAGTTCTCCGTTGTGGCTGGCCGGACCGCGCGGGTGAACGCGCGGTCCGTCGACATCAAACCTCGACGCGCTTGATCGACAGCGACTTCAGATAGGCACCGGGATTTTCGGGATCGAACACCTTGCCGTCGAAGAAGGTCTCCTTGCCGCGCGAGGTCGAGGTCGGGATGTCGGACGCCGGCACGCCAAGCTCCTTGGCGGCTTCCTTCCAGAGATCCTCGCGGTTGACCTTGGCGATCAGCGCCTTGGTGTCGAAGCCGGGTTCGAACTTGCCCCAGCGGATATCCTCGGTGAGGAACCAGAGGTCGTGGCTCTGGAACGGATAGGAGGCGTGATCTGCCCAGAACCGCATGATGTGCGGGCTGTTCTCAACGACCTTGCCGGGAATGCCGTAATCGAACTTGCCCTTGACGCGATCGGTCACGTCATCGACCGGACAGTTGATCCACTGGCGCTTGGCGCAGATTGCGGCAACTTCATCGCGGTTGTCGGGCTTTTCGCACCACTGCTGGGCTTCCATGACAGCCATGAGCAGCGCCTTTGCGGCCTTGGGATTCTTGTCGACCCAGGCCGCGCGCAGGCCAAAGGATTTTTCGGGATGCTTGTTCCAGAGTTCGCCGGTGGTGATCGCGGTGTAGCCGATGTCCTGGTGGATGAGCTGCAGATTCCAGGGCTCGCACACACAGAAGCAATCCATGGTGCCGACCTTCATGTTGGCGACCATCTGCGGCGGCGGCACGACGATGGTCTCGATGTCCTTGTCGGGATCGATGCCGCCAGCGGCGAGCCAATAGCGGATCCAGAGGTCATGCGTGCCGCCGGGGAAGGTCATTGCAGCCTTCACCGCCTTGCCGGAGGCCTTCTTCTTGTCGAGCGCGGTCTTGAACGGCGCGGTGTCGACGCCGACCTTGATGTCGGCATATTCCTTGGCGACCGAGATGCACTGGCCGTTCAGATTGAGCCGCGCCATGATGTACATCGGCGTCGGCTGGTTGTTCTGCGTCACCTTGCCGGCGGAGATCAGGTACGGCATCGGGGTGAGGATATGCGCGCCGTCGATGCCGTTGCCTTCGGAGCCGAGCACGAGGTTGTCGCGCGTCGTGCCCCATGATGCCTGCTTCTGCACTTCGACATCGGGCATGCCGTACTTGGCGAAGATGCCCTTCTCCTTGGCGACGAACAGCGGCGAGGCGTCGGTCAGCGCGATGAAGCCGAGCTTGGCGCCCTTCACTTCGGGACCGGCGGCTTGCGCAAACGCGCCGGCCGGGAAGTTCAGCTTCGCCGCCGCGAGCAGTGCCGCGGTGCCGCTGGCCGCCTTGAGAAGCTGACGGCGGCTGAGGCCGCGGCGGGAGGTCGGGTTGCTGGTCTTCGTCATGTCTGCGGTCGTCCTTTGCTGAAGTGGCCGTCCGTGTGGCGACACGTGCCGGGCGCAAGCAGGCGCGCGCTGGGGAGGCCCCAGACTGGTGGCGTCACAATTCGGATGAGTAGTCTCAAGGGACGGCTTCAATGGCGTCAGCACCCACTATTCAAGCGGTGTGCCAACCCTCCTGCAGCGCAATAAGCTTATAAAATACAGTGAGTTACCAATTCGACCGGTTAACTTCCGTTAACTTTCGCGCGCATCGAAAATTTGCGATTCGCTTATTTCTTGTTTGGCAATTGCACAGCGTTTGTGCGGCGCACAAAGAATGAGCAAATGCCGACATTTTATTCTTCAGGCGTCTTCCGTCGCCTTTGCCGCCAGCGGTTTCGGCGCAGCGCCCTGCCCCGGCTTCATCCTGAACTCGTAGGTCATCAAGTGCCACGGCGTGGGCGCCGGCTTGCCGTCCGGCATCGCCGCATCGCTGCGCTTTTCGATGTTGGCAATCAACTCGTCCTTCACGCCGAACACCACGTCGCAATCGATGTTGGGATCGCCGCCGATGAAGACATGGGTGACCAGCGGCTCGTAACCGGGCGCAGCGACCAGGAAATGCACATGCGCCGGCCGCAGCGCCGGACGCTTGGTCGCAAGGATCAATCTCACCGACCGGTCCATCGACCGGAATCGGATAGCTGCAAGGCAGGATCGTGCGGAAGAAGAAGCGCCCATCGCCATCGGTGATGAAGCGCGCGCGCGACGAGGGTCCTTGCGTCTCGTAGGCCGGTTTCTGTGAATTGTAGAAGCCGTCATCGTCGGCATGCCAGACATCGACGGGGACGCCAGGCAGCGGCTTGCCAGCAAGATCCGTAACACGGCTCTGCACGAACATCCGCTCGCCGGAAAGCTCTGCCGAGATGTCGGTGCCGTGCGGCGTCACCTTGTGCTCGCCGACATAGAACGGGCCGAGCACGGTAGTTTGGGTGGCGCCTTCCCGCTCGCGGTGATTGACCGCATCGACCAGCATCGACACCCCGAGCACGTCGGACAGCAGAATGAACTCCTGGCGGATCGGCGTGCATTTCTGGCCGGTGCGGGTGAGGAAGTCGATCGCGTATTCCCATTCCTCGAAGGTGAGATCGGTCTTCTGGACATAGGCGTGCAGCGATTTTACGAGTTCCTGCAGCAGGAATTTGGCCCGCGGATTCGGCGTGTCGTCAAAACTGCGGATCACGGCTTCGGTGAGCTCGGTTTCGTTGAACTGGGTCATTTCTTGCTGTCCTGCGGTATGCGCGACGAGGCTTTCAGCCTACACCAGTGTACCGGCCGGAGGTAGTACGGCAGGTTGGAACGCGGCGCGGTTTTCGGCTATCAAGACTGCAAATTCCCGTCATTTCCGGAGACTGCCCCGATGCTCGCCCCGACCTCCGCCTCGCCTGAATCCGCCGGCATGTCTTCCACCGCACTTGCCCGCGTCGACCAGCACCTGAAGAGCCGCTACATCGATGCCGGCCGTTATCCCGGTGCGCAGCTCCTGGTCTATCGCCGCGGCAAGATCGTGCATTCCTCGGTGCAGGGCTATGCCGACCTCGAGCGCAAGACGCCGGTCCGGGAAGACACCATCTTCCGCATCTATTCCATGACCAAACCGATCACCTCGATCGCCTTCATGATGCTGGTCGAGGAAGGTCGCGTCGCGATCGACGAGCCCGTGCACAAATACATTCCGGAATGGAAGAACCTCGGCGTGTTCGTCGCCGGCAGCCATCCGGCGTTCCTGACCAAGCCGCCGACGCGACCGATGCAGATCATCGACCTGCTGCGCCACACCTCGGGGCTGACCTATGGCTTCCAGCAACGCTCCAATGTCGATGCCGGCTATCGCACGCTGAAGACCGGCGAGATGGTCGAGCCGAACACGATGGAGACGATGATCGCGGATCTTGCCAAGCTGCCGCTGGAGTTTTCGCCGGGCGAGGCCTGGAATTATTCCGTTTCGGTCGATGTGCTCGGCTATCTCATTGAAAAGATCTCGGGCGTGCCGTTCGCGCAATTCCTGAAGGAGCGCATCTTCAAACCGCTCGGCATGAACGACACCGACTTCCATGTGCCGGCCGACAAGGCGCACCGCTTCGCCGCGTGCTATTCGGCCGATCCGCCCGGCGAGCTCAAATTCCACGCCGCCGAGCGCAAGGGTGCGCTCACCTTGTTTGATGATCCCAAGACCAGCGCCTACCTCAAGCCGCCGACATTTTTCTCCGGCGGCGGCGGACTGTGTTCGACGGCATCCGACTATCTCACCTTCTGCCGCGCGCTGCTCAACCGCGGCGAGCTCGGCGGCGTCAGGCTGATCGGGCCGAAGACGCTTTCGCTGATGACGACCAACCATTTGCCCGGTGGCCGCGACCTGCCCGCCCTGTCGCGCTCGATGTTCAGCGAGGCGACCAACAATGGCATCGGCTTCGGACTTGGCTTTGCCGTCACCATGGATCCGGCGCAGACGATGATCGCGGGCAGCGCGGGCGAATATTTCTGGGGTGGTGCTGCCGCCACCGCTTTCTGGGTCGATCCTGCCGAGGAGCTGATCACGGTCTTCCTGACCCAGGTGATGCCGTCGACCGCCTACCCGATCCGGCGCGAGCTGCGCACCATGATCTACGCGGCGATATCGGACAGCAACCTCTGACAATTCACGGGATTCCGCGGCGTCATTCGCCGCGCCGCGGAATCGACCCTAACTAAATGCCTTGGCGGAGCTTTCCGCCTTATTGTTCGCGGCAGTTTCGTCTCGCCCGGGATTTTTGTGCCAAAACTTTCCCTGCCAGCGCGTCTTGCTCTCCTGGTAGCGGGAACCACGCTGCCGCTAATCCTGTTCGCCGCCGGCATCGTCTTTTACAACTACAAGCAGGATCGCAAGGACGCTACCCAGCGCGTGCTCGAGACCGTGCGTTCGATCCGCCTCGTGCTCGACGCCGAGATGCAGCGCATGACCGGCGGAATGCAGGTTCTCGCGCTCACCAATTCGTTGCGCAACGGCGACTTCGACAACTTTCGCCGTATCGCCCTCGGCTTCCTCGACCAATACGGCAAGGACGGCGTGGTGCTGGTCTCGGACCGCCAAGGCCGCCAACTGTTCTCCTCGGTCACGACGGATACGGCGAGCCTGCCGCCGCGCAACAACCGCGACATCGTCGAGAAGGTGTTCTCGACCGGGCAACCCACATACTCGAACCTGTTCGTCGGCGCCGTGAAGAAGAGGCTGATCGTCACCGTCGAGGTGCCCGTCATGCGCAACGGCGAGGCGCTGTATGTCATCTCGTTCAGTCCGCCGATCGATATCTTCCAGGCCATCATCGAAAAGCAGCGGCCGGATGAGGACTGGACCATCTCGATCTTCGACGGCGAGGGTACCAATTTCGCCCGCGTACCGAACCCGCAGGAGACGATCGGTAAGCGCGCCTCGCCGACACTGTTCGCCGAGATTTTTCGCCGGCCCGAGGCGACGCTGTCGACAGTGTCGCTTGAAGGCGTGCCGTTGATCACGAGTTACGCGCGTTCAGCACTGACCGGTTGGACGGTGGCCGGCGGCGTTGCGGAGAAGACGCTGGTCGGGCCGTTGTGGCGCAACATCGCCATCACCAGCACGATGGGAGCCATCCTGCTGTTGGTCGGGCTTGCCTTTGCGGTACGGATGGCCACGACGATCGCGCGCGGCGAGATGCTGCACGATCTGCTGGTCGAGGAGCTCAATCACCGCGTCAAGAACACGCTTGCCATCCTGCAGGCGATCGCGACACAGACCTTCCGCAGCGCCAGCCGCCCGGAACGCGAGAAATTCGAGGGCCGGCTGCGGGCGCTGGCCGAGGCGCACAACCTGCTGAGCACCGAGAAGTGGCAGGGCTCCGATCTGCAGGACGTCATCGCGCGCGTGCTGCAGCCTTATCTGCTCAACAATCCGGAGCGCGTGCGGATGTTCGGCCCCAGGGTGCCGCTGTCGCCGCGCCTGGCGGTGGTGTTGTCGATGATCCTGCACGAGATCGCGACCAATGCCGCGAAATACGGGGCGCTTTCCAACGACGGCGGCACGGTCACGCTGGATTGGGAGATCATCGATGAGCAGGGCCGCAAGCTGCGCCTGATATGGACCGAGGCCGGCGGACCGCCGGTGACGGCGCCGGTGCATCGCGGCTTCGGATCGCGGTTGATCGAGCGCAGCGCGCGCGATCAGCTCGGGGGCGAAGCCACCGTCGATTTTCTGCCGCGCGGGGTGATCGCGACGGTAACGTGCGCGCTGACGACTGCGAACTAGAAGCTATTTCACGCACCGCAACACCGGCGGACCATGGCGGCGCCGTCCGTGCGGCTGCCTCGGCGAGGGTTACGCAGCGGTCGGCGGGGTTTCGGTTTCGCAGGAGCGCCCGGGCTAGCGGATTGGCAAGGCAACCGCGAGCAGCCTCACGGCCTGGCGGGTGGCCTCCCTCGTTAACTACATCCCGGAATTGCGGCCGCAAAACCCCGCAAAATCCCGGGGTATTCCAGCCTGGGTGGCACTTTTAGACGTGAATAAGCGGGGCGCGAGACCCGCCGTGGTTGTAGTTCTCGACATCTTCTGCCAGATTAGCTGAGGGAAAGACCCTGCCTGCGTGCTCGGGGGCAATATCGTGCCCCTCGAGGTCGCGCTGCGCCGGCCGTTCGACATCTGGCTCTCCCACCATTCCGGCAGTGGCCGCATCCCGGGTGCGGCGCATGATCGACTGGCTGGTGGAGGCAATCGATCCCGCCCAATTCCCTTGGTTCAGGGACGAGTTCGTCCACCCAAGTGAATTCAAGGCGGTACATATGGGCAAATCCCTGACCCATCTTTTCGGGGGGCTTCTCGACCGAAGGACAATAGAACCGAATGATCAAATCAGCACCAAAGAGAATGAAGCAACGTAGCGCAGGAAAGCCCGACATCGAGCTTGGAAAGCGTATCCGTCTACGCCGCGTCGAGCAGAAGATCTCGCAGGCGGAGCTCGGTGAAAAGCTCGGCGTTAGCTTCCAGCAGGTCCAGAAATACGAGAAGGGTGTCAATCGCGTCGGCGCTGCGCGTCTGCAGCAGATCGCTTACGCGCTCGATGTGCCCGTCACGTTCTTCTATGACGGCGACAACAAGGCGCGGGAAGTCGAAAGCCTCCTGTTCCTCGACAGCGCTTTCAGCCTGCGGTTGCTGAGGGCCTACAGCAAGATCAAGGACCAGACCGTGCAGCGGCAGCTCGTGTCCCTGATGGAATCGATCGCGGCTAACGAAGACTAGGCGCTTTGGTGCGCCTGGATTGCGGCACCGCGGACCCGATCTATCAATGCGAGGCAATCGCCGGGTAGCCTGTTGCTGCGCCAGGCCACATGTTGGTCCGGTCTGGATAAAACAAGTTTGTCGTCATCCGGCTTGGTGGAAGCCGGAACGTCGACATCAAGAGCTCTCACATCAAGAATTTTTAGTGGCAAACCCCTTTGCTGCGCGGCGGCTTCCAGTGCGGCGACCTCCGTCGCCGGATCGAACCGCAACAGCGTGAATTCCGGTCCCATCGCATCGTAAAGCGAGCGGCCATCCCTGAACCATAGATGTGGCGTACGGCACCCCGGCACGGTCGATGCGGTGTAGCTATCCATCGTGTAGGCGGGCGCTGCTGCGCCATCATAGGCGATGATCGGCGAACGATCGTAATAGCTGCCGAAATTGAGTCCTGCGCAGGCGTACTGGCGCACATTGATCTCGTAGGTGAGACGTCCAACCTCACGGCGTGCGCGCTCACCCGCTGCTCCCGGATCCTCGATATCATCGGGTACGGCGCCGCGACGGCGGATTTCAGCTTCTGCATGCGACATGGCAAAGCGCGACACCTGGCTCGTGATCGGCCAGCGCTCGGCCTCATAGGCATCGAGGATGGCAGAAGGCGCCCAGCCGTTGAGATGCGCCGCCAGCAGCCATGACAGGTTCATGGCATCGGCAATTCCCGCGTTCATGCCGTAACCGGCATAGGGCACCCAGATATGGGCCGCATCGCCGGCGATGAAAGCGCAGCGGTCGCGAAACCTGCTGGCGATGAGGCGGCGGCCATACCAATCCTCTTTCGAGAGGACCTCGTAGCGGAAGTCAGCGCCGACACCCAGGATGGTGCGCAGGCAGGCGTCGCGGTCGACCTCCTCGAAGTCGCCCTCGCCCGGCTTCATGTAATTGTGCACCAGCCAGCGCTCGCGTCCGTCGATCGCATAGACCATGCCTGAGCGGCGCGGATTGATCGAACCGGTGCCCCAGGCACGCTCATGGCGCTGCAGGTCGATCAGACCGGGGGCGCGGATATAGGTCGATTGCACGCGCTGCACCACCGCGTCACCGGAAAGCTCAGCACCGATCGCCTTGCGTACGATCGAGCGAGCGCCGTCGCAGCCGATCAGATAGCGGCATCGCATGCCGCTCGTGATGCCGGTATCGAGATCGCGCAAGGTGACGGCGGCGGAGGTTTCCTCTACCGCAACATCCTCGACCGCGGTGCGGTTGAGGATGCGGATGCGCGGTTGCGCGGATGCGTGTTCGAACAGGATCGGCTCGAGGAATATCTGGTTGATGCGATGCGGCGGTTCAGGCGTGGGCCAATTGCAGTCCGGCCCGTCCTTCATCGTGAAGCGGTCGCGGCGGGAGGGAATTTTGATCCGCGTCAGCTCCTCGCCGGTAAAGGTCGTGCGATAGCTGATGTCGTGCGGATAATCGGCCGGCAGGCCAGCGTTGCGGACCTTCTCGGCAAGGCCGAGCCGACGGAAGATCTCCATGGTGCGCGCAGCGACGTGATTGCACTTCGGCTCCGGCGGTTGCCCGGGCTTACGCGTTTCCACTACGGTGACGTCAACGCCGCGCCAGGCGAGATCGATCGCCAGCGTCAGTCCCACTGGGCCGGCGCCCACGATCAGCACATTGCAATCCGTCATTTGCAGCAAGGTCCTGATATCACCGGCGCCATCTTGTCGTCATTCCGCTTCGGCTCCCGAATTCTTCACGATCACCGCCCAGCGGTCGACCTCGCCGCGGATGTAGGCGGCAAAGCCGTCCGGCGTCGATGGTGGCAGCGGCTCCAGCGAAAGCGCGATGAGTTTTTCGCGCGTCGCCGAATCCGCCATCAGCTTGCCGATCTGCGCGGCGAGTTCATCGACGATGAGCCGGGGCGTGCCGGCCGCCGCCACAACGCCCTGCCAGGCCACGAGCTCGTAGCCCTTCAGTCCGCCTTCCGCGATGGTCGGGATATCGGGCGCGATCGCCACCCGCTTCGGCGTCGTGACGCCGAGCACCCTGACCTTGCCCTCCTTGATCTGCTGCAGCGCGGGTTGCAGGTCGACCACCATGAAGGGGATGTGCCCGGCGATCACGTCGAGCATCGCCGGAATGCTGCCGCGGTAAGGCACGTGCCTGATATCGATGCCGGCTGCCGTCTTCAGCATCTCGGCGCCGAGATGCTGCGGGCTGCCGTTGCCGGCCGAGCCATAGGCGAGGCCCGGCTTTGATTTGGCGTAGTCGATGAACTCGGAAAGCGATTTTGCCGGAATCGACGGATTGATGATCAGCGCAAAGGGCACGCCCGCGACCAGCGCGATCGGCGAAAAATCCTTTACCGGGTCGTAGGGTAGCTTCTTGTACAGCGTCTTGTTGATCGCAAGCGTCGTCGAGGTCGCCATCAGCAGGGTGTAGCCGTCCGGCTCCGATTTTGCGACCTGGTCGGCGCCGAGCGTGGTGCCGGCACCGGGCTTGTTCTCAACCACGACGACGGCGCCAAGACCGCTCTTGAGCTGATCGGCAACCAGGCGTCCGAGCAGGTCGGTGGTGCCGCCCGCCGGATAAGGCACGATCATCTTGATGGTGCGGCTGGGATAGGCCGACTGCGCCTTTGCGGACGAGGCCGCCAGCATGATGAGGCCGCCACCCCCAGCAATCGCTTCTCGACGCGTCAATGGCATGGCGCTCACCCCCGGCATTTTCTTGGTCTGTTGCGAACCACAATAGCGGGTGGGACGACATAGCAAAGGGGATGAAAGTCAAATTGGGGCGAGATATTGCGGCACTGCAACAGGCGCAACGCCAACTTAATCAGAACGCAACCCTCCTTGCGATATTGATCCAGCCGTCGCGTACAATTCCGGGGACTTCAATCATGCGGAAACTAACGATCGTTGCCGTTGCATCAATCCTCACGGCGGCTCCCGCGTTTGCCGACAATCCACCGGCCGCCACCGTCACGACGACGCATCCGACCAAGCCCGCGGCGGTGAGCCCACACCCGGCGCCGGCAAAGCAGGCCACGCCGGCTTCCACCCCGGAATCGCGCTCAGCCGCCGCGCTCGCGCTGACGCATGAGCCCACCTACGACGAGGGTACGGCACAGCGAATCAAGGAGGCCGCGTTCAGCTATTCCGATATCGCGGTGCGCGGCGGCTGGCCGGCCATTCCGGCTGATGCCAAGTTCGCCATCGGCGTGAAGGGAGAACATGACGATCTCTTGCGCAAGCGGCTGTTGATGAGCGGAGACCTTGTGGACGACAAGGGCGGCGCGCATGACGAGACCGTGGTCGAGGCCGTGAAGCGCTTTCAGTCGCGGCACGGCCTTGCGCCCACGGGAACGATGACGCCGCGGACGGTCGCCGCGCTGAATGTCTCCGTGCAGAAGCGCATCCGCCAGCTCGAAGCGTCACTGGAGCGGGTCGCCAACACGAAATTCTCCTTTGGCCCGCGCTATGTCGTGGTCAACCTGCCGGCCACCTATGCCGAGGCGATCGAGAACGATGTCGTGGTGCGCCGCTATCGCGTCGTCGTCGGCAAGACCGAGAAACCGTCGCCGACCTTGACGGCCGAGATCACCAGCGTGGTCCTTAATCCGACCTGGACAGTACCCGCCTCGATCGCGAAGGCTGAAATCTCCGCGCACATGCGCAAGGATCCGGGCTATCTCTCGCGCATGCACATGGAGGTGCTCGACGCGCGCGACCGGCCGATCGATCCGCATTCGGTGGACTGGTCGGGCACGCATACGCCGAATTTCACGGTGCGCCAGCAGTCCGGCACATTCAACGCGCTTGGCGCCGTCAAGATCGACATGCCAAACCCCTACTCGGTCTACATGCACGACACGCAGCAGCGAAGTCTGTTCGCCAACGACTACCGCTTCGACTCCCATGGCTGCTCGCGCGTCGACAACGTGCGCGACCTCGCGGCCTGGCTGCTCAAGGACCAGCCGAAGTGGAATCGCGCGGCGATCGATGCCACGATTGCGAGCGGCCAGCATCTCGACGTTCCCGTCAGCAAGAAGGTTCCGGTGGCCTGGGTCTATCTCACGGCCTGGATGAACAAGGACCAGACGGTGCATTTCCGCAACGATGTCTACGCCCAGGACGAGCACCTGCTGGAGGCGACCGCCGAAGAAGCCGCGTTTCTCAACAAGGCGGCCGACCACCCGCTGAGCGCCCATCTGGTGCAATAGGTCGAGGCACCGCGCCATCTGAACGCCCGCACGGCAAAGAAACATCCCTGCAGCCGCAAAAGCCGGTTATCATGCAACATGAGCGGCTGGATGCCGCCGCATGTTCCCCATTGAAGGCTGCCTGCGATGCTCGACACGCCGAAGACCACCCAAAAATCCCACGCCGACGGCAAGATCCTGCAGCGCGTCGAAGACGGGGTCGGCATCATCACCTTCAACAACGCGGAAAAGCGCAACGCGATGTCGCTGGAGATGTGGGAAGGCCTCGGCCAGGCGCTGACCGAGCTGCGTGATAGTCCCGCGGTGCGCGTCGTGGTGCTGGTCGGCGCCGGCGACAAGGCCTTTGTTTCGGGCGCCGATATCAGCCAGTTCGAGAAGACGCGGCATAATGCGCAGGCTTCCGAGGAATACTCCCGGCGCAGCGAGGCGCAGCGCGCGCTGCTTGCGAACTATCCCAAGCCGACCATCGCCTGCATCCGCGGCTTTTGCCTCGGCGGCGGCATGCAGGTCGCGATGCTCACCGACATGCGCTTTGCCTCCGACAACAGCCAGTTCGGCATTCCCGCCGCAAGACTCGGCATCGCCTATGGCTATGACGGCCTGCGGCACCTGGTGTCGCTGGTCGGGCCGTCCTGGGCGCGGCTGATCATGTACACGGGCATGCGGATCGAGGCGACGGAAGCGCTCCGCATTGGCCTCGTCGATCGTGTGCTGCCGGATGCCGAATTGTGGGACGCGACGATGGAGATCGCGCGAACCATTTCCGGCAATGCACCGCTTGCCATTCAGGCTGCCAAGATCACCATCGCTCAGGTGCTGAAGGATCCCGACAAGCGCGACATGGAGGCGATCAAGGCGATCGGAACAGCCTGCATGGACAGCGAAGACTTCAAAGAAGGCCGCACCGCCTTCATGGAAAAGCGCAAGCCGAAGTTCAAGGGGAAGTAGGGCTACAACGCTGCCAATATCGCCTTCGTCACATCGGCCGTGCCATTGCTGCCACCGAACTCCATCGGCTTGATTCCTCCGGCATAAGCCTTATCCACCGCGCGATCGATGCGCTCGCCGGCTTCGGCTGCGCTTTCCAGGCCGTGCTTGTCGGCGAGCCAATCCAGCATCATCGCCACCGACAGGATCATCGCGGTCGGGTTGGCCTTGCCCTGTCCCATGATGTCGGGCGCGGTGCCGTGGCAGGGCTGGAACACGGCGTAGCGGTCGCCGATGTCGGCCGACGGCGCCATGCCGAGGCCGCCGATCAGGCTGGCGGTGAGATCGGAGAGGATGTCGCCAAACATGTTCTCCGTCACCAGAACATCGAAATCCCACGGGCGCTTCACCAGGTACGCCGAACAGGCATCGACATAGACATGGTCGGCCTTGACGCTCGGGATGACGCTTGGCGGCCTCGTCAAAGATCTCGCGGAAGAACGCGAAGGCCCGGAACACATTCGCCTTGTCGACGCAGGTAAGCCCGCCCGGGCGGCCGCGCGCCTTGCGGCGTTCGGCGAGGCGGAACGAGAACTCGAACAGGCGCTGCGACGTGTTGCGCGTGATGACGAGCGTCTCCCGCGCCTCGGAGTCGGTGACGACGCCCTTGCCCATCGAGGCGAACAGGCCCTCGGTGGATTCGCGGATCAGGACGAGATCGATGCCGCGCGCATCGGCGCCGACGATCGGGCTCGGCACGCCCGGAATGAGCCGCGCCGGGCGAACGCCGGCATAGAGATCGAAGTGAAAACGCAGCTCGATCTGCGGCGCGATCTCGGTGTTGTCGGGGTAGCGCACCGACGGCAGGCCGCAGGCGCCGAGCAGGATCGCGTCCGCCTCCTCGCACAGCTTGATCGTCGAGTCCGGCATCGACTTGCCGGTCTCGCGATAATGGTTGGCGCCGGCCGGCGCCTCGGTGAAGCGGAATTTGAGATCCGACTTCGCCTCGATCCTGCGCAACACCTCCAGCGCCGGCGCCATCACCTCTGGACCGATGCCGTCGCCGCCGAGCACGGCGATGTGGAGGGCGTTGTTGGCGGACATGGGGGATTACCTGGAGCAGCGCTGATTGAGTGCACCGTCATGCCCGGCCTTGTGCCGGGCATCCACGTCTTGCGTTGCACGTAGACAGCAAGACGTGGATGGCCGGGTCAAGCCCGGCCATGACGACGGTTAGTGACGTTACGGCGTCAGCACGGCGCGGCCGACCAGCTTGCCCTTCTGCAGATCGAGCAACGCCTCATTGGCCCTGGCGAGCGGCATCGGCGTCACCGGGATCGGCGGTATCTTCTTCGTACGCACGAGATCGAGCAGTTCCTGGGTCTCGCGCAGATTGCCGACATAGCTGCCCTGGATGGTCACCGCCTTGATCGGGATCAGCGGCAGCGCAAACGTCGCCCCGCCGCCGAACAGGCCGACAATGATGAGCTTGCCGCCCTTGGCGAGACAGTCGAACCCGAGTTGGGTCGTCTGCGCGCTGCCGACGAGATCGATCACCGCGCGGATCGGTCCGCCCGCCTTCTTCTGCAATTGCTCCAGCGCATCACCAGCCTTGCCGTCGATCGTGGCGAGCGCGCCGGCCGCTTCGGCAGCCTCTCGCTTGCGCGCGTCGATATCGACGACGATGGCGCCCTTGCCGCCCATGGCCTTCAACAACGTCAGCGCCATCAGGCCGAGACCGCCGGCGCCGATGATCACGATCGGCGTGTTCAGATCCTTTTCGACCTTCTTCAGCGCGCTGTAGGTGGTGACGCCGGAACAGGCATAAGGCGCGGCGGTGACGGGATCGAGCCCCTTGAGATCGATCAGATACTTTGCATTCGGCACCGTCATGTGATCGGCATAGCCGCCGTCGCAATAGACGCCGATCGCATTCGGCTTGACGGCGCACATGTTCTCGTCGCCGCCGACGCAGGTGTCGCATTTGCCGCAGCCGAGCCAGGGATAGACCAGCGCGACGTCACCGACCTTGAGGCCGCCCTTGTCGGCCGCCGTGACATCGGGCCCGAAGGCAACAATCTCGCCTACGCTCTCGTGGCCCATGGTTCGCGGCAACGAAACGCCGCGATCTTTCAGCGACAGCGGCTTTCGCCCGTGGCCGAGGTCGTAGCCGCCTTCCCAGATGTGCAGATCGCTGTGGCAGACGCCGGCTGCCTTCACCTTGAGCAGCACCTGCGTTCCGCTCGGTTGCGGCGTCGGCGCGTCGACCTCTTTCAAGGGGGCGTTGAAATCGGCAACCTGGAAACTCTTCATCACGTTTCTCCCGGAGATGTCTTTTGGTTGGGCCGGACATTGCCACGTCCATCCCGTCAGGACAAACGCACCTCCGCGCGGCTGGTATTCAGATTAGCGGATAGTGGCAGGCGGCGTACTGGTTGGAAGCGACCGCGCGCAATTCCGGGACCTCGGCGGCGCATCGCGCGTCGGCGCGCGGGCAGCGGGTGCGGAAGCGGCAACCGGATGGCGGTGAGATCGGTGAAGGCGGCTCGCCCACGGCGACGGCTTCCGCTGGGCGCATGTCAGGATCGGGCACCGGGATGGCCTCGATCAGAAGCGCGGTATAAGGATGCGCCGGTTTGGCAAAAAGTTGCTCGGACGGGCCGACCTCGCACAGCCGGCCAAGATACATCACCGCGACGCGGTCGCTCACCGCCTTCACCACCGCCAGGTCGTGCGCGATGAAGAGCAGCGTAAGCCCGTAACGCGCCTTCATCTCCTCCAGCAGGTTGAGAATTTGTGCGCGGATGGAGACGTCGAGCGCAGAAACCGGCTCATCGCAGATGATGAAATCCGGATTGAGCACCAGCGCGCGGGCAATGCTGATGCGCTGGCACTGGCCACCGGAGAATTCGTGCGGCAGGCGTCCCATCACCAGCCCTGGATCGAGACCGACGGCCGTGAGCACGTCGGCCACCATCTGCTTGCGCTTCTCGGGATCCTTGATGCCGGCGATGATCAAGGGCTCAGCCACGATGTCGCCGATCCGCCGCCGTGGATTGAGCGAGGCGATCGGGTCCTGGAAAATGAGCTGCACGCGCTGACGCATCTTGCGCAGCGCATCGCCGTACATTGCGGTCAGGTTGTTGCCGTCGAACAGCACCTTGCCGGACTGCGCCCGGCGCAACTGCAGCACGGCGCGGCCGAGCGTGGACTTGCCGCAGCCGGATTCACCGACCAGCCCCAGCGTCTCGCCGCGCGCGACGTCGAGGCTGACGTCGCTGACGGCGTGGACGATCTTGCCGTTCACGACATATTCGACGACGAGATGTTCGACCTTGAGCAGCGGGTCGGCGGGCGAGGGTTGCAGCATCATGCGGGTACGGCGGCTGGCATTTCGATCGGGTGGAAGCAGGCAAACTGGTGCGCCGGCGTTTCCGCTGCGGTGAGTTCCGGCTTCTCCCCATGGCAGCGCGCGCACAGCGTATCGGCAGCGCGGCGAAAAGGAGCAGCCTTTGATCGGACGCGTGGGATCAGGCGGCCGGCCGGAGATCGCCGGCAGCAGCGTATGCGGCGCTGCGTCCAGTTTCGGGATCGCGGCCAGCAGTGCCTCGGTGTAGGGCATGCGCATTTTCTTGAACAGCGCCGGCGTCGGCGCGCGCTCGACCACGCGGCCGGCATACATCACAGCGACCTCGTCGGTGCGTCCTGCAACCACGCCGAGATCGTGGGTGATCAGGATCATCGCCATGTGGCGGCGGCGCTGCTCGCGCGCCAGCAGATCGAGGATTTGCGCCTGGATGGTGACGTCGAGCGCGGTGGTCGGCTCGTCCGCGATCAGCAGCTTTGGTTCGCACGACAACGCAATGGCGATCGCCACGCGCTGGCGCATGCCGCCGGAGAGCTGGTGCGGATATTGCGTGCAGGCGCTGCTCCGGCGCGGGGATGCCGACGGCGGTGAGCAGTTCGATGCTGCGCTTCTTCGCCGCTGAAGCGTCGAGCTCGAGGTGCTCCTGCAGGGTCTCGATCAACTGCGTGCCGATGGTGAGCACCGGGTTGAGCGAGGTCATCGGGTCCTGGAACACGACCGCGAGCTGGCGGCCGCGCAGCTTGCGCAGTTTCTCGCGATCGAGGCTGACGAGGTCCTGGCCGTCGAACATCACGCGGCCGCTGAGCTTTGCCTTCTTCGGCAGCAGCTGAAGGATGGCGCGCGACAGCATGGTCTTGCCGCAGCCGGACTCGCCGACCACGCCCAGCGTCTGCCCTGCCGCCACCGTGAGATTCACCCGATCCACCGCGCGCAGATTGCCGCGCGGGGTCGGCAGGTCGACCGCGACATCCTCGACCGAAAGCAACGCCTTGTCCGTCACAGCGCGCCCTGCCGCGGATCGGTCAGCGCCCGCAAGGTGTCGCCGACGAGATTGAAGGAAAGCACGGTGAGGAACATCGCGATCGCCGGCATGAAGGCAAGCCGCGGCGCCATGTCGAGGCTCTCGCGGCCCTCCCCGATCATGCTGCCCCAGCTCGAGATCGGCGGCGGCACGCCGAGGCCGAGGAAGGACAGCGAGCCCTCCACCACGATGGTGACGGCGACGCCGAGCAGGAAGAAGGCAAACAGCGGCAGGATCACGTTCGGCAGCAATTCGCGCAGCAGGATGCGGGCATGCGAGGCGCCGAGCGCTTCCGCTGCGATGACGAATTCGCGCCGCGACAGCGTCAGCGTGGTGGCGCGCGCCACCCGCATGAAGGCGGGAATGCTGAGCACGCCGAGGATGAGCGTGAGATTGAGAATCGATTGACCGACAAAGGCGATGACGGCCAGCACGAGGATAAGCGGCGGAAAGGCCAGCAGCACGTCCATGGCGCCGACGACAAACGATCCGGACCGGCCGCGGAAATAGCCCGAGAGCATGCCGAGCGCGCCGCCGATCGTCAAGCCCGATCATCGGCGCACAGAGACCGACGACCAGCGATATGCGCGCGCCGTAGATCAGCCGCGAGACTTCGTCGCGGCCGAGCCCGTCGGTGCCGAGCCAATGCGCCGCCGAGAACGGTGCGCGCCGCTCCAGCATGTCCATGGCGGTCGGGTCCGGAATCGGCAGCACCGTGGCGAAAATCGCCACGGCAAAGACGAAGATCATCCAGACGATCGCGGCCCAGAACAGCACGCCAAGACGCCTGCCCTTTTTCGCCGGCGCGGAGACGGCCTCCTCGGCGAGGTCGAGTTCAAGCGTGGCCATGACGGATCCTGGGGTCGAGCACGGCGTAGAGCAGGTCGACGATGAAGTTCATGATGACGAAGCCCGCGGCCACCAGCAGCACCACCCCCTGCAGGATGATGAGATCGCGGGTGAGGATCGCGCCGACCAAGAGCCGGCCGATGCCGGGAAGTGCGAAGATCGTCTCGACGATCAGCGCGCCGCCGATCAGCCGGCCGATATTGATGCCGGTGATGGTCACCAGCGTCAGCGACGAAGGTTTCAGCGCGTGCACGAACAGGATGCGCGCCGGGCGTCAGGCCCTTGGCCTTGGCAAGCGAGATGTAGTCTTCCTGCAAGGTCGCGATCATGTCGGATCGCAGGATGCGCATGATGCCCGGCCATTCAGCCAGCGCGAGCGTCATGGCCGGCAGCACCATGAAGCGAAGGTTGCCGAGCGGATCTTCCGTGAACGGCACGTAGCCGGTCGCCGGCAGCCAGCGCAGCTCGACCGCGAACAGATAGATCAGGAGGATCGCCGACAGGAAGGTCGGCACCGACAGCATGGCGAAGGCCGTGCCGGTCATGAAGCGGTCGAACGGCCCGCCGCTGCGCGCGGCGCAGACGATCGCCAGCGGCACGCCGATCGACAACGCGGCGAGCTGCGCCAGCAGCATCAGCTCGATCGATACCGGCAGCCGCTCGGCCGACCGCCTGCAGCACCGTCTGGCCGGTGCGGAAGGAGCGGCCGAAATCGCCCTGCAGCATATGGCCGAGCCAGGTGAAGTAGCGCTGCCAGATCGGCTGATCCAGCCCCATGTCACGGCCGCAGCGCAGCCAGGTTCTCCGGCGTCGCCTGGTCGGCGAGGATCGTCATAGGCAAGATCGCCCGGCAGCAGCGACGCGATGGAGAACGTCAGCAGCGAGACCGCAATCAGCACCGGCAGCAGATAGAGGAGCCGGCGCGCGACGAAGAACGCCATGAGCGGCTATTCCTTCCAGGTGCGCGATACGTCGATCACCCCGCTATACATCTTGGGCAGGCCTTTCACCTTCGCCGTCGAAATCGCGTAGTAGGTGTTCTGGAAGGTCCAGAACCAGTACGCCTCCTTGTTGATCAGCCGGGTGATCTGCGCAATAGAGATCGATGCGCTTGTCGGTATCGGCCGTCGTGCGGGCCTTGTCGAGCAGACCGTCAAGCTCCGCATTCGAGGTGTTGGCGAGCGCCACCGGGCTGCCGGTCTTGAAGTTGGCATACATCTGCGACGTCGGGATCGGCGAGATCGACGATGCGCCAGGGCGTCACCTGGAACTGGCGCTGGAAGGCGCGCGGCGGGAATGGTCGCCTGTTCGACCTGCTCGATCTCCATGTTGGCGCCGGCATTCTTCCAGAACTGCTGCAGCACCTGGCCGACCGCGCGGCCGCGCGGCGTTGCGGTGAACAGCATCTTGAACTCGACTGGCTTGCCGTAATCCTTGATCAGGGCCTTGGCCTTCTCGACGTCGTCGGGCAGAGCGCCGTCGTCCTTGCACTTCACCCAGGAGCCGTCGCCATAGGGATTGCTGGCGGGCTTCGGCCAAGCCCATTGGTGATCGCCTGCGACATCTTCTTGCGATCGAGCGCCATCACCAGCGCCTGACGCACGCGGACGTCGTCGAACGGCGGGATCTTGGTATTGAAGGCGTAAACCGCGGCGCCCGAACCGGTGTAGGTATGCACGGTCAGCTTGGAGTCCTTCTTCGCCTTCTCGATGTTGTCGGCGTCGTATTCGTCATCCCAGATCAGGTCGACTTCGCCCGATTGCAGGCTCGCGAAGCGCGACTGCGCATCCGGCAGCGGCTTCAGGACGATGCGGTCGAGATAGATCTTGTCCTTGTCCCAGTAGTTCGGGTTCTTCTCCAGGATCATGCGATCGCCGGCGGTCCAGGACTTCAGGACATAGGGGCCGGTGCCGACGGGATTGCGGTTGTAGTCGTCGCCCTTGGCCTTCCAGGCCGTCGGAGAGTGAACCGCGGAGTTCTGGCTTGCATAGGATACCAGGCGAGGGAAAGTTCACCGACGGGTCGTTGAGGTTATAGACCAGCGTCAGTTCGTCGGGCGCCTCGACGCTCTTGATGTGCCGCGATATAGAAGGCGCAGCGGCACTTGTTGGCGGGATCCTTCTGCCGGTCGAAATTCTCCTTGTAGGCTGCCGCATTGAACGGCGTGCCGTCACTGAACTTGACGCCCGGACGCAGCTTGAAGGTCCAGGTCTTGAAGTCTTCCGAAGGCTCCCAGGACAAAGCGAGCCTGGGCTGGGGTTTTCCGTTGGCGTCGAGATAGGTCAGCGTTTCGAAGATCGCCGATGAGGCGGTCAGTGCCGCCGTGTCATAGACGCCGACCTTGAGCGGGTCGAAACCGGGGATATCGAGTTCGAGGCCGACGGTCATGGTGCCGCCCGCCTTCTGCGCGCTCGCCGGACCTGCCGACAGTCCAACGCCAAATGCCGCCACAAGGAAAATCGGCGCAAATGCGCGCACGCGAATTGCCGCTACCATGGTTTCCTCCCTCAAAATCATGTCGTCGTCCGGTGTTCCGGATCGTAAACGACGCCATGTCAGATTGGCGGGAATCCTGCGTCGCGGCAAGTCCGGAAGTCCGGCGATGGATGAAAAGCCGCAGGCATGGACTTAAAGTCTGGTTGAGGTCAGCGCCGTGCCGCTTTGGCCGGCTTTTGTGCGAAAGCCGCGATCTCGTCGTCGGAAAGGCCGATCTCCTTGAGATAATCCCTGGTGTGCTCCCCGAGTGTCGCCATTCGCGGTGCGGGCGCGACGCGCGAGCCCGACATGCGGAAGGGAAGGTTCATCACCTTAAAGGTGCCACCACCATCCTCCACAACCGACAGCGCGCCGCGATGGGCGATCTGGGGATCGGCAAGCGCCTCCTTCACGCTACGGTAAGCCGACGACGGCACGCCGTTCGCGTTCAACGCAGCCAGGCATTGTTGGGTGCTGACCGCGCGCGACCAGGCCTCAACGCCCTCCATCAGACTCCCCCAATTATCGCGGCGATCGGCATAGGCGGCAAAGCGCGGATCATCAACCCATTCGGGGTGGCCGATCACCTGCATCAGGTTCTGAAAGGTCTTTTCGCTGGCAATCGCGACCATCACGTAGCCGTCGCGGGTCTCGATCGGTCCGAACATCGGACGCTGGGTCGGCTTCACCGTCAAACTGCGACCATTGCACTTCGTTCAGCGTCAGGCTGAGCATCGATTCCAGCATCGACACGTCGATATGCTGACCCTGACCTGTGCCGCTGCGCTGATGGAGAGCAGCGCCGATCGCCCCGAAGGCATAGACGCCGGTCAGCACGTCGGCGTGATAGATGCCGCAATAGTCCGGCCGCGAGCGGCCGGGCTGATAGGCGAGATGCGCCATCTCATAACCCGACGCGGCGTGGATGACCGGTGCGTAGGCCGGCAATTCGGCCGACGGTCCGCTCTGACCGTAGCCCGAGATCGAGCAATAGATCAGTTTCGGGTTGAGGTGACGCAGCGCCTCGTAGTCGAGCTTCAGCCGCTTCATCACGCCGGGGCGGAAATTCTCCACCAGCACGTCCGATGTCGCCACCAGGCGGCGAATGACCTCCGCGCCTTGCGCCGATTTCAGATCGAGCACGACGCTATTCTTGCCGATGTTGAGCGAGCCGAAGGCGGTGCTGCAGCCATTGCGCACCGGCAGGCGAGTGCGCATCGTCTCGCCTTCCTCGGTCTCGATCTTGATGACTTCGGCGCCCATGTCGGCGAGCATGCGGGTGCAGTGAGGCCCGGCAATGGTGGTCGAGAAATCGAGCACGCGAAGCCCGGCAAAGCTCCCGGTCATCTGCCCCTCACCCCCGGCTGGTATCGTCATCAGCAAAGCTCCTCCGCGCCGCCCGGGCTATCGGTTTTCCGGTGCGCGGCGCGACCCTAGATGCCACCGCACGCGCAGGAAAGAACTTCCCTCTGAGGCGCTCCCTTCGAAACCCGCATTTCAACGGAGGGAAATTGGACCTAATCTTGCATTCCACTCCGTAACTGCGGGTCTCGAGGGCGTCTTGAAGGTTCTCTTTGTCACGACGGAAATGGACGATTTTGTCCGGGTGGGCGGGCTCGCCGCTGTTTCCGCCGCACTGCCCCGCGCGCTGCGTAGCTGGAGCGATGTGCGGGTCATCCTGCCCGGCTACCGGGACGTGGTCGAGCAGTTCACCCATATTGAAATCGTTGGGCAATGTGCCGCGCTGGCCGAGATGCCGGCCTGCGCGCTCGGGCGGACGGCGACCCGGGACGGCCTGCCGGTCTATGTGCTGTTGTGCCCACAACTCTACGACCGGCCCGGCAACCCCTATGGCGATGAATCCGGCCGCGACTGGCCCGACAACGACATCCGGTTCGCCCGGCTTGCTGCCGCCGCGGCCGAACTTGCCATGGGCAAGCTGGACAAGAATTGGGCAGCCGACCTCGTGCATGCCAACGACTGGCAGGCCGCGCTTGTACCGGCATACCTCGCGTGGATGGGCGCAAACATCCCCTCCGTCCTGACCATCCATAACCTCGCCTATCAGGGAAACTTCCCCCGGGAGTCGCTGCGGCGGATCGGCGCGCCGGAAGCGTCGTTTCACATCGACGGGCTCGAATTCTACGACCAGCTTTCCTTCCTGAAGGGCGGCCTGATCTACGCTTCGCACCTGACGACCGTCAGCGCGACCTATGCGCAGGAGATCACCACGTCCGAACTCGGCTGCGGGCTGGAAGGCGTGCTGCGGCAGCGCTCCAGCGCAAACCAGTTGACCGGAATCCTCAACGGCATCGACGAGAGCTGGGACCCGCGTTTCTGCGCGCAGCTCGCCCAGCCCTTCGGCGCCGGCGACTGGGACGGCAAGCAGGCCAATGCCGACTACGTGCGCAGGCAGTTCGGGCTTGCGGTGTCGCGCGGTCCGATCTTCGGCCTGGTCGCACGCCTCGTGCATCAGAAGGGCATCGACCTCGTGCTGTCGGCCGCCGACGAGATCATCGACGCCGGCGGGCAGATCATCGTCACCGGATCGGGCGAGCCCGCAATCGAACAGGCGCTGGTCGACGCGCATCGCCGCCGGCCGGATGCGATCGGGGTTGCGATCGGATTCAATGACGGCCAGGCGCGCCGGATTTTTGCCGGCAGCGACTTCACGCTGATGCCGTCGCGCTTCGAACCGTGCGGACTGAGCCAGATGTATGCGCAGCGCTTCGGCTCGCTGCCGATCGGCCACCAGACCGGCGGACTTGCCGAAACCATCAAGGACGGCGAGACCGGATTCCTGTTCGAAAAGCCCTCGACGGAATCCTTCCTCGGCGGCGTGCGCCGGGCATTCTCGACCTTCAGAGCCAAGGACCAGCTCGATACGATGCGTCGCACCGCGATGGCGCGATCGTTCAGCTGGGATCTGTCGGCCGCATGTTATGACGCGCTGTATCACAAGGTGGCCGCGCCGCGGGTCGCGGCATAGGCGCCCGCCTTGTGCTTACTCGCTCCGCCGGGTCTCCGGCATGACGAGCAGGATCAACAGCAGGCCGGTCGCCGCCACGCCGGCAAGCCCGAGGAAGGCGACGCTGCTGCCGAACTTGTCGGTGACATAGCCTGCCAGCACCGTACTCAGCGAAGCGCCGATACCGGTCGCGGTGCCGACAATTCCGAGCGCGAGGTTGAAGTGCCCGCTGCCGAAAGCGACGTCGGCGACGATCAGCGGGATCATGACGGCGAATACGGCCGCCGTGATGCCGTCGAACACCTGCACGGCAACGAGCAGGAAGGGATCGCTGACGGTCGCAAACAGGACGCCGCGTATCGCGAGGGCGCCGAAACCTGCCAGCAGCAACGGCCGGCGTCCCCATTGCTGCGCCTTGCGCCCGACCGCGGGTGACATCAGCGCCACGATGGCCTGGGGCACGATGATGCAGGCCGCAATCAGCACCGGCGCCCACTGGCTCGAACGCGTGGTAACAACGCCAGCCATGATCGGAAGCATCGCGGCATTGGCAAGCTGCAGCAGCAGGATGCTGCCGGCGAAGATCAACAGCGGCCGCTGCCGGATCAGGCTGACGATGCTGGTCGCCTTTTCGTCCGGTGCTTCGCGCGGGATGGCGCCATGCGCCTGCACGATGTCGATTTCGCGCTCGCGGATGCGCGCCAGCGCCAGCAAGGTCGGGATGGCAAGCGCGAACGTGACCAGGAAGACCGAGCGATTCGAGATGTAGTAGCCGCAGGCTCCCATCAAGGCTGCCGCCGATCCGTTACCGAGCGAAGCAAAGCGGGCGTTGCGGCCGAGCCGTTCGCCGATCGCGAGCGGACCGACCAGACCGAGGCTGATGGCAGCAATCGCAGGTCCCAGCACGCAGCTCGCCAGCGCATGCAGCATGGCTGCCGCCGTCAACCACCGGAAAGATCGGCCAAAGCGCGTACGCAAGCGCGCTCACGCCGATGGCGGCGACGGCAAATCCAGCCACCACCCGCTCCGAACGCGCGGCATCCACGATCGCCCCGCCCGGCATCTGTCCGAGCAAGCCGATAATGCCGCCGATCGACAGCACGAATCCGATCTCGACCTGGGTCCATTTCTGGCTGGTCAGATAAACGGCGATGAAGGGGCCGAAGCCGGTCTGAACGTCGGCAAGGAAGAAGATGAACCAGTCGAGCCCGCGCTGGCTTTGCCGCGAGGGCGGCGGCCTTGGCGCGACCGGCAGGGGAAGCGGCACGATCGTTGCCTTCGGCCGAACGCCTGGGGCGATCACCGTCGTCTCGCGCGATCGAATGGAATGGCCGCGCAACCAGTTCGCGTCTCCTTCTAATGGTCGAATTCCCAGGGCGCCAACTTGCCGGCCGCGCCGAGCACGATGACCGGCGTATCCTCCTTGTATTCGGGCGCGGCGCTGACCTGATCCTTGGTCAACTCCAGCGAGATGCTGTCGCGCTTGTTGGCGATCGCGCCGAACCGCAGCGCGAGCCAGTCGACGACGATCTTGCGGCTGCCGACGCCGAGAAATCCGCCGAAATCGATCACCGCCGCGCGCACCGTCCCGCTTCGATCGACAATGACGTCGACGATGCGGCCCATATTCTCGTCGGCGGCACTGCGGACTTCGCGGCCGAGGATGCCGTGCGCGTCGCGCGCGCCAATCACGGTGACAGACGGCGGCGGCACCGACTCCTTTGCCGCATCCTGCGGGATGCCGCGGCCGGGTTGCGGCGCCTGGCCTTGCGCCAGCGCACTCGCCGGCATGACCAGCGTCACCGTCAGGAGGACAATCAACGATCTCGCGCGCATATGACCTCCGAAAATTCGCGATTTCAGTGCGTCAGCACAATCGACACCTGAATTTGTCCCCGCGTCCGCAGAACCTCGAGCGAGACCTCCTCGCCATGACGGCGCAGGCGCAGGTCGACGCTGGAGGGTCCGAGCTTGAGATCGCGCAGCACGACCTCGCTCAGGAATGCCGGCAGACGAGGATCGCGCAGCCGGATCTCGCCGCGCGCGGCATCGAATTCGAGGCCGAGCGCCGCCTCCAGCATCGTGAAGACCGCGCCGCTCGCCCACGCCTGCGGCGCACAGGCAACCGGATAGAGCACCGGACCGCGATGACGCTCGCGCCGAAAACCACAGAACAGTTCCGGCAGCCGCCGCAGGTCCATGTAGCTCGCGGCGTCAAACAGGCCCTCGAACAGATGCGCCACGGAGTGCTTCAATCCGTAACGGGCCAAGGCCGAGCGCGATCATCGCATTGTCGTGCGGCCAGATCGATCCGTTGTGATAGGACATCGGATTGTAGCGCGCCTCGCCTTGCGCGATGGTTCGAATACCCCAGCCGGAGAAGAAGCGCCGGCTCATGAGATCGGCGGCCACGCGGCGCGCGCGATCCTCGCGCGCGATGCCGGTGAAGAGGACCTGACCCGCATTGGAGGAGTGCACGCGGCACTGCTTCTTTTCGCCGTCGAGCGCCAGCGCGTAGGTGCCGAGTTCCTCGCACCAGAACGCTGCATCGAATCGTTCGGCGAGGAGCTTTGCCTCGACCTCGAGCTTTCGTACCATGTCGAGACGGCCGAGCCGCCAGGCGCAGCGCGCCGCCAGCCGCTTGGCAGCGAACACATAACCCTGCACCTCGGCCAGCGCGATATGGCCTTCGGCAAGCTCACCGTCGGCGTGGAAGATGGCATCGAAGGAATCCTTCCAGCCCTGATTGGCAAGTCCGAGGTCGCTGGCGCGCCGGTACTCGACAAAGCCGTCATCGTCGGGGTCGCCCGGACCATCGATCCACTGCAGCGCCGCCTCGATCGCGGGCCAAAGTTCCGCGAGCAGTTCCTCATCGCCGGTGCGCTCGACATAGAGGCCCGCCAGCAGGACGAATAGCGGCGTGGAGTCGACGCTGCCGTAGTATTGCGCAAAAGGCACCTCGCGCAGCGCGGCCATTTCGCCGCCGCGCATCTCATGCAGGATCTTGCCAGGTTCTGCGTCCGCGAGCGGATCGGTGGCTTCGGCCTGGAAGAAGGCAAGACGCCTGAGCACGCCGCTGGCGATACGCGGATCGACCCACAGCATCTGCAGCGCCGTGATCAGGCCGTCGCGGCCGAAGGTCGTCGAGTACCAGGGGATGCCGGCATAGGGATAGCGGCCCTGCGGCGTATCCGTCATCAGCATGTTGAGGTCCGCCATCGCCTGGCTGAGAACCTCGTTGAAGATGTTGTTCGAGGTCTCGACTGTCGCAGCACCCGCAGTCAGACGGCGCATCTGGCGCCGATGCGCCAGTAGCCCGCGAAAGAACGGCACCGACTTGCCCAGTATCGCCCTGTTGCAGGATACGGCGACGGACAGCGAGACGGTCTGCTTCGGCGCAAGATCGAAATGCCAGGTGGCGGCATTGACCAAAAGCCGTGTCGGCCGCGGGTCGAAGTGCAGGACGGTGAACCGCCCTTGACCGTCAAGCCCCCGATATTCAAGGACGACGTCGGCCGGCCCCGACAGCTTGCCGGCGGCCACGCCGCGCTTTGGCCGCCGCTCGCCGCGCACCTCGAACAGATCGGCGAAATCATTGTCGAACAGCAGCGTCAGGTCGAAGCGTGCCGGCTGATCGCCATGGTTCTGCAGACCGATCCGCTGATAGGCGGTACCGCGCCAGAGGAAGATCGTGCGCACGATGTGCAGCCTGTCCTTTTGCAGCACAAGGCGGCCATTGCGATAAACGTCGGAATTGGTGAGATCGACGGTCAGCGCCGAATTGTCGTCGCGCAGATTGGAGCCGAGCAGCAGCGGCTGGACGTCGTCCAGCATCATCTCGAGGCGGGAAAGATAGCGGGTGTCGGCGTTGAACAGCCCGTCCGATCCCCCGGGGGACGCGCCGATGTCACCATGGCTGTCGAGGACGATGAAAGTGTCGTCGTGCTTCAGCGAGCGCCGCGGGCGCGTCGCCGGCCCCGTCATCGGAATGTAGAATGGCGACTCCGCCGCTTGTTCGACCGTACGGTCGATGGCGAGCTGGCTGAGCGGTTCTGATGCCATCGGAACCTCGAGCGGCTTTGTCCATCCCCACACAACACGCTACACGCTACGTTCACGCCGCGTGCACAGCGAGGCGGCCGACCTCGCGCGCGACCAGTTCGCGGTAAGGTCCCCTGCCGCGCAGCAGGACGTCCGGCTGGCCATCCTCGAGAATCTTGCCATCCTGCAGCATCACCACGCGGTCGAAATTCCGCAGTGTCGCCAGCCGGTGTGCGATCGCAATCACCGTGCGGCCGCGCACCAGCAGCGACAGCGCCTCGCGAATCGCTTCCTCCGACTCGGTGTCGAGCGCGGCAGTCGCCTCGTCGAGCAGCAGGATCGGCGCATCCTTCAGGAAGGCGCGCGCTATGGCGATACGCTGCCGCTGGCCGCCCGACAGCTTGATGCCGCGGTCGCCGACGATGGTCGCCATGCCCTGCGGCAGGTCCTCGATGAAATCGCAGCGCGCAGCGATCGCGGCACGCAGCACCTCATCGTCGCTGGCGTGCGGCCGGCCGTAGCGGATGTTTTCCATGATCGAGCGATGGAATAGCGAGATATCCTGCGGCACCACGGAGATCGCCTCGCGCAAGCTGCCCTGGGTGACCCTGGAGATGTCCTGGCCGTCGATGGCGATGTGGCCTGCCTCGACGTCGTAGAAGCGCTGCAGCAGCGCGAACAGGCTCGACTTGCCGCCCCCGGATCGGCCGACCAGCCCGATGCGCTGCCCCGGCGGAATGCGCAGGCTGAAGCGCTCGAACACCCGGGCGCCATTCGGGTAACGGAACGAGACGTTGCTGAAAGCGATGGACGCCCCCCGCTTCACCAGGGGCTCGGCTTCGGGATGATCGTTCAGCTCGTGCGGCTGCAGCAGCGTCGCGACCGCCTCGGTCAGGCGGGCGGAATGCTGGGTGACGTCGACCAGAGCCACCGCAAGGTCGCGCGTGGCGCTGAGGATCGCAGAGCCCCAGCGTGCACACCAGCACGACATCGCCCGTGGTCGCGGCACCGCGCTGCCACAGCGAGACGACCCAGGCCAGCAGCGCAATCGTGAGCACCACCGTAATCGCCGGCATGTGAAAGCCGCAGCTTCTCGAGGTAGCGCAGGCTGCGTCCCCGCGCGCTGACTTCCCGGCCGACGGTCGCATCGAAGCGGTCGTGTTCATGCCCGAAGCCACCAAACGCGCGCACCAGCGGCATGTTGTTGATCACGTCGACCATTTCGCCGTCGACGGCGGCGGCCTTGTCGGCGAAATCGTCATGCAGCGGCTTGCCGGCCGCCGCAAAGCGGAACATGGCGAACACCATGGTTCCCGCAACCACGATCAGCCCGGCCGACATCGTCGGGCTCACGGTTCCAATCAGCAGGATGGCGGAGAGCGTCGCGATGCAAGGCGGCATCACGTTCCATACCAGCATGTTTTCAACCGTGAACACCGCGTTCGATGTCGCCGTGATGCGGCTGGTCAGCATGCCAGGCAGCCGCTCCGAAAAATAGCTCGGCGCGTGGCCCGTCAGGTGGCGAAATAAATCCCGCCGCAAATCGCCGGTGACGCCGACGAAGGTGAAACTCGCGACCCAGCTCGCGATCCGCCAGAGAAAACTGTCGGCGGCAATAAGCGATATGAGGATAACGAATGCCAGCCATACGCCGTTGGCGTGAGACGGCCCGGCAGAAAGGCAGTCGACCAGATTCTTGACCCCGTATTGCGTGCTCACGGAACAGGCAACCGCAGCAACAACGGCAGCGAATATGACCAAATGCGCGGCCGAGCGCTTGCGAACATAGCGCAGCACGAAGGCGACCGGGCGACGCGCATATTGTGAAAGATTTTCCATGACGTCTGCAAACCCGTTGATGACGAAGGAGAAGTTGTCCGCGCGTTCCGTGCACGACTACGTGATGGCGGCTTCCTGCCGCCGCGCCATCACGGCGCAACATTCCCGCAGCATCGACATTGATGAAAATCTGCTCGTAACAGATGGCATCAGAGAGACCGCAGCGTGAGGGAAGAAAGATCGGCGTCGCCAAGGGAACTTCGCAAATGCGTAAACGTTCCCGCATATCGCTGCGCCAGCGCGGCGAGGGTTTGGGGCTAGCTTCACCCATTTTGATACAGGAGACGGAGAAATGCGCATCGCGCAGGTTGCCCCGCTGACAGAGGCAGTTCCACCCAAATTGTATGGCGGCACGGAGCGGGTGGTCTCCTGGCTGACGGAAGAACTTGTTGCACTCGGACACGACGTCACGCTGTTTGCCAGCGGCGATTCCCGGACCTCGGCGAAACTGGAGGCAACCTGGCCGAAAGCATTACGGCTTGACGGCGCTGTGCGCGATCCTAACGCTCTTCATATCGTGATGCTGGAGCGCGTCCGCCGCAAATGTGACGACGAGGAGTTCGACTTCCTGCACTTCCACCTCGACTACTATCCGTTCTCGCTGTTCCAGCGGCAACCGACACCGTTTCTGACCACACTGCACGGCCGGCTTGACCTGCCGGAGCACCAGCCGGTGTTCCATCGTCTTCAAGGCGCCGGTGATCTCGATTTCCAATGCGCAGCGCCGGCCGGTTCCCCAGGCGAACTGGCTGCGCACGATCCATCACGGCTTGCCGCAGGATCTGCTGACGCCGCAGCCGGTCAAACCGTCCTATCTTGCAGTACTTGGCCGGATCGCGCCGGAAAAAGGCGTCGATCGCGCCATCCGGATCGCAACGCGATGCGGCATCCCGCTCAAGATCGCCGCCAAGGTCGATCGCGCCGACCAGGACTATTATGACGAGCTGATCCGGCCGCTGATCGACAACAATCCCCTCGTCGATTACATCGGCGAGATCAGCGACCGCGAGAAATCCGACTTCCTGAGCGGCGCGATCGGCCTTCTGGTGCCGATCGACTGGCCGGAACCGTTCGGGCTTGTGATGATCGAGGCGATGGCGTGCGGAACGCCCGTGATCGCCTTCAATCGCGGTTCGGTTGCCGAGATCATCGACGACGGCATCACCGGCTTCGTGGTCGAGGACGAGATCAGCGCGGTCTCCGCGGTCGATCGGCTGGCCTCGCTGGACCGGACGGAAATCCGCAAGGTTTTCGAGCAGCGCTTCACGGCACGCCGCATGGCGCTCGATTATCTCGCCGCCTATCGCAGCCTGATGGACGCGGCAGAGCCGCGCATCAAGCTCGTCAGCAGCGCGGAATAAAAACACTGTCATTCCGGGATGGTGCGTAAGCACCAGACCCGGAATCTCGAGATTCCGGGTTCGCCCTTCGCGCGCCCCGGAATGACCGTTGATCAACTCATCGGCGTGCGCTTCGGCTCGACGATCTCGAACATCCGCGGGAACTCGTCCATCAGCGCCATCAGCTCGCCAAGCTCGCATCGGATTGCCCGTCACCTTGATCTTGCCGGCGGCAACCGCTTCCGGAAACGTCGTCAGCTTGGCGATGATCTCGTCAAGCACGCCGCGCGCCAGCGTGAAGCCGGCATCGGCATCGGACGCCTGCGCGCCCGCGACATAGGTCAGCGCCGAATTCTCCAGGTTGAGAACGAACGTCTCGCCGGTATCGGAAAAATTCCAGTTCAGCACGATGCGCTTGCCCTCGGCCTTCGGCCCGTTGAGGCGAACGCCGAGCACGTCCCACAATTGCTCGGTGCGCAGCGCTGCCAGCGTCTCGCGCGGCATCGTCGAGCGCGGCGAGGCCTTCGGCATGCCGTTTCGCAGCTCCTGCGCGCCGAACAGATAAGCGTTGCGCCAGGTCGAACTTTCCGCGGCATAGCCGAGCTGCTCGAAGGTGTCGGCGAGCAGCGCGCGTGCCGCCTGGTTGTCGGGATCGGCGAACACCAGATGGCTCACTGCCTGCGCGACAAAACGGAATTCGCCTTTGGCAAAATCCTTGCGCGCGCGATCGAGGATCGCCTGCGCACCGCCCATGTACTCGACATACTTCTTGCCGCTTTCGACCGGCGGCAGCGGATCGAGGTTGACGGGATTGGCGTCGTACCAGCCGAGATATTTCTGGTAGATCGCCTTCACGTTGTGGCGGATGTGGCCGTAATAGCCGCGGCCGTGCCAGGCGCCGTCGAGGCTCTTGGGCAGTTGGATCGCTTCGGCGATCTCGGCCGCGCGTCATGCCGTGATTCATCAGGCGGATGGTCTGGTCATGCGCGAACTTGTAGAGGTCGCGCTGCTGGCGGATCATGGTGTCGATCCGCTCCCTGCCCCACACCGGCCAGTGATGCTGGCCGCACATCGCCTCAGCCTTGCCGCCCCACATCTGCAGCGCTTCGCCGAGATATTTCGACCACGCCAGCGCATCGCGCACGTCGGCGCCGCGGAACGGCAGCAGATTGTGGAAGTTATGCGTGCAGTTTTCCGCAAGGTTCAGAAGCTTGTAGCGCGGCACATAGAAGTGCATCTCCGCCGGCGCCTCGCTGTTCGGCGCCATCTGGAATTCGAACTCGAGGCCATCGATGGTGCGCTTGTCGCCCGTTGCGATGATCAGGTCGGTCGGCCGCAACAGCGCCACGGCGCCTGCCGCCATCGTCTTGCCGAGCCCGCAATCGACATGGCCGCGCACGCCCTTGGCGAGGAACGGCCCGAACTGGTATTGCGCGCGGCGCAGCATCGCCGGGCCCGCGATGATGTTTTCCGAGACCGCGTGCTCCATGAACAGGTTCGGCGCGATGATCGGCACCTTGCCGCTCGAAAGCGTCGCATCGTCGAGCACGCCCCGCGCGCCACCCCAATGGTCGGTATGGGTGTGGCTGAAGATCACGGCCGAGACCGGCCGCTTGCCCCGGTGCTGGAAATAAAGCTCCATCGCGGCGCGCGCGCCTTCGATCGAGGTCAGCGTATCCACCACGACGACGCCCTTGTCGCCCTCGATCAGCGTCATGTTGGCGATGTCGAGCCCGCGCACCTGATAGACGCCGGGCACCACCTCGAACAGGCCGTGGTTCATGTTGAGCCGCGACTGCCGCCACAGGCTGGGATCGACGGTCGGCGGCGCGTTCTCTTCGTTCAGGAAGGCATACGGCTCCAGGCTCCAGACCGTCCTGCCCTGCGGCGAAGCATACTTTCGCATTCTCGATGGTGCCGAGGAAGCCGCGCGCCGCCTCGTCGAAGTCGCGCGTGTCCGAGAACGGCAGCGCCTTGCAGCGTCGCGGCATGTTGCGCGATCACCGAAGCGGATGCGTCCTTTGGCATTTCCTTGGGGGTTTCGGCAACGGCTGCGGCCTGGGTCATACGCGTGCACTCCCTCTGGTATGGGCTTCGTCTCGGCGCCTCAGCGAAACGCCAGTCCCTCGAACTGGCCGCTCTCGCGCCACGCATCGATGTATTTGAAGTAGGCGAGCGCACCGGCGGGGTGGCCGACATGGAGCTTTGCCGCCGGGCCGGGTTCGCGACCCTCATTGTTGTAGTAACCGGGCGTGCAGTCCTGCGAGCCGATCATGCGGCCGGCGCCGGTCAGCAGCAACTCGACCCAGCGATCCTCGGCCTCCTTGGTGACCTCGATCTCCTTGAATCCATTCGCCTGCGCGTGGTTGACCATCATCGCGATCGTGCGGGCCGCCTCGGTCAGATTGTGCGGCACGTTGGAGATGAGATTAGCGCCCTGGGTCGGCTGCACGAAGAATGCGTTCGGGAAGCCGTGCACATGGATGCCGTGCTTGGTCCGCATCCCCGACGCCCAATGCTCCGACAGTCGCTTGCCATCCCGTCCGGTCAGATCGAAACCGGAGCGACGCTTGTATTCGGTGCCGACCTCGAAGCCTGACGCATAGATGATGCAATCGAGCGCATATTCCTTGCCGGCGACGACGACACCGTTCTCGGTGATCCCATTGACGCCCTTGCCGTCGGTGTCGACCAGATGCGTGCCCGGCGTATTGAAGGCCTGCAGATAGGAGTCGTGGAAACACGGCCGCTTGCAGAGCTGGCGATACCAGGCCTTCAGTTTTGCGGCGGTCTCGCGATCATCGACGATGCGTGTCCACCCGGGCGCGGATCTCCTCCATCTTCTCGAAGTCGGAATCTTCAAACGCCGCGAGCATGTTTTGCGGCGTGCGTTGCTCACGGGGCAATTCGATGATCCTGGCGCGGATGCGATGGCTGAGATCGGTCCAGCCGTCCTTGACGAGGTCGACCTCCGCGGTGCCGCCGGCCTGGTTGGCGGTAAAGTTTTCCAGCCAGCGCTGCTGCCAGCCGGGAGTCGCGATTCCCGAAAACCAGTCGGGATCGATCGGCGCGTTGGCGCGGACGTCGACCGACGACGGCGTGCGCTGGAACACGTAGAGCTCCTTGCAGGCGCGGGCGAGATGCGGCACGCACTGCACGGAGGTAGCGCCGGTGCCGATGATGCCGACGCGCTTGTCGGCGAGCTTGTCCATCAGCGCGCCGGTGGGATTGCCGCCGGTGTAGTCATAGTCCCAGCGGCTGGTGTGGAAGGAGTGGCCTTTGAAACTTTCGATGCCGGCAATGCCCGGCAGCTTTGGCACATGCAGCGGCCCGGTGCCCATGCCGATGAACTGCGCCGTGAAGGCGTCGCCGCGATTGGTCTTGATCAGCCAGCGCGAATTCGCGTCGTCCCAATCGAGACTCGTCGACCTGAGTGTGGAACAGCGCGTTGTCGTAGAGGCCGAATTGCTTGCCGATGCGCTGGCAGTGGGCAAGGATTTCCGGTGCATGCGCATATTTCTCCGACGGCATGTGGCCGGTCTCTTCCAGCAGCGGCATGTACACCATCGAAGCGGTGTCGCATTGCGCGCCGGGATAACGGTTCCAGTACCAGGTGCCGCCGAAATCGCCGCCCTTCTCGATGATGCGGACATCCTTGATCCCGGCCTCCGACAGCCGCGCCGCGGTGACGAGCCCGGCAAAGCCGCCGCCGACAAAGGCAAAGGTGACGTGATCGGTCTTCGGCGCACGCTCCGTGACCGGCGTGTAGGGATCGTCGAGATAATGGGCGAGCCGGCCCGTGACCTGCAGATACTGGTCGTTGCCGTCAGCGCGCAGCCGCTTGTTGCGCTCCTCGATGTATTTCTTGCGCAAGCCCTCCTTGTCGACTTTCGGGGCGCGTGCGTGTTGTGATTGGTCGGTCATCGTCATCGAAGCTGAAGACCTCTTTCGCTCACGCGGGGTGAGCGGCCAGATAGGGTGAATTGGCAATCGACCAGGAAGGCATCGGCCTCCATCCGGAAAATCTGCCGCAGGTGCACTTCATCCGGACCGTCGCCGATACGCAAGAGCCGGCCCCAGGCCAGCGCCTGGTGGATCGGCGTATCTTCCGAGCCGCCCATGGCGCCGAACACCTGCATGGCGCGGTCGGCGATCTTCTGCAGCATGGCGGGCACCGCGACCTTGATCAGCGAGACGTCGCGCCAGGCGCCGTGATGGCCGCTCTGGTCGAGCGCCCAGGCGCAGCGATAGGCGAGCAGCCGCGCCTGCTCCAGCTCGACGCGGGATTCCGCGATCCAGCGCTGCACGGTGTCGTATTGAATGACGGTGCGGCCGAAGGTCGAGCGCTCCGATCGCGCGTACCATCATCAGTTCGATCAGCAGTTCGCACAGCCCGATCGAGCGCATGCAATGGTGGATGCGCGCCGGGCCAAGCCGGACCTGCGCCACCTTGAAGCCGTCGCCTTCCGCGCCGAGCAGGTTTTCGGCGGGCACGCGGACGTCGTCAAAGGTCAGTTCACCGATCGGCGCGACGTGATCCTCGCAGCCCATCCAGCGCAGCCGCCGCACCAGGCGAACGCCCGGGCGCGTCCATCGGCACCAGGATGCAGGAGTGGCGGCGGGTGCGGTCGGCGTCCGCGTCGGTCACGCCCATCACGATCAGGAAACTGCATTGCGGATGGGCGGCACCCGTGATGAACCACTTGCGGCCGTTGATGACGTAGTCGTTGCCGTCGCGCCGCATCGTCGTTGCAATGTTGGTCGCATCAGATGAAGCGACATCGGGCTCGGTCATGCCGAAGGCGGAGCGCGTTCTCGCCTCCAGCAGCGGCCGCAGCCAGCGCGCCTTCTGCTCAGGCGTCGCGCAGTTCTGCAGCGCGATCATGTTGGGCACATCGGGCGCCTGGCAGTTGAACACTTCCGGCGCCCAGAACAGCCGGCCCATGATTTCCGCCAGCGGCGCATATTCGAGATTGGAGAGTTTTGTGCCGGGCTCGTCGGCCGCGAGTTCCGGCAGGCCGAGATTCCACAGACCCGCGGCGCGCGCCTTCTGCTGCAGCTCGGCCATGAAGGGCGGTGTGACGTTGCTTGCGCGACGTGCGCCAGCCAGGCGCGATGACGCGGCAGCACGTCGTGGTCGAAGAAGGCCTGCAACTTCGTCCGCCACTGCTCCGACCGTGCTGAAGGGTCGAAATCCATAATGCCTCCCGCTTTTGAGCAGCAGGTAAGCGGATATCGACACGAATTGCAAATTCATTTCGATATATTGACGTAATGGCATATCTGATCCATTATTCTGAGATGGCTGCACTTTCCACTGTCGACCCCCCGACCGATCCGTCCTTTGCGACCACGCTTGGCGCATGGGCTCGACGTGCTCGCCGCCTTCCGCAGCGGTGCCGGCCCCCTCTCGAATGCCGAACTTGCCGCCCATACCGGTCTGTCGCGGCCGACGGTGTCGCGCCTCACCTACACGCTGGCGCAGCTCGGCTATCTGAAGCGAGACCCGCGCGGCCGTTTCGTGCTCGGCCTCGGCGTGCTCGCAGCTGCCTATCCGGTATTGTCGGCGCTGAAAGTGCGGCAGCTCGCGCGTCCCCTGATGCGGGAGTTTGCGGCCTATGCCGGCGGCACCGTGTCGATCGCGATGCCGTTCGGGCTCGACTTCATCTATGTCGAGACGCTGCGCACCACCGACGCCGTGCCGCATGTGCCGGATGTCGGCTTCACCAGCTCGCTGGCGCCGACCGCGGTCGGCCGCGCGCTGCTCTCGCTCTATACCCGCGACGAACTCGAAGCCTATGTCGCTGGGGTGAACGACGAGCGGCCGCAGGAGGCGGACTACGTGCTGGCGCGCACCCTGCCCGATGTCGAAATCTGCCGCGAGCGCGGCTTTGCGGTGTCGCTCGGCGAGTGGCGTCGCGAGATCTTTGGTGTCGCCGCGCCGCTCTACCGCACGCCGTCGGGCGATTGCCTGTCGGTCAATTGCGGTATTCCCTCGTTCCGCTTCTCGGCCGAGCAGATCGAGCGCGAATGCGGGCCGCGCATTCTCGGGCTTGCCCGCAGCATCAAATCGCTGGTTGCCAACGGCTGACGTCCCGCCAGGGGATAAGATCATACGCGTCGCATCAACGGCGCGAGACACATGGGAGGGAAGGATGAGCCTGAACCGGGCTATGCGCATTGCCGCACTTGCCGCGATGATGCTCAGCGGCGGTCTTGCCGCGCAAGCGCAGGACAGCTGGCCGAACCGGCCGATCCGCGTCATCGTCCCCTACCCGGCCGGCGGCATCGTCGACATGGTCGCGCGCGCGGTGACCGAACAGGTCGGCCGCGACCTCAAGGCGACTGTCATCGTGGAGGCGCGGCCCGGCGGCAACAGCAACATCGGAACGGCCGCGGTCGCGCGCAGCGAACCTGACGGCTACACCTGGCTCGTCACGGGGCCGGCGGCGCTGGTCAATCCCGGTCTCTACAAGGACGCCGGCTGGGACGCGATGAAAGATCTGAAATGCGTGGGCCTCGCCGTCTGGACGCAGAGCCGTGGCGGTCGTCAGCCCCTCGCTGCCGGTGAAAACCATCGGCGAGTTCGTTGAACTCGCGCGCAGCAAGCCCGGCCAGCTCAATTTCGGCAATCCCGGCACGGGATCCTCGATCGACCTTTCCGCGCAAAAGCTGTTCCAGGCCGCCGGCATCAAGCTCACCAATGTCGGCTACAAGGGCCAGCCGCAGGCGCTGGTCGATCTCATGACCAATCTGATGCATTTCGAAATCGTCTCGATGGCGCTGGCGCTGCAGCACATCAAGCAGGGTACCATCAAGCCGCTGGCCGTGCTGACGCACAGCCGCGTCGCCGACCTCCCCGACGTGCCGACGATTGCGGAAGCAGGATATCCGGAGGCCGCCTATGTGCCTTGGTACGGCATCTACGTGACATCAGGGACGCCGGATGCGCTGGTCGAGAAGATCAACGCGGCGATCAACAAGGCGCTGGAAAACCCCGACGTGCAGCGCCAGCTTTCGATCACCGACATTCCGGGCAAGGCGATGTCGACGGCCGACCTTGCCAAGCTGATGAAAGCCGACTTCGAGAAGCTGACCACCGTGGTGAAGACGGCGGGCATGTCGCTGCAGTAAGATCCGTCATTCCGGGATGGTCGGAAGGACCAGACCACAGATGCGCAATTGCGCATCGGGGAATCTTCGAGATTCCGGGTTCGATCCTGCGGATCGCCCCGGAATGACCTGCCGGCTATTTCGTCACCTTGCTGGCGTCCATCTTGACGGCGGTGTCCAGCAACTTGGTCGAAAACGCCGTGCTGACCTCGAACGGCTTTTCCATGCCGAGATAGGTCTGCACCAGATCGTAGTCCTTCTTCATCCGCTCGCCGTCGATCCAGCCCAGCGCCTTTGACGTGGTGAAATCGTCGGTCATCAGGAACTTGATGCGCTCCCACTGGCGCTCCTGGTTTTCCTTGTCGAGTCCGGAAACCTGATCGAGCAGCGCCTTCAGGCATGGCGCCGCATCGGCGACGCAGGCAGCAAACGCCTTCTGGCTGACCTTGACGAAATTTTCCGCCAGCTTCGGATTCTTCTCGAGGAAGGCGCCGTTCACGATCAGCGAATTGCCATAGGGATTGAGACCGATTTCCTTCCAGTTGACATAACCGAGGTCGGCGCCGAACTCGATCACCTTGAGATCGTGCTCGTTATAGAAGTCGCTGATGATATCGACGGTGTGGCTCTTCAGCGCGGCGATCTTGGCGGTCGGTCCGACATTGACGAAGTTGACCGAGTCCGGCGCGATGCCGGCTGCCTTGGCGAAGGCCGGCCACATCACGCGTGAGGCGTCGCCCGGTGGATTGCCGATCTTGTGATTTGGAAAATCCTTGGCACCGTTCACGCCATGGCTCTTCAGCCAGTAGAACGTCTGGCCGGTGTTGGCATAGATGCTCATCAACGCGACGACGTCGGCGCCCTTGCTCTTTGCCACCAGCATGGTGGCGAGATCGGCAATGCCGAACGGCGAGCCGCCCGATCCGACCTTCAGCGAGGAGACGCCGGAGCCCTTGCCGGTCTCGATGGTCAGATCGATACCGGCTTTCTCGTACCAGCCTTGAGCCTTGGCATAGTAGAACGGCGAATGATCGGCGGTCGGCGTCCAGTTCAGCATGAGATTGACCGCCTCGCCCGCGTGCAACGCCGCCGGGAACCACGGCAAGCCCGAATGCCACAACGGCAATCCTCAATCCCTTCATGGCAACGCCTCCTCTGTAGTACGCCTCTTTGTAATACGCCCCGTGCAAGCCGGCCTTGTCGTCGCCCGCGCACGACGCTACCAATGCAACAAGGGCTGAGGCCGCTTGTCAACTATTTGGTTGGAAATGCCGAGAGAGACGATCCAAGGAACCGGCAACCCGGCGACGCGACCCGGCCGCCACGCAACGGAAGCTGCTGGCCGCGGCGCGGCGCGAATTTGCTGCCTGCGGCCTTGCCGGCGCCCGGGTCGACGAAATCGCCGCCCGTGCCGGGGTCAACAAGCAACTGGTCTACCATTACTTCGGCGACAAGGACGCGCTCTACCTCGCTGTGCTGGAATGGGTTTACGAGGAAATCCGCGCCCAGGAACGCAAGCTTAATCTTGCGGGCTTGCCGCCGGAGCGGGCGATCCGGAAATTGATCGAAAGCTCGTTCGACCACCTTGCCGCGCATCCGGACTTCATCCTGCTGCTCAATGACGAAAATCGCGGCGGCGCGCGGCACGTGCGCGGTTCCCGCCGGCTGGAAACGATGCACTCGCCGCTGGTCAGCCTGGTCTCGAAAATCCTCGCGCGAGGGCGTGAAGACCGGGACCTTTCGCCGCGGCGTCAGTCCGGTACATCTCTACATTTCGATCGCCGGGCTCAGCTATTTCTTCTTCTCCAACACGCCGACGCTGTCGGCGATTTTCGGCACGGACTTTTCCAGCCGTGCCGCGAAACTGGCACGGCGGCGCCACGTGGTCGATCTGGTCATGCAGTCGCTCCGGCCCTAAGTGCTGCGTCATCGCCAGGAGCAAAGCTCGCATTGACGGCAAGAACCGCCATCTGGTTCCTAATCAACCAGATGGTTGAAACTGGCGGCGGATCGCGCTAGGTTCGCCCGCGCCTGCGGCAGGAAGCACGAAGATCCCGGGGAGTGACAAGGTGCTTGGCGACGGAACGCGTTCAGCCCGATCGTTTGCGATCATCCTGATCGTGCACCTTGCCGTGATCCTGCTCTGGCAGGTGCTGGTCGATGCATTCCAGGTCCCGAAATTCGTGTTGCCGTCGCCGCTGGCGGCGCTCGCCACGCTCGGCTCGGCCAAATATGCCTGGGTCTCGAATATCGCGGTTACCGCCGTTGAAATCCTCGGCGGTTTCTGCCTCGGCGCACTCGTTGGCGTCGCGCTTGCCGTGCTGTTCACATGGTCGCGGCTGGTTACGCTTGTTACTGCTGCCGCTGTTCGTGACGTTGAACATGATCCCGAAGGTCGCGCTCGGTCCGCTCGTCATCGTCTGGTTCAGCTACGGCATCTTCCCGAATATCCTGATCGCGTTCAGCATCTGCTTCTTCCCGATCCTGCTGACCACCGCGCGCGGACTCAGTGAAGTCGAGCCCGACCTGCTCGATCTCGTCAAATCGCTGCGCGGCTCGCGCTGGACATTGTTCCGCAAGATCCAGCTGCCGGGCGCGCTGCCTTACGTCTTCTCCGGCATGAAGGTCGGCGCCATCCTGGCGGTGGCCGGCGCCATCGTCGGCGAATTCATCGCCTCCGAGCGCGGGCTCGGCTACCTGATGATCCAGGTGCAATCGTCGCTCGACACGCCGGCGATGGTGATGGCGGTGGTGCTGCTGACCCTGCTCGGTGTCGCACTGTATGGCCTCGTGCTTGGCCTCGAGCGGCTGTTCGTGGTCCGCGACATCCGCCTGCAATAAGAAACGACGTGAGGATGACAATGCTGCTCACCCGAGAAACCCTGCCGGCCACCATCCCGGATATCGCCGCGCTCGACGAACTGTTGTGCCGGCCGAGCCAGGCGCTGATCGACGATCTCGCAAGGTCGAAGGTGACATCATGGTTCTCGGCGTCGCCGGCAAGATGGGACCGACGCTCGCCGGCCTTGCGAAGGCGGCCCTGCCCGACCGGCGCGTGATCGGCGTTGCGCGCTTCAGCGACCCCGGTGTCAAGGACTGGCTGCAGGGCCGCGGCATCGAGACCATCAATTGCGACCTGCTCGATGAGGCCGCAATCAAGACGCTGCCGAAGATCCCGAACATCATGTTCATGGCCGGCCGCAAGTTTGGCGCCGAAGGCGACCTGTCGCTGACCTGGGCCATGAATTCGCATGTCCCTGCCCTGATAGCCCAGGCCTTTGCAGGTTCGCGCATCGTCGCCTTCTCGACCGGCTGCGTCTATCCGTTCGTGCCGGTGGACAGCGGCGGCTCGCGCGAGGACATGGCGCCCGATCCGCCCGGCGAATATGCGCAGTCCTGCGTCGGGCGCGAGCGCATGCTCGAATATTTTTCGCGCAAGTTTTCGACGCCGGGCCGCCTGTTCCGGCTCAACTACTCCATCGACATGCGCTACGGCGTGCTGCACGACATCGCAATGAAGGTGCTGCAGGGCAAGCCGATCGACGTCAGCATCGGCCATGTCAATTTCATCTGGCAGGGCGATGCATCGGCGCAGGCGCTGCGCTGTCTCGCCCATTGTGAGACGCCGACCTCGCCGATCAATGTCAGCGGTCACGAGATCCTTGCCGTGCGCGATCTCGCAGCGAAGTTCGGCCAGCATTTCGGCCAGAAGCCGATTCTCATCGGCAAGGAGCAGCCGACGGCCTGGCTGACCGACACATCACAGGCGGTGAAACTGTTCGGCCTGCCCGTCGTCGACACCGAGCAGATGATCAGGTGGACCGCCGATTGGGTCTCGCGCGCGATGCCAAGCCACGGCAAGCCGACCAAATACGAGGTGCGCGATGGCCGCTACTGACGACGTCGCCATCGTCAGGCTCGGCGTCGCTGACGCCGCCGCCGGCCTCGTGCTGTCGACCGAGGCCCGCTGGAACCAGAACGAGGCCGACTGGCGCTTCTTTCTGTCCCAGCGGCCTCGTCTTTGGCGTTCGCGACGATGCCGGCCGGCTCGTTGCGACCGCGGCGCTGCTGCCCTATTCGTCCGGCAACGCCTGGATCAGCATGGTGCTGGTGACCGAAAGCTGGCGCCGCCGCGGCATCGCGACCAGGCTCGTCGATGCCTGCCTCGATACCGCACGCGCGATGAACCTGACGAGTTGGCTCGACGCGACGCCCGACGGCGCCAAGGTCTATGGGCGGCTCGGCTTTGCGCCGACGCTGCAATTGCGCCGGCTGCGGCTTGCGATGTCCGGTCCGCTCCGCATCACCTCCTCCGCTTGATCGCTGCGAGCCAGCCGCGTTGGCGGACCACGATCGCCGTGCCATCGGCTTCGCACGCGATCAGCTGCTGGCGGAATTTGCCGGCCGTCCCGGTTCGCGCCTGGTTTCCAACGGCAAGGCGATGGCGCTGGTCCGGGACGGGCGCACAGCGCGGCACATCGGTCCGTTGTTTGCAGATGCCGCAGGCGATGCGCTCACGCTGATCGAAGCCATCGTCGCAAGCGAAAACGGACCGCTGCTGATCGATGCGGTCTATTCGCAGACCGAATTCCTTGCCGGGCTCACCGACGCCGGGTGGACGATCGAGCGGCCGTTCCTGCGCATGCGTTTCGGCGGCGCCGCCACGGCGGCGGCCGCGCCGCCATTCGCCGTCGCCGGCCCCGAATTTGGATAGGAACTGACGTTATGCATCATAGCGAAATCAAATCCGACGTCCGGCAGCTGATCGCGGAAGGCACGGTGATCCCCGCGCATCCGCTGGCGCTCGACGCCAATCGCGCGCTCGACAAGAAGCATCAGCGCGCCTTGACGCGCTACTACATCGATGCCGGCGCCGGCGGCCTTGCCGTCGGGGTGCACACCACCCAGTTCGCGATCCGCGACATCGGCATGTACCGTCCGGTGCTGGAGCTCGCCGCCGAGACCGCGGCCAACTGGACCACGCGGCCGCTCGCCATGGTCGCGGGTCTTGCCGGCTCCGACGCAGCAGGCAATCACTGAGGCGAAGACCGCGCGCGGCATCGGTTATCACGCCGGCCTGCTCAGCCTCGCCGCGATGAAGTCCGCATCCGAAGACGAGATCATCGCCCATTGCAAGGCGGTTGCGCAGGAAATTCCGCTGGTCGGTTTCTATCTGCAGCCCGCGGTGGGCGGCGTCATCCTCGGCGCCAATTTCTGGCGGCGCTTTGCCGAGATCGACAATGTCGTCGCCATCAAGATCGCGCCGTTCAACCGCTACCGCACGCTCGATGTGTTGCGCGGCGTGGCCGCAGCGGGCGCGCTCGACCGCATCACGCTCTATACGGGGAATGACGATCACATCCTGCTTGATCTCGTGCTGCCGTTCGACCTGCGTGACAACGGCGTGTCGATCACGCGACGCATATCCGCGGCGGCCTGCTCGGGCACTGGTCGGTGTGGACCGCAGCCGCAATCAGGCAGTTCGAGACCTGCAAGGCCGCGCGCAACAAGGAAACCTTGCCGGCCGATCTGCTGGCGCTGGATGCCCGCGTCACCGACTGCAACAGCGCCTTCTTCGACGTCGCCAACGATTTTCACGGCTGCATCGCCGGCTGTCACGAGATCCTGCGCCGGCAGGGGTTGATGCAGGGCATCTGGTGCCTCGATCCCGCCGAAGGCCTGAGCCCGGGGCAGATGCAGGAAATCGACCGGGTCTGCCGCGACCATGCCGATCTCAGCGACGACGCCTTTGTCGCCGCGCACTTGCAGAAATGGCTGGCATGACGGCCGAGCCCTTCATCAGCCTGCGCAACGTCCGCAAGGTCTATCGCTCGGGCGGCCAGGAATTTTTGGCCGTGTCCGACGTCACCATGGACGTGCAGGAAGGCGAGCTGATTTCGCTGGTGGGTCCGTCCGGCTGCGGCAAGACCACGGTGCTGAAAATTCTCGCCGGGCTTCATGATGCGGACGGCGGCTCGGTCAGGATCGGCAATGCGACGACGGCGTTCGATCCGGCGCGCGACATCGGCATGGTGTTCCAGCAGGCGCTGCTGCTGAAATGGCGGACCATCCTCGACAACGTGCTGCTGCCGGCCGAGATCGTCGGCATGCCGATGGCCGCGGCCCGCGCGCGGGCGCGCGACTTGCTGAACCTTGTCGGCCTGTCCGGCTACGAGGACAAATATCCGCAGCAATTGTCCGGCGGCATGCAGCAGCGCACCGCGATTGCGCGCGCCTTCATCCACGACCCCAAACTGATCCTGATGGATGAACCGTTCGGCGCGCTCGATGCGCTGACGCGCGAGCAGATGAACCTGGAAATGCTGCGCATCTGGCGCCAGAGCGGCAAGACCATCATCTTCGTCACCCACAGCATCCAGGAAGCGGTGTTTTTGGCCTCGCACTGTGCCGTGCTGACGGCCGGGCCGGCGCGCATGGCCGAGTATTTCCCGATCGAGCTGCCGTCTCCGCGCACGCTGCCGATCAAGACCACCGACGAGTTCGGCGCCTATGCAAGGCGCATCTATGACAGCCTCGGGCTCGGCGCCGGCGCTTGAGCCTCACTTCGGAACCTTGCTGGCGTCCATCTTGATCGCGGGATCGAGCATTTTGGTGGTAAAACTGCTCTCGACCGCAAACGGCTTTTCGATTTCGAGATAGGTCCGGACCAGCTCGTAGTCGCTCTTCATTCGTCCCGCATCGATCCAGCCGAGTCCCTTGGTCGGGGTGAATTCGTCCGTCATCAGATATTTGATGCGGCCCCATTGCAGCACCTGCTCCTCGCGATCGAGGCCGGTGACCTGATCGAGCAGCGCTTTCAGGCAAGGCTCGAAATCGGCGACGCAGGCGGCATAGGCCTTCTGGGTGATGCGGACGAAATCCTCGACCAGTTTCGGGTTCTTCTCGAGAAACGCGCCGTTGACGATCAGCGAGTTGCCGTACGGGTTGAGGCCGATGTCCTTCCAGTTCAGCGAGCCAAGATCGCTGCCGAATTCCTTCAGCTTGACGTCGTGCGAATTGTAGAAGTCGCTGATGATCTCGACCGTGCGTCCCTTCAACGCGGCCGACTTCGCGGTGGGACCGACATTGACGAAAGAGACGGAATCAGGACCAAGACCGGCCGCCTTGGCAAAGGCGGGCCACATCACCCGCGACGCATCGCCGGGCGGATTGCCGATCTTGCGGCCGGCAAAATCCTTCGGTCCGCTGATGCCGTAGCTCTTCAGCCAGTAGAAGGTCTGCCCGGTATTGGCGTAGATGCTCATCAGCGCGACCGCATCGGCGCCCTTGCCGCGCGCAACCAGCATGGTCGCAAGATCAGAGATGCCGAACGGCGCACCGCCGGAGCCGACCTTGAGCGAAGAGACGCCGGATCCCTTGCCGACCTCGATGGAAAGATCGATGCCCGCCTTCTCGTACCAGCCCTGCGACTTGGCGTAGTAGAAGGGCGAATGATCCGCAGCCGGCGTCCAGTTCAGGACGAGAGCTGACGCTTTGACCGGCCTGCGCGGGCACGGCAGTGACAAACGCCAATACGGCGGCAATCGCAAATTTTCGCATGAAGCCTTCCCTTGCGGCGATTATCCGCCGCTATTCATAGGACGACGGCCCGGTGTCGCGATAGGCCCAGCAGCATTCCGGCGGCAGCGACACCTGCGTATCGACGCCGACCTGGTGCCGCGCGGCGGTGCCGAGTTCGAGCACTTCGAGCTTGCGGCCGAACAGGTCGATCTCATAGGCGGTCTGGGTGCCCTGATAGCGGCGGTCGAGCACGCGCGCCGGAAAGACATTGGCGCCGTCATGGCCGCCGATCGCGATATTCTCCGGCCGCAGCGCCACGCGCACCTTGTCGTTGGTCTCGAGCGCATGCAACAGCGCGACCTCGCCGCGCCGGCCGTCACCGAAATCGACGGTGCCGAATTTGCCGTTGCGCGCAACCAGCGTGCCCGCGAGTTCGTTGGTAGCGCCGGTGAAATTGGCGACGAACAGGTCGGCCGGGCGGTTATAAATCTCGTCGGGCGTGCCCATCTGCAACAGCTTGCCGTCGCGCATCACGCCGATGCGGTCGCCGAGCACCACCGCTTCGGCCTGGTCGTGGGTGACGTAAAGTGCCGTCATGCCGGTCTGCTTGAGGATGGTGCGCAGATCGTCGCGCAGCCGCAGCCGCAGCTTGGCATCGAGATTTGACAGCGGCTCGTCGAGCAACAGCAATTTGCGGCCGGTAGACGATGCTGCGCGCCAGCGCCACGCGCTGCATCTGGCCGCCTGACAGCGCGACCACCGGACGGTCGGCATATTCGGAGAGGCCGACCAGCGCCAGCACCTCCTCGACCTTGCGGCCGGCCTCCTCGCGCGTGATCTTGCGGTGCTTGAGCGGATAGACCACGTTCTGCCGCACCGTCATATGCGGCCACACAGCATAGGACTGGAACACCATGCCGAGCTCGCGCAGCCGCGGCGGCACCTGAATGCCCCGCGCGGGCGACGACACGACATTGCCGCCGATCGAAATCTCGCCACCGGTCGGATGTTCGAGGCCCGCCACGCAGCGCAACGTCGTGGTCTTGCCGCAGCCCGACGGCCCGAGCAGCACGACGATCTCGCCGGCCGGTACCGCAAAGCTGACGCCGTCGACCGCGGGCCGGCCGATCGCAAACTGCTTGCGCAGGTCGGTGACTTCGAGCGTCGCCGTCATGCGCCAGTCCGCTTCATCAGGAGTGGCTCACTGGCGGTAACCGAAAGTCTTGTCCCACTCCGCAACCCAATCGGCATGCAGCTTCACGTACTGATCCATATTCGGATACCAGACCTTCACCACCTTGGGGTCGAACCCTTCCGGAAAAGCAGGCGGCTCCTTCAGCGAGGTCAGGTTACCCTGCTCCTTGATCATGAAGGTCTGGCCCTCCTTCGACAGGCGACCAGTTCAGGTACAGCCTTGCGGCATTGACATTCTTGGCGGTCTTCGGGATTCCGCGACGCATAGGGATTGGCGGGCACGCCCTCCGGCGGAAAGACGGCCTTTAACGGCGCGCCTTCCTTCTGCTTCGGATAGACCGCGTTGTAGATCAGCGGTCCCAAGCCGATTTCGCCGCGCACCATCGAATCGGACATCGGCGCGCCCGAGGGAAAGAGCACGGGACGGGTCGAAGCTTGCTTGGCCCAATAATCCTCGCCCAGCACCTGGCGTTCGAACATGATGCGGGTCCAGGTGGTGCCGCCGGACTGCGCGATCACCTGCGCGGTCAACTTGCTATATTGCGGCTTGGTCAGATCCCACCAGGTCTTTGGCGGATCCTTGACCAGCTCCGGGTTGTAGGCGATCGACCAGATGGAGGTCAGGCGGGGCCAGAATTTCGGCGACACCAGCGCCGCCGGATCGTAATCGGCGGCATTCGGCGGCGCGTAGTCCTGGAAAAGGTCGACGAGCGGTAGCATCAGGGCGCGGTCGGAGTGATCGACGATATCCGCAATGAGCTTGCCGGCGGCGGCCTCCGTCTTCACCCGCGTGATGAGCTGGCCGCCCGGCGCACGGACCATCTCGATCTTGATCTCCGGAAAGCGCTTGTTGAAGGCCTTGATGGTGTCCTGTTCGACCTCCGCGAAGTTCGCAGTGTAGAGCACCAACTTGCCCTCGGCCTTCGCCGCCGCGATCAGCTCGGGCGAGCCGAACTCCTGTGCGGACGCCGACGTACCGCTCAAGGCAACGCCGAGCCCGGCAATGGCCGCGACCCCCACGGCGAACATTCTCTTCATGGCCGACACTCCCTTTCCTATTCCGCTATCCCGTTCGGGCGACGCTGCCCTGCGCCTGCCCGCGCGACAGCCAGTTGGCGCCGCCGATCAGCACGCCGAGCAGCACGGTCTGCACCAGGCTGAAGGCGGCCGTCTTGCCGAGGTTGCCGCCTTCGTAATAGTCGAGCAGCAGCACCGACATCACCATGGTGTTGCTGGTGTAGAGAAACAGCGACGAGCCGAGTTCGCGGATCGCCAGCACGAAGAGCAGTGTCATGGCGGCGAGCACGCCAGGGCGCGCCAGCGGCAGCACGATGGTCCTGATCGTGCCGAGCACACCCCTGCCGCAAACCCAGGCGGCTTCCTCCAGCTCGCGATGGATCTGCAGGAACGAAGTCGAAAGCGCCTTTACCGTATCCGGCATGAAGCGGGCGATGAAGGCCAGTGCGAGGATCCAGATCGTGCCGTAGAGCCCGCCGGGAATGCCGATCCAGGCCCAGAGATAGGCGACGCCGACGACAAGGCCGGGGATCGCAATCGGCAGCGTCGAAACCAGATCGATGGTGCGCCGGCCCGCCATCTGCGTGCGATGAATGGTGTAGCCTATCGCAAAGGCAAGCGCGCCGCCGACCACGGCGGTGACGACACCCACTTCCACCGCATTGTAGACTGATCGCATCGTCAACGGATTGTCGAAAATGCTTTGAAAGTGCATCAGCGAATATTGGCGCGCGTCGAACAGGCTGGCGACGTCGCGGATAAACATGAACTTGCGGAAAGCGGCCACGATCAGTGCCAGCATCGGCAGCACCACGACCGCGAACAGATAGACGATCGCAAGGCCGAAGGTAAACCAGCGCCAGCGCCCGAGGTCGAGACTGCGCGGCCGGTAGGCCTTGCCGGCGACGGTGGTGTAGCTCCGCCCGCTCAATACTTTGTGCTGCAGGAACACCAGCGCGCCGGTGACGACCATCAGGATGACAGCGACTGCGGCGGCCGTGTTGTAGAGCGGCGGCGACCAGTTGGTGAGCTTGAAGATGTAGGTGGTGAGCACACTGAGATTGATCGGCGCGCCCAGCACGGCCGGGATGCCGTAAATGCCAAGCATGACGATGAAGGACAGCAGCATACCGGAGACGATCGCCGGCATGATCAGCGGAAAGGTTACCGAGAACAGCGTCGAAAACGCGCTGGCGCCTGAAATTTCCGCGGCCTCCTCCAGGCTCGGATCCATGTTGCGCAGCGCCGACGCCGTGAACATGTAGACGTAGGGCGCGTAATAGATGCCGAACACGAAGATGAGGCCCCACATCGAATAGAAATCGACGCGCCAGTCGAGCCCGATCCACTTGAACATGGTGTTGATCAGTCCCGTCTTCGGCGATCCCAGGATAGCCCAGGCGACGCCCGCGACGAGCGGCGGCGCGAACAGCGGCAGGATGCTGGCAGCCGCAATAAAGCCCTTGAACGGCGTGTTGGTGCGCACGACGATCCAGGAGAAGGCAAGCCCGATAACCACGGCGATCAGGGTTCCGCCACCGCAGATCAACAGCGTATTGAACAGCGCTTCGGCGACATTCGGATTGGCGAGGACGGTGAGGAAGTTTGCCACCGACAGTCGTGAAAGGCTGATGCCCTCGACGACCGGATTGGTGTCGGTCAGTGCGCCGACGAGCAGTAGCAGCATCGGATAGATGACGAGGAAACCGAGGATCGCCAGCAGCAGCGCAACCCATGCGCCTGCCCACACACGCTGACGAAAGCCCTCGCTGGCGCCACGCGTGACCCCGCTGCGCCCGTCCGCCTGTCCGTTCAAAAGCGCTTCCCCTCGGGACCCGCAGAGCTTCTTTGTTGATCTGTCCGCGTGGCAACCGAAGCCTAGTGGATCGTCCGGGGGGCTGGAAGTAGCAGATAGTCGCGGCGCAGCATCCGAGGCAACACCGCTCCCTCGATTATCTTCCGCACTGCAAACGCGTTTTCTTGATTTGTGCGGAGTTTATTCTGGTTCTATTTTGCGCGGAGGTCCTCTCGATGGATTGGGCCAATAAGGGGAAACGCGATGGCAAATCTCAATATCAATGGGAAGACTGTCAGCGTCGATGTCGAGAACGACACGCCGCTTCTTTGGGCAATCCGCGAGAATGTCGGATTGACCGGAACCAAATACGGATGCGGCATTGCACAATGCGGGTCCTGCACCGTCCACATCGACGGCGTCGCAATGCGCTCCTGTGGCGTCACGGTCGGCGAAGCCGCCGGCAAGCAGATCACGACAATCGAAGGCCTGGCCGCCGCCAGTGGCGCGCTTGCACAAGGTGCAGCAGGCCTGGGTCGCCAAAGACGTGCCGCAATGCGGCTATTGCCAGAGCGGCATGATCATGGCGGTTGCAGCGCTTCTAAAGGAGAAGCCAAAGCCGACCGACAAGGACATCGACGAGGCCATCACCAATATCTGCCGCTGCGGCACCTTCCAGCAGGTGCGCGAGGCGATCCACGCCGCCGCGAACGCCTGAGGGAGGACACCATGAACAAGCACGTCAAGCTCAGCCGCCGTTCCTTCGTGATCGGTACCGCCGCCGCCGGCGCCGGCCTTGCGATCGGCTTCGATCTTCCCTTGGGCGGCCCCACCGTGGTGCGCGCCGCCGATGGTTCCCCCGAAATCAACGTCTGGGTCGTAATCCGGCCCGACGACACGACCGTCATCCGCATCGCCCGCTCGGAAATGGGCCAGGGCACGCTCACTGGCCTTGCCCAGCTCGTCGCCGAAGAGCTGGAATGCGACTGGTCGAAGGTGACGACCGAGTATCCGACCCCCGGGCAAAGTGTCGCACGAAAGCGCGCATGGGGTGATTTCTCGACCGGCGGCAGCCGCGGCATCCGCACCTCGCAGGACTATGTCCGCAAGGGCGGCGCCACCGCGCGCATGATGCTGATCCAGGCCGCCGCCAATGAGTGGAAGGTGCCGGCTTCCGAATGCACCGCCGCCAACAGCGTCATCACGCACACCCCGTCGGGCAAGAAGATAAACTACGGCAAGGTGGTGGAGGCGGCTGCGAAGCTGACGCCGCCGGCTGATGCCGATGTCAAGCTGAAGGACCCCAAGGATTGGAAGATCGCCGGCAAGCCGCTTCTGCGGCTCGACACCGTCGACAAGACCACCGGCAAGATGACGTACGGCATCGACGTCAAATTGCCGGGCATGCTGAATGCCGCGCTCAAGGACTGCCCTGTGTTTGGCGGCAAGCTGAAAAGCTATGACGAAGCCAAGGCCATGGGCATGAAGGGCGTGAAGAAGGTGGTGAAGGTCAACGACAGCACCGTTGCCGTTGTTGCCGACACCTGGTGGCACGCCAAGACGGCCCTCGAGGCAATGCCGATCGTCTGGGATGAAGGCGAACACGCCAAGGTCTCGAGCGAGTCGATTTCCAAATGGCTCGCCGAAGGTCTCGACAATGCGCAACCCGCCTTCGTCGGCAACCAGAACGGCGACGTCAAGGCTGCCATTGCAAGCGCGGCCAAGAAGGTCGAGGCAGTCTACAACTATCCCTACCAGAACCATGCGGCGATGGAGCCGCTGAACGCCACGGCGCTTTACACGCCGGACAAGTGCGAGGTCTGGACCGGGACGCAAAACGGCGAGGCCGCGTTCGCTGCAGTGCTGGAAGTGTCCGGCCTGCCGGCGGAGAAATGCGAGGTGCACAAGCAGATGCTCGGCGGCGGGTTCGGCCGTCGCGGCATGACCGACTATGTCCGGCAGGCGGTGTCGATCGCCAAGCAGATGCCGGGCACGCCGATCAAGCTGTTGTGGTCACGCGAAGACGACATGCAGCATGGCACCTATCATCCGGTCACCCAGTGCAAGCTGACCGGCGCCTTCGATGCCGACAACAATCTGACGGCGCTGCATTTCCGCCTGTCGGGACAATCCATCCTGTACACGGTCAGGCCTGCGGCGCTCGAGAACGGCAGGGACCCTGCCGCGTTCCAGGGTCTTGCACCCTCAGGCGATTTTGCCATCGGCTACACCGTGCCGAACCTGCTGGTCGAGCATTCCATGCGCAACCCGCACGTCCCGCCCGGCTTCTGGCGCGGCGTCAACGTCAATCCGAACGCGATCTATATGGAATGCTTCATGGATGAACTGGCGCATGCAGTGGGCCAGGACCCGGTGGAGTTCCGGCGCAAACTGATGTCGAAACATCCAAAGCACCTCGCCGTACTCAATGCCGTCGCCGACAAGATCGGCTGGGGCAAGCCGGCGCCGCAGGGCGTCCATCGCGGCATCGCGCAAATCATGGGCTACGGCAGCTATGTCGCTGCCGCCGCCGAAATCTCGGTGACCGAAGGCAGCAAGATCAAGGTGCATCGGATCGTCGCCTCCACCGATCCCGGCTATGTCGTCAATCCGGCACAGGTCGAGCGGCAGATCGCGGGCTCCTTTGTCTATGGCCTGTCCGGTCTGTTCTACGGCGGATGCACGGTGAAGGATGGCCGCATCGAGCAGGCCAATTTCGACACCTACAACTCGATGCGTATCGCCGAGATGCCCAAGGTGGAGTCGGTTCTCGTGCCCAGCGGTGGCTTCTGGGGCGGTGTCGGCGAACCGACGATCGGCGTCGCAGCACCTGCCGTGCTCAACGCTTATTTCGCGGCGACGGGAAAACGCATCCGCTCGGTGCCGCTGAGGGACCAGAACATTACCTTCGCCTGACAAAACGAGCGGTGGCCTTCACGGCCGCCGCTCCACCATTTTCGGAAATCAGATGATGAAATCGTTGCGCATCGCAATCGGCGTTGCGACGGTCATGGCATCCGCCGTGCCGGCGCTTGCGGCCTCCTCTCCCCCGCCCGGCGCGGCGTCCTGCTCCGGATGTCATTCCGCCGGAACGACGGCGGCTTCGTCGGTTGCGCGGCTGTACGGACGCGATGCCAACGAGATCGTGACCGCGATGAACGCATTTCGCGACGGCTCGCTTCCGGCCACGGTGATGAACCGCATCGCCAAGGGTTTTTCCGACGATGAGCTGCGCGCGATTGCGGCGTGGCTCGCGGCACAGAAGTAGGGGCGACGGCATGGGCAAGAGCCATCGCATGAACCGGCGGGAGTTTTTTGGCGGAGCCGCGGCCGCGGCAACGGTGCTGACGCTTCCATTGCCCGCCTTCGCGCAATCGGCGCCACGCGTCGTCGTGATCGGCGGCGGTTTTGGCGGCGCCAGTTGCGCCCGCGCGCTGAAGCTGGCGGAGCCAAAACTCCAGGTCACGCTGGTCGAGCAGGATCGCACCTTCGTTGCCTGCCCGTTCAGCAACAACGTGATTGCCGGGCTGCGCTCGATCGAGGCGCAGCAATTCGGTTATGACAAGGTCGCAAGCACGGGCGTGACCGTGGCCATTCAAGCGGCGACAGCCGTCGATGCGGCCGCCCGGACCGTCAGGCTCGCCGACGGCACGACGCTCAGCTACGACCGGCTGGTGCTGTCGCCCGGCGTCGATCTGCGCTTCGACGCGCTTTCCGGTTACGACGAGGCAGCCGCGCAAAAGATGCCGCACGCCTGGAAGGCTGGCGAGCAGACGCTGCTGCTGCGCAGGCAGCTCGAGGCCATGGACGATGGCGGCCTGGTAGTGATCGCAGCGCCCGCCAATCCCTACCGTTGCCCGCCGGGTCCCTACGAACGTGCCTGCCTGATCGCGCACTATCTGAAGACGAAGAAGCCGCGCTCGAAACTGCTCATCCTCGACGCCAAGGATACGTTCTCCAAGCAGCGGCTGTTTCAGAACGCCTGGAAAGAGCTCTATCCGGGCATGGTCGAATGGGTTTCGCTGTCGCAGGGCGGCAAGGTCAACGCCGTCGATCCCGCGACCAACACGCTGATCACCGATTTCGGCAACCACACCGCCAAGGTGGCCAATGTCATCCCGCCGCAAAGGGCCGGCCGCATCGCCGCGCATCGCGGGAGCGGCCGACAATACCGGCTGGTGCGCGATCGATCCCGTCACATTCGAATCGAAGTCGGCGCCCAACATCCACGTCATTGGCGATGCCTGTATCGGCGGCGGCATGCCCAAATCCGCATTCTCGGCGAATGCGCAGGCCAAGGCATGCGCCGGCGCGGTGGCCACACTGCTCGCCGGCGGAACGCCCGCCGCGCCGAAACTGATCAATACCTGCTACAGCCTGGCCGCGCCGGACTACGGCATCTCGGTTGCCGGCGTCTACGCGCCGAAGAACGGCTTGCTGGCCGACGTCGAGGGTGCCGGCGGGGTTAGTCCTGCGGACGCACCCCGCGAATTCCGCGTCCGCGAAGCTGACTATGCCCAATCCTGGTTTGCGACAATCACGGCGGAAGTCTTTGGCTAGGTACATGCATGGCATGGCAGGCCCGATCCTCGCGGGCGTGTTCCTCGTGCTTCCCGGCGGGGCCACTGCACAGGACCCTCGCAACTATGTGGTCGTCGGCGACGCCATTCCGACATCGCTGACGGGTGCGCCGGGAGACGTCGCGCGCGGACGGGCGCTGGTCGTGGAACGCGCCAGCACCTGCATCCTCTGCCACAGCGGGCCGTTTCAGGAACAAAGGTTCCAGGGTGACGTTGCACCGAGCCTTGCCGGCAGCGGTAGCCGCTGGTCTGAAGGAGAATTGCGGCTGCGGCTGGTCGATGCCTCCAGCCTCAATACAGCAACCATCATGCCGTCCTATTATCGCACCGACGGCTTGAGCCGCGTCGGCCGGGCGTGGCAAGGCAAGACGATCCTGTCGGCCGAGCAGATCGAGGACATCGTGGCGTATCTCGTCACGCTGCGTGAGTAGGGACAAGAGATGCACGACCAATCCACCCGACGCGACTTCATCGCCCTTGCCAGCAGCGCCGCCGTCTTTGCGGTGAGCCTGCGGCCTGCTGAAGCAACGCCCGCGACGCTGGCGGCAGCAATCCGCAATGTTGTGGGTGCCGAACCGGTCAAGACCGGAAAGGTCAAGCTCGAGGTGCCGCCGCTGGTCGAGAACGGCAATACCGTGCCGATGACGGTGAGTGTCGCAAGCCCGATGGCGCCGGAGGATCACGTCAAGAGCATTCATGTTTTCAACGAGAAGAATCCGCAGCCTAACATCGGCAATTTCTATCTGAGCCCGCAGTCCGGCCGCGCCCAGGTCTCGACCCGCATCCGCCTTGCCGATACCCAGAAGGTGGTGGCGATCGCAAAGCTCTCCGACGGCTCGTTCTGGTCGGCCAGCGTCGATGTCGTCGTCACGCTTGCCGCCTGCACCGATGAGGTGATCTGATGCCCTCCGCCCTGATCAACGTGCCCGCCAAGGCCAAGCGCGGCGACGTCATCGAGATCAAGACGCTGATGTCCCACATCATGGAGACCGGCTATCGCCATACGGCATCCGGCGAAGCGGTCCCGCGCGACATCATCACGAGCTTCACCTGCCGGTTCAACGGCAACGAAATCTTCCGCGCCGACCTGTTCCCGGCGATCTCGGCCAACCCCTTCATCAGTTTCTTCACGACCGCGACCGCGAGCGGCAAGTTCGAGTTCGAATGGGTCGGCGACAAGGGATTTTCGGAAACCGCATCGGCCACCATCACCGTCGAATGAGGCTGGCCGCCACCATCGCGACCCTCGTAGCGCTCTCCGGCATCGCGGCGGTTGCCGCCGAAATCCCGCAGCAGCAGCGCCGCTCCGGCTCCACGTTCATGGCCCCCGAAACGCAGGCCATGCAGAACGACGATACCGCCAATCCCGGCATGCTCTGGGTGCTCGATGGCGAGGCCTCGTGGAAGAAGAAGGCAGGCAGTGCGGACAAGGCCTGCGCGGATTGCCATGGCGATGCCGCGGTCACCATGAAGGGCGTCGCCGCGCGCTATCCCGCCTTCGACAAGGCGCTCGGCCGCCCCCTCAATCTCGAGGCGCGCATCAATCTTTGCCGCGCTGGCCAACAGCAGGCGACGCCTTTCCCTTACGAGAGCCGGGAGCTGCTCGCAATCACCGCCCTCATCGCGCGGCAGTCCCGCGCCAGCAAGATCGAGCCGGGGGTAGATCCGCAACTTGCTCCGTTCATTGCCAAGGGACGCGCCCTGTTCGACCAGCGCCAGGGGCAGCTCAACCTCGCCTGCACCAACTGCCATGACGAGAACTGGGACAAGCGGCTGGCAGGATCGGCGATCACGCAGGGACACCCGACCGGCTATCCGCTCTACCGGCTGGAATGGCAGACGCTGGGCTCGCTGCAGCGCCGTCTGCGGGCCTGCATGACCGGCATCCGGGCGCAGCCCTATGATTTCGGCGCTCCCGAGCTGGTCGAGCTCGAGCTTTTCCTGATGTCGCGGGCGCAGGGCATGCCGATCGAGGCCCCCGCGGTGCGGCCCTGAGAGCCTGGCGCTGCGCCGCGGCGATAGCTGCATTGCGGGGTTTGCCACTCCACCCGCCTTGCGGCGCAGGGAGGCCTGCCGGTATTGTCGGCGCAACCTAGCTTCCGGAGAACCTCCATGAACCCGCCCGTCAGCGCGCCTGCGATCAAGATCGTCAAATCGGTCCGTGAACAGGTCAGCGCGGAGGAATGGAAGACCCGCGTCGACCTTGCCGCCTGCTACCGGCTCACCGCGATGTATGGCTACACGGAGATGATCGCCAACCACATCTCCTGCCGGGTGCCTGGAACGCACGACCACTTCCTGATCAACCCCTACGGCATGCTCTATGAGGAAATCGATGCCTCCTGCCTGATCAAGGTCGATTGCGACGGCAACGTGCTGTTCAACGCCTCGGACTATCACCTCAACGCCGCCGGCTTCGTCATTCACAGCGCCATCCACATGGCCCGCCATGACGTCGACTGCGTCGCGCACACCCATACGCCGGCGGGCATGGCGGTCTCGGCGATGGAATGCGGGCTGCTGCCGCTGGCGCAGACCTCGATGCGATTCCTCCACATCGCCTACCACGATTTTGAAGGCATCGCCGACGATCCCGCCGAGCGCGAGCGCCTGGTGGCCGACCTCGGCCAACACGAGGCGATGGTGTTGCGCAATCATGGCCTGCTCGTGGTCGGCCGCACCATCCCGGCGACGTTCAACCTGCTCTATCGCATGGAGCGGGCCTGCGAGGTGCAGGTGATGGCGCTGTCCTGCAACACCAAGCTGGTCTATCCGCCGCAGGATGTGCTGGAAGCGACCTTCGACAGGGTGAAGCCGCGGCCGGAGCTGCCGAACCGCAACGGCGAACTCGCCTGGCCGGCGCTGCTGCGAAAACTCGATCGGACTGATCCTTCTTACAAGAACTAGCAGCTACCTAGCGGCCCGCAGGCTTGCGCTCCACCGGGTGGATCTCGATCTCGCGCAGGCGACCGAGCCGCAATACCTCCATCTGCAACGTCCGGCCGATACGGTCGCGATCGAGCGCGCGGATCAAATCGTCGACGCCGTGGATGCCGACGCCGTCGAGCCTGATCACGACATCGCCGGACAACAGCCCTGCCCGCGCCGCCGGTCCATCCGGCTCGATCTGCGCCAGCAGCGCGCCCATCGTGTTGTCGATTCCGGCGACCACGGCATGCCGCCGCGGAATCGGCGCGGTCTGGCCGGCCACGCCGATATAGGCGCGGCGGACATAGCCGTGGCGGATGATCTCCGACAGCACGAATTGCGCGGTGTTGCTGGCAACCGCAAAGCAGATTCCCTGCGCGCCCGCGATGATGGCGGTGTTGATGCCGATCACCTCGGCATTGGACGACACCAGCGCGCCGCCGGAATTGCCGGGGTTGAGCGCGGCATCGGTCTGGATCACGTCCTCGATGGTGCGGCCGCTCACCGAGCGGATCGAGCGGCCAAGCGCCGACACCACGCCTGCGGTGACGGTCGATTCGAAGCCGAGCGGATTGCCGATCGCGACCACGAGCTGGCCGCGGCGCAAATTCTTGGAGTTGCCGAGCGAGGCGTAGCGCAGGTCGCGCGCGCCGTCGGCGCGCAGCAGCGCCAGATCGGTGTCGGGATCGACGCCGAGTACGCGTGCATCGGTCACGATGCCTTCGACGTCACGCAGCCTGATCTCCCTGGCCGATCCGACGACGTGGCTGTTGGTCAGCACCAGCCCATCCGGCGAGATCACGATGCCCGAGCCGAGCCCGCCGCGCTCGCGCGCATTCTTCACCTTCGGCCCGGTCTCGACGCGGACCACCGCCGGCCCCACGCGTTCGGTGACGTCGATCACGGCATTGGAATACGCGTCGAGCAGCGCCCGGTCATCGGGCGCAGGCTCGGTCGCTCTCGATGACGCGGCGTCATCGGCGATATCAGAGGTAAAATTCAACATGGTGAGATTCCTGAAGGCCTCTCAGATGGTCACGTAGGCACAGCGATGCAAGATGTCCCGCCTGGCCCCTCACGGCCGGGTGATTGACAGGGCCCGCGGCGCTCACAACAATCGAGCCAATCAGGACCAACCGTCGGCCGCCCGGCCAGCCAAGGCGGCCAGCTCCCAAGGACAATTGCGTGACAAGCATCCAGGATGACACCTACCAATGCGACGTGCTGGTCGCAGGCTCCGGCTGTGCCGGCATGGCGGCCGCGGTGACCGCCGGCCATCACGGGCTCAACGTGCTTGTTGTCGAGAAGGAACCGAAATTCGGCGGCACCACCGCGCGATCCGGCGGCTGGCTGTGGATCCCCGGCACCTCGCTGGCGCGGGAATGGGGTATCGTGGAAAGCCCGGAACAGGCGCGTACTTACTTGCGGCACGAAGCCGGCAACAGCTTTGATGCGGCGCGGGTCGATGCATTCCTTAACGCAGGCCCCGAGGCGGTCGACTTCTTCACCAGCAAGACCGCACTGCGCTTCGACATGCCGCTGACTTTTCCGGACTACCACGCCGAAGCGCCGGGCGGCACGCAGGGCGGCCGCTCCATGGTGACGCGGCCGTTCGATGGGCGCGAGCTGGGTCCGCTGATCAGGGATATCGGCCTGCCGCTGCCCGAGCTCACGGTGTTCGGCATGATGCTGGGCTCCGGCAAGGAGATCATCCATTTCATGCGCGCGACGAAGTCGCTGACATCGGCGCTCTATGTCACCAGGCGGCTGTCCAAGCATTTCATGGACGTGATGCGCCATGGCCGCGGCATGACGCTTGACCAATGGCAATGCGCTCGCCGGGCGGCTGGCCAAATCGGCCATGGATTTGAAGATTCCGCTGTGGCTGTCGTCGCCGGTGCGCGACCTGATCGTCGAGGACGGCGCGGTGCGCGGCGCCATAATCGAGCGCGACGGAAAGCGCATCCGCGTCAACGCCCGTCGCGGCGTGGTGCTCGCCTGTGGCGGCTTTCCGCACGATGTGGCGAGGCGCAAGGCGATGTTCCCGCACGCGCCAACCGGCAACGAACATTTTTCGCCGGGCCCCGCCGGCAACACCGGCGACGGTTTGCGGCTGGCGGAGACCGCCGGCGGCCGCGTCGAGGATAGCGTTGCCGAATGCGGCGGCCTGGGTGCCGGTGTCGGTCACCACGCGCAAGGACGGCAGCAAGGGCGTGATGCCGCATTTCATCGACCGCGCCAAACCCGGCGTGATCGCGGTGACGCGCGCGGGCAAGCGCTTTGCCAATGAGGGCAATTCCTACCACGATTTCGTGCAGGAGATGGTGAAGGCTGGCGAAACCCGGCGAGGAGATCACCGCGTTCCTGATCTGCGATCACCAGACCTTGCGCAAATACGGCCTCGGCTGCGTGCCGCCCTTCCCGATGCCGCTCGGCCATCATCTGCGCACCGGCTATCTCAAGCGCGGCGCAGACTCTGGCCGAGCTCGCGCGCGAATGCGGCATCGACGCCAAGGGGCTGGAGGCGACGGTCGCGGCGTTCAACGCCAATGCCGCGCGAAGGACGCGACCCCGATTTCGGCAAGGGCTCGCGCGCCTACAACCGCTACCAGGGCGACGCGCAGCACGGGCCGAACCCGTGCATCGCGCCGATCGAGAACGGACCGTTCTACGCGATCAAGATGGTGGTCGGCGACCTCGGCACCTATGCCGGGCATCAAGACCGACGCACAATGCCCGGGCGCTCGATGCCGACGGCGAGGTGATCGAGGGCCTCTATGCCGCCGGCAACGACATGGCGAGCATCATGGGCGGCAACTATCCCGGCGCCGGCATCACGCTCGGCCCGGCGCTGACCTTTGGCTATGTCGCAGGCAAGCATCTGGCGGGTCGCGCGTAGTCCTCAGGCCCGCCGCAAGCTCGGCGGCCGCGCCCTGACGGGATCGAGCAGCGCCCAGTCGCCCTCCGGCAGCACGTAGCCTTGCGGAAAGGGCGCGCGCAACTCGAGGCCGAGCGAGCGCAGCACGCGGTCGTCGCGGTAGTAGCATTGCAGCACGACGCGAACGAGCGTCGCCGCAGCCGCGCCGCCACTGGCGCGGAATTCGCTTCGCGACCGCATCGCGCTTGGCGGGATCGAGCGCGGCGAGCGGCTTGCCGGCAAGCCGGGCCAGATGATCGAGCGCCTTCGCTACCAGTTCGGTGTCGCGGCCCAGTGTCTTCAAAATATCAGCCTGGATCGCCGGATCGTCGGCCCCCGGCACTTTGTATTCGTCACTCGCCGGAACGATCATGGCGGCGACAGTACGAAGATCGTCGCGCTGGGTCTGGTTGAGTTCTGACATCACTTCCTCAATCGAAGAGATTGGCGAGACGCTGCTTCATCTGGTCGGCGATGTAGAGCGCGACGGCCTGGATGGTGGAGGTCGGGTTGACGCCGCCCGAAGTGACGAACACGCTGCCGTCGACGATGAAGAGATTCTTCACGTCATGCGAGCGGCCCCATTCGTTGACCACGGAGCGGTCGGGATCGGTGCCCATCCGCGCGGTGCCGAGCAGGTGCCAGCCGCCATAGAGGATCGGGTCGTTGATGCAGATGTCGGTGGCGCCGGCGGCCTCGAGAATCTCCCGGCCGCGCGCCAGGCCGTGATCCATCATCTTCCGGCTGTTCGCGCTGATCGTGTAGTCGATCCTCGGCGCGGGAATGCCGTGGCCGTCCTTCAGCACGGGATCGAGCGTGACGCGGTTATGCTCCTCGGGCAGATCCTCGCAGATCGCGGATACCGCGAGGCGATGGCCGTTGAGCTTGCGGAAAACGCGGTGGTGGTCTGCGCCCCACGGCAGAATGCCCTTCTGTTCGCTCGCGACGGCTTCGAACACAGGCCCGGCGCCGCGGCCGAACTGGATGCCGTAGCCGCGGACGAAGCCGCGCGACAGATCGGTGTCGTAAAACTCCTTGCTCCAGAGACAGGTCGGTGGCGCGCGGTTGCAGTCGGTCGGCTCTTTCACGAAGCCGTAGACCTGTGCATAGGGATGGAACATCAGGTTCTTGCCGACCAGTCCGGATGAATTGGCCAGCCCATTCGGGAAGCGGCCGGAGACCGAGTTCAGCAGCAGCCGCGGCGTGCCGACGCCGTTGCAGGCGATGATGACGACCTCGGCCGGCTGGAATTGCTCGACGCCGTCCTTGTCGTAATAGACGACGCCGGAGGCCATACCGTCCGCGTTGGTCAGAATCTCGCGCACCCGGCAATGCGTCTTGAGCTTCGACGCCGGCGCGAATCGCGTGCGGCCAATAGGTGATGTCGGTCGAGGATTTTGCGCCCTGCGCGCAGGCCGGCGTGCAATGGCCGAGATTGATGCAGCGCGCCCTGCCCTCGTAGTCCATCGTCGCGACCGTGGTGTCCGACGGCCACCAGTGCCAGCCGAGCTTGTTCATGGCCTTGCCGATCAGCGGCCCGGAGAGCCCGAGCGGTTGCGGCGGCATCGGCGGCCTCGTCAGCGGCGAACGTGGATCGCCAGACAGGCCCGATACGCCCATCATCCGGTCGTTCTCTTCGAAGAACGGGGTCAGTGCGTCGTAATCGATCGGCCAGTCGTCGGCGACGCCGTCCAGCGTCTTCACCTTGAAATCGGACGGGATGCAGCCGCGGCCAGTGCGCGGTGTACATGATCGTCGAGCCGCCGACGCCGTTGAAGTTCACGACCTTGATCGGCGAATTGTCGTCGTTGATCGGATAATCCTCGGGCCGGCGCGCGGATATTCGGGCTGGTCGACCAGTCGCCGTAGAACTTTGCCTCCCAGTCGCGTCCGGTGCTTGGATATTCCGACGGATTCATCCAGCCGCCCTGGTCGAGGCAAAGGATGTGCATCTTGGTGTCGGCAAGGCTCCAGGCCACCGCCGCGCCGGACGCGCCGGCGCCGATGATCAGGACGTCAACGGGATCGTTCATTCCAGTTCCTTTTGTCATTCCGGGATGGTCCGAAGGATCAGACCCGGAATCTCGAGATTCCGGGTTCGATGCTTCGCATCGCCCCGGAATGACGCTAGTTTCAGTTCACGATCCTCACCGGCAATGACCTTATTCCACGAATGAAATTCGAATAGAGCCGCTTCGGCGGACCCATGATCTCGAAACGCAGGTCGCGTTGCAAGATTTCCTCCCAGAGAATGCGCAATTGCTGCTCGGCCAGCCGGTCGCCGACGCAGCGGTGGATGCCGGCGCCGAACGCGAGATGCTGCCGCGGCTTGGCGCGATCGATGATGAATTCGTCGGCGCGCTCGATCTTGTCCTCGTCGCGGTTGCCGGAGATGTACCACATCACGACCTTGTCGCCCTTGGCGATCCTGCGGCCGCACAGCTCGACATCGCGGCGCGCGGTGCGGCGCATGTGCAGCACCGCGGTCTGGTAGCGGATCATTTCCGACACCAGGCTCGGGATCAGTTCGCGACGCGCGCGCACCTTGTCGAACTCGCCGGGATTTTCCACCAGCGCCATCAGCCCGCCGGTCATGGTGTTGCGCGTGGTGTCGTTGCCGCCGACGATCAGCAGCGCCGATGGTGCCGATGAATTCGCGCGTGTCGAGATTTCTCGTCGCCTCCGAATGCGCCAGCATCGAGACGAGGTCGAAGGTCGGCGGCGCATCGATGCGCGCATCCCACAGCTTGCGGAAATACTCGCCCATCTTGATCATCTCGGCGCGTTCGTTCCGCCTCGGAATGAACGACCGCATCCGGCGAAGCGACATTGGCGATGGCAACATCGGACCACCAGGTCAGTTTCGCGCGATCTTGCCACGGAAAATCGAACAGCGTCGCCAGCATCATGTTGGTGAGATCGGTCGATATCCGCTCGACCCAGTCGAACGGTTCGTTGCGCGGCAACGCGTCGAGCACGTCGGACGTGCGCTTGCGGATCAGCTGCTCGAAATTGGCGAGATTGGAGGGGGCCACGATCGGCGCGACGGTGCGGCGATGCGCGGTGTGGCCGGGCGGGTCCATGCGGATGAAGTTCGGGCGTTCCTGCCCCTTGGGCTGGTCGGCCACCTGGATACCACCGAGTTCGGAGGCCGAGGAATAGTTCTCATGGTCGAGTTCGACGGCAAAGATGTCGTCGTAGCGTGTCACCGACCAATAGGGGCCGAACGGCGAGGTCTCGCAATAGTGCACGGGATCGTCGCGGCGAAGCTGCGCAAACAGCGGCCGCCAGCTGTCATTCTGGTAGAGCAGCGGATCGCTCACGTCTGTTGACGCGAGGCCGCGCTGCAATGCCTCTGCCGGGGCCATCGTCTCGCTCCCTCCCCGTCGCCGCTTGGCGGGCGATCGGATTCGGGCGTGACGATAGAGTGAGAGGCGTGCGCGAGTAAAGCGGCGCGAAAATCGGTTCCGTCATGCGGGAAATGGGGTGGAGTTGCGTCGAGGCGCTGTCCGGCTCGTACACCTCGGGTGCTGTCGTCCCTGTCGAACAGCCAGAGACCCATAGCTCGGCATTGAGTTGCGGAAGCATGCTCGAGCTCCAGCCTTCGCAAAACGCTCCCTGTGGTTATCGGTCCCAGGATCGGCGCTCGCTACGCTCGCTTGCCGGGACGACAGTCGAGTTTGCTGATCCGCTTTCAAACAGCCGACAGCATTCCCGCGGCACGATTTCGCCCGAGTTCTGCAATTTCGTTGTCCCTCTCTGAAGAAAGGGCGCAGGGAAAGCCGGGCGCTAACCGCACCCGCAGCCTGGGGGGCAAGCAAAAAAAGCCCACCAGTAAGTCCACCACAGGTTCAGCCAGTCACACCGGCTTTCCCCGCGCAATGGTTTGACGGTTTGCTTCGTGCTCTCCCCGGTGAGCGGCGTTTATTGTCACCGTTGCCTCCCCAGCACAGGCCGGACCGGATAGACGCCACGGTCGCGGCGCCAGGACCACACGACTTCGCCGTACGCTGCGGACGTTTCGTCCGGCGAGCGAACCCGCCTGACGCCGCAGCGTCCATCGCACCCCCGCCCAACGTCTCGTGACGATCATGATCCGTCCCTCCGGCGGGCCGGGGTGAGCGGACCAGTGCCAGTGATTTGCCCGACGAGGCAAGAGAAATTTTATGATTTCACGAATTCGTGAAAACGGAAATACGTCTCCCTCTCCCCTTGTGGGAGAGGGTGGACGCGATGCGGAAGCATCGCGGACGGGTGAGGGGTCTGTTTCCGCAGATCGAGACCCCTCATCCGGCGCGGATTGCATCCGCGCCACCTTCTCCCACAAGGGGAGAAGGAAGCAGGGCTCACCCCCGCCGCATCGCCAAAATCTTTTCCGCGGCGCGCAGGTGCGGCTTGTCCAGCATCTTGCCGTCCATCTTGACGACGCCGGAAGGGTTACCGGCAAAGGCGGCGACCACGCGCTCCGACCAGGCGATTTCCTCGTCCGTCGGCATGAAGGCGGCGTTGACCACATCGACATGCTTGGGGTGGATCACGGCCTTGCCGAGAAAACCGTCCTGCCGGGCGGCGATCGACTCCGCCTTCAGCGCGTCGAGATCGTTGATATCGGCGGCGATGGTGTCGAGGGGAACCACTCCCGCGGCTGCGGCAGCGATCAGGCAGAGGTCGCGTGCCAGCACGAACGGTGAGTTGAAGCGGCCATCGGTGCGATTGCGCGAGGCGCCGAGCGATGCGGCAAGGTCTTCTGCGCCCCACATCATGCCCCACAGCCGCGGGCTCATGTTCTCAAAATCCATCAGCTTGAGCACGGCGCGCGCCGTTTCGGTCGCGACGGTGATGATCCGCGTCGTGCCCTGCTCAACGCCGAAGGCCGCTTCGAAGGCATCGAGATAGAGCGCGAGCTTGTTGACATCAGTGGCGCCGGCGCATTTCGGCAGCACGATGCCGTCGGGCCGGCCCGGTATGACCGCCGCGAGATCGCCGAGCGTCATATCGGTGTCGAGCGCGTTGACACGGATGTACATCTTCTGCGCCGGATTGCGCGCATCCAGCATCTGCCTGACAATGCCGCGCGCGGCGACCTTGCCTTCGGGCGCGATGGAATCCTCGAGATCGAGGATCAGCGCATCAGCCGCCGTCTTCTTGGCGCTTTCGAATTTCCGGACGCTGTCGCCGGGCACGAACAGGAGAGATCGCATCGCATTACGCCTTCGGCTTGCCGAGCATCAGCCCGGTACGGCGGCAGGTCGCCACCACCTCGCCGCGCTGGTTGGTCATGGTGTGCTCGAACTCGACAAGACCCTGCCCTGGCCGCGACTTGCTCGCGCGCTTGGAAATGATTTTTGTGTGCGCCCGCAGGGTATCGCCGTGGAACACCGGCTTGGGAAATTTGACCTCGGTCATGCCCAGATTGCCGACGGTGGTGCCGAGCGTGGTGTCATACACGCTCATGCCGATCATGATGCCGAGCGTGTAGAGGCTGTTGAACAGCCGCTGGCCGAACTCGGTCTTCCCGGCGAACTCGGCATCGAGATGCAGCGGCTGCGGATTCATGGTCAGCAGGCTGAACATGGTGTTGTCCATCTCGGTCACGGTGCGGGAGAATTCGTGGTGGAACTCCTGGCCGACCACAAACTCCTCGAAATAAAGCCCTGCCATCTAGCGTCCCTTGTAGTTCGGCGTCCGCTTCTCGACGAACGCGTTCAACCCTTCCTGACAGTCTTCGGTGCTCGCGACCAGCGCAAAGCTTTCCGCGGCGTTCTCGACCGAGCGGCGGAAATCGGCGTCGATCGCGCGCATGAAGGCGTCGCGGCCGATCTTCATGACGATGGGCGATTTTTGCGGCAAACCGCCGCGCGATTTCGCGGGCGCGGTCGAGCGCGGTGCCCTTCGGCACGACTTCGCTGAGCAGGCCCATGCGGAACGCCGTCGCGGCATCGAAGGGATCGCCGAGGAACAGCGGACCAAACGCCTGATGCTTGCCGACCAGCCGCGGCAATTGCACGAAATGGATCGCCGGGATCAGGCCGACGTCGATCTCGGGATAGCCGAAGGTCGAGGCATCGCCCGCGATGATCATGTCGCAGGAGATCGCGATGGTCATGCCGCCGGCGCGCACCGCGCCATCGACCGCGGCAATGGTCGGCTTGCCCATACGGTATTGCGTGTCGTTGAGCGCGAAGTACAGCTTCTCGAGGAACTTCTTGGTCTCGATCGCGGGCTTGCCCCTGACGATGTCGAGATCGAGTCCGGCGCAAAACACCTTGTGGGCGCTGGCGACGATCACCGCGCGCACGGCCTCGTCATCGCGCGCTTTGGCGAGCGCTGCGAGCAGTGCCTCGATCAGGGGCATGCTCAGCGCATTGACCGGCGGGCGGTCGAGCATGATCTCGGCGATGCCGCCTGCGACAGAATAGCGAACGAGATCGGCACTCATGCCCCGCCTCCCTTTGCCGCGCGCACTGCACCGGCCTTGATCAAATCCTCGATCGCGCCGCGCTCAAGGCCTGCCTCCAGCAGCACCTCGACACTGTCCTGCCCGATGTCGGGCGCGGGCCGCAGATTGTCTTCGGAGAGGCTCAGCGATCCCCGGCGTACGCGGCGAATAGACGAGGCCGACGCCCGGCGTGTCCTGGCACACGGCCGCCTTCGTTGCCTCGACATGAACGCTGCGCAGCCATTCGCCGGGATTGTGGATCCGCTCGGCGATGATGTCGGCGGCGTGCAGGCGCGCCAGCCAAGCTTCGCTCGAGTCGGTGCGGAAGACCTCCCGCAATTGCGGGATCAGCGCGTCCGCCGAATCCGCGCGCCGCGCGAAATCGGCAAAGCGTGGATCGGTCGCAAGGTCCTCGCGTCCGATCGCGGCGCAGAGGCGCTTGTATTGCGGCTCGTTCACCAGCGTCACCATCATCCAGCCGTCGGTTGACTGATAGGTGCCGGCGGGCACGTTGAGTGCGCGCGGGCGTACCGCCTTCAAGCACATGTTCGGCGGCCTTGTGGCCGAGCAATGCCGCGGTGGATTGCGCCAGATTGACGTCGATCCAGCGCCCGGTGCCGGTCGCCGCGCGGGCGAACAGCGTGGTGGCGATGGCCTGGAAGGCATAGACGCCGGTGACGACGTCGGAGATGGTGGTGCCGGCGCGATGCGGCACGCCGTCATTGCCGACATTGATCGAGACAAACCCGGAAAAGGCCTGCGCCACCGAATCCGAGCCGGGCCGCTTTGAATACGGCCCGCTCTGACCGAAACCGCTGACCGAGAGATAGATCAGGCCGGGATTGTCGCGCGACAGCTCCTCGTAGCCGAGGCCGAGCCGCGCGGCGACGCCGGGACGAAAGCCTTCGATCAGTACGTCGCTTTGCTTCGCGAGACGCCTTGCCACGGCGATGCCATCCCTGTGCTTCATGTCGAGACAGAGGCTGCGCTTGCCGCGGTTATAGACCGCCGACAGCGTGGTGTGATTGCCGTAGGTGGTGCCGAGATAGCGCGACCAGTCGCCCTCCGGCGGCTCGACCTTGATGACATCGGCGCCGTAGACGCCGAGCAGCATCGCGCAATAGGGCGAGGCGATGCCCTGCCCGAAATCGAGCACGCGCAGGCCGCGGTATGGCGCCTCGTGCGTCGGCGTTAGCTTTTCCGCCATTGATGCTCCCTACTCCGCCGAACCCTCAGCCGTCATTCCGGGGCGATGCAAAGCATCGAACCCGGAATCTCGAGATTCTCAGGGGCGCAAGTGCGCCCCATAGTTCGCCTCTTCGAGGCGCTCCGGAATGACGAAACCTACCGCCAAAGCGCCAGATAGCGCTGCCGGATGCTGTCGTTGGCCTTCAACTCGTCGATGGAGGATGTGTAGACGATCTGGCCCTTGTCGATAACCGTCGCGTGGCTCGCAAGGCCAAGGCAAAAATGCATGTTCTGCTCGGCGATCAGGACGGTGGCGCCGGTGCCGCGGAGCTGCCGCAACAATTCGCCGATCCGCTGCACGATGATCGGCGCCAGCCCCTCGCTCGGCTCATCCAGCAGCAGCAACGCCGGATTGCCCATCAGCGTGCGGGCGATCGCCAGCATCTGCTGCTCGCCGCCGGAGAGTTTTCCGGCGATCCGATGGCGCAGCGGCTCCAGCAGCGGAAAGACGTCATAGATGCGCTTGATCGGCCAGTCGTCCTCGCCGTTCGGGCCCTTCTTCTGGCCGATCTCGAGATTGTCCTCGACCGTGTGTTCCGGAAAAACCTGGCGATCTTCAGGCACGAATCCGAGCCCCGCGCGCGCGATGTGATGCGGCTTCAAGCCGGATACCAGTTGGCCCTTGCAGCAGCACCCGGCCGCGACGTGCCGGCGCAAGCCCCATGATTGCCTTCATGGTGGTGGACTTGCCGGCGCCGTTGCGGCCGAGCAGCGCCATGGTCTCGCCTTGGCGAACCGACAGCGCAACGCCGAACAGGATCTGGCTCGTCCCGTAATAGACGTCGAGGTCGTCGACCTGGATGACGACGTCGCCGCTCATGCCACCGCTCCATGATGCTCGGTGCCGAGATAGGCGTCGATCACGCCCTGATCCCTGCGGATTGCATCCGGCGTGCCTGACGCGAGGATGCGGCCGTAGCACAGCACGACGATTTTCGGCGCGATCTTGAACACGATGTCCATGTCGTGCTCGATGAAGACGACCGTGATCTTCTGCGTCTCCCAGAGCTCGCGCACCTTGTCGATCATGCGCCAGCGCTCCTCGGTGCCCATGCCGGCGGTGGGCTCATCCAGCAGCAGCACTTTTGGATCGAGCACCAGCGCAAGCGCAATGTCGAGCAGCTTCTGGTCGCCATGCGACAGCGTCGCCGCAGTGCGACGGCGCTTGTTGGCAAGCCCGAGCAATTCCATGGCCTGTTCGGCGCGGTCGCGCGTCTCGCCAAGCGGAAAGCGCCGGTGCAGCACGCTCGCCCGGCGCAGGTCGGCGCCAACAGCGGCCAGCATGGTTTCCTCGACCGTCAGCGAGGGAAAGATGCTGGCGACCTGGAACGCGCGGCCGATGCCGTGGCGGACGATGTCGGGCGGTGTGTGGCCGGCGAGATCGACGCCGTCGAGCAATACTTGCCCGGCATCGGGCTTCAGCGCACCGGTGATCAGGTTGAAGAAGGTGCTCTTTCCCGCGCCGTTGGGGCCGATCACGGCGGTGAGCGAGCCGTCAGCGAAATCGAGCGAGACGTTGTCGGTCGCCTTGACGCCGCCAAAGGATTTTGAGAGCCCGCGGATCTCGAGCATGGCTAGCCCTGCTCCTTCGCGTCGCGCCGTTGCGTGTACCATTCGAAGGCGAAATCCATCAGGCCCTTGCGCAGGCCGATGGCGAAGAACAGGATGACGATGCCGAGCCAGATGCCGTGATACTCGGAGAGCCGCGTCACGGTGTCGTTGAGTATCAGGAACAGCGCCGTGCCGACCATCGGCCCGAGGAACGTGGTGACGCCGCCGAGCATATTGATGAAGATGCCCTCGCCCGAGATGGTCCAGTAAGCGAATTCCGGATAGGCGCCGGAAACAAACAGCGCCATGATCATGCCGCCGACGGAAGCAAACAGCGCCGCCAGCACGAAAATGGTGAGTTTTGCCCGATAGACGTCGATGCCGACGAAGCTCGCGCGGCTCGCGTTGTCGCGGATCATGCGCAAGGTATAGCCGAACGGCGACTGCGCGATCTGGCGCATCAGCAACAGCCCGATCACCAGCAACGCGCAACTGAAGACATAGAGATGTAGGTGGTTCGACAGATCGATGCCGAAGAACGCCGGCCGCGGAATGCCGCCGCGCAAGCCCTGATCGCCGCCGGTGAAGGACACCCAGGACAGGATGGTGGAGTGGATCAGCATCTGGAACGCCAGCGTGACGAAGGCGAAATAGATTTCCTTCAAGCGGACGCAGATCGCGCCGATCACGGCCGCGACCACCAGCGTGATCAGAAGCGTTGCAACGAACGCAACCGGCACCGGCACGCCGGTCTTCTGCATCATGAGACCGAAGCCGTAGGCGCCGAGGCCAAAGAACATGCCGTGCCCGAACGACGTCAGCCCGGTGTAGCCGACCAGCAGGTTGAGCGAGGTCGCAAACAGGCCATAGGCCGAACAACGGATCACGAAATCGAGCAGGAATTTGCTCGAGGTCAGCGCCGGCAATAGCGCAAGCACGATAAAGGCGGCGAGCGCGATCAACACGTCGCGGTATCGCGTAGCCGCTCCGGAGGTGACGACAGGCTTCACGCCCTGCTCGGCCGAAATCCCACTCATGCCACTTCCTTGCCGAACAGGCCTGAAGGTCGCGATACCAGCACGATCACCATGAAGAGATACATCAGCCCTTCCGTGAACAAGGGAAAGCCGAGCGAGCCAAAGGAGCGGATCAGTCCGATCAGGAGCGCGCCGACCAGCGCGCCGAGGATCGAGCCCATGCCGCCGATCACGGTGACGATGAAGGATTCGATCAGCACCGAAAATCCCATGCCCGGCGTGAGCGATCGCACGGGAGCCGCGAGCGCGCCGGCAAGCCCTGCAAGCCCGCCGCCGAGCGCAAACACGCCGCCGTAGATGAGCCCGGTGTTGATGCCGAGCGCGGAGACCATGCCGGGATTATGCGCGGCGGCGCGGATCACCTTGCCGATGCGGGTGCGGGCGAGCCCAAGACCAAGGATCAGTGCCGCCACCAGCGCCACGCCGATCAGAAGCAGGTAGTACGGCGGGACCACGCCGCCTGCGATGAACAGCGGCACCACCTGGAAGGCCGCCGGCATGCCCATCGACTTGAACTCCGGGCCCCAGATCATGCGCACGACGTCGTCGAAGATCAGCACGAAGGCGTAGCAGACGAGGAGTTGCATCAGCACATCACGGCCGTAGACCCGGCTCATGAAGCCGCGCTCGAAGACGAGGCCGATGATCGCGGTGCCGACGGCGCCTGCCAGCATCGCCAGCGCAAAGCTGCCGGACAATTGGTAGGTGGTCATCGCGAAATAGGCGCCGAACATGTAGAAGGCGCCGTGGCTGAAATTGACGACCTTCAACACGCCAAAGATCAGCGTCAATCCGACCGCGACAAGGAACAGCAGCATGCCGATGATGAGGCCGCTGGTTGCCTGCGTCACCAGGCAGGCGGAGGTGACGAGGCAGCCGGTGAGCGCGTCGAGATCCAAGGGAGATATCCGTCAACCCGAGCCATCAGCGGCCCGCAGGAAAGCCATTCGCGCGAAAACGGGAGCGGCGCGCCGCTCCCGCCAGCACCGATCGATCAGGTGTAGCCCTTGCTCTTCTTCCACTCGGCTTCGAGTTCGAGAATGGTCTTCCAGTCCCCGGCCTTCACTTCGGGCACATAGGGCTCCTGCGGGATGGTGGTGCCCCAGCCGATCGCATAGCCGATCAGGGTCTGGTCCTCGGCGCGCATGGTCACGGTGCCGTCGGCGCCGAATGGCGACTTGATCTTCAGCCCGCGCAAGGCTTCCGCGATCTTCTTGCCGTCGGCGGAGTTCGCCTTCTTGGAGGCTTCCGCCAGCAGCATGATCGCGGTCGCGTTCTCCCACGACCAGTTGGTCGGATACTCGTTGTACTTCGCCTTGTAGGCATCGCCCCAGGCCGCGTTCTCCGGCGTCGCCGGATAGGTCTTGATGTAGCGGTTGCCGGAGTGGATGCCCTTGGGCAGGTTCTTCACCACCGTCAGCGCGGTGTAGTCGGCCATGTTGACCGCGAACACCTCCATCGCGCTGAACAGCGCGTAGATGTTGGCCTGGTCGATATAGGAGGTGAGATCGCCGCCCCACAGGCAGGTATAGAGCGCCTGCGGCTTGGCCTGCAGGATCTTGGTCACCACCTCGGTGTAATCGGGCTGGAACAGCTTTGGCCAGGACTCGCTGATGATCTCGATGTCGGGTGCGAAGCGCTTCAGGTACAGCGTGTACTCGCCCGTGGTGTCGCGGCCATAGGCATAGTCCGGCGCGCAAGTCGCCCACTTCTTCAATCCCTTGGCCTTGGCGATCGCCGCCGCATAGCTGCCGCCGGCGATGGAATCGTGCACGCCCTGCCGCGCGGTACGGAACACGTTCGGAACATGCTGCTTGGGATCGGCCGTCAGCGACGAGGTCTCCGAATTGGTGTGGATACAGAGCACGCCGAGGTCGCGCGCGACTTCGTGCACGGCGAACGCGCCGGAAGAGGCCTCTGCATCGATCAGGAGTTCGCAGCCGTCGGTGTTGACGAGTTCGCGCGCGACGCGCGCGGCTTCCTGCGGCTGGCCCTTGGAGTCGCGCACCACCATCTCGATCTGGCGCCCGGCGAGGCCGCCGGCGGCATTGACCTTGTCGACCTCGATCATCACGCCATTGCGCGAGGAGGTGCCGAGTTGCGCGACGCGGCCCGACAAAATCGTCGGCATGCCGACCTTGATGGTCTTGGCCTGCGCACGGGCGACCCACGGGGTCGCCAGAGTTGCAGCACCGGCGCCCATCAGCGCGAGCGTCGCGCGGCGGCTGATGCCCGGTTTGCGGGTTCTCGTCATTTTACTCTCCCTGTCGGGTTTCGTTTCCCCAAAATCCCTTGTCGGAGATCGTACCGTCTCCATGCATGGCAGGATTTCAGAGCCAAGGGGGTGACGTCAAGCCAAACATGAATTACGAGTCAGAGTTCATCTAAAAGGAAACCGGGCCGGGAATCGGCCTTTCGAGCGGGAAATGATCAACCTGTCGAGCTTCATCGCGTTTCATGCGAGGCGGACGGCGGACCGCTGTGCGCTGAAATACCGCGGCGAAGATATCTCCTATGCGCAATTCGACCGCCGCATCGGCAAGGTAGCCGGCTGGCTCGCTTCCCGCGGCATCGGCCCCGGCGATGTCGTCGCCGTGCTGATGAAGAACAGCACCGCTTTCCTCGAACTGGTGTTTGCCACCAGCCATATCGGCGCGGTGTTTCTGCCGATCAATTATCGGCTATCATCAGATGAAGTCGGCTACATCGTCGGCAATGCCGGTGCGAAAATCCTGATTGCCGACGAGGAGCTGTCGTCGATCGCCTGCGGGACGCCGGTCGTGCTGCTGGACGAAAGCGCCCAGGCAAGCGTTACGCATCTTGCGCCGGACGTGAGCCCCGCGCCGATGCATCGCGTCCAACCACGTGACCTGATGCGGTTGATGTACACGTCGGGGACGACCGATCGTCCCAAGGGCGTAATGCTCACCTATGAGAACATCTATTGGAAGTCGGCCGACCAGACGCTGGTGCTCGGCCTGAACGCGCAGACGCGCCTGCTCGTGGTCGGCCCGCTCTACCATGTCGGCGCGCTCGACCTGCCCGGCATCGCCGTGCTCTGGCATGGCGGCCTGATGTCGATCCATCGCAGTTTCGAGCCCGAGCCGGCGCTCGCCGCAATCGCGAGCGAAAAGCTCAACGCGGCATGGTTCGCGCCGGTCATGACCACGGCGCTGCTCACCTGCCCTGCCCGCGACCGCTACGATGTCGTCAGCCTGCAATGGGCCATCGGCGGCGGCGAGAAGACGCCGGAGGTGCGCATCCGCGCCTTCTCCGACTATTTTCGCAATGCGCGCTACATCGACGCCTATGGTCTCACGGAAAGCTGCGGCGGCGACACCTTCATGGAGCCGGGCCGCGAGATCGAAAAGATCGGCTCGACTGGTCGTGCCATCGCCCATGTCGAAATCGAAATTCGCGACGACGCCGGCGACCGGCTTGGCCCCGGCGAGAACGGCGAGATCTGCCTGCGCGGGCCGAAAGTCACGCAAGGCTACTGGAAGGACCCGGCAAAGACCGCATCTGCCTTCTTCGGCGACTGGTTGCGCACCGGCGACGTCGGCTACCTCGACGCGGACGGTTTTCTGTATCTGACCGACCGCAAGAAGGACATGATCATCTCCGGCGGCGAGAACATCGCCTCCTCCGAAGTCGAGCGCGTGATCTACGAGCTGCCGCAGGTGCGCGAAGCCGCGGTGATCGGCATGCCGGACGCGCGCTGGGGCGAGATGCCGGTGGCCATCGTCGTGCTCGCCGATGGCGCCGCGCTTGAACTGCCCGAACTCACCGCGCACTGCCGCACGCGCCTCGCCGGCTTCAAGGTGCCGAAACACCTGATCGTTCGCGACAGCCTGCCGCGAAACCCTTCCGGAAAAATCCTCAAGCGCGTGCTGCGCGCCGAACTCGAGACTGCCACATGACGCAAGCTGCATCCGCCAAGGTGACCAAACTCAACCGGGTCGAGCGCAACGCCTGGACCAAGCAAAAACTGTTCGAGGCCGCGACCAAGATGGTCGGCAAATACGGCTACGCCGAAGCCTCCGTGGCCCGCATCACCGAGGCGGCGGGCGTCGCGCAGGGCACCTTCTACAATCACTTCGAGAACCGCCAGGAGCTGCTCGATCAATTGCTGCCAAAAATTGGTGTCGACATGGTGCGCTTCATTCGCGACCGCACCTCGAGCGGGCACGCGGCGCGGCAGGAGATCGAGCGCTTTGCCGCCTTCTTCGACTTCATCCGCGAGGTGCCGGAGTTCCTCCGCATCCTCAACGAGGCCGAATTCTTTGCACCGGCCGGCTACCAAAAGCATCTCGACAACGTCGCGACCGCCTATGTCCGCATCCTGCAGCGCGCGCGGGAAGCCGGCGCCATCGTCGACTACAGCGACGAGGAATTCGAAGCCATTGTGCACATGCTGATGGGTGGGCGCGGCTATCTCAGCCTGCGCTACTCCTACGCAAAGGATGGCGGCGTTGTCGATGTGCCCGATCACGTCAAGACGGCTTACGAAAAACTGATCACCCGCGGGCTGGTCAAGCCGGAGGGCAAACGCATATGAACGCCGAGGGTATCATTCTCGTCACCGGCGGCAGCCGCGGCATTGGTGCGGCGACCGCAACGCTGCTCGCCGGACAACGCAAGAAGGTCGTTATCGTCGACATCCAGCCCGAACCGATCGAGGGCGGCGCGATCCTGTGGCCCGCGCCGTTCGACGTCGCCAGCGAAGGCAGCGTGGTCGCGGGCATCGCCGATATCGAGAAGGCGCACGGGCCGATCATCGGGCCTCGTCAATGCCGCCGGCATTTTCGGCAAGATGCACCGCCTCGAAAAGGTGCGGATGGAGCAATGGGACCGCGAGGTCAATATCGACCTGCGCGGCACCTTCATGGTGGCGCGCAGCGTCGGCGTGCGGATGGCGCAGCGTCGCCATGGCGCCATCGTCAATGTCGCCTCCGTCGCCGGCATGACCTCAGGCCCGATCCATGCCTATACCGCGGCGAAAGCAGGCGTCATCCAGGTGACGCAGACGCTTGCCGCCGAATGGGGCAGCGTTGGCGTGCGCGTCAATGCGGTCTCGCCCGGCTTTACCCGCACCGTTGCGCTTGAGGCCGGCATCGCCTCGGGCGCGATGAACAAGCCGCTGATGGAGCGCTACGCCGCGATGAACCGGATGGTCGAACCGGTCGAGGTGGCGCAGGCCATCGCATGGCTGCTCTCGCCCGCGAGCAGCGCCGTCACCGGCATCAATTTGCCGGTCGATTGCGGCTTTCTCGCAGGCGCGACCTGGGGCGCCTATGGCGGCCTGCCGCAGCCGCCGGCCAGTTGAGGTGGACGATATGAATATCGAACGCCCCCGCAAGCAACACGATCTCGCCTCCGCCATCGCCGAGGGCGACATCCGCGTGCTCTTGATGGTGCTGGTGCACATGACCGGCGACATGCGCTGGCTGGAGCCACCCTACAAGCCAAAGCGCGACGTGCGGCTGATCCCCGATCCCGACGCCGGCGTGCCAAAGCAGATCCAGGACGAGATCCGCGCTGCCGTGCTGAAACTGTTCGAAAAGGGCGAGCCGAAGCCCGTGATCACCGACCCCGGCAACGAACTGATGCTGACGATGATGCGCGCCACACTCGGCGAGAATGTCACACCGGAATATGCCCCGTTGATGCGCGAAGAGATGGGCTTCATCCCGCGCGAAATGCGCTGGGGCAAGCGTCCTTCTAACGAAAAGCTCGCCGAACAGCATGTGCTGATTGTCGGCGCCGGCGTCTGCGCCATCGCGCTTGGCGTCGCGCTCGGCCGGCTCGGCATCCCCTACACCATCGTCGAGAAGAATGCCGAGATCGGCGGCACCTGGTACGTCAACCGCTATCCCGGCTGCGGCGTCGATACGCCGAACCATTCCTATTCCTTCTCGTTCGGCGCGCGAAATCCCGTGGACGCGCTATTTCGCGCAACGGCAGGAACTGCACGACTATTTGCTGAAGGTCGTCGGCGAACACGATATCCGCAGGAATGTCCGCCTCGACACCGAGTTGACGTCTTCGCACTGGGACGAAAGCAAGCGGCGCTGGATTTCGAGGCTCAGAACCAAGGGCGGCGAAGAGACGTTCGAATCGACCGTGCTGGTCAGCGCGATCGGCCAGCTCAACGATCCCGCTCCTGCCCGCTTCAAAGGCGACGAAAGTTTTGCGGGCCTGAAGATTCACTCGGCGATGTGGAAGGACGACATCAACATCGACGGCAAGCATGTTGCCGTGATCGGTACCGGCGCAACCGCCATGCAACTGGTGCCTGGTATTGCCGAGCGCGTCGCTTCCATCACCGTCTATCAGCGCACCGCGCAATGGGCACGGCCTGTCCAGGGATATTCCGATCCGATCACCCCGGGCGCGCAATGGCTGCTCGCGCATCTGCCGTTTTACGTGCAGTGGTATCGCTTCAACATGTTCTGGCGCTATGGCGACGGATTGTTGCCGTTCCTGCGCAAGGATCCCGCCTGGCCGCATCCCGAACGCGCTGTCAACAAGGGCAACGACCGGCATCGCGAGGAACTGACGGACTTCATTCACTCCGAGCTGAAGGACCGTCCCGACCTCATTGAAAAATGCGTGCCGGCCTATCCGCCCTATGGCAAGCGCATCCTGCTCGACAATAACTGGTTCCGTACATTGACCAGGCCGAATGTCGAGCTGGTCACCGACCCGATCGACCGCTTTTCCGCCGGGGGCATCGTCACCGCCGACGGCAGAGTGCGTGCCCACGACATCATCGTGATCTCCACCGGCTTCAAGGTCACGGAGATGGCGGCGCGGCTCAACATCACCGGGCGCGACGGCAAGGATCTCAGGCAAGCCTGGACCAACGACAATCCGACCGCCTATCTCGGCCTCACCGTGCCCGACTTTCCGAACATGTTCGTGATGCTCGGCCCAAACTCCGGCCCGGCGCATGGCGGCAGCGTGATCTTCCAGTCGGAATGCCAGAGCCGTTACATCACCTCCTGCCTGGTCGAAATGCTCGAACGCGATCTCGCCGCGATCGACGTCAGGCCGGATGCGCATGACAATTATGTGCGCAAAGTCGACGCCGAGCACGAGCAGATGATCTGGACCCATCCGGGCATGACGACCTATTACCGCAACAGCCAAGGCCGGGTGTTCTCGGCCATGCCGTGGCGGTTCGTCGACTACTGGCAGATGACGCATGATGCCGATTTGAACGATTACAGGCTGACCCAATCGAGCTAGGGCGTGTACAATAAATGTGCGGTGTCCGCTTTTAGGGGTAAAGCAGATGTCCGCTGGTCACTGCGGAAGGTCGCCTCTTGACCCAAAGCGGACCTTCCGAGACATACTTTGACCTGCTATCGTAGTTTGCAGAGCAGGGAGTCCTCCGATACCGCGCCGCAAAGCAAGGTGCAGCCCGCCGCCCAACAGACGGTGACACTCGATGCGCGGCCGTGCCTTCCTGATCCTCGTTGTGTTTGTCGGATTGCTGCTGCCTACGCCGGTGCCAGCCGGCCCAGCAGAGCGATCGGTCTTGGTGCTTGATCAATCTTCAGCGGGCTTGCCGTTCAATACGGCGGTGGCCAGCGCCATCAGATCGACCATGAACGCAGGCAGCAAGTCGCCGATTTCATTCTTTTCCGAGCATCTCGACGCAAATCGGTTTTTCGGCCCCGAGTACGAAAATGACTTCGTCGAATTCCTCAAGGCCAAATACCGTGAAAGACACATCGATGCTGTAATCGTGTTCGGAGTATCGGCGCTTGATTTCATCATGCGTCGCCGCGAACAACTTTGGCCGTCGGTGCCTGTTGTTTTCGCGGCCATCGATGAAGCCACCATGTTACGCAGGACGCTTTCGAACAACGTGACCGGCGCAACCATGCAATTGGCATTGCAGGACATGGTAAAGGTTGCGCGGATCGTCATGCCTAATCTTAAAGCGGTCGCCATCGTGGGCGATCCACTGGAACGTCAAACATTTTTTCGCCATTTCATTGATGAACTGCCCGCTGTTGAGGCACAGGTTGAAATTGTCAATCTGATGGACCTTCCGCTAGCCGATCTCGCCAAACGACTTGCAGTGCTTCCGGACAATACAGCGGTCCTCTACACTGGAATTTATTTCACCAGCGATGGCGTCTCCTACATTCCTGCCGAATTGACTAGCCAGATTGCTCAGTGGGCTAATCGGCCGGTCGTCGTCACCGCCTCTTCCTACCTCAACAAGGGGGCCATTGGCGGCTACATCGTTCAGTCACATCCGATTGGACAGCAAGCAGGGCACATGGCGTTGCGTATCCTTGCTGGCGAAAGCGCATCGGATATCCCGGTTGCCAAAGTCCCTTCGCAACTCACCTTTGAATGGCCCGCGTTGCAACGATGGAAGATCAACGAAAGTCATCTGCCTCCCAGCGCGCAGATCGTATTTCGAGAACCAACTGTATGGGAGCGGTATTCTTGGCAGATTGGTCTGGTTTCGGTCGTGATCCTCTTGCAAGGTGCGCTTATCCTGGGCCTTTTGCGTGAGTATCGCCGGCGTCGCTTTGCCGAAGTGCAATCCCGACAGAGCATGGCGGAACTGGCCCGTGTCATGCGCTTCTCGACTGCTGGCGAATTGACGGCTTTAATGGCCCACGAACTCAACCAGCCACTCGGCGCTATTCTGACAAACGCGGAAACCGCAAAGGTAATTCTGAAATCTCCGGTCCCTGACATTGCAGAACTGAGCGAGATTGTTGAGGATATCTGGCGGGATGACCACCGCGCAGGCGAAGTCATCCGGAGGATGAAAAGCTTTCTGAAAAAGGCGCCATTCGAGCTGAAGAATTTCGATCTAAATGACGTTGCTCGCGAAACTCTTGTAGTTGCTTCTTCGCTTGCCGTTGGGCGAAAAGTCGAACTGACACATTTGATCACACAAAATGAGCTTCCGATCCTTGGCGACCGTATTCAAATCCAACAGGTCATTTTGAACCTTGTAGTGAACGGGATCGATGCAATGAGGGATGCGCCTGTGGAAAGCCGCACCATCAGCGTCCGGACCTCGCTCACCGAGAAATTTGCAGAGCTGTCTGTGTCGGATCGCGGCCCGGGTATCCCTGAAAGCAAATTGAAGGAGGTCTTCGAGCCGTTCTTCACCAGCAAGGCGGAAGGCATGGGCATGGGACTGTCCATCGCGCGCACCATTGTCGAAGCGCATCACGGGCAGATTTGGGCGAAAAATCGGGACCATGGCGGCGCATCGTTTCGGGTCAGGCTTCCCCTCGCCTAGTAGTTCCACTGCCCGCCATTCCGGTCGCGATTCGGGTGTTTGACGAAGCTCCGTTTGACCTGAAGCTGGACATTAAGCGCGCCGGCGTTGACTTGGATCAACAGCGGGCAAGCGTTACTCATAAGAGGTAGAAAGCTGTCAGGCCTTTCGGGTCTCAGCCGCGATGGGCCGCATCGGATCAGGATATCATGAAGAGATGGCCCGGCCGGTTCATAGCTGTCGTGCTGCTTACAATGTTCGCAGCATTCAGTCGATCCGGCGATGCCGGCCGGGACCTGGCGGCCGAACAGTCTTTCATGTCCCGCGCGGAGGTTAGCCAACAGGGCGCGGTGACCGTTCGCGCTGCGGTGCTGACCGACGACGAAAGCGAACGGCATTTCGGCGCATCACTGGCTGACCATGGCATCCAAGTCGTTTGGCTGGGCGTGGATAACGCCAGCGACCTGCGCCTTCGCTTCCTCCCGATTATCACGGACCTGAACTATTTCTCGGCCCCAGAAGTCGAACGGTTGCTTCGCGTTTGGTGGCGCAGCGGCAGCGCCAATGCATCGATTGCATCGGTTATCGCGCAGTCCCCGCTGCCGGATGTAATTGCGCAAAAGCGGACGGCCGCCGGTTTCGTCTTCACGCACCGTGAAGGCGGTTTGAAGCTGCTTGAGGTCGGATTCGAGACCGACAGGCAGATGCTTCGGTTCAGGTTCGTGCTACCCGTCGGGGGCTCCTCATATGCGATAGAAAAAGTTGACTTCAGAAGCATTTATCCGCCGGGAACGGTGCAAGCCGTCGATCTCGCGGGACTGCGCGAAAAGCTGACACAGTTGCATTGCTGCGTTACCGACAAGGCGGGCACTACCAATGGAGATCCGCTCAATCTTGTGGTAGTCGGACGCGGCATTGACGCGCTATTTGCTTTCATCGAGCGTGGCTGGCGGCTCGATGAGCCGTTCGATATACACAGCACTTACCGCACCATTCGGGCCTTCCTGTTCGGAAGGGAATATCTCAACGCACCGGTCAGCCCGCTATTCGTCTTTGGGCGCCAGCAGGACGTCGCGCTGCAGAAAGCGCGCGACAACATTAGCCAGCGGAATCATCTGCGGTTGTGGCTGGCCCCTTTTACGATTGACGGGCTCCAGGTGTGGGTCGGCCAAATCAGTCGCGACATCGGCATCAAGCTGACGACGCAATCCTGGTATCTGACGACCCATGTCATCAGCCCAGACGTAGACCAGGACCGCTTTTATCTGATGCAGGACCTGTTCCTGTCAGGAGCTGTTTCGCGCTTTGGCTTCGTTCGCGGCGTGGGCGTATCGTCCATGCCCAGTCCACAAGTAAATCTCACCGGCGAACCATATTTGACCGATGGCCTGCGGCTGGTGTTGTTCCTCAATGAGCCGCAACGTTCCTTCGATCAAATCGATTTTCTGGATTGGGAGCGCGCCGCTTCCCCCTAGGCAACCCATGATGTCCGGGATTAATGATAGATGCCCGAGCAAGGAACACCCATGTCCCGCCCGCGTGTCCGCGTCTACACCGACTACAAGAGCCCGTTTGCCTATATCGCGAACAAGCGGCTGTTCGAGATCGAAGACAGCATGGGCGTCGAGCTCGAATGGCTGCCCTATACGCTGCGCATCCCCGAATTCATGGGCGCGGTGGAAGAACGCACGCCGCATTTCTGGCGCAAGGTGCGTTACTCCTACATGGACGCGCGGCGGCTCGCCAACGCGCAAGGCCTGACCATCAAGGGCCCGCGTCGCATCTACAACGGCTTTCATGCCAGCGCCGGCATGCTGTTCGCGCAGCGTCATGGCTTCTTTCGCCCCTATCACGACACTGTGTTCAAAAAATTCTGGAGTCACGAGCTCGACGTCGACGAACTCGCCGAGGTTTCCGGCATCATTACATCGCTCGGCGGTTCGGCCGCCGAATTCGAGAGCTATGTAAACGGCGCTGCGCACGCCGAGCACGATCGCATCATCGATGACGCCGAAACACTCGGCGTGTTCGGTGTGCCCACCATGGTGCTTAACGGCGAACTGTTCTGGGGAACGGATCGCATCGACATGTTGGTGGAGCGCATCAAAAATCCCGACAGCGTCGCCGCCGCGCTCGGCAGCCGTCATCGCAAATAGATTTTCGGAACCGGTATGTGGTTAATCGTGCAAAGCGCCGGAACCCGACGCAAGGCCAACTTGACACCTCGGAATATCGGGCGCAGCATTTGCGCGTGCTGCACCTGTACGTGGTTGCGAAGCACCGGCTTCCCGCCACGCAGGAATTGCCGACCGGCGAGGTCACCGGGCGGCAGGCAGGAATGCGGACACAGTCCGTCGGCCCACTCTTGGAGAGGAGCATGACGCCACCGGCTCAAGCATGCGACCTTGCTTCCAGCAAGGTCACGGCGCAAGGTAAGGTGTAGAGCAGCTGCAAACCGTGTTGTTGCGCCGCCGACAATTTGAACGCTAACCGCAGGGATCGAAGCGCAAAGGCCACGTGCTATGCGATCACTGATATGAAATGGCTTATGCCAAACATTCTTCGCTAAATCGAAGAACCCAGGGCCCCGCGATGCCACAGCGCACCGGGGCCCATTTCGTTTGCCAGCCTGTCGTTTGCCAGCCTGCCGCAATCCGTTCGGACTCTGTTTACCGCACCACGCTACGATGCGCAGTGATTTGCCGCAGGCCTGACGCATGTTCCGAGAAGACCTTACGATCGCCTATGACGCCCCTGCCGACCTGAAAAAATGGCCGTCGCTGAACAATCAGCGCCTGACCAGCAAGACGCCGTATCTCGTCCATACCGGGACGCTGGCCGACTGCATCAGGGAATTGTTGACCAAACCCATCAAGCAAGTCGCGCTCTACGACATCGTCACCGCGCCGCAAGAGGCGTTCGAGAGCGGCGTGATCTCGCCAGGCGACGCCGCCGAGATCGCCATGCGCAAGGACTTTCCCGAGACCTAGCGGCTTCGCGGCAAACTCGTCGTCATGCCCGGGCTAGTCCCGGGCATCCATGTCTTGAGGCGAGACCAAGTAAGACGTGGATGGCCGGGACAAGCCCGGCCATGACGAAGAGCGTTCAGTCAGGCTCCTGCCAAGTGCGGCCAGCAGCCGGTCCGCTCCAGCACGGGCTTGAGCGCCGCGCGATCGGCCGCATCCAGCGCCGCGAATTTCTCGCGCAGCAGCTGCAGGCATTTGACCTGGTACTTGAACGGCGCCAGCGCATAAGGCAGGCCCCAGACATTGATCTCCAGCCGTTCGACGCCGTTCGCAAAGGCCTGCTGCGTTGGCGACCAGGAACGGCAGATAGAGTTCGCCGGCGATCTTCAGCAGCGCCTCGGCCATGCCGCCGAGCGCGCGATCGCGCGAATGCCATTCGCCCTCGACGCCGGAGGCATCGTCGAGCCGCCGCACCCAATGATCGGTGAAAGGCGCGCAGCTCGCGCATGATCCGCATCGGCGTCGGATCGGTCGCCATCTCGCTGAGCTGGCCGAACCAGGCGAAGTCGGCCAGCGAAGGCCGGCTGCCGAACAGATAGCTGGTCATGCCGACATGCGGCTCGAACGCCGCCAGCATCCGGCGATAGCTCTCTTCCAGCAGCGGCTTGTTCTCCGCCGTCGCCCCGAGGATCACCATGCGGGAAATCTGCCGCTGCCGGAATTCCTCGATCTCCTCTGCGCTGCCGCTCTCAGCTTCCGAAGTCGACCACTCCTCGGCCCCCCAGCGCGAAACGTAGGCCTGGTCCTCCGGATCCCACCAGCGAAACAAAAACAGCGGCTTCACCGCCCATTCGTCGGCGAGATCCTCGAGCAGGTCGCAGACAAAGGCAACCGCCCTGTCCTTTGGGATTACCGAGCGCGCCTTGTGTCGCGCCTCGAGATCGTAGGCCAGCGCCGTGGTTTCGCCGCGGTAGCTTCCGTCGGGGTATTGCAGCACCGGGATCAGCATCGGCCGCAGATGTGCGGTCGCCGCCCGCAACGCCTTGGTCATGATCACCCAATCGAACGGGATGCGTCGATAGCGCAGCAACGCCCGCAGCTTGATCGCGTAGGGTGAGGCGGTCGATCCGATCAGCCGGTAGCGTCCTTCTGGCATGCCATCCTTCCCTTGAAACCCGGGCCACTACTTTCGCCAGCCAGACCGAAAACTGCAACGGCCATGCTGTCACGGCATTTGTTCTGAAGTCGCAGAGCGGCTAGCTTTCGCGAACCAATGGGAGTATCGCCTTGACGGCCGCCTCGCCGCCAAATTCGGCCCATCTCGACCACGACGCCATCATCATCGGCGCCGGCCTGTCCGGCATGTACCAGCTCTACCGCCTGCGCGAACTGGGCTTGCGCGTGCGCGTGTTCGAGGCCGGCACCGATGTCGGCGGCACCTGGTACTGGAACCGGTATCCCGGCGCGCGCTTCGATTCCGAGAGCTATTCCTATGGCTTTTCCTTCTCGAAGGAATTGCTCGACGAATGGGAATGGTCGGAGCATTTTGCCGGCCAGCCGGAAACGCTGCGCTACTGCAATTACGTCGCCGACAAGTTCGATCTGCGCCGCGACATCCAGTTCAAGAGCCGGGTCGCGTCCGCCGTCTATGACGAGACGACGCGAAGCTGGGCCGTGACGCCTGGAAGACGGCAGCCGCTTCACCTGCCGCTTCCTGATCATCGGCGATCGGACCGCTCTCGACGCCCACCCTGCCCCGCATCGAAGGCCGCGAGTCCTTCGCAGGAAAGTCCTTCCACACCGCGCGCTGGCCGAAGCAGCCGGTCGATTTTGCCGGCAAGCGCGTCGCCGTGATCGGCACCGGCGCCACCGGCGTGCAGACCATCCAGACCATCGCCGCCGAGGTCGGCCATCTCACCGTGTTCCAGCGCACGCCGAACTGGTGCGCGCCGCTGCACAACGGCAAGATCGACGCGCGAGACGCAAGCGCAGATCAAGGCCGGCTATCCCGAGATGTTCGCGCGCTGCCAGGAAACCTTTGCCTGCTTCATCCACACGCCCGACCCGCGCGGCGCCTTCGAGGTTTCCGACGCGGAGCGCGAGGCGAACTACGAGAAGCTCTACGGCGAGCGCGGCTTCGGCATCTGGCAGGGCAATTTTCGCGATATCCTGATCGACCGCAAGGCGAATGCCACCATCAGCGACTTCGTGGCGCGAAAAATCCGCGAGCGCGTCAAGGACCCAAAAGTTGCCGAAAAGCTGATCCCGAAGAACCACGGCTTTGGCACGCGGCGGCTGCCGCTCGAGACCTTTTATTACGAGGTCTATAACCGCGACAATGTGGAGCTGGTCGATATCACGGAGACGCCGATCGAGCGCATCACGCCGAAGGGGATCAAGACCAGCGCGAAAGAGTACGAGTTCGACATCATCATCTACGCCACCGGCTTTGACGCCATCACCGGCAGCTTTGACAAGATCGATTTCCGCGGCGTTGACGGCATCAAGCTGAAGGACGTCTGGAAGAGCGGACCGCAGACCTATCTCGGCCTCATGGTGCACGGCTTCCCCAACATGGTGATGGTCATGGGTCCGCACACCGCGCTCGGCAACATCCCGCGCAGCATCGAGTACAGCGTCGACTGGGTCACGGGGTTGATGCGCTTTGCGCGTGACAATGGATTGACGCGGCTGGAGGCGACGCCCGAGGGCGTCAGGGACTGGACCGACCACGTCAAGTCGCTCGGCGTTGGCTTACTGTCCAACGAGGTGGATTCCTGGATGACCGGCATCAACCGGAATGTCGAGGGCAAGACCACCCGCATCATCGCGCGCTACAGCGGCAGCGCGCCGGCCTATCGCGAGCGATGTGATGCGGTGGCGGCCAAGGGGTATGACGAACTGGCGTCCTAGGTCAACGAGTGACTCGCAGCGTCCGAGGTGCACTCGCAAGCGTGCTTTGAGCAGCGACCGCTTGCCACCCTGCCTCAATTTGAACGCCCATGAGGCCGCCAAATGGCGGATGCTGGTTTGCCGGCAAGCACGATCCCGGAAAAGTGGACACCGGTTTTCCGATCTGGATCATGCTCAAACAAAGAGCCTGGGGCGTCGCATGAAGACATTCATCCGCGTCGTGGAACTATGGGTGCCGGACCGCACGCGCACCCGGCTCGAATTCGGCGGCTGCCTCTGCAGCGATGAATATTCCGAATTCAAGGCGGTCAGCGAGAATGCGCTGTTCGCCTATGACGAGGGCCTGCCCGGCAAGGCCTGGGCTTCGGGCCATCCCGTCATCCTGACAAAATTCGCCAACTCCTATTTCAAGCGCACCGACGAAGCGATCGAGGCCGGGCCTGACCTGCGGCGTGGCGCTGCCGGTATTCGCGGGCGAATTCCTGATGGCCGTCATGGTGCTGTTCTGCGGCGACGACGAAAAGCATGTCGGCGCCATCGAGCTCTGGCACAACGATGCGGAACGCTCGCACGAGATGGCGCTGGTCGACGGCTATTACGGCACCGCCGACATGTTCGAATTCAACTCGCGCCACACACGGTTTCCCAAGGGCTTTGGCCTTCCCGGCCGCACCTGGAAGGCCGGCATGCCGCTCATCATCAAGGACCTCCACAATTCAAAGGCCTTCCTGCGCTGGGAGGAAGCGAGCGAAATCGGCATCAATTGCGGCGTCGGCATTCCCTACCGGACCGGCGCGGACCAGACCTGGGTGATGACGTTCCTGTCGGCGCAGGCGACGCCGATCGCGCAGCGCTTCGAGATCTGGATGCCGAACGCGGCACGCTCCGCGCTGACGTTCCACTCCGGCGATTGCAGCAAAGGCGCCGATCTCGCTTCGCTCTATGCCGGCAAAAGCATCGGCAAGGGCGAGGGCTCGATCGGCGGCGCCTGGGCAACCGGCATGCCGGCGATCAACGAGCACCTCAAGGTCGACGGCTGCGTGGCCGCAACACTGGCGCGCACCGCGGGCATGAATCAGATCGTGGTGCTGCCGGTGATCGAGGGCGCGCAGTTGAAGGTCGGTGCTCGCCGTGGTATCTCTGATCACCACGCATCGATGCAGGGCCGCTTGCGGCCGGTGCGGGCTTCCTGCTTCGGCACCGAGCGCAGGCCCGACATGATCCAGTGGCGGGTGTCGGCGGGATCGATCACCTCGTCGATCTCGAGCACGGAGGCGATCGAGACCGCCTTGCCGTTGGCATAGAGCTCGGCGACCTTGGCCTTGTAGTAATTCTCGCGCTCGACCGGATCGGCGATCGCCTCCATTTCCTTGCGGAAGCCGAGCCGCACATAGCCCTCCAGCCCCATGCCGCCGAACTCGCCGGTCGGCCAGGCCACCGTGAAGAAGGAGGCATGGAAGCCGCCGCCGATCATGGCCTGCGCGCCGAGGCCATAGCCCTTGCGCAGCACAATGCCGAACAGCGGCACGGTGAGGCTCGCGCCGGTGACGAACATCCGCGCCACATGGCGGACGATCGCGGTCTTCTCCGCCTCCGGCCCGACCATGAAGCCCGGCGTATCGCACAGGGACACGATCGGGATGTCGAAGGCGTCGCAGAGCTGCATGAAGCGCGCCGCCTTGTCGCCGGCCGGCGCATCGATCGCGCCGCCGAGATGCTTTGGATTGTTGGCGATCAGGCCGAACGGTTTGCCCTCGATGCGGATGAAAGCCGTGATCATGCCGACGCCGAAATCCCGGCGGATCTCCAGCACCGAGCCCTCATCGGCGAGCAGATCGATCACCGTTCTGATGTCGTAGACGCGCAGGCGGTTTTCCGGGATCGCCCGCCGCAGCAGGCGCTGATCGGCCGCCTTCCAGTCGGCCACCGCGCCCTGGAAATAGGACAGATATTTCTGCGCGACGGCCGTGGCCTCCTCCTCGTCCTCGACGAGGATATCGACGACGCCGTTCGGCGACTGGAACGAGACCGGGCCGACTTCGGCCGGGTGATAGACGCCGAGCCCGCCGCCTTCGATCATGGCGGGACCGCCCATGCCGATCGACGCGTTCTGGGTAGCGATGATGACGTCGCAGCAGCCGAGCATCGCGGCGTTGCCGGCAAAGCAGTAGCCGGAGACGACGCCGATCACCGGCACGAGGCCGGACAGCCTTGCGAACTGCACAAAGGAAGGGCCGTCGAGCCCGGTCATGCCGAGCCGGTCGGTATCGCCCGGCCGGCCGCCGCCGCCCTCGGCGTAGAACACCAGCGGCAGCCGCCATTGCTCGGTCAGCGTGAGCATGCGGTCGATCTTCTTGTGGTTCATGTGGCCTTGGGTGCCCGCCAGCACGGTGTAGTCATAGGCGATCACCATGCAGCGTGCGCCTTCGGGCCCGAATTTCTCGGCGTTCACGGTGGCAACGCCGGTGATCAGGCCGTCCGCCGGCGTGTTCTGGATCAGGTCCTCGACCTTGCGGCGGCGGCGTTGCGCGGCAATCGCAAGCGAGCCGTATTCGACAAGCGAGCCGGGATCGACGAGCTGGGAAATGTTCTCGCGCGCGGTGCGCTGGTTGGTCTTGCGCCGCCGCTCGACTGCGCCCGGCCGGTTCTCGTCGCGCGTGATGGCATGCCGCGCATTCAGCTCGGCGAGATCGGCGCGGATGTGGTCGAGATCGACCTCGACTTCTTCCGTGACATCGTGGTGGTCGAGTTCGACCGGCTCGAGGTACAGGATCGCCTCGCCCTGCATCAAGGTGGTGCCGCTGCTGGCTGGCGATCTTCGTCACCTTGCCGCCATGCGGCGCGTTGACCAGATGCTCCATCTTCATGGATTCCAGCACCGCAACCTGCTGGCCGGGTCGCACCAGGTCGCCTTCGGCGACATCGATGGTGACGATGGTTCCCTGCAACGGCGCCGCCACCGGCACCGAGCCTGCGGGACCCGCCGCGGACGGCGTGGCCTCGACCGGCGTACGTGTCCGGTGCGCCTCTTCGACCAGCAACGTCTCGACATTTTCGGCCGCGCCGACGAGATCGGCGATATGCGTATCGATGAAGCCGGTCGAGATGCGGTTGGCCGCGAAGTCCGGATGCGCCAGGATCGCGGCAAGGAACGGGATATTGGTGGCGACACCGCCGATGCGGAACTCGCGCAGCGCGCGGCTGGCCTTCTGCACCGCGTCCTTCCACTCTGCGCCTGTCGAATGCACGATCACCTTGGCGAGCAGGGAATCGAACGCGGCGCTGGTCCTGTAGCCGGAATAGCCAAAGGTATCGACGCGCACGCCGGGGCCGGACGGCAGATCGAACACGCCAAGCGTCCCGCCGGTCGGCTGGGTCGCGCCGGTCTCGTCCATGGTTTCCATGTTGACGCGAAGCTGCATGGCATAGCCGCGCGGTTTCGGCACATAGGCCTGCGCCAGCCCGAGCGAGCCGAGCGAGGCGCCGTCGGCGATCGCAAGCTGCGCCCGCACGAGGTCGATGCCGAGCACCTCTTCCGTCACGGTATGCTCGACCTGCAGCCGCGGATTGGCCTCGATGAAGGCAAACGGCGAGTCGTTGCCGTGCGCGTCGTCATCGACCAGGAACTCGAAGGTGCCGAGATTGTCGTAATGCGCGGCGGCGGCGAGCTGCTTGGCGGATTCGATGATGCGCGAGCGCAAGGCCTCGCTGAGCGACGGGCTGGGCGCGACCTCGATGAGCTTCTGGTTGCGCCGCTGGATGGTGCATTCGCGCTCCCAGAGATGGCTGATCGCGCCATGGCGGTCGCCGACGATCTGCACCTCGATGTGGCGGGCCTTGCGGATCAGCCGCTCGACATAGACGTCACCGTTGCCGAATGCGGCCATCGCCTCGGATTGGCAACGCGCGTAAGCCTCGTCGAGCCTCGCGGGGTCATCGACGATACGCATGCCGCGGCCGCCGCCGCCGGCAATCGCCTTGATCATGACAGCGCCATGCGCCGCGAGGAACGCGCGCGCCTCCTCCAGCGTGGTCGGCCCCTCCGTGCCATCGATAACAGGCACGCCGCAATCCCTGGCCAGCGCCTTTGCCTTGGCCTTGTCGCCGAACAGCTCCAGCGCCGCAGGCTGCGGGCCCACGAAGGTGATCCCCTCCTCGACCGCGCGACGCGCCAGGGAGACATTCTCGCTGAGGAAGCCATAGCCCGGATGCAAGGCATCGCAACCGGTGGCCTTGGCGGCGGCAATGACCGCTTCGATATCGAGATAGGCACGCGCGCCGCGGCCCGGGATCTCGTGGCTCTCGTCGGCGGTGCGGACGTGCAGCGAGGCGGCGTCGTCGGCCGGATGGATCGCAACGATGGCGAGCCCCGCGTCGGCGGCGGCGCGCGCGATGCGAATGGCGATCTCGCCGCGGTTGGCGATCAAGAGCTTCCTGAACGGCATGGACAGTCCCGTAACTCAGCGATCCCTCATGGTCGGATCGAGCACGATCCGCAGGGATTCCCCTAGCGCATTGAATGCCAGTGAGACTACCAGAATGGCAAGCCCCGGCGCATACATCTGCTCCGGCGCGATCTCCATATACTGGTAGGCGCGGGCCAGCATGGCGCCCCAACTCGGGTTCGGCGGCTGGATGCCGAGGCCGAGGAAGCTGAGGCTGGCCTCGGCCAGCAGCGCTGCGGCGAGCAGCAGCGTCACCTGGACGATGACCGGCGGCAGCGAATTCGGCAGCACGTGCTTCCAGAGGATATGCCATGCCGGGGCGCCAAAGCACCTGGAGGCATCGACATAGAGTTCCTGCCGCACAATGAGGGTGCGCGCCCGCACGATGCGCGCCAGCGCCGGGAACATGACGATGCCGACCGCGATCATGCCATTGGTCAGCCCGATACCGAGCGCGCCGGTCACGGCGATGGCGAGCACGATAGCCGGGAAGGACAGGAAGGTATCGATGATGCGGCTGATGATGTCGTCGGTCCAGCCGCCGAAAAAGCCGGCGATGAGCCCGACCGGCAGGCCGATGGTAACAGCCACGCTGACCGCCAGCAGGCTGGCATAGACGGTGGCCGGCGCGCCATAAATCAACCGGCTAAAAATGTCGCGGCCGAGGTCGTCGGTACCAAGCAGATGCCCGGCCCCGGGTGGGGCGAGCATGTTGTTGACGTCCTGCGCAGTCGGCGCATAGGGCGCGATCCAGGGTGCGCCGATCGCGACGATCACCAGCACCAGCAGCACGAAAATCGCCAGCGCCGCGCGAAGGTCGCCGACAAGCCAGCGGATGAGCCGGCGGAGGCGGGTCGGCCGGGCCTGCACACGCGGGGCTGGGAGTGCGATGTCGCTCATTGCTCGATCCTCGGATCGACAGCCGCACACAACAGATCAGCGATCAGGTTCACGGTGATGACGACGATCACCATGGCGAACACCACGCCCTGCACGATCGGAAAATCGCGCTGGATGGCGCCGCGCACGATCAGGCTCCCCATGCCGGGGATGGCGAATACCGCTTCGATGACGACGGTGGCCGCCAGCATGCGGTTCACCAGCACGCTGATGATGGTGAAGAGATTGACGCTGACGTTCTTCAGCCCGTGTTGCCAGAGGATGCGGTTCATCGACAGGCCCTTGGCATGCAGCGTGCGCACATATTGCGACGACAGCACCTCCAGCAGCGAGCCGCGCAACTGCCGCGCCACTTCGGCCATGCCGTAGGCGGCAATGGCGATCCCCGGCAGCAGCGCGTGCCTGATCGCCTCCCACGGCGAGACCGCGAAAGATTTTGCACCGGTCGCCGGCAGCCAGTTCAGCCTCAGCGAGATTTCCGCAACCAGGATCATCGCGAGCCAGAAGCCGGGGATGGCGACGCCGAGCGAGGCAACGGCGCTGACGATCTTATCGACCCAGCCGTTCGGCTTGATCGCGGCCACCAGACCCATCGGGATGCCGGTGACCAGCGCCAGGATCAGCGCGATCACGACGATCAGCAGCGTATTGGGAAAAGCCCGGCCGATCGAGGTTGCAACCTTTTCGCCGGTCAGCAGCGACTGCGAGAGGTCGCCTTGCGCGGCCTTCGTGAGCCACGCGCCGTATTGCACCAGGAACGGACGGTCGAGGCCGTAGATCTTCCTGATCTCGGTGATGCGCGCATCGGTGGCGTTGTCGCCGGCCAGGGTCACCGCGATATCGCCGGGTACGAGTTTTAGCAACGCAAACACCATGAAAGTCGCAAGCAGGATCACCGGCAGCGCCTGCAACAGGCGGCTGCTGATTACCCGTGTCGGACTTCGTCGCGCCATGCCTTAGCTCTCCAGCCAGACGTCGTCGTATTTCGGCTTGCCGAGCAAATTGGGCCTGTAGCCCTGCACCTTCTTGTTCATGGCGACCAGTTCGAACTGGAAGGCGAGCGGCGCCACAAAGGCATTCTCCATCACCAGCCGCTGTACGGTGGAAAACGCCTTGCGGCGCAGCTCGATGTCTTCGGAGGCGCGCGACTCCTTGATCGCGGCTTCAAGCTCCGGCGGCACCGGCGCGCGGCCACCATTGTAATAGGCGTCCTTGGTGAACATCAGCGAATAGGTCAGGCTCGGGTCGGGCCGGCCGGTCCACGCAGCGAGAATGCCCGAACCACGCTTCTCCGCGCCAAAAAACGCCGCAGAGGATTCCGCAATCGGCGCATTCCTGAACTTCACATTCATGCCGCCCTTGCGGAACATCTCGATCAGGATTTCCTGGCGTTGCACTGAATCCTGGTCGGGATAGCCGACGAGCTCGATCGCAACTCCGTCTTTGCCGGCCTCGGCGAGCAACTTCTTGGACATGTCCGGATTATGGGGATAGAGCTCGGCAACGGACTTGTCGTAGGCCCAATGCGCCTTCGGCAGGTTCATGTAGGCCGGCTCGGCAAGACCGGCGAGTGCCGCCTTGACGAAGGCCTCACGGTCGATCGCGAAATTGAAGGCCTTGCGCACCTTGATGTCGTCGAAGGGCGGTTTCGCCCAGTTGAGGAATATCTGGAACACGTACAACGTCGGCCCGTTGGCCAACTTGATATTGCTGGCGCGTTCCAGAATCGCCTTTTGCCGTGGCGGCAGCTGGTACATCAGATCGTTCTGGCCCGCTGTCACCGAACGCGCGCCGGTGGCGAGTTCCGGGATGATCGATATCTCGATGCCATCGGGATATGGCCGGTTCGGCTTCCAGTATTTTTCGTTACGCTTGACCACGATGCGTTCGCCATCGGCCCAGCTCACGAAACTGTAGGCACCGGCGCCGACTGGCGTGCGCGCGACATCGCCGGTGCCGCTCGCCTTGATCGCGGTCGGCGACACCATCATGCCGGCGCGATCGGACAGGATACCCGGCAGTGCCGAGTCCGGGTTTTTCAGTTTCAGCGTGACCTGCATCGGACCTGTGACCTCGATCGTGTCGACCGACAGGAGATCTGCCTTGATGTTCGACTTCGCATCGCTCTTGTTGCGATCGAGATTGAATTTTACAGCTTCCGCATCGAGCGGCGTGCCGTCATGGAAGGTGACGCCGGCGCGGATGTTCATCACAAATGTGGCGGGGTCGGTGAACTTCCAGCTCTCGGCCAGGCCCGGCTTCGGCTTCAGCGTCTCGAATTCCCATTCGGTCAAGGTGTCGTACATCGTGAACAGGAAGGCGTGATCGGAGCCCGCGCCGCCCGTGGTCGGATCGAGGCTCGACGGATTGGCGGACGCCGAGATTCGCAAGATGCCGCCACGCTTCGGCGTGCCTTGCGCGAAAGCGCTGCCGCCGCAGTGCGACGCCGGCCGCCGCTCCCGTCATCAGCGCCATCAGTTCCCGCCGCGTTTTCTGTGTCATCACCTGTCCTCCGTCAAGATTTCTGGTCTCTGTTCGTCGTCACATGAAGCCGGGATTGCGCGGCAGGTAGCGCTGCCAGTCGCCAAATTCCTTCGCCGACATCAGCACCATCGGCAACGTAATCCGCATGCCGCAGGCAATGGCGATCTCCAGCGAAGCTTCGTTCACACCGGGCAGGAATGCCGAGACGTGAGAACTATTGGATTCAACAGCCAGGTCGAGCGCAGCCTTGAATGCGTCGCTCATGTCGTCGCGCTGGAGAACCGCCAGCGGACCAATGTGGCCGCTGGCGCTGACGTAGACATAGCCGATGCAATCATCCGCCCGATACAGCAGAAAGCCCCTGACAGTCCCATCAGTCCGCAGGAACCGATGATGCTTCGCGCGCGAAAAGCCCAACGCACTGCGATCGAGCTGCTCGAGCAGCTTGCCGTGGTCAGGCGTATCGGCTAATAGCCTCAGCGCGCAGTTGCTCATGCTTCGATCGTTCTTTCAGCGCGGCGCGTTCGGCCCTGAAGACGTGGACCGGCAGCCGCGGAAACAACCCATGCTTGATATAGAGCCCCTGCGAAACCGTGTTGAACGTGAAGGTGATCAGCGTGCGATTGCGGGCGCCTTTACTGCGTGCATGCTCGAACGTTCGCGCCATCAACGCGCTGCCGATGCCATCGCCCTGGCGGCCCGGATTGATGAACAGCTCAGAGAGGAACCAGAAATCGTCATTGACCCAGCTGAACGTGAAGCCGACGATTTCTCCGTCGGCCTCGGCGACCCAGAGACCATCGGGATCGTCTTTGAGCGAGAACTGCTGGAAATCCACAGGCCGGACGGCTGCCATCGGGCCAAAGCCATGGCGCTGCGCCAGGTCGTTGATGCTGCTCGCGACCAGGTTCTGAGCAATCGGCAGCTCCTCGGCACGCGCGCGGCGAACAATGGGCGCCATGGCTATCCCTGCCTGGGCGAAAAATTGGGACGATCGGCAAAATGGCAGGCCACCCAGTGGCCCGGCATCAGTTCTCGCCAGTCCGGCGCCTTGTCTGCGCAGAGTGCCTGCGCGTAGCGGCAACGGGTGCGGAACCGGCAACCGGATGGCGGATCGATCGGGCTCGGGATTTCCCCTTCCAGCACGATGCGCTCCCCACCCCGCATCGACGACGGCAGGGGGCGAGGCTCTGCCGACAGCAGCGCCTGGGTGTAGGGATGCAACGGCCGTTCGGAAATGCTTTCGGTCGGGCCGAGTTCGACGAAGCGGCCGAGATACATCACGGCGATACGCTCGCTGATGTGCGAGACCACGGCGAGGTCGTGGGTGATGAAGACGTAGGTAAGCCCCAACTCGCGCTGCAGATCAGCAAAGAGATTGAGCACGTCACCGCGGATCGACATGTCGAGCGCCGCCACCACCTCGTCGCAGACGATCAGCTTCGGCCGCAACGTCAGCGTGCGTGCGATCACCACGCGCTGCTTCTGGCCACCGGATAATTGATGCGGGTAGCGTTCACCGAGCTCCAGCGGCAAGCCGACGCGATCGAGCGCCTCACGCGCCCGCGCCAGCCGCTCGGTCCTTGTCCCCTCGCCCGCAAGCCCGAGCGGCTCCAGCACCGAGGCCAATATGGTCATGCGCGGGTTCAGCGCGGCGTTGGGGTCCTGAAAGATGATCTGGTAGTCGCGTCGATGGCTCTGAAATTCTTTCCGCGGCAGGGCGAGCGGATCAAGCCCGTTGTGCAGGATCGCGCCCGCACTCGGCTTGAGCAGGAACACCAGCGCGCGGCCGATCGTAGTTTTTCCGGAACCGGACTCGCCAATGATGCCAAAGGTCTCGCCGCGGCGAACGTCGAAATTGACGCCATCGACCGCTTTGACGGTGGCGCGGCGGTCGGTGGTCTGGAAACGCACTTCGAGGTCGCGCACCGAGACGATCTGTTCTGCTGACGCCGACGTCACTGCGCCACCATGGCGGCGATCGGCGCCGATGAACCGTGCTGCAGCGCGCCGGGCAGATCCAGCTCAGCGAAACGGGAGCAACGCACCTTGCGGCCGCCGCCTGCGTCACGCAATTCCTGTTCGGCATCACAGGCATCGACCGCGTAAGGGCAGCGCGCCTTGAAGCGGCAGCCGTTCGGCATGGCCGTGATCGACGGCACCCGGCCGGGGATCGAGGCGAGCTTGCCGCGGCGTTCGCTCAGGTGCGGCAGCGAGCGCAGCAGGCCGGACGTATAGGGATGCAACGGCTTGACCAGCGCATCGTCGACGGCGGCATCCTCGATCACCTCGCCGGCATACATCGTGATCATCCGCGTGCAGATCTCGGCGACGACACCGAGATCGTGCGTGATGAGCATCAGCGCAGTCCGCGAGGTTTCGCTGAGGTCGCGCAGCAATTCCAGGATTTGCGCCTGCACAGTGACATCGAGCGCCGTGGTCGGCTCGTCCGCGATCAAAAGCTGCGGCCCGCAGATCAGGGCCGCCGCAATCATCACGCGCTGGCGCATGCCACCGGAAAGCTGGTGCGGATAGTCGTCGATCCGCCGCTCCGGCGAGGCGATGCCGACGCGCCTGAGCATGTCGAGCGTCTTCGCGCGCGCTTCCTCGCTATTCGCTCCGGTGTGGATGCGTAGCGTCTCCGCGATCTGGTGACCGACGGTGAAGACCGGATCGAGCGCACTCATCGGCTCCTGGAAGATCATGGCAATGCGCCGGCCGCGAATGGCGCGCATTTCGCGGGTGCTGCAGGAGGCAAGATCGATCCCGTCAAAGTGGATCGCGCCGTCGAGGCCGGCGAGATTGTTCGGCAACAGCCGCAGGATCGAAAGCCCGGTGATGGTCTTGCCGCAGCCGCTCTCGCCGACGATGCCGACGCGCTCGCCCGCTGCAACGTCGAAATCGATCTTGCGGGTTGCCTGCCACACGCCATGCGAGGTCTTGAAGCGCACGCCAAGGCCGCGCACCGACATCAGCGCCGGCGAGCCGCCTGCGCCCTGATCTGACCTGGTTTCCCGCGGCTGGGCGGCCGCCATCAGCCGGCCGCCCGCTTCTTCTCTTTCACGAGTTCTTCCTCCATCAGCATCTCGGTTCCAATGATGCCGTCGCGCGTCAACTGATCGATCTCGGCAGCGGAAAGGCCGAGCAGGCCGGCGAGGATTTCGTGGTTATGCTCGCCGAGCGTCGGCGGCGCGCTGCGGATCGCAAGCGGCCTGTCCCCTTCGCGGAATGGCAGCGACGGTTGCGGATGCAGGCCGATATAGGCCCGGTCGATCTCCTGGATGAAGCCGCGTGCCTTCAGATGGGCATCGCTGAGCAGCTCAATCGGCATCCGCGCCACGCCGGCGGCAACGCCTGCCTCCTGCAGCGCCGCCATCGCTTCATCCGCCGGGCGCGGGCGCGTCCAATTTGTGATCGCGGCCTCAATCTCGCTTTCGATGCCCCGCCGGCCCGCTGCCGTCGCCAGCGCCGCGTCGGCGGCCCAATCGGCGCGGCCGACCAGGTTTGCAAGTTTCAGCCACATCGCATCGCCGGAAACGGCAACCACGATCCAGTTGTCCTCGCCGGCGCAGCGGAAACAGCCATGCGGCACGAAATCCGGATGGCGGTTGCCGTATTTGGCCGGCGGCTTGCCGTCGATCGAATGCGCGACGATCCAGGGCGCCGCGAACGGCATCATGCACTCGATCTGGGCGAGATCGATGAACTGTCCCTCGCCGGTGAGCCGGGCGTGGATCAGCGCCGTGAGCGCTGCGGCGCAGCCGTTGAGGCCGCCGACGGCATCGCCGAACGCCGTGTGGCTCATGACGGGCGGGCCATTCGCGTCACCCACCACACTCGGCAGGCCCGAGCCCTGTTCCAGCGTCGAGCCATAGGCACGGCAATCGCGATGGATGCTGCCGGCCCCGAAGGCCGACATCGACATCATCACGAGTTTCGGGTTGAGCTGGCGCAGCACGTCGTAGCCGAGCCCGAGCTTCGGCAGCACCTCGACCGAGTAATTGTCGACCACGAGATCGGCATCCGCGATCAGGCGCTTTGCCAGGTCGAACCCCTGCGGCCGCGTCAGGTCGAGCGTGATGCCACGCTTGTTGCGGTTCATGATGCAATAGCGCACCGTCTTCTCGTATTCCTTGTCCAGCACGTAAGCCGGCCGGCGATCGACGCCGCGCCACCAGTCCGGATACTGGATCGCCTCGATCTTGATTACGTCGGCGCCGAGATCGGCGAGCGTCCGCGTGCAGATTGGTCCCGCCCAGCCCATCGAGAAGTCGATGACGCGGATGCCTTCAAGCGGCAAAGCGCCGGCTTTTGCAGCCGCTGACGCCGCGCGTTTCGCCACATGTTCAACCGGATGCGCCTGCTGCTCACCAACAGCGGGCACCCTTCCGCCGCGCCGCGGTGGCGTGCCGGTCAGCCGCTGCATCGAGCCAGCGCTGACGCCGCTTTCCCCGCCGATCTCGATCGGCACGATGGCGCCACGTGCCCACTTTTCCTTGTCCGCAACAAGGTCGGCGATCTCGGGCACTGGCACAATCGGGATCTTACGGCGCAGCCCTTCTGCAAACCACTCCTGCGCGGTGCGCTGTTTCAGCCGCGGCATGATCTTGCCCTCGACCATGGCGACATGCTGCAACCGGTCGAGGCCGAGAAACAGTGAGGGGTCGTCGCGCAAGTCGAGCAGCCCGAGCATCTCGCAGAACGCGCGCCATTGCGCCGGGGTGACCGTAGTGACGCCGAGCCACCCTTGCTTGGTCTCGTAGATGCCAACGGGAAAGGTCGGCCAAAACCGGTTGACGCCGATCCGTCGCATGATGTCGCCGCGCAGGAACGACTCGAACATGATGTATTCAGTCACCGCGATGCTGGCTTCAAAGATGCTGAGAGAGTGTGTCCGCCCGCGTCCGTTGTGCACGCGGCCAATCACCGACGATGCCGCAGCGATAAATCCCCAGAGCCCGCCGAGGATGCCGGTCTGGAAATCCGGCGCATGCATCGGCGGCCCCTCTGCGGGCCCGACCAGCTTGACGAGCCCGGTGAGCGCCCGGATGGTCGAATCGGTCGCGGCAAATTTTGCGTACGGCCCGTCATGGCCGAACCAGCTCGTCTCGATATGGATCAGTGCAGGATTATGCCGCTTCAGCGCGGCAAGATCGATAATGGGGCAATCGGCTGCGTCGATGTCGCGACCGTCAACCAGGATGTCGCAACTGGAGATCAGTTCCTCGAGCCGTGCCGGTGCCTCGGCGTCCGCCGCGTCCAGCACGACACTCGATTTGTTGAAATTGAGGAAGGCAAACCACGCGCTCTGCCCTTCCGGCGTCAGCGGTGCAGTCTTGCGAAGGGGCTCGCCTACGGACGGTTCGACCTTTTGCACATCGGCGCCGAAATCAGCGAACAGCCGTGCGCAATAGCTTGACGCAGCCGCGCCTCCGATCTCGACAACTCGCAGGTGCGACAACGCTCCCATTACGTCTCCTCGTTGCCGGAACGCCTGGTGCTGAACGCGCGCCGGCTCGGTTTATTATGCGAACCATCAAACCGCGCCTTGCCAGCGATGCAAGCGGAATTTTGTTCCGCTTCGCGGAATTCAGAATCGAGGAGACTGCTGTGAGGGCAAAAGGTCGCGCGACCGCGAACGCTTGTGCGTTTACGCCTTGATGCCGCGCTGCACGAGGATGCGCTCGGCGCTGTCGTTCCACACATCCATCTTCACGATCTGGCCGTTTTGCACCACAAAGCGGTCGACATAGCGGTTGCCTTCGAACGGCGTGCCGTCGATCCATTCGCCGTACAGGGTGCCGATGCTGTAGACCACGGTCTCGCCATTGCCCGGACAGACGTCGAAACGATCCATCTTCTTCTTCACCCAGCGATAGCGCTGCGCGTTGAAACCGGTCGGCCCGCGCGGATGATCGAACTCGCGGCCACCGGTGAAGGTGATGACCGTGCCCGGCTTCATATAGGCCGCCGCGGCATCGGGATCGGGGATCATCGATGCCGTCAGATAGGCTTCGACGATCGCGGCGTCGGAAAGGGATTTTGCTTCGGTCTTGGCGGCGCTGGGCATGATGAAATCTCCTTGGAGCGAAATCCTACACAAATCGCGCGTCGAGTTGCATGCCTAATTTGAATGGCCTTGTCCGGCGATTGCACGGGGTGCCATAGTGCGGGGCTGCAAGTCAGCCGGGAATCATCCGACCCAATGCCAGCCAAGACTGCCTTTGACCTCGTCTTTCGCAACGCCGTAATCCGCAGCGCCGCGACATCAGTCGATATCGGGATTTCCGGTGGCAAGATCGCCGCCATTGCGCCAAAACTTGTCTGCGAGGCGACGGAGGTCGATGCCGCCGGCCGGCTGGTGCTGCCGGGCTTCGTCGACACCCACATCCATCTCGACAAGGCCTGCCTGCTCGACCGTTGCGGCCACGGCCATGGCAGCCTCGGCGAGGCGATCAAGGCGGTTGCCGCGATGAAGCGCGAATTCACCGTCGAGGATGTCTACGCGCGCGGCAAAAAGGTAATCGAGCGCGCCGTGGTCAACGGCACCACGCGGATGCGCACCCATGTCGAAATCGACCCGCGCATCGGCCTGCGCAGTTTTGAAGCGATCAAGACGCTGAAGCGCGACTATGCCTGGGCGCTGGACCTTTCCATCTGCGCCTTTCCGCAGGAAGGCCTGACCAACGATCCCGGCGCCGAGGAGCTTCTGGTCGCAGCCCTTCGTGACGGCGCCGACCTGATCGGCGGCTGCCCTTATACCGACACCGAACCGAACGAACAGCTCGAGCGCATCTTCAACTACGCCCAGCAATTCGACGTCGATGTCGACCTGCATCTCGACTTCGACCTCGATCCGTCATGGTGGCATCTCGAAGAGGTCTGCAAGCAGACTGAGAAGCGCGGCTATCAGGGTCGCGTCGCCATCGGTCACGCGACCAAGATCTCCGCTCTTTCGCCCGATCGCTTCAAGGCGACCGCCGCGCGGCTTGCCAAATCCGGCGTTGCTGTCACCGTCCTGCCGGCAACCGACCTCTATCTGATGGGGCGCGACGCCACCCACAATGTGCCGCGCGGTCTCACCGTTGCGCACAAGTTGGTCGAAAGCGGCGTGCTCTGCTCGGTCGCGACCAATAACGTACAAAATCCCTTCACGCCGTTCGGCGATGCCTCGCTCCTGCGCATGGCCAATCTCTATGCCAACGCCGCGCATGCCGCGATCTCTGACTTCGACGCGTGTCTCGACCTGGTCACCGACCTGCCGGCGCGGCTGATGAACCTGAAAGACTACGGCATCGCGGTCGGCAATCCCGCCGATCTCGTCATCCTCAACACCGACTCCGGCCCGAACGCGATCGCGGAACTGCCGGATATCCTTGCGGGCTACAGGCGCGGCCGCAAGGTGTTCGAGCGCAGCCTGCCCGCGCTGTTTCCGCCGCAATAGTCCTCCGATCCGCTGTTGGCGACCGGCACCGCGCACGATTGACCTGCGTCGCCATTCCCTGTTTGCTGTCGCGCAAACGAGAACAACAGCGGCAGGAAACAAATGGGCAAGAAGGCGACCGTCAAAAGCGTTGAAACGCTTTCCTGCGATGCAGGCTGGCGCAACTATCACTTCGTCAAGATCGTCACCGACGATGGTATTGTCGGCTGGAGCGAGTTCGACGAGGGCTTTGGCGCTCCCGGCGTCGGCGTCGCGATCGAGCGGCTATCGGCCCGCGTGATCGGCAAGAACGCCTTTGCGCACGAGCGCATCTATGCCGAGCTGTTTTCCGCAACCCGCCCGGCTGCCGGCGGCGTGGTGGCGCTGGCGCTCGGCGCGATCGAGAACGCGCTGCTCGACGTCAAGGCCAAGGCGCTCGGCGTGCCCTGCTACGAACTTCTCGGCGGCAAGATCCGCGACCGCGTCCGGGTCTACTGGTCGCATTGCGCGACCTGGCGCATCAATCATCCCGACTGGTACAAGCCGCCGATCACCAGCCTCGACGGCGTCAAGGCGATCGGCCGCGAGGTGCGCGAGAAGAAGTTTTCGGCGCTGAAGACCAACATCTTCGTCTACAGCGACGGCAAGCCTACGGGCTGGCGGCCCGGCTTCGGCTCGCCGTTCGAGCCGGAGATCAACGTCGACCGCAACGTGCTGCGCAATCTCTGCATGCACCTGGAGGCGATCCGCGACGGCGCCGGTCCCGATGTCGACATCCTGCTCGACCTCAACTTCAACGCCAAGACCGAAGGCTATCTGAAGATCCTGCGCGCCATCGAGAAGATGGACATGTTCTGGGTCGAGATCGACACCTTCAGCCCCGAAGCGCTCGGCTATATCCGCCGCCAGAGCCGGCACCCGATCTCATCCTGCGAGACGTTGCTGGGCCTGCGCGAATTCATGCCCTACTTCCGCGAACAGGCGATGGATGTCGCGATCATCGACACGCCCTGGAACGGGGTGTGGCAGTCGATGAAGATCGCGAAGCGGCCGAGCATTTCGAGGTCAACGTCGCCCCGCATAATTTCTACGGCCATCTCTGCAGCATGATGAACGCGCATTTCTGCGCGGCGGTGCCGAATTTGCGCATCATGGAGACCGACATCGACCGGCTGGCGTGGGACCATGAGCTGTTCACGCACGTGCCCGAATATGTCGACGGCTACATGATCATCCCTGATCGCCCCGGCTGGGGCACCGAGCCGAACGAAGAGGGCTTGCGCGCCCATCCGCCGAAGAGCAAGGGCGGGTTGTTGAGTTACGGGCAGAAGAAGTAGCTAACGGCCGGCCTGAGAGCAGATAGAAGCTGAACCTGATCACTCGCACACGGCGCTACGGCCCTCGCTTTGGCGGCGGCGCCGGCGGTAGCGGCGGATGGTACGTGGTCACTTCGATCTGATGGCCGTCCGGATCGCTCAAGAAGAACGAGTACGCAATCCCGGTGTCTTCCGGGCCCTCCACCTTAAGTCCCAGGGCCTGGGCCTTCTTCAGGGCTTCATCGAACTTGTCGCCGTCGATCAGGAACGCGACGTGGGTGATCGCGACGGTTTGATCGATGTCGCCGATCGCAGTAGCTTTTGGTCGCAGGAACAGACCAACCTTCATGTTTCCGCGCCCGACCATCGTCGTCGTGTTCCAGCGTTTCAGCACTGAGAAGCCGAAGACGCGTTGGTACCATTCGACCGAACGGTCCATTTCCGTCACGTTGACGGCGAAATGATCGAGCCCGCTCAGTTCGGTCAGAGCTTGAGCTTGTGCTGCGCCCGACCCCGCCAACAAAACCATCAGCGAAAACGCCAGTTGCCTTGCTCGCTTCATTGGAATGCGCTCCATGCAACCTGTGCGTTTACTATCTCACAAGCACCCTTGACTAGCAACCTTGAAAGGCTGTCCATCTGTCTTCATGCGTTCGATCGAACGGAATCCACGCATCGCAGGTTCCAGGGACCTGGCTTACGCAGACATGGCGAAGTGAGGACCGTTCATCACCGCCCAGAAAGCGAAGCCTAGCGCAGCGCGATATCCAGCCATCCCAGCGCGTTGACGCTGACGCGGTCGCCAGTGTCGACCAGCACTGTCGTGGTCTCTGCCTCGACGATCGCCGGACCTTCGAGTGAATGGCCGGGCTGCAGCGCATCGAAGGCGTAGACGGGAATATCGCGCCAGCCGCCGAACCACGCCTGGCGCGTGCCGATCGGCTTGCAGGCCGACGCCTGCGGTGCGGCCTTGGCGCCCTCCCCGCGCTGCGCCACTTCGCCGACGGCGGCGACGCGCGCGTTGACGAACACGACTTCCTGCCCGGGCGAGGAATAGGTGTAGAGCTCCTCGTGGCGGCGGTGGAAACGCTCTTCGATCGCGTCGACCAGCGAGGCGGAATCCCAGTCGAGCCCATCGAGCGAAACGTCGATCTCGAAAATCTGCTCGCCATAGCGCATCTCGGCGGAACGCTCGATCCGGATCGGCCCGTTGAACCACGAACGCAGCCGTCCCTCGGCCTCGCGTCGCAATTGGGCGAACAACGCCCGCACCTCGTCGGCGGAGATGCGCCCCGGCGCCGTAGTGCGTGCGGCTCACCTCGTAGCGGAGATCACTGGTCAGCATGCCCCAGGCCGACAGCACGGAGGCAACCGTCGGAACGATGATGCGCTTGATCTCGAGCTCGCGCGCCAAGTCGGCTGCGTGCAGCCCGGCCGCGCCGCCAAAGCTGAGCATGGCGAATTTCCTGGGATCGACACCACGCCGCAAGGTCATCAGGCGGATGCCGTCGGCCATCTTCAAATTGATCATGCGGTAGATGCCGGCAGCCGCTTCGACACGCGAGAGCCCGAGCGCCGTCGCCACGCGATCGACGGCGGCTTCCGCAGCAGCCCGATCCAGAGGCCGCGCGCCGCCCATGAAGGCAGAGGCATCGAGATAACCGAGCACGACATTGGCGTCCGTCACCGTCGCGGCAAGCCCGCCATTGCCGTAGCACGCCGGCCCCGGCACCGAGCCCGCGCTTTCCGGTCCCACCCGCAATGTGCCGCTGCCGTCGACGCTGGCGATCGAGCCGCCACCCGCCGCGATGCTCGCGATGTCGAGGCTTCGCAATGCGATGCGCTGTCCCGCCAGCATGCCGTCGGCGGAAAGCGAAGCCTGCCCTTCCGCAATCAGCGAGATGTCGGTCGAGGTGCCGCCCATGTCGAACGGCACGAGATCGGCGATGCCGACGAGATCGGCGCAGCGCCGGCCGCCGGACACGCCACCCGCAGGGCCCGACAGCACGGTGCCGGCGGCAAGCCGCGAGGCTTCCTCCACCGGGGCCATGCCGCCATGCGACAGCACGACAAACAGGCTACCCTTGAAGCCGGCCTCGATCAGCCGCTTTTCCAGATTGGTCAGATAGCGCCGCACCACCGGCTCGACATAGGCGTTCACCACCGTAGTCGAAACGCGCTCATATTCCTTGATCTGCGGCAGCACGTCGCTGGAACGCGAGATGTCGATGCCGGGCAAGGCGGCGCGCAGCCGCTCGATCGCCGCAAGCTCATGCGCGGGGTTGAGATAGGAATGCAGGAAACACACGGCGACGGAATTTGCACCCGACGCCTTCACCACATCGATCGCCGCAGCGAGCGAGCCTTGATCGAGCGGGACGGCGACGCTGCCGTCGGCCTTGAGCCGTTCGCGCACGCCGAGGCGGCGTTCGCGCGGCACCAGCGGCTCTGGTGGTGGCGTGCGCAAATCGTAACGGTCGGGCTTGAGGCCTTCGCGCATCTCGAGCACGTCGCGGTGGCCTTCGGTGGTGAGCAGCGCGACCTTGGCGCCTTTGCGCTCCAATAGCGCATTGGTCGCAACCGTGGTGCCATGCACCAGGCGATCGGTCTTGAGCCAACATCGCAGCACAGGAAATGCCGAGGCGCCGCGCCAGCTCGTCCAGCCCCGCCATTACCCCCAATGACTGGTCCGCCGGGGTGGATGGCGATTTCGCGAATACCGTGCGGCCACTCTCATCTGACGCGACGAGATCCGTGTAGGTGCCGCCGACGTCTACGCCGATCGTGTACATGTCAGGCCTTCAACTCCGCCGAAAGATCGGCCGTCAGGCCCTGTTCGTCATCGTGTTGGCGCGCTTGCGCGGTCCGCTTTGCCGGTGGGCCCCAACCACCGCCGCCGGACGAGCGGATTTCCAGGCAATCGCCGGGATGCAGTTCGATGCCGACTTCCTTGGTACGCAACACCCGTGGCTCGCGCCCTTCGGACAACAAGCGGTAGCGATGCGGCGCGCCGTCCTTGCCGCCCAGCATGCCGCAGGGCCCGTACCGCACGCCCTCGCCTGCCGTATTGCCGCGCGCGGGCTTATCGGTCTCCAGCACCATGTCGAGGGAGACGCCGAGCCCGCCGCGGAACTGGCCGTCGCCGCCGGACCCGGGGCGAAATTCGTGGTGACGGAAATAAAGGGGAAAGCGCGCTTCGGCGACCTCGATGCTGCCGAACTTGAGGCCGCCGACGCTGTGCCACTCGCCGATCGACGAGTAACCATCGCCGCCCGAGGAGGCGCCGCCACCCGGACGCGCCTGGAACATGTGCCAGATGAAGTTGCGCCCGTTGCGCGGGTTCTCGCCCTGGATGGCGATGCGGAAGCGACGGCCCCAGCCCGCCATGGCGCGTTCCGGACAGGACGCCGACAACGCCTTCACGATCGCTTCGACGATCTCGTTGGAAGGATGGCTGGTGCACAACGTCACCGGCCGGCCCGGATCGGACCACACGATGGTGCCCTGCTTTGCGATCACCTTGAGCGGCCGCAGCGCGCCGTCATTCTTGGGGATTTCCGGGTCGATCAAATAAGCGAACGCCATGGCGACGGCCGCCTGCATGTTGGCGTGCGATGAGTTGACGAAGGCGGTCGATTGCGGATCGGAGCCCGTGAGATCGACTTCGACATCGCTGCCCTTCTTCGTCACCTTAGCCGCGATCTTGATGTCGCTGCGGCCGTGGCCGTCATCATCGAGGAAGGCCTCGCCATGGAACACGCCGTCCTTCCAAGTCGACACCACGGCGCGCGCCTGTTGCTCGGCGGCATCGAGAATGGCCTCGATCGCGGCTTCCACGACCGGCGCGCCGAATTCGGCAAGCAGCCGCGACACCCGGCGCTCGCCGAGCTGCGCAGCGCCCAGCATGGCCGCGAGGTCGCCGCGAAATTCGCGGGGGTTGCGGATGTTGAGTGCGAGAAGATCGAGCAGATCGTCGCGCAGCTTGCCGGCCTCATAGAGCTTGATCGGTGGAACGCGGATGCCTTCCTGGTAGATTTCGGTGGCAGCGGGATTGTAGGCGCCATGGGTGGCGCCGCCGATGTCGCTCTGATGCGCGCGCACCACGGTCCAGAGCAGCCGCTTGCCGCCGTCGAAGACCGGCACGAAGGCAGTCAGGTCAGGCAGATGACTGCCGCCATGATAGGGATCGTTCAGGAGGATGACGTCGCCCGGCGCGACGTCGTTGAAGCGTTCCTCCACCGCGCGCGTCGCCCAGGGGAGCGCGCCGACATGGACCGGGATGTGTTCCGCCTGCGCGATCAGCCGGCCGCGCGTGTCTGTGATGGCGAGCGAAAAGTCACGGCTGGAATTGAGGATCTGCGAATAGGAGGTTCGCAGCATTGCCTCGCCCATCTCCTTGACGATCGAGCCGAGCCGGTGCTGGACGACGGAGCGCGTAATGGGATCGATTTTCGGCGGCATTGCGGGCGGGTCTGGTTGAACCATTTCTTGAACGCTGCTCCTTCTGCCAGCATCCGCGTCGTTGCACAATTCGCAAGCTGCCCGCCATAGTACCGCTGCCCCACAAAATTCTGCATAGCTGCGTGCCTTCGCCGTGGGCCATCGGGGCTGTTGCGGGACCGCAGGCAGGCGCTACACTCAGCGGCAACAACAAGCCGATCTCAGGGAGCAATCAATGAACGATCACCGCATTTCCCGCCGCGCCGTCCTGGCAGGCACTGCCGCCGCCGGCGCCCTCGGCCTATCCGGATTCCCAGCCCGCGCCGAGGTGAACTGGAAGAAATATGCCGGCACCAAGCTCGAGGTGATGCTGGCCAAGGGCCCGCGCGGCGACAACCTGCAGAAGAACATCAAGGAATTCACCGATCTGACCGGCATCCAGGTCGAATTGGAACAGATCCCCGAGCAGCAGCAGCGCCAGAAGGCGGTAATCGAACTCGCCTCGGGCAAGCCGAGCTTTGACGTGATCCATTTGAGCTATCACGTGCAGAAGCGGCAGTTCGAGAAGGGCGGCTGGCTTGCCGATATTTCGCCCTACATGAAGGACCCGACGCTGACCGCGCCCGACCTGGTCGAAAGCGATTTCTCGGCCGCCGGCCTGCAATATTGCAAGAACGACAAGGGGCAGATGCTGTCGCTGCCGTGGTCGGTCGACTACTTCATCCTCTACTACAACAAGGAGTTGTTCCAGAAGAAGGGCGTCGCGGTTCCCAAGACGTTCGACGAGATGGTCGCGGCCGCCGAAAAGCTTACCGACGCCAAGGAAGGCACCTTTGGCTTTGTCGGGCGTGGCCTGCGCAACGCCAACATGACCTTGTGGACCAACTTCTTCCTCAACTACGGCGGCGAATTTTTGGATGGCAAAGGCAACATCCTGACCGACGGTCCGGAGGCCATCGAGGCCACAAAAATGTATCAGACGCTTTTGACAAAGGTCGCGCCTCCGGGTGTGGCCGGCTTCAACTGGATGGAGTCGATGGCGTCCTTCACCCAAGGCCGTTCGGCAATGTGGATCGACGGCGTCGGCTGGGCGCCGCCGCTGGAGGATCCCGCAGCCTCCCGCATCGTCGGCAAGGTCGGTTATACCGTGGTGCCGGCCGGCCCGAAGGGACAATATTCCGCCACTTACGGCGACGGCCTCGGCGTTGCCGCCGCCAGCAAGAACAAGGAAGCCGCCTATTTGCTCTGCCAATGGGCGGTCTCGAAGAAGCAGGGTGCACGGCTGCTGCAGGCCGGCGGCGGTGTGCCGTTCCGAAATTCGATCCTCAACGATCCCGAGATCCAGAGCGGCGTGAAGATGCCCAAGGAATGGCTGCAGTCGGTGATCGATTCCGCCAAGATCAGCAAGCTCGGCCTGCCCGTCGTGATCCCTGTCGCCGAATGGCGCGATCTTGTCGGCGCTGGCGTCACGGCCACGCTGGCCGGCGCCGATCCGGCGACTGAGCTGAAGAAGGCGCATGAGCAGTTCCGTCCGATCCTGGAGCGCAGCGAGAAAGCGTGAGCGCCTCGTCGCAAGCAAGACCGGCCGCGGCTGATCCCGCGGCCGCGCCGGGACGGGAATGGCGGCCGCCGTCCTACTGGCCGTTCGTGATCCCCGCACTGGTCGTGGTGGTCGCGATCATCGTGTTTCCCTGGGTGTTCACGATCTGGATGAGCCTGAACGAGTGGAAGGTCGGCTCACCCACCACCTTCGTCGGCCTCGCCAACTACATGCGGCTGCCGAACGATCCCCGCTTCGTCGAGGCGGTTGGGCATACCCTCATCTACACCGCGCTGTCGGTGCTGCTGCCGGTGATCTTCGGTACCGTGGCGGCGGTGGTGTTTCACCAGAAATTTGCCGGCCGTGGCTTTTTGCGCGGCCTGTTCATCATGCCGATGATGGCAACGCCGGTGGCGATCGCGCTGGTCTGGACCATGATGTTCCATCCGCAGCTCGGTGTGCTGAATTATCTGCTGTCGCTCGTCGGGCTACCGCCGCAGCTCTGGGTGTTCCATCCCGCGACCGTGATTCCCTCGCTGGTGCTGGTGGAAACCTGGCAATGGACGCCGCTGGTAATGCTGATCGTGCTCGGTGGCCTCGCAGCGACTTCCCATCGAGCCCTACGAAAGCGCGCAGATCGACGGCGCTACTTTCTGGCAGATGTTCCGCTACATCACCCTGCCCCTGGTCGCACCTTTCCTGTTCATCGCCGCAATGATCCGCACCATCGACGCCGTGAAAAGCTTCGATATCATCTTCGCCATCACCCAGGGCGGGCCGGGTTCGGCGTCGGAGACCATCAACCTCTATCTCTACAGCGTCGCCTTCATCTATTACGATCTTGGCTACGGCTCAGCCATCGCGGTCATCTTCTTCATCCTGATCGTGATCCTGACCGCGGTGCTGCTCTACTTGCGCCAGCGCACGGCCTGGACCGAGATCGGCGGTGGCGCATGAGCCTTCGGCAGATCATCAGCAGGATCGGCCTGTGGCTCTCGGTGTTCGTCGTCGTCTCGCCGGCGATCCTGTTCTTCCTCTGGATGATCTCGCTGTCGGTGAAGTTCGAGATCGACAACGCATCCTATCCACCGGTGTTCATCCCCGAGCGTTTTGCCTGGAAGAACTACGCCGACGTGCTCGCTTCCAACCGCTTCCTCACCTATTTCGTCAACAGCCTTTTGGTGACGGGGACGGCGACCCTGCTTGCCATGCTGGTCGGCGTGCCCGCAGGCTACGGCATCGCGCGGATGGCCGCGCACAAATCCGCCATCGTCATCCTGATCGCGCGCATCACGCCGGGCCTGTCCTACCTGATCCCGCTGTTCCTGCTGTTCCAGTGGCTGGGGCTGCTCGGCACGCTGTGGCCGCAGATCATCATTCATCTCGTGGTGACGGTGCCGATCGTGATCTGGATCATGATCGGCTATTTCGAGACCACGCCGCTGGAGCTGGAGGAAGCCGCCCTGATCGACGGCGCGACGCGCTGGCAGGTGTTCCGCCATGTCGCGCTGCCGATCGCAAAGCCCGGCCTTGCGGTCGCCTTCATCCTTGCGGTGATCTTCTCCTGGAACAATTTCGTCTTCGGCATCGTGCTGGCGGGACGCGAGACCCGCACCCTTCCCGTCGCCGTCTACAACATGATCTCCTTCGACCAGTTGAGCTGGGGGCCGCTCGCCGCCGCCGCCCTGATCGTCACCTTCCCGGTCCTGCTGCTCACGGTGTTTGCGCAGCGCCAGATCGTTGCAGGCCTGACCGCCGGCGCTGTCAAAGGCGGCTAACGCTCCCATCCATTTTGTGGCAAAACCCGCCGCGACTCCTCCGCGCACCACCTGCGAGACCGACATGCCAGCACCCAAACCGCCCGCCTTCGAGACCCTGAGCCTGCATGCGGGCCAGCATCCCGACCCCGTCACCGGCGCGCGCGCGGTGCCGATCTACCAGACCACGTCCTATGTCTTTCAGGACTCCGACCACGCGGCTGCGCTGTTCAACCTGGAACGCGCCGGCCACATCTATACCCGCATCTCCAATCCCACCACCGCCGTGCTCGAGGAGCGGCTGTCGGCGCTGGAAAACGGCGTCGGCGCGGTCTGCACCGCCAGCGGCATGGCGGCGCTGCATCTCGGCATCGCGACACTGATGAATGCCGGCGACCATATCGTCGCCTCCGCCTCGCTCTATGGCGGCACCATCAATCTGCTGGCGCACACCCTGCCCCGCTTCGGCATCACCACGACGTTCGTCAAGCCGCGCGCGCTCGACGAATTCCGCGCCGCGATCCGGCCCAACACCCGCCTCGTCATCGCCGAGACCATCGGCAATCCCGGCCTGGAGGTGCTGGACATCCCGGCCGTGGCGCAGATCGCGCATGACGCCAAAATTCCGCTGCTGATCGACAACACCTTTGCAACGCCCTACCTCAGCAAGCCGATCGATCTCGGCGCCGACCTCGTGATGCATTCCGCCACCAAATGGATCGGCGGCCACGGCATCGCCATCGGCGGCGTGCTGATCGACGGCGGCCGCTTCGACTGGCATGCGTCAGGCAAATTCCCCGTGCTGACCGAGCCCTATGCCGGCTATCACGGCATCGTCTTCGACGAGCAGTTCGGCCAGGCCGCCTTCGTCATGCGCGCCCGCACCGAAGGCCTGCGCGATTTCGGCGCGTGCCTGTCGCCGACCAACGCTTTCCATCTTCTGCAGGGCGTCGAGACGCTCGGCGTGCGCATGGACCGCCACATGGCCAATACGCTCGCCGTGCTTGAATTCCTCAAAGACAACAAGGGCGTCGCGTGGGTGCTGCATCCCGCGCTGGAAGATCATCCGGATCATGAATTGGCCAAGAAGCTGCTGCCGCGCGGCGCAGGCTCGATCGTCAGCTTCGGCATCAAGGGCGGCAGGCCCGCCGGCAAGAAGTTCATCGAGTTGCTTCGCATGATCAGCCACCTCGCCAATGTCGGCGATGCCAAGACGCTGGTGATCCATCCCGCCAGCACCACCCATCAGCAGATGGACGCGGCGCAGCTCACCGCCGCCGGGATCGGCGAGGAACTGGTGCGGCTGTCGGTCGGCATCGAATCGGCACAAGACATCATCGACGATCTCGGCCAGGCGCTGCGCGCCTCTCAGAGGGGTTGAACCATGCAGCTTTCCGTCAACGGGACCGATATCTTCGTGGCGACCGGCGGCAAGCCGTTCGATCCGTCGCTACCTGCAGTCGTCATGCTGCACGGCGCAGGCCTCGATCATTCGACCTGGGCGCTGCACAGCCGCTGGTTCGCCCATCACGGTTTTGCCGTGCTGGCGCCCGACCTGCCCGGCCATGGCCGCTCCGGCGGCAAGGCGCTGCGCAACCATCGCCGACATGGCGGACTGGACCGCAGCCCTGCTCGATGCCGCCAAGGCGCCCAAGGCAAGGCTCGTCGGCCACTCCATGGGCTCGCTGATTGCGCTGGAAACCGCGGCGCGTCATCCCGCCAAGGTATCCGGCCTCAGCCTGATCGGGACCGCCGCCACCATGACCGTCGGCCCGGACCTGCTCAAAGCCGCCGAGGCCAACGATCCTGATGCCATCGACATGGTCTCGATCTGGGGCCTCGGCTTCAAGGCCGAGCTCGGCGGCAGCCTTGCGCCGGGACTTTGGATGCACAGCGGCGCGCAGCGCGTGCTGCAGCAGTGCCGCCCCGGCGTGCTCTACAGCGACCTCGCCGCCTGCAATGCCTACCAGAACGCGCTCAGCGCCGCGGCCACCGTCGCGGTACCTACCACCGTCATCGTCGGCGAACGCGACATGATGACCCCTGCCAAGGCCGGCAAGGCGCTGGCGGCGGCTGTGCCGAACGCGAAGATGGTGGTTCTGCCCGGTGCCGGGCATATGATGATGTCGGAGCGGCCAGACGAATTGCTGGAAGCGCTGAAAAATTGATCTGAAGAAGAGGACAACAACATGCAGATCACGATGAAGGATCGCGTGGCCGTCGTCACCGGCGGCAGCAAGGGCATCGGCATTGCGGTGGCGCGCCGCTTTGCGGAGTCAGGCGCCAGGGTCGCCATCCTCGCGCGCGGCGCGGATGAACTCAAGAAGGCGCGCGAACAACTCGCCAAGGACGGCCTTCAAGTTCATGATTACGTTTGCGACGTATCGAAAGCACACAGACATTTCCGCGACCTACGACGGGATCGTGAAGGATCTCGGCAAGGTCGACATCCTCGTCAACAATGCCGGCACCTCCCGCGCCATGCCGTTCGAGAGCGTCACCGACGCGATCTGGCAGGAGGACCTCGAGCTGAAACTGTTCGGTGCGATCCGCTTGTCGCGGCTGGTCTGGCCCGGCATGAAGGCGCGCAAATGGGGCCGCATCATCAACGTGCTCAACATCGGCGCCAAGGCGCCGGCCGCTGCGTCGACCCCCACCTCGGTGTCACGCGCCGCCGGCATGGCGCTGACCAAGGCGATGGCGAACGAAGGCGCCGCGCACGGCATCCTGGTCAATGCGATGCTTGTCGGCCTGATCGTCAGCGATCAATGGGTGAAGCGGCACGCCAAGACTGCGCCGGAGAGTGATTTCGACGCCTTCACGCGCGATCTTGCCAAGGCTGTCCCCATGGGACGCATGGGCACGGCGGAAGAATTCGCCAACCTCGCCTGCTTCCTGGCGTCGGAGCAAGGCTCCTACATCACCGGCACCGCCATCAATGTCGATGGCGGTCGCTCGCCTGTGGTCTAGCCTTCACGAGCAGAAGCAGGCCTGAAGAAACAGGTCCAAAGAAGCAGGCCTGAAAAGGCCGGCGCAAAGCAAAAGGCCTCCGTCTCCGGAGGCCTTTTCTTTGATCAGACCGCGTCCTTGGCAGCCTTGACGGGCCGGGCCCTGACGATCTTCCGGGCCGGCTTGGCCTTGAACATCATCTCTTCGCCCGTGAAGGGGTTGGTTCCCTTGCGCGCCTTGGTCGCCGGCTTCTTGACGACGACGAACTTGGCAAAGCCCGGCACCAGGAAGATGCCATTCTTCTTGAGCTCCTTGTGACCGACGTCGACGAGCGTGTCCATCACGTTCTTGACGTCGCGCTTGGAGAGTTCGGTGCCGGTTGCGATCTTCTCGATCAGCTGCGACTTCGACAGTTGGGTAGCCATGATTGCTCCATTAAGATTCTGGAAGCCGCACGATATGGCTGAAAACGCCTTAAAAAACAGGCTTTTTCGACATTCTGCACAGCTATCTTCGCTAAAAGCGGCAATTGCAGTGCGAGAAATGCCTTATTTTGCCGCGGATTCTCGCACAGCCGCCTGTTCCGCAGCCCGATCTCCCTATCACACGGCAAAGTGATTCGCTGGAAAAACCCTATAAATGGCTGCGCCCGGCGATTCCCTGGCGCGGCTATCGAGTTGATTTGACGCACTGGGGAGCGCCTGAAGCAGGCCTTCCAGCAAAGCTCGCAAGGAGAACAGGCATGGTCTCGCATGACGTTGCAAAGACACTGGCCGGCAAGGTGGCGCTGGTTACCGGCGCAGGTCGCGGGCTCGGCCGCGCCTTCGCCGAGAAGCTGGCCGCGCTTGGCGCCGCCATCGCCATTCACGGCATGCGCGAGAACGGCCCGGCCGAGTATGGCGAGGGCACGACGCTGACCGCGGTGGCGCAGGAGGTCGGCAAGCAATACGGCGTCCACACCGTGCGCGTGCTCGGCGATCTCACCCGGTCCGAGGAAATCGAACGCGTGGTGGCCGAGGCCGAGAAGGCGCTGGGGCCGATCGACATCCTCGTCCACAATGCCGGCGGCGATATCGCAGCCGCCGGCGGCAAGCCGAACCCGAACGACGCCGTCGGCATCAAGGAAGAGGACGTGCGCGCGGTGCTGGATCGCAACCTGCTCTCGACCATCCTGACCTGCCAGGCGGTGGCGCGCGGCATGATGGCGCGGCGGCGTGGCCGCATCGTCACCATCGGCTCGGTCGCTGCCTTCAAGGGCCGCACCAATTCCTCGATCTATGCGGTGGCAAAGGCAGGCATGACCCACTACACCCGCTGCCTCGCCGACCAGTTGCGCGCCTACGACATCGCCGTGAACTGCATCGCCCCCGGCGACACCCGCACTGGCCGCTTCCTCGGCACGCGCGCGGTCGATCAGAACCGGATGGTCGAGGCCGGCACTCTCGACCGCATCGCCACCGTCGATGAGGTCGCCCGCGTGGTCGAGTTCTTTGCCGGCCCGCAAGGCGCCTTCGTCTCCGGCCAGGTGCTGCGGGTCGACGGCGGCGGGCAGTGCTGGCCGGGATAGCGGGTCATGGCGGCAGAGCCCAAAGGGCCCAAGGGATTGCGCCTTGATTTTGCCGGCGGCGCCGTCGGCTACCGCTTTCGACGTGGCGGTGAGCGCGGCCATCCGCTGGTGAAGGCTGCCGGCCTCAAGAAGGACCGCTTTCCCGTCATCGTCGACGCTACGGCGGGCCTTGGCCGCGACGCGTTTCTGCTTGGCCTCCGCCGGCGCAAACGTCACGATGCTGGAGCGATCCGCCGAGGTGCATGAGCTGCTCAAGAATGCCCTCGCCCGTGCCGCGGCTGAATCCCCCGAACTTGCCGAAGTCACCTCGCGCATGACCCTGATCCATGGCGATGCCCGCCACCTCCTGCCTGCGCTTGCGCCGGATGTGGTGATCGTCGACCCCATGCATCCGCCGCGGCGCAACACGGCGCTGGTCAAGGAGGAGATGCGGCTACTCTCCGGCATCGTCGGCGCGGATGAAGATTCCGACGAGCTGATGCGGATCGCGCTCGCCAGCGCCCGCGAGCGCGTCGTCTTGAAGTGGCCGCTGCGCGCCGCAGCGCTGCTTGCCGCGCCGAAGCCTTCGCATCAGTTCGCCGGCAAGACGGTCCGCTATGAAGTCTTCCTCACCGCGCTAAGGCCTCAGGTGAAGTAGCAGGATCGCACATTACGCCCTGGATATCAGGCAATTGCGCCTTGACCATGCCACGGCTTCGGAGGATATTTTTCCTCGATCGACCGAGTGGCAACTAGGGTTCCGGACGGCTTCGCCGTCGCAGGTCCGAGCGTTGCGGAGACCGCGGGCAAAAACCCACGGCTGCACCCGAGGGGGAAAAGCCCAGAGGAGGAGACGTCGAGATCAGTCTCGTGGCTTGCGCCCCGGAGGTCTCATGTCGCTTGTCCCGTTTCTCCTCGTCATCCTTGCCGCCCTCATTCACGCCACCTGGAACCTGCTCGCCAAGCGCGCGGCGTCGGCCGGGCCCGCCTTCGTGTTCGCCTACAATGTGGTCGCCTGCGTGGCCTATCTGCCGTGGGTGATATGGCTGCTCGCCACCCGCGAGCAGATCTGGAGCTGGCCAATCGCGCTGTGCCTCGTTGTCGGTGCCATCATTCACCTCGGCTACAGCCTCTGCCTGCAGCGCGGCTACCAGGTCGCCGACCTCTCGGTGGTCTATCCGATCGCGCGCGGCACCGGCCCGCTGCTGTCCTCGATCGGCGCCTTCATGCTGCTGCGGGAAGCGCCGACCTCGCTCGGCGTACTCGGACTGGTCGCCGTGGTCGTAGGGATCGGCTGCATCTCGACCCAGGGCAATCTTGCCGCCTTCCTCAAGCCCAAGGGCCAGGAAGGCGTGCGCTGGGGATTTGCCACGGGATCGCTGATCGCGAGCTATACGGTGGTCGACGGCTATGGCGTCAAGGTGCTCGGCATCCACCCCGTTCTGCTCGACTGGTTCTCCAACTTCATCCGCTTTTTCATGCTGGCGCCATTGGTGCTTCGGAACGTAGGCCACGCGAAAAAATCGATGCAGGGCTGCTGGTGGCTTGCGGTCGGGGTCGGCCTGTTCTCGCCGCTGTCCTATATCCTCGTGCTCACGGCGATCGACATGGGTGCCCCGATCAGCCTGGTGGCGCCGGCGCGTGAAATGTCGATGATGATCGGCGCCATCTTTGGCATGATGATCCTGGGCGAACCCGTCAACATCTGGCGCGTGGCGGGATGTGCGGCAATCATCGTTGGGGTTGTCCTGCTGGGCGCGGCCTGACGACGGAGGAAGCCGATGAGGACGTTTGCGTTGCGCGGGCATGTCGCGCTGGTGACGGGTGGTTCGCGCGGCATTGGCGCAGCCATCGTCAAGGCGCTGGGCGAAGCCGGCTGCTCGGTCGCCGTCAATTATCGCGAGCGCGCGGCGGAAGCCGAAGCTTTGGCCAAAAATATCGTCACCGCCGGCGGTCGCGCCATCGCGGTCCAAGCCGACGTCTCCAAGCCAGACGCCGTGCGCGAGATGGTGGCCCGCGCCAGCGCCGCGCTCGGTCCCGTCGACATCCTCGTCAACAATGCCGGCATTGCATTGGTCCGCGGTGTCGATGACCTCACCGAGGCCGATTTCGACGAGACCATCGCGGTGAACCTGAAATCGGTGTTCCTCTGCACGCAGGCCGTGCTGCCGGCGATGCGCGCGAAAAAATGGGGCCGCATCGTCAATATCTCGTCAGGCGCCGCACGCGGCGGCGGCGCGATCGGGCCGCACTACAATGCGTCGAAGGCCGGCATCGAGGGCATGACCCGCGGCTATGCCGCCCGCCTCGTCAAGGACGGCATCACCGTCAATGCGGTGGCGCCCTCGCTGATCGAGACCGACATGATGAAGGGGCAGTCGCAACTCGTGAGCCGCATTCCGCTCGGCCGCTTCGGCACGGCGGATGAAGTCGCCACGGCCGTGTTGATGCTGATCGATAATGCCTACATGACCGGGCAGACGGTGGCGATGAGCGGCGGCATGGCGTTCAATTAGCGCATGATCCGGAAAAGTGTGCAGCGGTTTTCCCTCGCGACAAACGCGAAGCGTTTGCGCGGAGATCATGCGCAAAAAAAGCGACGTGCCCTTCACTCGATCCTGAGATTGGCGTCGCGCACGACCTTGCCCCACTTTTCGATTTCCAGCTTGATGCGTGCGGCCCATTGCGTCCGGCGTGTTGGCGACCGGCCGGAAGCCAAGCGTCTCGAGCTTCGCCTTGACGTCGGGCCGCGCGACCGCTTTGGCGATCTCGCGCGCCAGCAACTCGACGATTTCCTTTGGCGTGCCTGCCGGCGCAACGATGCCGGTCAGCGTATCCGCTTCCTGATCCTTGACGCCCTGTTCGGCGAAGGTCGGCACATCGGGAACTTGCTGCGCGCGCCCGGTCGCCGCGATGCCGATCGCGCGTACTTGCCCCGCCTGGATCGCCGCCAGCGACGACGGCAGCGCCGTGAAGGCGATCGGCGTGTGGCCGCCGACGGTCGACTGCACGGCGGGCGCAGCACCGGTGAAGGGGACGTGAACCAGGTCAAGCTTGTAGATCAGGCGAAACAGCTCGCCGCCGAGGTGCGGCGTCGATCCGACGCCGGGGCCGGCATAACTGTACTTGCCGGGATTGTCCCGGATCAGCTGCACCAGTTCCGGCAACGTCTTGGCTGGAACGGACGGATTGACCACCACGACATTCGGCGAGGCGGCAACCAGCGTGACAGCGACAAAATCCTTCACCGGGTCATACGGCACCTTGGCGTAGAGGCTGGGGTTGACGATGAAGCCCGTGCTGATCGCCATGATGGTGTAGCCGTCCGGCGTCACGCGGGCGACCTGGCCGGACGCGGTATTGCCGCCGGCGCCACCGATGTTCTCGACAAAGAACTGCTGGCCGAGACTGTCCGACAGGTTTTGCGCGACAATGCGCGCGATGATGTCGGTGGGGCCTCCGGCCGGGAAGCCGACGACGACGCGGACCGACCGGGTGGGATAGGTCTGCGCGAAGGCCGGGGCTGCGCCGGCGAGCAGCAGCACGGCAGCGAAAATCCATCGCAGCACAGGCATCGCGGCCGCTCCCCCAAGACTTTCTCGTTGACCCCATCATCGGCGAGGACAAGGCGGAGAACAAGGGTAAACGTCGCACGTTACAAGTAGCCGCCTCACCCCGGCCCTGCTTCATCGAACAGCCGCAGCGCCATCAGCGAATGCGCCAGTGTCCCGCCGGCACGCACCGCGGCGGCGATGAACGCGGCCTCGGCCAGTTCCTCCTTGCTGACGCCATGCGCGCGGGCATGGCGGGTGTGGACATCGATGCAGTAGGCGCACTGCGTGGTCAGCGCCACGCCGAGCGCGATCAGCTCGCGATATTTGCGCGGGATCGCGCCATCCTCGCGTTCGGCCGAGGTATTGAAGGCCAGAAATTTCTGGCCCTCGGCCGGCGCCAGCGCAATCAGCGCCGGCACGCTCTCGATATCGCTGCGTGTCTGGTAGTCGGTCATCCGTCCCTCCCAAATTGCTTTTCCGGATGACTAGAGGCCGGCAGCACGGAAAAGGGTTCAGGGGATGTGAAAGATTTCTTGTTTAAGGCTCGACCGCCAGGTAACCGCTGGCCAGGAGGTGCTCGCGCATCATCTGGCGCGCGCGGTGCAGGCGGCTCTTCACCGCCTCGGTGGATATCTTGAGATAATCCGCCGCCTCCGGCGCGGTCAGCTCGTCGATATCGCGCAGGATCAGCACCTCCCGATACATCGACGGCAGCGCAGCAATCGCAGCGGTCAGGTCCTTGCGCAGCTCCAGCGGCAGCGGCTCCTGCTGCAGCACCCGATCGAGCTGCTCATCGAGTGCCTGCAGGCGACTGCGGGCGCGGAACAGGCGGTAGCATTCACGCTCGATGATGCGGAACATCCATGTCGCGAAGGTCGCCGCCGCCCGCAGCGCCCCGATCTTGCGGTAGAGCTGCCACAGCGCGATCTGCACGGCGTCTTCGGCATCTTCACCGGTCGAGCAGGCGCGCCGCGCAAAGCGCCGCAAGTCAGGCTGGCACACCACCAACAGGCGCTCGACGGCGGCGACGTCGCCACCACGTGCGGCCTCCACCAGGTGCGGCTCGGCTCTGATCATGCTGTTCCCTCCGGCAAAAATGGGCCTGAACTGGCTGAGAGGGCCGCAAACCGCAAAAGGGTTCGGCGGTTTGCGAATAATTACAGCGAGCGGGCGATCAAGACCTTCATGATCTCGTTGGTGCCGCCATAGATCTTCTGGATGCGGGAATCGATGAACATCCGCGAGATCGGATATTCCTGCATGTAACCGTAGCCGCCATGCAGCTGCAGGCATTCGTCGGCGGTCTCGACCTGCTTCTCCGAGCACCAGTATTTCGCCATCGAGGCCGTCACGGTGTCGAGATCACCCGCCACCAGCCGCTCCACGCACCAGTCGACGAAGACGCGGGCGATCATGGCTTCGGTCTTGCGCTCGGCAAGCTTGAAGGCGGTGTTCTGGAACTCGATCAGCGGCTTGCCGAACGCGGTGCGCTCCTTGGTGTATTCGGCGGTGATCTTCACCGCGCGCTCCATCGAGGCGACCGCGCCGACCGCAAGCGACAGCCGCTCCTGCGGCAATTGCTGCATCAGCTGCACGAACCCCTGCCCCTCCTCGGTGCCGAGCAGGTTTTCCGGCGGCACCGTGACATTGTCGAAGAACAGTTCCGAGGTGTCGGAGGCATGCAGCCCGATCTTGTCGAGGTTGCGCCCGCGCCGGTAGCCTTCAGCGCCGGCAGTCTCCACTACGATCAGCGACAGGCCCTTGCCGCCCTGCCCGCCGGTGCGTGCGACAACGATGACGAGGTCGGCGGCCTGGCCGTTGGTGATGAACGTCTTCTGGCCGTTGATGACGTAGGAATTGCCGGTCTTCTTTGCCGTGGTCTTGACCGCCTGCAAGTCCGAGCCGGTGCCGGGCTCGGTCATGGCGATGGCGCCGACCATCTCGCCCGAGGCCATCTTCGGCAGCCAGCGCTTCTTCTGCTCCTCCGAGCCGTAGTTGAGGATGTAATGCGCGACGATGGCGCTGTGCACGGAAACGCCGGTAGTCATTTCCGGCACCACGCGTCTCGATGTCTTCCAGCACGGCGGCCTCATAGGCGAAGGTCGCGCCCAGCCCGCCATAGGCTTCCGGCACGCTCGGCAACAGCGCCCCCATCTCGCCGAGCGCGCGCCAGGCCGAAGCGGTCGACCAACTTCTGGCTCCGCCATTTTTCGGCATGCGGCGCCAGGTCCTTGGCGAGGAATTTGCGGAACTGGTCGCGGAACGTGTCCAGCTCCTCGGTCATCCAGGAAGAACGATACTGCATGAACCCTCACTGTCAGAGTTTTGCGGCCGCCGCGCGGCCGGTGTCTGACAGAGGTTTAGTTCGAATCCAGCCCGTCGAACAGATGGCGCGGGTCGCTGCCGTGGCGGCAATTTACCGCCACGGAGCATTTCGAAGCGTCCAGCTCGGCTACTCCGCGGGCGCTGCCACCGGCGCGCGCGACACCGCAACGGCTTCCGACTTCGCCAGCCCATACAGGATTCCGGATACCACCACATAGGCCAGCGCCACCGGCGGGGTGACGCCGAGCCCGCCGCCGATGCCGACGGCCTCGCCATGCATGAAACCGAAATAGGTCAGCACGGCGCCAGCAAGGGCAAAGGCGGCCGCCTTGACGAAGTCGCGCTCGATCACGAACACGCCGATCGCACCCAGCACAAGGCCGGTGAGGATCGAACCGCCGCCCATCACTTCCAGCCCGTGATAGATCACGCCCTGTTGCGGCAGCGAGGCGATTGCGGCGGCCTTCACCGCGCCCGCCTTGTCGGCCGCCATGGCGCCGACGCCTTGTGCGGCGGCCAGCGTCGCGCCGAGCATGGTGTCGATCTGCAGCTTGGCCCAGGCGGCGAGATGCGGCGTCAGCGCCAGCACGACGGCCGGCGCATGCTTCACCGGCGTGGTCTGGAACGCCTGCGCCCCGATCAGCATGCCGATGTAGAGCAGGATCGGCGAGATCGCGACCACGGGAACGAGCGCGAGCAGCAGCGAGATGATGCCGAACCAGGACAGCACAATCACCATCGCGCCGGTCGCCGCCGAATAGCCGATGCGGCCGCCCATCGCCTTCCAGCCGGGATGGCCGATATAGACGGCGTTGATGAAGGGGTTGCCCATCAGGCAGCCGATCAGGCTGACGACACCGTCGGCGGTGAGCACACGCGTGGTCGGGTATTCGTCGCCGGCGGCTTCCGCGCTCTCGACATTGTCCATGGCCTCGACGAGATCGTAGATGCCAAACGGGATCGCGGTCACAAGGATGATGCCGAGGAATTCGAAGCCCGAAAACACCTCGCCGAAGGCCGGGATCGGCACCGAGAAGCCGAAATTGGCGAAGGCATCGCCGAGCCCCTTTACGCTCAACCCGCCAAGCCCGAGTCCGAACAAATTGGAGCCCCAGGCGATCAGCATCCCCGCCGCGATCGCAACGAGGCCGGCCGGAATGCCCTTGGCGTATTTCACGCCGCCGAACCAGCTGGCGATGATGATGGCGAAACACACGAGCCCGATCTGCGGCGTCATGTACATTTCCAGCGCCGGCCGCATCGCGATGAAGGTGACGGAGACGCCGGCCAGCGTGCCGAGCAGCGCGGCGCGCGGCGTGATCCTGCGAATGTAGGGCGCGATGAAGCCGCCGATCATCAGGATGAAGCTCTGGAAGAACACCCAGACGAGGCCAGCCGACCAGCCCTTGACGGGATCGCCGGTCTTCAGGGTGATCGGCAGCATGATCACGAAGGTGACGATGAACATGTGCGGCACGCTGACGCCTGACGGCAGCGCGCAGACATCGTTGCGGCCGGTCTGCTGTGCGAGGCGATAGGCGAGCCATGCATAATACATCGTCGACAGGCACATCATGAGCCCGAGCGCGGGCAGGATGCGGCCGAACACGAGGGAGTCCGGCATCTTCAAGACGAAGCGCAACAACCCCGTCAGCACCAGCATATTGACGAGGATGTTGGTGCCGAATCCGAAGAACGCGTTCCAATCTCCCGGCGTCCACAGCGCCGGCTTGAAGCCTTCCTTTACCGTCGTGCTCGTGCTCATCGTGATGCCCCCACAGCCTTTGCTCTTTGAGTTGCCGGTGCGATTGCCTGCAGGACCGCCGCTGAACTCGGCGACCCAGCCGAAGATACCGCCCTGCGCCTTGATCATTTTCAGGCCCATCTCGTGAAATTCCGGGAAGTAGGACGCGCAGCCATCCGCGATCACGACGCAGCGATAGCCGCGGTCGTTGGCTTCGCGCACCGTGGTGTTGACGCAGACTTCCGTGGTGACGCCGCACACCAGGAGGTTCTCGACGCCGTGCTCTTGCAGGACATCGTCGAGCTCGGTGGCGTAGAATGCGCCCTTGCCCGGCTTGTCGATCACGATCTCACCGGCGCGCGGATACAGTGCAGGAATGATGTCGTGGCCGGCCTCGCCGCGGACCAGGATGCGGCCCATCGGCCCGGGATCGCCGATGCGCATGCTTGGCGCGCCGCGCGCGACTTTTGCCGGCGGCGCGTCGGAGAGGTCAGGCAGATGTCCCTCGCGGGTATGGATGACGAGGATGCCGTTATCTCGCGCCGTCGCCAGCACGGCAGCGATCGGCTGCACCGCGCGCGCAAGCTGCGAGACATCGTTGCCGAGGGTTTCGCCGAAACCGCCCGGCTCCATGAAGTCGCGCTGCATGTCGATGATGACAAGCGCCGTCTTCGACCAGTCGAGTTCGATCGGCTCCGGTTCGGCGACGATGCGGCCCAGCAATGAACCCTTTGAGTTCGCCATGACACGCGCCCAGAACGAGGAACTCTCCGGGAACAGCGAAGCAAGGCCTATGCCATTGTGTACAATTTCGTCGTCGGCGCGGAGGCGACAAAATTTGCTCGCGTTTTCAACCAGTCGACTTGTTTCGCGCCGGGCAATCGACAGCCGTCCCGCGCTCTGCGGGCGGGCAATTGCTCATTAACTGAGCATCCCCGGTCAAGGCACGCTGGCCAGCGGAAGTCCCATCGGCTCCGGGCGAAGGCGCCTTACTCGGCGCCCCGCCAGTTGTTGCCGCCGCGCCGCCATTCGCGCTATCCCGGTCGGGGGCAACACATGCAGGCAAGGCAGCAATGAAGGCCGTCGTCGTCGAAAACTACAACTCCATCAACAACGTCGCATTGAAGGACGTTGCCATACCGGAGCCAGCCGACGGACAGCTTCGCGTCAAAGTCCAGGCCGCCAGCATCGGCTTTGTCGACGGGCTGAAGGTGCAAGGCCGCTACCAGACCAAGGATCCGCTGCCGTTCATTCCCGGCACCGAATTCGCCGGCATCGTTGATGCCGTCGGCGACGGCGTTTCAGGGTTTGTGGCGGGTACGCCCGTCATGGGCATGGCACGGTCGGGTGCGCTCGCCGAATTTATCGTGGTGCCCGCCAACACGGTTGCGGTCACGCCTGATGGCGTCGCGCCTGAAGTTGCCGCCTCGTTCCGCGCCAATTATCTCACCGCGCTTTATGCGCTCGGCGAACGCGGCAGGCTCAAGGCCGGCGAAACGCTGCTGGTGCTGGGCGCGGCCGGCGGCACCGGCATCGCCGCCGTGCAGGTCGGCAAGCTCCTGGGCGCGCGCGTCATCGCCGGGGCCTCCACGGAGGAAAAGCGCGCATTCGCGCAGCAACATGGCGCCGACGCCACCGTCGACTACGGCAAATCCGACTGGCGCGAGGCGCTGAAAATGATCGCAGCCGATGGCGCTGACGTCATCTTCGATCCCGTCGGCGGCGAGGTATCCTTGCAGGCGTTCCGTTCGATCGCGTGGAACGGGCGCCACTTAGTTGTGGGCTTTGCGGCGGGCCAGATCCCGGCGCTGCCCTTCAACCTACCGCTCCTCAAGGGCGGCGTGCTTACAGGCGTCGACATCGCGCAGATCCACCGCCGCGAACCGGAAGCCGAGCAGCGCGTCACGGCGCAGCTCATGGCCTGGTTGCACGACAAGAAGCTGGTTCCCGTGGTCGGCCAAGTGTTCGCTTTCAGCGATTTTCGCGATGCGTTCAGGACCATGCAGAACCGCGCGGCGCTGGGCAAAATGGTGGTTCGGATCGGCTAGGGCATGATCCGGAAAAGTGGGCACCGGTTTTCCGAAAGCAGATCATGCCCAAGCCAGCCAGCAGCGCAATTGACATCGGCGCGCCGCGCCGCTTGGAATGGCCTTCAAACCAGCATCGGACCTGATCCATGAGCATTCCGGACACCGAGGCCGAGCCGCGGCCGCGCCGCCTGATGCATCGCCGCGCGGTCGATTGCAGCGGCTATCTGCGCGACGATGGCCTGTGGGAAGTCGAGGCGCGGCTCGTCGACACCAAGACGTTCCTGCAGCGCGACCAGTTCCGTGGCGACGTTCCGGCCGGCGAGCCCGTGCACGACATCCGCCTGCGGCTTGCGGTTGACGACAGCCTGGTCATTCGCGAAGCAGAAACCGCAATGGTGGCGACGCCGTTTCCGACCTGTATCGAGGTCGACGGCATCCTGCAGCGGCTGGTCGGCGAGCAGATCGGCAGGGGCTGGCGGGAAATCGTGCGGCGCAAGATCGGCACGCTCGAGACCTGCACGCATCTGTCCGAACTGCTCGGCCCCGCGGTGACCACGCTGTTCCAGACCATGTCCTATGGCAAGAGGCCTGACGGCGGCGATTCCATGGACAGCCATCGCGACACCACGGAGCCGCCGTTCTTCATCAACGGCTGCCATTCCTGGCGCACCGACGGGCCGGTCGTCGCAAAAGTGTTTCCGCAGTTTGCGACCAAACCGAAGGCGGCGGACTAGAAGTTACGATCAACCCACGCGGATTCGATAACGGAAAGCTCTCTGCTCAGCCGGCGCAAAATGCATCATGCCGGGCTTGTCGCAAAACTCGCCATCGAACTCCACTGGGCTCGCAAAGCCGTGCCATGGCTCGATGCAGAGAAACGGCGCGCCGCCGAGCTTCGACCAGACGCCAAGTTGCGGAAATCCCTCCCACGACATCAGGATCGACGGACCACGATCCGCCGCGAAGCGGACCGACTTGCTCGCCAATTGGTCGAGGATGATGGCGTCGTCATCGAACAGGCCTTCGGAGAGTTTCAGCGTTTTGCCACGGATCGGATTCGGCTCGGGCTTGGCGCGCATCAGGCCGTCCGCCAGCCTTCGGATCGGCGCGGACTCCTCGTCTGAGAACGTCAACGCATAGGCCTCCTTGGGCAATCCCGGCAGCAGCGGCCAGTTGAACGCCGGATGTCCACCGATCGATGCCGGCAGCATTTCGCTTCCGGTGTTGGTGATTTCCAGGAACACTTCCAGTTCGCTCTCCCCCGCTTTGTAGGTGACGGCGATCCGGAAGGGGAACGGGTAGCGTGCGCGGGTTTCCGCGTTGTCGTTGAGTACGAGCCTGCATGATGTGGCGCCCCGCTCCACCCATTCGAACCTCTGATCGCGCGCGACCCCGTGCTTCATCATCGGATAGACCTTGCCCTGATGTGTCAGCTGGTCATTCTTCAGCGCTCCCACGATCGGAAACAGCAGGGGCGCATGGCGCGGCCACTCCGGCCCCGCCTGCCAGAGCAATTCAAGACCGTCAGCATTCTTCAGCGAGCAAAGTTCGGCGCCATCGGCCTTGATGGTCGCCGCAATACCGCCGGCCCCAACGATGTGGCGGTCCTCATTCATGCCTGTCCTCGCCAGAATGCCGTTTAGCCCGGTGGTTTCGGTCATTCCCCATTCCCATAATTCACGAGATTGAGTACCGCCACCAGCGCCACCTTAAAGCGCTTGTAACAGCCAGAGAAACGGCAACCGAGCGCAACATCCCCTCGGCGCTCTCGCGACGCAAGTACGGCGACACACCCCTCCCCTGGCACCGTCGCTTGTGCCCGCTTTATCGCTTCTCGTTTGCAAGGGAAGTGTTAGGATCGACGCCGGCGTGGGAGGCGTTGCGTGAAACCAATCACCGCATCGGCAGCCAAGAAGCTTGGTCTCTTCCTGACCAGGGATTTTCGCCGCCTGTTCGGTGCCACCCATGACGACCTTGCTGAACGGCTGGGGGCGCTGGCGCGCTCGACCATCGAAGCCCTCGCGCGCAGCGACGCGCTCTATCACAATTACGAGCATACCTTTCAGGTTACCCTGGTCGGCCGCGACATATTGCAGGGCATGTCACTGGCGCACCGCATCGAACCGGATGACTATGCGCACTTGATCGTGGCCTGCCTGCTGCACGACATCGGCTATATGCGCGGTGCGCTCGGCGGCGACACCGCCGACGAATTCATCATCGATTCATCGGGCAAGACCGTCGAGCTGCCGCGCGGCGCTTCCGACGCGGCACTCACTCCCTACCATGTCGATCGGTCCAAGATCTTCGCCTATGAGCGGCTGGAAAAATCCCCGCACATTGACGTCAAGCGCGTCGCCGACGCGATCGAATCCACGCGCTTTCCGCCGCTGCCGACCAGTGACACCGCCGAACTGTCGAAAGAGCCGCGGCTGGTGCAGGCCGCCGACCTGATCGGCCAGCTCGGCGATCCCCTTTATTCCAAGAAGGCCAACGCGTTGTTCTGGGAGTTCGAGGAGATCGGCATGAACCGCCAGCTCGGCTACTCCTCGCCGGCCGACCTGATCGACCGTTATCCCGCCTTCTACTGGAACACTGTGTCCGAGCATCTCGGCGGCGCGATCAGGTATCTGAACATGACCGTGTCGGGCCGGCAGTGGATCGCCAACCTGCATCATCACGTGCTTTGCGCGGAGAATGACGACCGGCTGATGGGGCCGCAGCGCTAGAGCATGATCACGAAAAGTGGGCACCGGTTTTCGGGCAAGATCAAGCTCAAACCGGGAAGCTACTTCGGCGCAAAACTCTCCATGTGCGCACGATCCGCCGCCGGCAGTCCCTCCGCCCATTTCGCCTCATCGCCCGGCTCGGGCAGAACATGGCCGAACTCCGCCATCTGCCGCGGAATGAGATCGGTGATGTAAACCCAGACATGGTTGGCCGGCAGCATCGCTGCTTGGGCTACGGCCGCCAGCATCCGCCTGATCAGTGCGTCCTTGCTCTCGGCGGTCCGTCCGGCGCGGATCTGGCCGTTGACAAACACCTGCTTGCCCCTGAGCGGCCCGCCGCCGACGAAATATCTGCCGGGCTTGATCTCGACGAACAGCACCTGCGCGAAATAGGCCGGCGCTCCCGTGGTCTCGTGATGCACGCGGGTGATCTCGCGCGCGATCTTCACCCGCTTGTCGTCGTCGAGGCATCCTTCCGGCGCGGTGACGGTGTAGGTCGGCATGGGCTCCTCCCGGGTTTCTGTCCGCGTCATGGCCGGGCAAAAGCGCGAAGCGCGTCTTCGCGCCAGACGTCCCGGCCATCCAAATCTTTCCTGCAAGTCTAGCAAAAAACGTGGATGCCCGGGACAAGCCCGGGCATGACGGAAGTGGAGATACATCCCCGCCCTTGCGGCAGATTCAGCGCTCGGCAAAAGCCTTTTCGACCACGAACTGCGCCGCTTCGCCGTGGTTGCCCTCGACGAAGCCGCGCTCGGTCAGGAGCACGCGGGTATCTGCGACCAGCGCCGGGCTGCCGCAGATCATGACGCGGTCGTGTTCGGCCTCGAGCCCCTGCAGGCCAATATCGGCGAACAGCTTGCCCGAGGTGATGAGGTCGGTAATGCGGCCGCGGTTGCGGAAGGGATCGCGAGTCACGGTCGGGTAATAGATGAGCTGGTTGCGGATGCAATCGCCGATCAGTTCGTCATCAGGCAGCTTCTCCGTGATCATCTCGCCATAGGCGAGCTCTTTCACGCGACGGCAGCCGTGCAGCAGCACGACCTTCTCGAACCGCTCATAGGTCTCGGGATCCTTGATGACCGACAGGAACGGCGCCAGCCCCGTCCCGGTGCCCACGAGATAGAGGTTGCGGCCACTCTCGAGATTGTCGATCACGAGCGTGCCGGTTGCCTTGCGGCTGACGATGACGCCATCGCCGACCTTGAGGTGCTGCAGACGCGATGTCAGCGGGCCGTCCGGCACCTTGATCGAGAAGAATTCGAGCGTGTCCTCGTAGTTGGCGCTGGCGACGCTGTAGGCGCGCAGCAGCGGCTTCTCGCCGACCTTGAGCCCGATCATCGTGAACTCGCCGTTGCGGAAGCGGAACGAGGGATCGCGGGTGGTGGTGAAGGAGAACAGGTTATCGGTCCAGTGATGGACGCTCAAAACGCTCTCCTGGTTGAAATTGCTCATCGCGCGCGTGTCCTGATTTCGCCTGGCCGCCGCTTTCGGGGCCGTTGACCGGTCAATTCATTTGTATACGATCATTTGTATACTAACAAATAATCCAGCTTGATCCGAACGTCAAGCCGGGCTCAAATTTGCGAGCAATTTCAGAAGGGAACGCCCCATGGCGCATGACGCACCCCAGGCGACCGGCCCGAGTAAGCTGGTCATCCGCAATATCGGCCTGATCCTGTCCGGTGCACTGGAGAAGCCCATTCTGGACGGCGACACCATCGTGGCCGAAAACGGCAAGATCACCGCCATCGGCCGCCTCAAAGACGTCAACACCGAAGGCGCCACCACCATCGTCGACGCCAACGGCACCACGGTTGTCCCCGGGCTGATCGACAGCCATGTCCATCCCGTCGCAGGCGACTGGACGCCGCGGCAGAACCAGACGAACTGGATCGACAGCTATCTGCATGGCGGCGTCACCACCATGATCTCCGCCGGCGAAGTGCACATGCCCGGTCGCCCCCGCGACGTCGTCGGGCTGAAGGCGATGGCGATCTTTGCGCAGCGTGCGTTCTGGACGCTGCGCCCGGGCGGCGTGAAGGTGCACGCCGGCGCGCCTGTGATCGAATGCGAGATGGTGGAAGACGATTTCAAGGAGATGGCTGCAGCCGGCGTGAAATTGCTCGGCGAAGTCGGCCTTGGCGGCGTCAAGGACGGACCGACGGCGCGCAAGATGGTCGGCTGGGCGCGCAAATACGGCATCCAGAGCACCATCCACACCGGCGGTCCCTCCATCCCCGGCTCCGGCCTGATCGACAAGGACGTCGTGCTGGAGGCAGACACCGACGTGATCGGCCATATCAATGGCGGCCACACCGCGCTGCCCGACGACCAGATCCGCTGCATCTGCGAAGGCTGCAAACGCGGGCTCGAACTCGTGCACAACGGCAATGAACGCTCGGCGCTGTTCACGCTACGCATCGCGCGCGAGATGGGCGACCTGCATCGCGTCATCCTCGGCACCGATGCGCCGGCCGGCTCCGGCGTACAGCCGCTCGGCATCTTGCGCATGGTCTCGATGCTGTCCTCGCTCGGCGATCTGCCAGCCGAAATCGCCTTTTGCCTGGCCACCGGCAACACCGCGCGGATGCGCGAGCTCGATTGCGGCCTCATCGAGGTCGGCCGCTCGGCCGACTTCGTCATCATGGACAAGGCGCAGCACTCGCCAGGCAAGACCATTCTGGATAGCGTGCAGCTCGGCGACCTGCCCGGCGTCGGCATGACCATCATCGACGGCATCGTCCGCACCCAGCGCAGCCGCAACACGCCGCCGGCCGGGCGCGTGCCGGAGATCGTGCCGCGTTGAGCTCTGACGGCGCAGCAGGCGCGCGGCACCTGCGACATCAAGGCTTCATCGTTCCTTTCATTGGCAGCGCTTGAGGTATATTCTCAGGCGAAGAACCTGGCCGGCGGCACTCGCAAGAGGAATTCAACGCGCCGGGTGTTTTTTGCCGTATGCCGCTGCGCCCACACCAGGCAATCAGGGAGGCAATACGATGACCGTGAGGCCCGATCCCACCTTTTACGCTTCGCCCAGGCTTGCGATGGAGGCGCCATCCGAGAGTTTTGCCTACACCGCGCTGCTGAGCCCGGACTTTTCAAAGCCGGATGCGCTTGCCGTGATCGACGTCAGGCCGGGTTCGCCGACCTACAGTCAGGTGGTCCACACGGTCACGATGCCCAACAAGGGCGACGAGTTTCACCATTTCGGATGGAACGCCTGCTCGTCGGCGCTGTCGCCGCTCACCGGGCACGCATTCATCGAGCGCCGCTACCTCATCATCCCCGGCATGCGGTCGTCCCGAATCTACATCGTCGATACCAAGCCAGACCCCACCAAGGCGAAAATTCACAAGATCATCGAGCCCGAGGAAATCTTCCGGAAGACCGGCTATTCGCGGCCGCACACCATCCACTGCGGACCGGAAGGCATCTACGTCAGCACGCTCGGTGGTGGCGGCAAGAATGGCACCGATGGACCGCCCGGCGTCTTCATCATGGATTGCCAGACGTTCGAGGTTCTTGGACGATGGGAGATCGATCGCGGTCCGCAAACGCTGCACTATGATTTCTGGTGGAATCTGCCACGCGACTACATGGTGTCGAGTGAATGGGCGCTGCCGCCGCAATTCGAGAACGGCATCGTGCCGGAGGATCTACTCTCCAACAAATATGGCCACAGGATTCATTTCTGGGATTTGCGCGCCCGCCGCAACGTCCAGACCATCGATCTCGGCGCCAACCATCAAATGGCACTGGAGGTGCGCCCGGCGCATGATCCCGTTCGCGAATATGGTTTCCTGGGCGTCGTGGTCGACACAACGAACCTCGAAGGCTCGATCTGGACCTGGTGGCGCGAGGGCGGCAAGTTTCACATCGAGAAGACGGCGACAATTCCACCCGAGCCTGCGCCGAAGGACCAGTTGCCGCCGCTTCTGCAGGGCTTTGGCGCTGTCCCGCCGCTGGTGACCGACATCGATCTCTCGATGGACGACAAGTTCCTCTACGTCGCCTGCTGGGGTACTGGCGAGATGCGCCAGTACGACGTCAGCGAGCCGAGAAAGCCCAAGCTTGCCGGATCGGTTCACCTCGGCGGCATTGTACGGCGCACACCGCACGTCAACGGCAAGGCTTTTGCTGGTGGCCCGCAGATGGTGGAGATCAGCCGCGACGGCAAGCGGGTGTACTGGACCAATTCGCTCTACTCGACATGGGACAATCAGTTCTATCCCGGCGGTGTCCCCGGCGTTCAGGTCATGGCCGATGCGAAGCCGGGCGGCGGCCTCGCGCTGGCAAAAGACTTCTGGGTCGGCTTCCCCGACGGATACCGGGCGCATCAGGTCCGGCTCGAAGGTGGGGACTGCTCGACGGATTCGTTCTGCTATCCCTCGGTCTGAATTTGAGCGGAACGGATTGGACACCGGCCTGGCTCTGGCTGGCGGTTATCGCAAGCGGTCTCTATCACGGCGCAAATCCGGGAATGGGGTGGCCGCTTGCCGTTTCCGCCGGATTGATGGAACGCAGCTCGCGCGCGTTGTTCGTCGCGCTCTGGCCGCTCACCGTCGGCCATCTGCTCGCGATGCTGCTCGTGCTGCTGCCCTTTGCGTTACTGATCGCGCTGGTCGAATGGCAGCGCCAGATACAGCTCGGCGCGAGCCTTCTTGTGATTGCGTTCGGTATCTATCGTCTTGTCGATCGCTCGCATCCGAGGAGCCTCGCGCGAATACCACCGACGCAATTGGGGCTTTGGTCCTTTGCCGTGGCCATCGCCCATGGCGCCGGACTGATGCTGGTGCCGATCTATCTCGGCCTCTGCCGGGAGGCCCAACCCGATAAGGGCCACGCGGCTGCCGCAACACTGATCCATGCCGATCTCAGCATGGCCGTGCTGGTCGCCTTCGTCCACGCCATCGCGATGGTCGCCGCCGGCGGATCACTGGCGTGGCTCGCCTACCGCTATCTCGGCCTCAAATTCATAGCGCGGAGCTGGTTCAATCTGGAGACGTCGTGGGCAGCCAGCCTCATTCTGGTTGGAGCGATTGCGCTCGCATTCAGTCTAGTTCAGCCAGGAGTTGGAGCGGATTAGTGCAAAGCGCAATTCGCCGATGCATCATCGAATCATCACGTCGGCGACTTCGCTGACCTCTTGCAGCCTTGGCTTTGGCAGGCACGGATCGATGAAGCCGGAGGGACACCGCCGCTGCAGGACCATGATCCAGATCAAGATGTGCGATCGACAGCCGCCCAAAGAATTCGCGCAGTAAGTTGCCCAACCTTTTCGGGCTGGACGCTTCGCGGCCGGGTCGCCGCGCTGGTGTGCGCGCCACCGCGATCCCAACCCCGCCGCCACTTGCTGTTCGGTGATCTGGAGCATGTCACCATGAGACGCTGTCTCGCTGCTTTGACAATCGCCGCCAGCCTGTTCGCACCAGTTGCGCACGCCAACGATGCCTTGGAAGCCAAGGTGCGGGCCTACGTTCCTGTCGTCTCCCTCGCCAAAGATGCGACATCAGGATCAATGAGGCCGCCTCGGGTGACCACCGCGCCATGCTCGAAGCGGTGAAATCCGACCCGAACGCCAACAAACTCGCCTACCGCCTCCATTACGAAACACACACGGCCTACATCAAGGCCCGCGACGAAGGTCAACGGGTCGCCTTCTGCAAGGACTTCATCGCAGCCAACAGCCAATACGCCAAGGCGCGCTTCACCGCCGCGGTCGAAGCCCACATGAGCGACGTCAGCACTAGTGTGCAGAAAGCGATTGCCCACAACGTCTGCGGTGCGCCCCCCGCCAAGCTGTCCAAGGCCGACTGGAAACCGTACGCGCTCATCAAAAAGATGCTTCAGGCCGAGCAAAAGTTGGCCAAGGAAAACGCCGAGACGAACGGCTGGAACCTCATCGAGGAAACGACGGCGGTCACGGAACAGTTCTGCGCCGCGTTAAAAGCCCAATAAGCATCACCCGCCCGCCAAATCAGAGCCCCGCTGATGCGCCCTTTCCCGGCCCCGGTGGCGTGCAACACCGCCGGCTATCGACAGAAACCGCCCTCGCTTCATAACACCGCTTCAGTTCGCGACTGATTAACAGCGGCTCTTGTTCTGGAAGCACCTATCTCAACTTGTGAGCGCCGGAAACAAACGTGTTTTGCGTGATTGCACAACGAATTTTCCTGCCGTAACTGCGACCACTGATTTTCCGGAACACCGTATTGCCCCGGATTAGCGGCCGCCGCCGCTTCGCGTATAAGGAGCGCCTCGGACAGCGGGGGGTAGCTTCGGTCATCACACCGAACGCGATCAGGGGCTGTTTGGTCGCGAGGCCCGGACTCCTAGGCACTCCGGGCCTCGCTTCCACTTCTCGCCGAACATTCTTCAACAAACCCCTGTACCACAGCCGCTTCTTGCATTTTCGGTGCGCCAATTTTAGCCGCGAGAAACGGCCGAAAACCCGTTTACGTCCATTTTTACGTCCACAGTAGAACGCTGGAAACCCCCGAGACCGGTTGACCGTTTTTCGCGGCGGGATCATGCTCCCAAGCGTCGACCGTAGCCGGGCAAGCAACTGTGGAGCACCGCGAACGTCATGACCAAGAAACTCTCCGTGGAAAAAGCGCTCAGCAAGCTGCGCGAGGCCGATGCAAAATCCAAGTCGAGCCGGCCCGACGAAGAGATGGCCGCACTTGATGAAGAGATAAAGCGGATGAGGGAGCAAAGACTGCGACTTGAGCGACATCAACGAAAGCGAAATTGAGGCCATCAAATCCGGCCCGCAACCGCTTGCCCGACGCGCCCTTACCGCCGCTAGGCGTCCTTGCGCTCCCACACCGTGACGTATGAGGCGCGATGGTTGTTTCCCAGCACGTCTTGGAAATCAGGTTGGAAGAAGACTGTCACAATGCGCCAATCGACATGCAAGCCGCTGTTCAATTGGCTTTCCAACATGGGTTGGTCGGCCCAAACAGATGTAATTTTAAACCTGTCTTCCCGCGGCGACGACATGATGAGCCTGCTTGCCTTGACCAACACAAGGCCCGACCGCGTGGTCGGCACGCGGTCGGGCCTTGGTAAGCCACAAGCATCGGGGTCGAGGGGATGGAAGATGCTTGGACGGTCGAATTCTGCCCGCGCCCGCCCGGCTTCCGTTGATCTGGATCAAGTAAGCGATTCACGGTTTCGCCGGCGAGAGATTAGAGTAATTCCTCGACCGGCTCGTCAATCCATCGTTCGAAAACGGCACCAATTTCGTCTCGGTATCGCCAATCCAGGCGACATTTGCCAACTGTGGCAAAGCCGTCGAACGTCACGAAGAAATCCACCGGAAGAACTCCCAGCCCGTCTGAATGAAGGCGAACAACACCTCGGTAGACGTAGCCGACACAGGTGCGCACGTCTCCGCGGAAGAACAGCAATCCATGACCCAACTGTTTGCTCATTGCGGTTCAATCTCGGGACGTTGCCGCGCTAGCCTTGCGCGACCGAAACAAGACCCGACCGCGGAGGAAGTCTGCACACGGCCGGGCCCTGGCAAGCCACAAGCATCGGGGCTGGTGATGCTTGGACTGTCGAATTATTCATGCGCGGTCGGTCCGGTTCCCCGTTGATTTGGGTCACGGTTACCCCGCCCTCATTTCACAACCCCGTGAGCGGGTGCGACTTTGTCAATTTTCGATAGCAACACCACGCCTCACCGCGCGGGCCACTGCGCAGCAATTCACCGAACCGTTCAGATGGTGTGCGCGCCGCGGCTCACGGTCGTATCGCTGACACCGATTTTCTCGGCGATGGCGCGACGGCCGACAATATCAGAAATCCCGGCCTCGGCCGGGCCCCGCTCGGCCATTGTCAGTCCGCATTTTTCTTGCCCATTGACGTCCAGTCAAATTCAAATCCATTAGCCTTACTAGCGTGCGCCACTACATGCTCGTATTCGATCAAGTACTCGAATGCCTCGTGAATTGGTTCATGCTCTCGACCGTCATCGTTGGCACACTTGCGCGCGTCTTCCATCGCTGCCAGATAAAGCTCAAGATCACCATTCTCTGTTGCCAGTTTTAGCGCGAGGTCCAACACCGCCTTTTCGTCGTAAACAGCATAGGAGGTGGTATATTCAAAGGTGTACAGCGGTTTCATATCGTAAATCCTCGGCTTGGTTTTGGTCGGCCTAGAAGCCGTTTTGGTCAGTGCTACCGGCCGATGGCTCCGGTCTTGGGCCAGCGAACGGGGTAACCATCAAATCGAAATAAGAAAATCCAGATCGCCATGCCGCAGAGGACGACAAACCAACCAAATTCAAATCCACAATAGTACGTCGCATCGTTTCATTGCGGCTGCTTGATGCTGGATTGGCCGCGAAACGCGGCGACGGCGCGGAAGGTTACTTTGGTTGCGCGACGGCCAACCGGCGGCGACTCGACCCGCCGTTCTTCCTTGGAAAGCTCTGATAAAAATTCATCCAGGGCACGATTGCCCGCGAACTTTGCGGCGGTCTCGGATTGGAAACCGTCCGCAGTCAGCTTAATCCCCAACGGAATGCTCTTGCGTCGGATTTCCCAACGCCATCGCTCGGGATTGTCACCGTATCGCGAGGTAATCACATAGTAATCGTTGCTGGTCATTGCCCGGCAGGCATTAAGCGCCGGTCGGGATACGATCTTGCTCTTTCGAGCCAATTATTTGTCTTTTTCTGCCAACCTGATGCGCTGCGCCTGCATCAGTTCGCCGATGCGGCGATCTGCCGACGGCGGTCTACTGCTCTTTCGGCGGTTGCGGTAGGCTCAGAGATGGAAGCCCGAATTTTGCTGCGCGTTCGACAGCGAGCTTTCGGTAGGCCGCCGCCTGCTGCTCGAATTCCGCTCTGAGTTTCCGGATCGCTTTGTTCGGCGGCCAAGCGATCAAAAGCGAGCGCGTGCGCCACATACTCTTCGAACAGTTTCATTGATGCCCCGATCCCCGGCCGCCGCCGCGCCATCGTGCCTGCATTGCGGCAACATAAGGCAATACCAGCGAGGCTCGTTATTGTCCCAAGGGGCAAGGCGCGGCGGCAAGGCGCTCGCGGCGGGTCGTGGCCGGACCCAGCAGGGTTGCCAGCGAGCCAGCCGACCATGCTGATCGTTTTACGGTTATGGGTCGCCCTGCCGCCACGAGGCGGAAGCGTGCCCGCCTTGCCGAGGACGTCGCCAACGGTGGGCACGGCGCAGTTGCGCCTTTGCCCACCCTACAAAATCACCGCAGCCTGCCGAGCAACCCCATCAGCACCTCGCGCTCCCTGGCATCGAGCGGCGCCAATGTCTCGCGAGAAATCGCCAGCGCGTTCGGCGCCGCCTTTTCTGCGAGCTGTTGCCCGGCACGCGTGAGGCTCACCAGCAGGCGCCGGCCGTCCTCCGGATCGGGCGCGGTCTCCGTCAACCCTCGCGCGGTGAGGCGATCGATCACACCCTTGATGGTGGCAACGTCCATCGCCGTCAGCCGGCCGAGCTGGTTCTGCGAACATTGGCCGGTCTCCTGCAGCTTGGCCAGCGCCGCCCATTGCGTCGGGGTCAGGTTGATGCCGATGTCGCGGGCAAAGATCATGGCGTGGCGCTGCCAGACCTGGCGCAGGATGAAGCCGATCTGCTCGTCGAGCACGTAGCCGGGTTTGACCTGCTTGATGCTTCGCTTCGCTGCAACCGCCCTGCCCATCCGCCCTCTCCTTGGTTCACAGCGACAGATGCGCGTCGCGAATATCCGGCCGCGCGTCGAGTTCAGACATGGTGCCGCCGAAGCAGATGCGGCCGCGCTCGATGATGTAGGCGCGATCGGAAATCAGCCGCGCGAAATGCAGATTCTGCTCGGAGACGACGATGCTGACGCCTTCCTGCTTCATGGCGCGGATGGCGTCGACCATCTGCTCGACGATCTTTGGCGATAGTCCCTCCGACGGCTCGTCCAGCAGCACCAGCGACGGATTGCCCATCAGCGTACGCGCGATCGTCAGCATCTGCTGTTCGCCACCGCTCATGCGCCCGCCCGGGCGGTTGCGCATCTCGCCGAGATTTGGGAAACAACGTAAACAGTTTGTCCCGCGTCCAATATGGCGCATTGGCCCGCTTAGGTTGGCGGCCGACCTCGAGGTTTTCCTCGACCGTGAGGTCGGTGAAGATGCGCCGCTCCTCCGGCACGTAGCCGAGCCCACCGCGCACGATCGCATGCGTCGGCTCGCGCGAAAACATCGCGGCCCTCGAACACGATGTGCCCGGAGCGTTGCGCGACGAGGCCGACGATGGAGCGGAATGTCGTCGACTTGCCGGCGCCGTTGCGGCCGAGCAGCGCCACCACCTCGCCCTCGCCAACCTCGAGCGCGACATCGAACAGGATATGCGCCGGGCCGTAGAAGCTGTTGAGATTGCTGACCTGGAGCTTCATGGCGTGGGCTCCCTCGCGGTGGCGGGCGTCGTAGACCAGGCCCTCGCCGAGATAGACCGCGCGCACTTGCGGATTGCCGCGGACTTGCTCCGGCGTGCCTTCCGCGATCAGGCTGCCGCGATTGAGCACCAGGATGCGGTCGGCATGCTCGAATACCACGTCCATGTCGTGTTCGGTGAAGAGCACGCCAATCGACTTTTCTCGCGCGATACCGGCCATGAGGCGCATCAGCTCGACCCGCTCGCGCGGCGCCATGCCGGCGGTCGGCTCGTCCATCAGCAGCAATCTTGGCTGGTTGGCGAGCGCCACCGCAAGCTCGAGCCGCTTGAGGTCGCCGTAAGCGAGTTCGCCGCAGGGGCGCTCGGCATAGCCGTCCATGCCGACGAGATCGAGCAACTGCCCGGCCTCCTCGCGCGCGAATTGCGGCGTCGCGCTCCAGAGGTTGAAGAGCTGCCGATGGTACGACACCAGCGCGACCTGGACGTTCTCGCGCACCGTCATGGTGGGAAACGTCGCGGTGATCTGGAAGGTGCGCCCCACCCCGAGCCGCCAGACCTCGCGCGGCTTGCGGCCGACTGTATCCTGTCCGAGCAGCGTGACGCGGCCGGAGTCGGGCGTGTTCTGTCCGTTGAGCATGTCGAAGCAGGTGCTCTTGCCCGCGCCGTTCGGGCCGATCAGCGCCAGGATCTCGCCGGCCTTCAGCGCGAACGACACGCCGCGCACGGCATGCACACCGCCATAGGATTTGGTCAGGCCCTCGACCGAAAGCAATGTCTGCGCGACGCTCATTCGGCAACCTCGACGCGGTTGGCGAGAGCGGCCGGTTTCGGCGGCGGCGAATTCGGCCGCCAGCGCCCGATGACCGCCTCCAGCGTGCCGACGATGCCCTTCGGGAAGGCGACGACGATGAGAACGATGAAGCCGCCGAGCACGAGCTTTGACAAGTCGGTCTGGCTGACCAGCCAGATGCTGAGCGCCTTGTAGACGATGGCGCCGATGACAGCGCCCGACACGGTCTCGACGCCGCCGAGCAGCACCATGACCAGCGCATCGACCGAGAGCGAGATGCCGAGGTTGTCGGGAAAGACGCTGCCCTTCAGATACGCAAACAGCGCGCCGCCGACGCCCGCGACCGTGCCGGCGATGACGAAAGCGGTCCATTGCATGCGCTTGCCGTCGATGCCGATGGCTTCGCTGCGCAGCGGCGAGTCCCGCGTCGCCCGCAGCGCGTAGCCGAAGGGTGAGAACACGATGACGCGGAGAATCGACGACGCAAAGCGCCGCGACCGCCAGCGACAGCCAATAGAAACTCGTCGGTCCCGCGGCCCATTTTTCCGGCCAGACGCCCAGAATGCCGTTGTCGCCACCGGTCACCGCCACCCACTGGAAGGCGATCGACCACACGATCTGCGCAAAGGCGAGCGTCAGCATGGCGAAATAGACGCCTGAGAGCTGCACGCAGAAGAAGCCGAACACCGCAGCGCCGAGGCAACCGAGCAAGGGACCGAGCAACAGGGAAACGATCATCGGCAGCCCCGCCATCTTGGCGAGAAAAGCGACGCCATAGGCGCCGAGCCCGAAATAGGCGGCATGACCGAACGAGGCGAGCCCGCCGACCGCCATCAGGAAATGCAGGCTGGCGGCGAAGATGACGAAGATCGCGATCTCGGAGCCGACCGTCAGCGCATAATTGCCGCCGACCAGCGGCAGCACCGCGGCCGCGGCCAGCGCGACGAGTGCGCCGATGCGTTCATTGGCTGACAGCGGCCGCCACGGATTGACGGTGAGGCCCGGCGTGCGGCGGGCCGGCGCCTCCGGCTTGCCGAACAGAGCCCCAGGGCCGGACGATCAGCACCACCGCCATCACGAGGAAGACGAGGATGATGGAAATCTTCGGGAAAATGAGAATGCCGAACGCATTGAGCTCCGACACCAGCACCGCGGCGACGAAGGCGCCGATGATGCTGCCGAGGCCGCCGATCACGACCACGACGAAGACCTCGACGATGATGCGCAAATCCATGGCATGGTGCACGGCATCGCGCGGGATCTGCAGCGCGCCGCCGAGAGCCGCGAGGAAGACGCCGACCGCGAACACCGACGTGAACAGCCATTTCTGGTTCACGCCAAGCGCTGCCACCATGTCGCGGTCCTGCGTCGCCGCGCGCACCAGGATGCCCCAGCGCGTGCGCTGGAACAGCAGCCAGAGCACGCCAAGCACCACGGGGCCGAGCACGATCAGGAACAGGTCATAGGTCGGGATGTTCTGGCCGAAGAAATCGACTGCGCCCTTGAAGCCGGGCGCGCGGCGGCCGAGCAGGTCGTCCGGCCCCCAGATCAACACCACGAGGTCCTCGACCATCAAGGTGAGGCCGAAGGTCGCCAGCAACTGGAAGAGCTCGGGCGAATGATAGATTCGCCGCAGCAGCACCATCTCGACCAGTACGCCGACGACAGCGACGACCAACGCCGCGACGACAATGCCGCCCCAGAAGCCGAGCGCGCCGGAGAAGCGCTCGGTCAGCGTGAACGCCACATAGGCGCCAAGCATGTAGAACGCGCCATGGGCAAAATTGACGATCCGCGTCACGCCAAAGATGATCGACAGGCCCGACGCGACCAGGAACAGCGACGCCGCGCTGGCAAGGCCGGTCAGGAACTGGACGACGTAAAAGGCCATTGGCGGTCCGGGTTGGCATGTTGCGCACGCTGGCTCATCGCTTCGAGACGGCGCTATCGCGCCTCCTCAGGATGAGGTCGAAGATCCCATACAGGCTCGACGCATTCGCGGCTCACCCCTGCCCTCTCCCGCAAGAGCGGGGAGAGGGAGACGACGCATCAATCCTTCGGACGCAGCTTCTCGACTTCGGCGTCGCTCGGCAGGAAGTCGGTACCCTTCTTGTAGGACGAGCCGACCATCACGCCCTTGCCGTCCTTCAGCGCAGTCTTGCCGACATAAGCGCCCAGCGTCGACTGGTGGTCGATCTTGCGGAAGGTGATCTCGCCGAAGGGTGACGGCATCGACAGCCCTTCGGTCGCCGCGATCAGCTTTTCCGGATCGGTCGAGTTCGCCTTGGTCAGGATCGCGGCGGCCGCCTTGATGGTCTGGTAGCCGACGATCGAGCCGAGCCGCGGATAGTCGTTGAATTTTGCCTGATACGCTTTCAGGAATTTGTCATGGTCCGGCGTCTTGATGTCGTACCAGGGATAACCGGTGACGAGCCAACCCTCCGGTGTCTCTTCCTTGAGCGGGTCGAGATATTCCGGCTCGCCGGTGAGGAAGCTCACGACCTCGCGGCCCTTGAACAGACCGCGGGTGTTGCCTTCACGGACGAATTTCACGAGGTCGGCGCCGAAGGTGACGTTGAGGATCGCTTCGGGATTGGCCTGTGCGAGCGCCTGCACGACGGGACCCGCGTCGATCTTGCCTTGCGGCGGCCATTGCTCGTCGACCCATTGGATATCGGGCCGCTTCTCCGACATCAGTTTTTTGAACACCGCGACCGCGGACTGGCCGTATTCATAGTTCGGCGCAACGGTGGCCCATCGCTTGGCGGGCAGCTTGCTTGCTGCTTCCACCAGCATCGCCGCCTGCATGTAGTTGGAGGGCCGCAGGCGGAAGGTGTAGCGGTTGCCCTTCGACCAGGTGATGGCGTCGGTCAGCGGTTCAGCCGCAAGAAAGAACACCTTCTTCTGGTTGGCGAAGTCGCTGACGGCTAGTCCAATGTTGGAGAGGAACGTGCCGGTGAGCATCGCGACGTTCTCGCTCGATACCAGCTCGTTGGCTGCGGTCTGCGCATCGGCCGGCTTGCCGCCATCATCCTTGGAGATGACGACGAGCTTCTTGCCGTTGATGCCGCCGGCGGCGTTGACCTCCTCGACCGCGAGCTGCCAGCCCTTGCGATAGGGTTCGGTGAACGCCGGCAACAGCGAATAGCTGTTGATCTCGCCGATCTTGATTTCGCCGCTCTGGGCAAGAGCGTTGCCGGCCATGCCGGCGACTGCAACGGCCAAAGCCGCGCCCAACAAAAATCTCCGTCGCATACCCTCACCTCCACCTGTTTTGAAAATCACTATCGTAACCCGTCTTCGCCCTTGACCTCCGCAACCGTCAGTCCGCCGACGCGCGGCAGCGGCCGGCCGGAGTCGGTGACGGCCACCGCGACCATGATCTCGTTGGCGCGCGGCGCATCGTTGATCTGCACTTCCATGCCGTCGAAATGGCTGCGCACGAAAGCCGCATCCTTGTGGCCGAGCGGAATGTCCAGCGTCGTGCCCGGGCCGCTGCGCTTCTTCGACGAGGGGATCAGGGCTGCGCCCTTGGACAGCACCTTGCGCACCGGCGCGCCCATTTTGGGATGAAGGATCGCGGCGGCATGTTCGAGCTCGCCGTTCTCGCCGACCGCGGCGGCCTTGCCGTAGGAGTGCGCCTTGGCGCCGTCGATGCCGAGTGCGGCGACCGCGCGCTTCGACAGGAGATCACCGAGTTCCTCGCCGATCGCGATCAGGGCGACGAGATCCTCGACATAACGGCCGGCAAACGGATTTTCGATCACCGCGATTGCCGCCGCCCGCCGTGTCGGCGGCGCGATGGCCTTGCCCATCTCGATATGGGTTTCCTCGACCACGGTGACGATCTTCCTGATAACCGCGCTCATCTCAACCTTCCCGGCTCACGCATGGACCAAACCCTGTACCCTGTCATTGTGAACGGCGTGCGGCGCGCAAAACCCTCTTGCGCCCACAACCACCATCTCGCCAAGGAGGCGCAATGCCGCGCCCTCGATCAGACCGGCGGCCAGCAGCTGCCGTGCTCGGCGGACGCCGGCTTCCAGCGCCTCCTCGATCTCCTGCTCCGACAATGCCCCGACGTCGCGGGTGACAAGGCGCTCGCCCAAGTCGCTGTCCGGCTGCAACTCGTTGGCGGGCACGCGGATGATGGCGGGATGGCCTGGCAAATCGACGGCATTGGCGATGACGGTCGCCGCCGCATCGGCCTGCGCGGCAGTCCGCGCCAGCACGGTGACGGCATCGGCAATGCCCGAGCGAAAAGCTGCGGCCGTGGCGGCCGCTGGTCGCAATGCCACGGACGGGATCGTCGCCATCGACCGTCATCGTCTGCATGACGCCCGACCGGTCCGGCCGATCCATCAGGCCGACGGTGAAGCTCGCGTTGCCTGTCAGATGCAGCGCGATATCGCCGCCATTGTTGACATAGGCGCGATCGAGCGGCGCGGCGGCCACCATCGCGCCAAGGATTTCCTCCGCGACGCTTCCGGCCACCGCCGCCATCGGCGTGATGAAGCAATCGGCGGCAAAGGGCGCCACGGCCGCATGCATCCGCCGCGCGACGACGCCGCGCAACTGGCAACGCGTTGCATCGGCGGCGCTGCGCAGATGCCGCAACTCCGCGCAGAGTTGATCAAGCAGGCCGGTGAAGCGTCGCGTGGCCGCGGCATAGGCCGCGCGCACATCCGCCTCGCGTCCGTTCGCTTCCACGATGAGGTCAATGGGGCCGTCCTGCAAATGCAGCCGCTTGCCGTCGGCGAGAAGTCTTGCTTGCGGAAGCCGGTTCATGCGCGCCGCCCCGGCATCTGCGGCATCGGCCGGAGCTCGGCCTGGTCCTTCAGCGACGCCAGCGGGCGGACATAGTCCATATGGCCGCCCAGCGCCGCATAGTCGGAAAGCCTCAAGGTGAATTCGATCGGGGCGACCAGCGCCGGCGTCGGCACATAGCCGAACGCGCCGGCCGGCATTTGCGTGACGTCGACCATGAAGGTGATGCCGCCGCCGGGCCAGACATAGACCGGCGCGCCGCCGCTGGTGACGCGTGTCAGCGCGTCCTTGACCGAGCGCGTCAGCCGCACCGGATTGTCGGTGACACCGGCGCGCAACGACCCGCCGGCGCCACCCATGAACAGCACGGTGCACAGTGCCGGCTCGCAATTCTCCTGGATACGCTCGACCGAAAGCTTCAGTTCGCGCGGCATCTCGGTCTCGACCGGGCGCAATGCCTCGTCGAGCACGAAGTAGCCGGCGTGCTCGCCCGTGGTCGATACCATCAGCATGGTGAGCCCCGGCCGCGCTTCCTTCGGGTCGAACGGCCCGAGCACCGACAGCGGATCGGAAATGTTGGTGCCGCCCCAGCCCGTGCCGGGATCGGCGACCTGGAAATAACGGCCCGGCGTCGAACGCCGACCCTTCATCTTGATCCCGGTATCGGGAATATCCAGCAGCTTGCCGGCCTGGTGCTCCGACAGCACGCCGGTGATGTGGTCATCGACGACGACGACCTCGTCGACCTTGCCGTGCCACTGCTTGGCAAACATGCCGATGGTCGCAGACCCGCAGCCGACGCGCATGCGCTCCTCGGCAACACCGTTGACGATCGGCGGATAGCCGGCCTGCACGATCACGGTGGCGCCGCCATCGATGGTGAGCTCGACCGGCTTGCAGTTGGAAAGATCCATCAACGTGTCGCAGGTGACGCGGCCTTCTTTCTTCGAGCCGCCGGTCAGATGATGCACCCCGCCAAGCGACAGCATCTGCGAGCCGTATTCCCCTGTCGTGACGTGGCCCACCGCCTCGCCCTGCGCACGCACCACAGCGGTTTCCGGACCGAGATGCCGGTCGGTGTCGATCTTCACCTTGACGCCGCAGTAACTGAAGATGCCCTCGGTCACGACCGTGACCATGTCGACGCCGTCGATCTCGGACGACACGATGAACGGCGCGGGCTTGTAGTCGGGATAGGTCGTGCCGGCGCCGATCGCCGTGACGAAAACGTCAGGCTGCTTGACGAGCTTGCCGTCCCAATCGCCGCCGGCCTGAAACGGCACCAGCCGCCCGCCATGCTCGACCGTGCGCTCCAGCACGATATGCGGATCGACGCGCACCAGCTCGCCATCGTGATTGGCATAACGGTCGCAGGCGCCGGCAGCGCCCGGCTTGATGTAACACATCACCGGGCACGCATCGCAGCGGATCTTGTCGCCAGACGTGGCGGTCGTCGCGTCACTCGCCATGAACACGCTGCCCGTTCGAGCTGACCGGCCGCGACGGTTCCTCGCCGCCCGGCCACTTCATTCGTATACGAATGATCCTGCGCGGGGAGTCAAAAGCTGTCAAGCCGCAAGAGGCATGAAACCGCGCACTGCCGCACAAAAAATCAGTTTGCCTGCCGGCCTTGTCCACAAAGCGGGCACAGCGCTGCAGCGCGGCATCACCGCCTTGCACGTTTGTACACAAACGGTACTCTCGCTCACACCATTTGCGCCCATGGGAGCACTAGCACGATGCGCCTGACCGTGAACGGCAGGAATTGCGACGTCGACGCCGCGCCGGACACCGCCCTGCTCTACGTGCTGCGCAACGATCTCGAACTGAACGGACCGAAATATGGCTGCGGGCTCGGCGAATGCGGCGCCTGCACGGTGCTGATCGACGGCCTCGCCGCGCGCTCCTGCGTCATTCCGATCGAAGGCTGCACCGGCCGCGACATCGTGACGCTGGAAGGGCTTGGCACGCGCGAACATCCCGATGCCGTGCAGCAGGCCTTCATCGCGGAACAGGCCGCGCAATGCGGCTACTGCCTCAACGGCATGATCATGAGCACCAAGGCGCTGCTCACGACAAATCCGCGTCCGTCTGAATCCGAGATTCTCGAGGCGCTGCGCTACAATCTCTGCCGCTGCGGCGCGCATATCGAGATCGTCCGCGCCGCCATGCGCGCCGCGGGCCATGTGCTGGAGGCGCGGGATTGATGACTGCGCCTCAGTCGCCAAAGCAGGGATCGCTGTCCGTCGTTCGGCCTGCGGATGCAGGCGAGAGCGGCGGCTTCGAGACCTTCATCAGGATCACCGCCGACGGCGCGATCACCGCCTTCAACGGCCATGTCGATCTCGGAACCGGAATCCGCACTGCACTCGGCCAGATCGTGGCGGAAGAACTCGACGTCTCCTTTGCGCGCGTCGTGGTCGTGCTTGGCGATACCACGCACACGCCGAACCAGGGCGCGACGATTGCGAGCGAAACGATCCAGATCACGGCCGTGCCCCTGCGCAAGGCCGCAGCTCAAGCCCGGCATTTTCTCGCGGCCCGCGCCGCGGAGCGGCTGGAACTGCCGATCGGGGAATTGTCGATCGAGGACGGACTCGTCCGCGGCAAGGACAATCGCAGCGTCAGCTACGGTGAACTGATTGCCGGCGAGACCATCCGCCTCGAACTCGCCGACGACGTCGCCGTGAAGGCCGTCGACACCTACAGCATCGTCGGACAGTCCATCCCGCGCGTCGACCTGCCGGCGAAGGCGACGGGGGAACTCGTCTACGTCCATGACGTCCGCGTGCCCGGCATGCTGCACGGCCGTGTGGTGCGCCCGCCCTATGCCGGTGTCGATGCCGGCCCCTTTGTCGGCACCAGCCTGATTGCGGTCGACGAAAGTTCGGTGCGGGATATCCCCGGCCTCGTCGCGGTGGTGCGCATCGGCGATTTCGTCGGTGTCGTCGCCGAGCGTGAGGAGAACGCGATCAAGGCGGCGGAGCGGCTCAAGGTTAGCTGGCAGCCGGTGCCGACCCTGCCCGATCTCGAGCAGCTCGAAAAGGCGCTGCGCGCCAATCCAGCCACACCGCGCACGTTGATCGACAAGGGCAATGTCGAGCGCGCGATTGCCGCGGCCGACAAGCCGATCCAGCGCACCTACACCTGGCCCTACCAGATGCACGCCTCGATCGGACCGTCCTGCGCGGTCGCGGATTACCGCGAGGGCGCGATCCGCGTCTGGTCCGGCACGCAAAACCCGCACATCCTGCGCGGCGATCTCGCAATGCTGATTGAGCGACCAGACACCGAGATCGACGTGATCCGCATGGAGGCCGCCGGCTGCTACGGGCGCAACTGCGCCGACGACGTCTCGGCCGACGCGCTGCTGCTGTCCCGCGCGATCGGCCGCCCGGTCCGTGTGCAGCTCACGCGCGAACAGGAGCACGCGTGGGAGCCGAAAGGCACCGCGCAGCTGATCGACGTCAATGGCGGGCTCCATGCCGACGGCAGTGTCGCCGCGTACGACTTTGCGACGCGCTATCCCTCCAACGGCGCGCCGACGCTGGCACTGCTGCTGACGGGGCGCATGGCGCCAACACCAGCCGTGTCCGAGATGGGCGACCGCACCGCGATCCCGCCTTACGACTACGACCACATGCGTGTGGTGGCGAACGACATGCCGCCGATCGTGCGCGCGTCCTGGTTCCGCGGCGTCTCGGCGCTGCCCAACAGTTTTGCGCATGAAAGCTATATCGACGAACTCGCCTCCGAAGCCGGCGTCGACCCGATCGAATATCGCCTGCGTTACCTGAAAGACCAGCGCGCGATCGACCTCGTCAATGCGGTGGCCGAACGCGCGGGCTGGAAACCTCGGCCGGTGCGGCAAGAGAACGCGGACGGCGACATCCTGCACGGCCGCGGCTTTGCTTACGCACTCTACGTGCACAGCAAGTTTCCCGGCTACGGCGCGGCGTGGTCGGCCTGGATCGCCGACGTCGCGGTCAACAAGGCAACCGGCGATGTCAGCGTGACGCGCGTGGTCGCGGGGCAAGACTCCGGCCTGATGATCAATCCGGACGGCGTACGGCACCAGATCCACGGCAATGTCATCCAGTCCACCAGCCGCGCACTGATGGAAGAAATTCCGTTCGAGCGCACCAATGTGGCTGCGCGCGAATGGGGCGGCTACCCGATCATCACCTTCCCCGACGTGCCCAAGATCGACGTGCTGATGCTGCCGCGCCAGGATCAGCCACCGCTCGGCGTCGGCGAATCCGCGTCGGTGCCGAGTGCTGCCGCCATCGCAAATGCGATTTTCGATGCGACCGGCGTGCGCTTTCGCAATCCGCCATTCACGCCCGAACGCATTCTGCGGGGGTTGCGCGGTGAAGCATCCAGTCCGCGCGGCGGCGTTGCCTTCACCGATGCCTGCGGCTCCCACGAACAAATGGAAGAACCCGTTCGCGGTGCGGCCCAGCGTGTTCGCCGGGCTCGCCGCGCTATGCGCGACCGCGATCGGAATCGGCACTGCCGTGGTGCCATGGCGCGCGATTGCGCCGATTGCGCGGCCCGACCCGTCGGTATTCTCAGCCGCGACAATCGCGCGGGGCCAGCAACTCGCCGCGCTCGGCGATTGCATGGTGTGCCACACCAGCGCAGGCGGTGCGATCAATGTCGGCGGGCGCGCGCTGGAGACACCGTTCGGCATCATCTACAGCACCAATATCACGCCCGATGTCGAGACCGGGATCGGTGACTGGTCGTATCCGGCCTTCGAGCGCGCGATGCGCCAAGGCATCCATCGCGACGGCAAGCAGCTCTATCCGGCATTTCCATACACGCATTTTGCCAAGACCACCGACGCCGACCTGCAGGCGCTCTATGCCTACCTGATGGCGCAAGAACCGGTGCGCGCGGAGACGCCGCGCAACAAGCTCGCCTTCCCGTTCAATCAGCGGCCGCTGTTGGCCGGCTGGAACGCACTGTTCCACACATCGCAAACATTCCGGCCCGACCCGTCCAAATCGGAGGTCTGGAATCGCGGCGCCTATCTCGTCGAGGGTCTCGGCCATTGCGGCGCATGTCACTCGCCGCGCAACGAGCTCGGCGCGGAGATGGCGACGCGTTATCTCGCCGGCGGTTTTGCCGAAGGCTGGGAAGCCCCGGCACTGACCTCGCTGTCGCGCGCGCCGATCCCGTGGAGCGAAGCCGAGCTGTACACTTACCTGCGGACCGGCGAGTCCCGTTTTCACGGCGTTGCCGCCGGACCCATGGCGCCGGTCGTCAAGGAATTGAAGGCGCTGCCCGACCAGGACATCCGCGCGATGGCGGTCTATCTCGCCTCCTTCAACGAAGCCGCGCCGGACAAGGCGGCGGCCGAAGCGCTCGCGGCAAAATTCGAGGATGCCACCGCCACCCGCATGGTCGCGGCCGCCTCGCCTGCCGCGCGGCTCTATCAGGGTGCCTGCGCGGTCTGCCACGAGGTCGGCGGCCCGGTCCTGTTCGGCAGCCGGCCGTCGCTTTCGCTGAACAGCAATCTGCACAGCGACGTGCCCGACAATCTGATCCAGGTGATCCTGCACGGCGTCACGGCGCCCGTCTCAAGCGACCTCGGCTACATGCCGGCCTTCAGGAATGCCCTCACCGACCGTCAGCTCGCCGAACTCGTCACTTATCTCCGGCAGCAATTCGCCCCGGGAAAGCCCGCCTGGAAAGGCATAGAAGCACGATTGCAAGGACTAAAAACCGCCGCCATTCACTAAAAAGCAGCCCAGTCCTGCCCGTTCCGGCTCTGGTTGGACGTTCCCCGAAAGGCTAAGGTTCCCGCCATGACGGCAGTTACCGACATCGCAACGCGGACCTACAACCATGGCTGGCGGCTCGATCCGATCGTGCGCAGCCTGCTGGATACCGACTTCTACAAGCTGTTGATGCTGCAGATGATCCGGGAGTTCTACCCGGAGCAGCAGGTGACCTTTTCGGTCATCAACCGCAGCAAGCATGTGCGGCTCGCCGACGTCATCGACGAGGGCGAACTGCGCGCCCAGCTCGACCACGCCCGCTCGATCCGCTTTTCCAAGAAGGAATTGATCTGGCTCGCCGGTAACACGTTCTACGGCAAGACCCAGATGTTCTCGCCCGACTTCATCAACTGGCTCGCCAATTTCCGCCTGCCCGAATACGAGCTCAACAAGGTCGACGGCCAGTATGAGCTGCACTTCCACGGCAGCTGGACCCACACCACGATGTGGGAAATTCCGGCGCTCGCCATCCTCAACGAACTGCGCTCGCGCCAGGCCATGAAGGGCCAGGGCCGTTTTGCGCTCGACGTGCTCTATGCCCGCGCCAAGGCCAAGCTGTGGACCAAGGTCGAACGGCTGCGCAAGCTCGATGGCCTGCGGCTGTCGGACTTCGGCACGCGGCGCCGCCACGGCTTCCTGTGGCAGCGCTGGTGCGTCGAGGCTGTCAAGGAAGGGCTCGGCCCCTCATTCACCGGCACCTCGAACGTGCTGATGGCGATGGACAACGATCTCGAAGCGATCGGCACCAACGCGCATGAGCTGCCGATGGTGGCCGCCGCACTCGCCAACGACGACACCGAATTGCGCTGGGCGCCCTATCGCATCCTCGACCAGTGGCGCCACACCTATGGCGGCAATCTGCTGATCGCGCTGCCCGATGCGTTCGGCACAAAACCGTTTTTGCGCGACGCGCCGGAATGGGTCGCCGACTGGACCGGCTTCCGCCCCAATTCAGCACCGCCGATCGCCGCCGGCGAAGAGATCATCAAGTGGTGGAAGCAGAAGGGCCGCGATCCCAAGGAAAAGCTACTGGTGTTCTCCGACGGCATGGACGTCGACTCCATTGAGGAGACGTACAATCATTTCTCCGGCCGCGTCCGCATCAGTTTCGGCTGGGGCACCAACCTGACCAACGATTTCGTCGGCTGCTCGCCGGACGGCACCGTCTATCTCGATCCGATCTCGATCGTCTGCAAGGTGACGTCGGTCGACGGAAGGCCGGCTGTCAAAGCTCTCGGACAATCCGGAAAAAGCGACCGGCATGCAATCGGAAGTCGACCGCTACTTGCGCGTGTTCGGCAATGCCGGGCGTGTACGCACGGCGGTGCATGTCTGACGACGTAGGGCGATTAGCCGCAAGGCGTAATCCGCCGAACGAGCTTCAACGATGGCGGATTACGCTTCGCTAATCTGCCCTACGGATCAGGACCAGTGACCTCCTCCAGCGATATCATCCTGCATCATTTCGATCCCTCGCCCTTCTCGGAAAAAATCCGCATCATCTTCGGCTACAAGAAGATCGCGTGGAAATCCTGCCTGATCTCGCGGATCATGCCGCGTCCGGACCTGATGCCGCTGACCGGCGGTTATCGCCGCACACCCGTGATGCAGATCGGCGCCGATATCTTTTGCGACACCCAGATCATCATCCGCGAGCTCGAGGCGCGCTTTCCGGCCCCGACGCTGTTTCCGGGCGGCAATGCTGGCGTGCCCTGGGCGCTCGGGATGTGGACGGACCGTCCATGGTTCCAGAGCACCGTCAGCCTCGTGTTCGGCTCGCTCGCCGACAAGGTGCCGCAGGATTTCATCGAGGACCGCTCAAAGCTGCGCGGCGCGCCGTTCGATGTCGCGGCGATGAAGGCCGCGATCCCGCAGATGCGCGACCAGTTCCGTGCCAATGTCGACTGGGTCGCGGCGCAACTTGGCGACGGCAGAAGTTTTCTGCTGGGTGAGTTCAGCCTCGCCGACATCAATGCCTACATGAACGTCTGGTACGCGCGGCAGAGCCTGCCTGAGATCGTCGGCATCCTGAGACATTTCCCGCTGATATCGGCCTGGGAGAAGCGCATCCACGCATTCGGCCATGGCACGCGCAGCGAGATTTCCACGGCCGAGGCGCTGGAGATCGGCACCAGGTCGACGCCGCAGGCAAAGCCTTCAGCCGATCCCAACGACCCGAACGGCCGCAAGCCCGGCGACATCGTCTCCGTTCATTCCGATGATGCCTGGAAGACTGACATTCGCGGCGAGATCGTTTCGCTGTCGGCGCAGCACATCGCGATCAGGAGGAAAGACGACCGCGCGGGAGAGGTGGTTGTGCACTTCCCCCGCGCGGGATTTACGATTACTTAGCTTCCGCTTACGACATGCTCAGTTCGTGCCGGCCGACCACCATCCAGTGCACCTCGTCCGGACCGTCGGCGAAGCGGAGATGGCGCACGTCCTGGTACATTTCGCCGAGCGGGCTCCATTGCGAAATACCGGTCGCGCCGTGCATCTGGATCGCCTGGTCGATGATCTTGCAGGTGCGCTCCGGCACCATGGCCTTGACCATGCTGACCCAGATCCGTGCTTCCTTGTTGCCCAGCACGTCCATGGCTTTGGCCGCCTTCAGCACCATCAGCCGCATCGCCTCGATCTCGCAGCGCGCCTGCGCGATGATCTGCAAATTGCCGCCGAGATGGACGATCTTCTTGCCGAAGGCTTCGCGGGTGAGGCCGCGCGACACCATCATGTCCAGCGCCTTCTCGGCCTTGCCGATGGTGCGCATGCAGTGATGGATGCGGCCCGGTCCGAGCCGGACCTGCGAAATCTCGAAACCGCGGCCTTCGCCGAGCAGCATGTTCTCCTTCGGCACCCGGCAATTGTTGAAGCGCAGATGCATGTGGCCGCGCGGCGCGTGGTCGTGACCGAACACATGCATCGGCCCGAGGATCTCGACGCCGGGCGTGTCGATCGGCACCAGGATCTGCGACTGCTGCTTGCTCGGCGCCGCGTCCGGATTGGTCTTCACCATCACGATCATGATCTTGCAGCGCGGATCGCCGGCGCCCGAGATGTAATATTTCTCGCCGTTGATCACCCATTCGTCGCCGACGAGCTTTGCGGTGGTCGAGATGTTCTTGGCGTCCGATGAGGCGACATTCGGCTCGGTCATCGCATAGGCCGAGCGGATTTCGCCGGCCAGCAGCGGCTTCAGCCACTTCTCCTTCTGCGCCTTGGTGCCGACGCGCTCCAGCACTTCCATGTTGCCGGTGTCGGGCGCCGAGCAGTTCATGGTTTCCGAGGCCAGCGGGTTCTTCGCGAGCTCGACCGCGATATAGGCGTAGTCGAGATTCTTCAGGCCTTGGCCGGTCTCGTCGTCGGGCAGGAAGAAGTTCCAGAGCCCTTCTTCCTTGGCCTTGTCCTTGGCCTTCTGCAGCACTGCGAGCTGGGCATCGGTAAAGCTCCAGCGGTCGGTCTTCTTTCTCGCCATGCCGGTAAAACTCCACCGACATCGGCTCGACGGTCTCGCGGATGAATTTCTTGACGTGCTCGTAAAGCGGCCGGACCTGATCCGACATGCGCAGATCGTTGAGGTCATCGCCCGGGTTCAGGCTGTAATTGGTGGTCCGCGGCACGTAAGCGTGTTTCATTTTTTACTCCTCCCGTCGCGCAAGGCCGTTTGTCCGGCCCGTTCGATACGCGGTTGTGCGGCAATCTAGACCCCTGCCCCGCTGCCGCCAAGCAAGCGATGCAGGTATTTGGCGCAGTAATTCCGTAGCGCGGACGGCATTCAGCGGCGGCGCAAGGCATCGAGCAGCGAACGGAAAGCGCGGGCATATTCGCTGCCCACCGCCTCGATGTCGCTGCGGCCGGCGCAGGCGGCCGCCGCCTCGCTGATGGCGCCGAGCAGCAGACGCGCCAGCGGTTCGACCGGCTGGCGCGCGATGATGCCGGCGTCCATGGCGATGTTGAGCGCGCGTGGGATCTTGCCGCCGAAATGTCTGGCGTCGATCTCGCGCCAGCGCTGCCAGCCGAGCACCGCAGGTCCGTCGCTCAGGATGATCTGCCCCATCGGCCCCCTCGCGCATTTTTCGAAGTAGAGCTGCGTGCCGGCGGACAGCATGGCAAGCGTGTCCTTCTCGGAGCGTACCGCGCCATCGATCTCGACGACGAGATCGGCGGAAGCCTGCTCGAACACGGCCTCGAACAAGCTCGGTCTTGGTCTTGAAGTAGTGATAGATCGCGCCCTTGGCGACGCGCGAGGCGGCGGCGATGTCGTCGACCGAGGTGGCAGCAAAGCCGCGCTCGCCGAACAGTTTTCGCGCGGCTTTCATTACCGCGGCCTGTGTTCCCGCCCGCCGTTCCGCATGCGTTGCCATAGGTGTTGCATAGCGCATTCGTGAGATCGGCGCCATTGACTTTCGACCATTGGTCGGTAAATATCGACCGATAGTCGAAATATGAGGAGATGCCGCATGCCTGATCGTGAAATCGTCGAAGCCTTCGCGGCGGCAGTCGAATCCAACGACCATGTCGGCGCCATCGAGCGCTTCTATGCCCCGGATGCCTCCACGCGCGAGAACCAGAGCGAGCCGCGCAGGGGTCGCGACGTGCTGGCAGCGCGGGAGGCTGCGACATTGGCGCGATTTGCCAAGGTCGAGACTACGCGGCTCAGCCCGATCTTCATCTCGGGCGATCATTCCGCGATCCATTGGCGTTTCGAATTCACGCCGGCAAATGGCCCATCGAAGGTGATGGAGGAAGTCGCCATGCAGACATGGCGCGGCAACGAGCTGATCGCGGAGCAGTTCTTCTACGATCCCGCGCAGATGAAGGGCTGACGCGAGGCCGCGACGGGTTCCACACGGCCGGATGTGGACTCGCATCGCCGCTTCGCCGATATTCGGTTCATGAGCAACCTCGCCAATCGAATTCGCACCGTCGATCACCGGCATGCGCCCGATGCCTGGCGGATGGATTCGCTGGCGCCGTCGGCAAGGCTGGCGCCTTTCTTGCGCCGCGCCACGGCCTACACCGTGCAAGGGATGGGCCTGAGCCGCCAGCGCGAATTGCCGAACGGCAGCGCAGTGCTGGTGTTCAACCTCGGCTCGGAACTGCGCGTCGAGGATACCAAAGGCGGGCGTCATCGCTTTCCGAATCCGACCGCCTTCTATTCCGGGCCGAGCGACAGCTATGTCGTCACCGAGACCGACGGCGCGCAGGAAGGGATCGTGGTCGAGCTGACCTTGCCCGGCGCGCGGCGACTGCTTGGCCGGCCGCTGAACGAGTTGCGCGATCGCATGATCGCTCTGGCCGATCTTCTTGGTCCCCGAGCCGACGAAATCCTCGGGCGGATCATCGAGGTGCCCTCCCCTGCCGCACGCCTCGCGCTGATCGAGGCGGCGATCGAAGCGCGCATTGCGGACGCCGACGATCGCGGGCGTGATCTGGAATGGGCGTGGAACCTGCAGCACGCCCGCAGTGGCCGTATGCCCGTCTCCGAGTTGGCCGATGCCGTCGGCTGCAGCCGCAAGCATCTCGCCGTGAGATTTGACCGCGAATTCGGGCTGTCGCCGAAACTTCTGGCGCGCATCATGCGTTTCGACCGCGCGATCCGCATCGTGAGGTTTGGCGAAGTCACAAGCTGGTCCGATCTCGCCGCCGCAATGCGGCTATGCCGATCAGGCGCACATGGCGCGCGAATTCGTGGCATTCGCCGGCGATCCGCCGACCGCTTTGCTGCGGCGACGCCTGCCCGACGAAGGCGGATTTATCGACTAGGCGCGGTAACAAATCTTCAAGACGGTCTTTCCGCGCGCCACTAGCTTGTCGCCATCTACCGAGACGTAACGAGGAGCTCCGATGCCGACCCCTATCCAGATCATTCCCTATCTTTTCTACCGCGATATTCCGGCCGCACTGGACTGGCTGACGAAGGCTTTCGGCTTCAAGGAGGAAATGCGCACGGGCACGCCAAGCGGCGGCATGCATGGCGAGATGTCTTTTCACGGCCAGCGCATCATGATGGGGCAAGGCGGCAAGGAATGGAAAATGGCGAGCCCGCGCGAGACCGAGATGGCGACCATGGGCGTGTTCATCTACATGGACGACGTCGATGCCCATCATGCCCGAGCTGTGGCGGCAGGCGCCCAGATCGATATGCCGCCGCAGGATCAGTCCTACGGCCGCACCTACACCGCCCGTGACCTGGACGGCCATCCCTGGTTCTTCACTACTCCGCCGAAGTGAAAGCAGGCTGCGCTACTCCGGCAAAAACGCTTGGTCGCCGGCCACGTCGATCAGGCGCTGCACCTTCGCACCGTAAAGCGCGGAGAGATTGTCCAGGGTCAGCACGTCCTTCGCCGCGCCCTCGCCGATGATGGCGCCCTGCCGCATGCCGCACGTGCCCAACGCAGCATCACGCGCCCGGGACATCGGCGTTCGGAAAGAAAAGCTGCTGGCCGTTGATCTTGTAATCGGCGATAGCCTTCTGGCCCTCGGCGGAGACCAGCCAGTCGATGAAGGCCTGGCCCAGCTCCTTCTTCACATGGGTGTGCTTGTCCGGGTTCACCAGCATGATGCCGTACTGGTTGAACAGGCGCTTGTCGCCCTCGACGACGATGTCGAGTTCGCCGCGGTTCTTGAACGACAGCCAGGTGCCGCGGTCGGCGAGCACATAACCGTTCATGGCAGAAGCGGTATTGAGCGCTGCGCCCATGCCCTGCCCGATCTCGCGATACCAGGCAGCCTTGTCGGCGCCGGCGATATCGATCGCAGCCGCCTTCCATAGCGCCAGTTCGGCTGCATGGGTGCCCGACTTGTCGCCGCGCGAGACAAAGGGCGCGGCCTTGTCCTTGATGGCCGTCAGCGCCGACACGATGTCCTTCGAGCCCTTGACGCCGGCGGGGTCGCTGCTCGGACCGATCAGGATGAAGTCATTATACATGACAGCGTTGCGCTTCACTCCAAAGCCGTCGGCAACGAACTTTTCCTCCTGCGGGCGGGCGTGCACGAAAACGACGTCGGCATCGCCGCGCCGGCCGGTGTCGAGCGCCTGGCCGGTGCCCTGCGAAATCACCTTCACGTCGATGCCGGTTTTCGCCTTGAACAGCGGCAGGATGTGGCCAAACAACCCGGAGTCCTGCGTGGAGGTGGTCGACGCGACCGTGATGGTTTTCTCCTGGGCGAGCGCGGGTCCGCTCAACACCAGCACCATCGCGGACAAAACAAAAAGGCGTCGATTCATGCGAGATTTCCTTCCACGGACGGTCAACGGCCGAATGCAATCTTCGCGCAAATCTTTGTCAGATTGAACGAATCTGCAAGGTGGCGACGGGGTCCCGGCACAAATATAGGATCAGGCTATGGGACCAAATTCCCCCATTCGGATCAGGTGCCCAACGCATCAGTGCCGATGCCGGTGCACCGGCTTGTCGCTGCCATACCCCCGCAATTCGGCGTAGCGCTGCATCTGGGTGGGCGTCAGGATCGCCGCGGTAGAAAGATGATACTTGAGATGCGCTTCGCGGAGTTCGCCTTGCGTGAGGGCGATTGCGGTCGTCGAGGCCTTGAGGCTGTCCGGCGCAATAGCCCGGGTAACGAACAGCTTGTCCAGATCGGCCTCCAGCGCGATCAGCTTTGACCCCAACGGTTGCGCTTCGGCTTTCATGGAGTCGAAAAGACCCTGCACTTGATTTCGTTGATCAGGCGAAAGCCCAAGCTTGTCGGCAAGTTCCAGAACATGAGACGGCCCCGGGTATCCGTTCAACTCCGCGGCCAACGCCAGGCCCATGCCACGGCCGGCATCAAGATCTGAAATCTGCTGCTCGGATAGCGCCTTGATCTGTCGCGCTTGCATCCCGGCGTAAGGCGTCTGCGCAACTGCAGTAGCCGTCATAAGCAGAAGAATCGACGTCAGGGCAACGCGCATGTCGGGACCTCAGGTTTGGATTTCGCTGCGTATCATCGGTAGGGGAGCAATCGCGTCCGGGAGAGTATAGTAGGTCCAGTCTACATACCCAAGACGTCCGCCAGTCCCGCGAAGACACGTCTCTGCGATACCGCGGCACGATTAACCCGGTTTCTTCTCGGTTCATGTCCCTCTCTTGAAGAGAGGGCGCAGGGAAAGCCGGGCGCAAGCCGCACCCGCAGCCTGGGGGCAAGAAAAAACAAGCCCACCAGTTAGTCACCACGAGTTCAGCCAGTCACACCGGCTTTCCCCGCGCAATGGTTTGACGGTTTGCTTCGTGCTCTCCCCGGTGAGCGGCGTTTTTTGTCACCGTTGTCTGCGGGATACCTCCCGCAAAATAGACGCCACGGTCGCGGCGCCAGGACCACACGACTTCGCCGTACGCTGCTTGCGTTTCGTCCGGCATGGATGACCACACCTGACGCCGCAGCGCCCATTGCAACCCAGGCCAACGTTCCGTGACGATCGCGAAGCGCCCCTCATGAGGGCCCGGGGTAGACACAACATAGTTCTGGTTTACGGAATTGTCAAGCGCGCAAATGATGATTTTGCGAATTTCGCGTGCAGGAATGTGCAGGAATGTTCCTTGCCTGATTTTCCGAAACATTTCAACGGCTTGACGAAGACCCGCCGCCGACACGGGGTGAGGCCGGATTTTCGATTGCCAAAAACCGGCGATCATGAGCGCGCGGCCCCAGGCCCTTGTTCACCATGGCGTCGTCTCATGCTAAATGGATCAGTCAGGCAGGGGATATTTCGGCGGTGGTGCACGAAGCGCTCGATCAACGGCAACTACTTCTGGCATCTCTGCCACCATCCCAGCTGCAAACTCGATTGGCATGCGGCATCGTCGCGACCATGCTCGTCCTATTCGTCGTCACGCTGAGATATGTGAATGTTCAGCTCCCGCGCGTTGACGCCTTCATTCCAATTCATGCAGTCACAACCCTCATCAACGATCTCATTACCGCGATCTTGTTGTATTCCATGTACAGCATCGAGCGCCGGAGAACACTGTTGGTGCTTGCCAGCGGGTATTTGTTTACGTCACTAGTAGTCATTCCGTGGGCGCTCACATTTCCCGGATTATTCGCGCCCACCGGTCTTCTCGGCCCTGGGTTACAGACCACGGCATGGCTCTATACTTCCTGGCACATAGGGTCACCACTAATTCTGATTGTCGCGGTTCTCCTGGAAGATTCGGATAGCAAACCAGGCGAATCCCAGCGCTCTCCGCTCGCAGCCATCGGTCTGAGCGTAGCTGTCGCTACCGCGGCGGTGTGCGGGCTGACCTGGATTACGATCGCAGGAGACCGGTTTCTGCCAGCAATAGTCCAGCCTGACGGCATTCGCTTGAACCAAACCCTCGCTTCTTCACTTAGCGGTTTGATCATGGTGCTGGCTGGCGGCGCGCTGGCGCTGTTATGGATCAGGCGGCGCTCTGTGCTCGATCTATGGCTTATGGTCGTGTGCTGCGCGTGGTTGCTTGAAACTGCAACCGCCACCCTCTTTGTCGGCGCTCGATACCAACTTGGTTGGTATGCTGGCCGCAGCTTTGGTATCGCCGCAACATTTGTTGTCTTGCTCGTGCTGCTTTCCGAGACGCTCGTACTTTATGCAAACCTCGCACGATCAATCATGAGGCAGCGCAACGAACGCCAGGCACGGCAGATTGCCATGGACGCGATGGCCGCTTCAATCGCGCACGAGATCAGGCAACCTCTGGCATCAATCGTCCTCAATGGCGAAACGGCTTTGCATTGTTTGACTGGGGCAACATCCAACCTTGACGAGGCACGTGACGCGTTGCGTTGCGTGGTCGATGACAGTCTCCGTGCGAGCGCTGTGATCAGCGGCATCCGGTCCATGTTCCAGAAGGGCGCCCACGGGCAAGTCTTGCTGGATGTAAACGAGCTGGTTCGAGAGACGCTCACAATGGTCGATCTCGATCTGCGCACTTATGGAATATCGGTCAAAACCGATCTACGCGACGGCGTCCTCCAACTGTCGGGCGATCGAGGCCAATTGCAGCAAGTATTGCTGAATTTGATTTCGAACGCGATCGAAGCAATGAACTCCGTGACCGATCGTGCCCGCAACTTGCAGGTGCGCACCAATGTCGTCCGGGAGCTCTTCCGACGTTGTGGTTACCGTGGAAGACTCTGGTACGGGACTGGGGGGTGAGGACAAGGACCGTATCTTCGAACCGTTTTTTACGACAAAGTCCACCGGGACCGGAGTAGGGCTTACCATTTGTCGCGTGATCATCGAGTCCCATGGCGGAAGCCTCGTAGCATTACCGAACAAACCTTACGGGGCGATCTTCGAGGTTACCTTGCCGAGCGGCCACCTATGAATGCAGTCGCATAGATGAGGCGCTCCACCGGTGCAATGTCGCTTATTGGCACACAACAGACGTGCCGGAGGCCAGCCGCGATGTCTGCTTCCCGACGTGAAGCGGACATGCCGGCCGGGCATGTCGGTAATGACCCAAAGCGGACATCCGCTCTAGCCGAACAGTCCTCCGCTGTGGTTTGATGCTGACCACATTGGCAGGGGGTTCCTGTGGCTGACGCGACCGTTCAACGGCGACTGGCGGCCATTCTGGCTGCTGATGTCGCCGGGTTCTCGACGCTGATGGAACGCGATGAGGAAGGCACATATTCTCGTATTGGAAAACTGCGACGGGAAATCATTGAGCCGCGCCTGTCCGAACATCAAGGACGCCTGATCAAGACTACCGGGGACGGCTTTCTGGCGGAGTTCGCCAGCCCCATCGCGGCCTTGCGCTGTGCGCTGGCCATCCAGAGCGCCCAGCCCGACGATCCGAATGCACTTCGACTGCGGATCGGGCTTAACCTCGGCGACGTCATCGTCGAGCAAGGCGGTGACGTCTATGGCGAGGGTGTCAACGTTGCCGCGCGCCTCGAAAGCCTCGCCGAAGCTGGCGGCATTCTGATTTCGGGCAAAATTCACAGTGAGGTCGAAGGAAAGGTGCCGGCTGATTTCGAGGATCGGGGCGAGCGGCAGGTCAAGAATATCACACGGCCGGTTCGCATTTATGCAGTGCGTTCCGCAATGCCGCCCGTTGGTTCAGCAAGCACAATTGCCGCCGTCGAAAATCTTAGACCGCTCGCGCTCCCGGAGAAGCCCTCGATTGCGGTACTACCCTTCCAGAACATGAGCGGAGACCTTGAGCAGGAATACTTCGCCGATGGCATGGTAGAGGACATCATCACCGCGCTGTCGCGTTTCAAGTCACTGTTCGTGATCGCCCGCAATTCGAGCTTCACCTACAAGGGCAAAGCGGTCGATATCAAGCAAGTTGGTCGCGACCTCGGAGTGCGCTACGTGCTTGAAGGAAGCGTCCGGAAATCAGGTAACCGCGTTCGCATTACCGGGCAGCTGATCGAGGCTGCAACCGACCGGCATTTATGGGCGGACAAATTCGACGGTGCGCTCGAGGACGTGTTCGACCTGCAAGATCAGGTTACCAGCAGCGTTGTAGGATTGATTGCCCCAAAGCTTGAGCAAGCGGAGATCGAGCGGGCGAGGCAGAAGCCTACCGAGAGTCTGGACAGCTACGATTTCTTTTTACGAGGCATGGCACTGACGAACAAGGGGGCGTTTGCGGAGGCACGCGAGCTTTTCACCAGGGCATATGAACAAGATCCCGAATACGGCCCCGCATATGCGATGGCTGCGACATCATTGATGTCCGAGCAAGGGATCAGCGGGGTGCCTTTGACCGCCGAAAAGCGTACTGAAGCAATTCGGCTTGCGCGTTTGGCGTCGAGAGTGGGAAGCGACGATGCCTTTACGTTGGCGAGATCGGGTCATGTGCTGACCTATCTCGGCAGCGAGTATGATCGTGGCGCGGCCATGGTTCAGCAGGCAGTCGCCCTCAATCCAAATCTTGCGATAGCCTGGTATTGTCGCGGATGGGTCACCATGATGTGTGGCGAGGCAGAGCAGGCAATCGAAAGCTTCGATCGTATGATCAGGCTAAGTCCACTTGACCCACTGAGAGTTGGCGCCTGGAATGGAAGTTCATTTGCGTTTTTCTGCCTTGGTCGTTACGAAGACGGCTGCGCATCGGCGGCGAAATCAATTCAGGTTGCCGCGCACACGCATACGCTGGGGGCCTACATCGTGAACGCCATTCGTGCTGGACGAGTTGATGAGGCTCGACAGGCGGTAGCGCGACTATTGCAGTCGCATCCCGAGTTTCGCGCGACCCATGCGGTAGAGGCTTTTCCGGTCCGCTCGGTGGACCTTCGCAATCAAGTGATCGCCGCGCTTCGGGAGGCAGGCTTGCCCGGCTAGCCGATCATCATGCGAAGTAATAACTTCCGCACATGGTGCACATAGCGGACATCACGCGGAATGACCGGGATGACCGCCTTGGAGCGTCAAACAGACATGCAACGTCGTATTCATGAGTAGTTGAGAGGAGACCAGTTACAATGAGCATTGCCGATCCCAACAAGACGATTCTGACGGGCGAGAACCCATTCATACGCTTGAGCCCCAAGGACGGCGAGCCGAACTCGACAGAGGCGAGCTATTGGCGGATCATCTTTTCGCCGGCTGGTCCCGGCCACGTCCTCTACTTGAAAAGCGAGCTGACGGAACGGCGCTGGCGCATTTACTCCGACAACATCGCGATGGCCCGGTGGCTGCAGTCAACCGTACAAGGCATGCTCAATGCCGAACTTTCCGACACAACGATCCCTTGTGCGGACGCGGAATTCTCCAAAGCCGGAGATCCGCGCTACTTCTGGACTGAGCACATCAAATCGCATGGCGAGGAAATCTCACTTACCTGGTTCGATATCGGCGAGCCGCTGCTCATCCACTCGCAGCCGAACCAGATTCCCGACCGGCGCTACGGCGTGTGCACCGTGCTGATCCCGGCGCTCGGCACGCGTCTCGTCCGCAACGGCGTCGAGGCGAACGGGCGATCCTGGCCGCGGGAACGTGAGGGACGGCCATTCTCGACGTCGGCGTTGGCATTTTCGGAAAGCTGGACGGAAGCGATCTGAGGCGGAGCTGCCAATCAGTCTTAGCCTCCGAGATGCGGTTCGCATCAGCGCGCGCTTGTGGTTCTGCGCGATGATGAAAAATTCCAGCGCCAGTTACGGCTTCGCCGCGGCCTGCAACTGCTTGGCCGTCTCAAAAGCGGCCAGCCGCTCCGCAAATTTACCTGTGGGCGGTCCACTGCGAGCAATGATGATCGGCGTCGGCAATGTTTCAAAAAAATGACAGGCCAGCCGATGGCCGGGAGCAGCCTCGCGGAGTTTCGGTTCCTCGGCCGCGCAGCGGGCCTGCGCGTGCGGGCAGCGGGTGTGAAAGCGGCAGCCGGTCGGCGGGTTGAACGGGTTCGGCACGTCCCCCTGCAGCATGACGCGCGCGGTGCGCAGCGTCGGATCCGTCTTGGGGATCGCCGCCATCAGCGCCTGGGTATAGGGATGCAGCGGCCGCGCATAGATCGTCTTCTTGTCGGCGATCTCGACCAGCTTGCCGAGATACATCACCGCCACGCGGTCGCTGATGTGCTTCACCACGGCGAGGTCATGGGCGATGAACAGATAGGACAGCCCGAAACGCTGCTGCAGGTTCTGCAAGAGGTTGACGATCTGCGCCTGGATCGACACGTCGAGCGCCGACACCGGCTCGTCGCACACGATCAGTTCGGGATCGCCGGCAAGCGCCCGCGCAATCCCGATGCGCTGGCGCTGCCCGCCGGAGAACTGGTGCGGATAGCGGCTTGCATGCTCGGCGCCGAGCCCGACGAGATCGAGTAACTCCCTGACCCGCGCAGCACGCGAGGCGGTGCTGCCGATCTCGTGCACGTTCAGCGGTTCGGTGAGGATGTCGCCGATCGTCATCCGCGGATTGAGCGAGGCGTAGGGATCCTGGAAGATGATCTGGATGTGACGGCGCAGCCGCCGCATCGCTTCCTTGTTCAGGCTGGCGATCTCCTCGCCCTTGAAGCGGATCGAGCCCGACGTCGGTTCCATCAGACGCAGGATCAGCCGGCCGGTCGTCGACTTGCCGCAGCCGGATTCGCCGACCAGCGCCAGCGTCTCGCCGCGCGCGATCTCGAAGGTGACGTCCTCGACGGCGCGCACCATGCCGATCAGCTTGCGCCGCAAGAGGCCGCGCGCCACCGGAAAATGCTTGACCAGGCCATCGACCTGCAGAACCGGTACGTCACTCATGAGGCGGCCTCGACCGGCGCCTTCCAGCACGCGACGCGATGGGCGGCGCCGATGTCGCGCAATGGCGGCGGCGCCTCGCGGCAACGGCTGTCCGCAAACGGACAGCGCGGCGCAAAGCGGCAGCCCTTCGGCTGCCGGTTCGAAGCAGGCACGGTGCCTTCGATGGTGGCAAGCCGCTCGCGTTCGACGTCGAGGCGCGGGATCGAGCCGAGCAGCCCGATCGTGTAGGGATGCTGCGGATCGGCAAAGAGATCGGCGACCTTGGCGCTTTCGACGATCTGGCCGGCATACATCACCAGCACATCATCGGCCATTTCGGCGACCACACCGAGATCATGGGTGATGATCAGGATCGCCATGCCGAGCCGCTGCTGCAGATCGCTCAGGAGATCGAGGATCTGAGCCTGGATGGTGACGTCGAGCGCGGTGGTCGGCTCGTCGGCAATCAAGAGCGACGGCTCGCAGGACAGCGCCATCGCGATCATGACGCGCTGGCGCATGCCGCCGGACATATTGTGCGGATAGTCGTCGAAGCGCCGCGCCGCCGAGGGAATCCGCACCAGCTCCAGCATCTCGATGGCGCGCGCCTTGGCCTCAGCCGGCGAAAGCTCGCTATGGGCCATGATCGCTTCGACGATCTGCTGGCCCACGGTGTGCACCGGGTTGAGCGAGGTCATCGGCTCCTGGAAGATCATCGACATCTTGCCGCCGCGCAGCTTGCGGCGTTCGTCCTGCGGCAAATCCAGCACGTTGGTGTTGCCGAACAGGACCGCTTCGGCCTCCACCTTTCCTGGAGGGCTCGGCACCAGCCCCATGATGGAGAGCGAGGTGACGCTCTTGCCGCAACCGGATTCGCCGACCAGGCCCACGGTGCGGCCGCGCGGCACGGCGAAGCTGACGCCGTCGACCGCGCGGAACAGGCCGCGATCTGTTGCAAAATGGGTCTTGAGATCGCGGACTTCGAGCAGATTTTCCATCAGAACGAGTAATCCAGTCCCTTGTAGAAGGTGTTCTGATAGAGCATGTGCGGCCGCACGCCTTTCAGCTTCTTCGAGCTCGTGGTGTACATCGCAATGTTCATGACGGGCATCCACAGATGCTGTTCGGTGACGCGCTGCTGCACCATGCCGTAGTACTTGGCGCGATCGGCATCGCTCAGCGAGGCGCGGCCGAGCTTCAGGTTCTCGTCGGTGAAGGCATCGTTCCAGTTCATCCGGTTCGGCGCCGGCATGTTTTTCGAATCGAAGTAGAAGTTGAGCAGGTCGCCGGAGGAGATATAGGGGAAGGTAACGGTCCAGAGTTCGTAGTCCTGCTTGGCCATCTCCGCAGGCGCAATGGTCGAGTCGAAGCCGACGATCTTCCAGTCGATGCCGATCTTGCGCATGTAGCCCTGGATCGCCTGCGACACCAGCGGGAAATAGGAGACTTGCGTGAACAGTACCCGCGGCGCCAGCTTGACGCCGTCCTTTTCGCGGAAGCCGTCGGAGCCGACCTTCCAGCCGGCCTCATCCAAAAGCTTCTTGGCGCGCTCGACGTCTTCCTTGATGACGCCCTTGGTGGATTCGGCGAAATCGAGCGTTCTTGGGTCGATGAAGGTGTAGGCCGGCTCGGCATTACCGAGCATGATGCCCTTGACGATCTCGGCGCGGTTGATCGCGATATTCATCGCCTCGCGCACGCGCACGTCCGCCACCATCGGCCGCGTGGTCTTGTAGCCGTAGTACATCAGTTGAAAATTCGGCAGCGCTTCCTGCACGTTCAGGTTCGGCGCCGCCTTGACCTGCTGGATGAACGGCAGCGGGATCTGGTGGGTGACGTCGAACTGCCCACCCATCATGGCGGCAACCCGGCTGGAATCCTCCGGCACGATCTTGATGACGAGCTTCTCGAATTTGACCGGGCCCTTGTTGGCGTACATCGAGGGGCCCCATTTATAGGCATCGTGGCGCTTCAGCACGATCTCGGTGCGCGGCTGCCAGCTCTCGAAGCACCACGGCCCGGTGCCGTCGATGCCCTTGCTGCCGTAGTCCTTGCCGAGCGCCTCCACGCTGTCCTTGTTGTGGATGGCGGTCGTGAACATCGTGAGCTGCAGCAAAAGGTCGGCGAACGGCTCCTTCAGCTCGTATTCGACGGTGTAGGGATCGGGCGCGCGCAGCTCCTTGATGTTGCCGGCGCGCCAGGCGAGCGGCGCCTTGAACTCGGGATCGGTCAGCCGGGTGAAGGAATAGATCACGTCGGCGGCGGTGAACTTCTTGCCGCTGCAGAAGGTAACGTCGTCGCGCAGCTTGAACGTATAGAGCTTGCCGTCGGGGCTGAGGGTCCAGGACTTTGCCAGATACGGGATCGGCGTCTTGCCGTCCCAGTCCATCGCCACCAGGGTGTCCTGAAACATGTTGACGATGTCTGAGGTCGGCGACCAGGTGGTGCGCGCGCCGTCATAATGCGGCGCGTCCAGCGACTTCATCATCCGCAATGTCTGGGCTTCGGCTGTAGCGGCGGCACCTGCCGCGAGCAGCGCTGCAAAACTAGCGAAAATTCCGCGCATCCCGTCACTCCATTTCTTGTTCTTCAGCGAGTTCACATCAAGCCCCTTGTAGAAGGTGTTCTGGTAGATCATGTGCGGCCGCGCCCCGCTGATCTTCTTGTTGGCCACCTGGTCCATGTTGATGTTGAGCACCGGCATCCAGAGGTGCTCGCGCATCGCCTTCTGCTGCACCATCCCGTAGAATTTGGTGCGGTCGCCCTCGTTCAGCGCGGAACGGCCCTGCTTGAGCCAGGCGTCGGTCTCCTCGTCCTTCCAGTTCATCCGGTTCGGGGTGGGGATGTTGGCGGAGTCGAAATAGATGTTCATGAGATCGCCGGCCGAGAGATACGGCACAGTGACCGACCAGAGCTCGTAGTCCTGCTCGGCCATCTTCACCGGCGAGATGGTTGAGTCCCAGGGATTAAGCCGCCAGTCGACGCCGATTTTGCGCAAATAACCCTGGATCGCCTCGGCGACCCGGGCCGAATTGGCATTGGCCGTGTAGTAGATCTTCGGGGCGAGCTTCATGCCGTCCTTTTCGCGGATGCCGTCGCTGCCGACCTTCCAGCCGGCTTCGTCCAGCAGCGCCTTGGCGCGTTCGAGATCTTCCTTGACGACGCCCTTGGTCGTGGGATCGAAGTCCAGCGCATCAGGATCGACGATGGTAAAGGCAGGTTCGGCATTGCCGAGCAGGATCGCCTTGGCGATCTCGGCGCGATTGATGGCGATGCTCATGGCCTCGCGCACGCGGCGATCGGCCACCATCGGCCGCGTGATCTTGAATCCGAAGTAGAGCAGCTGGAAATTCGGCTTGGCCGGCGTCACGGTCAGCATCGGCGCGGCCTTGGCCTGGCTGATGAACTGTGACGGGAACTGGTGGGTGATGTCGAATTGCCCGGACATCATCGCCGCGACGCGGCTGGAATCCTCAGGCACGATCTTGACAACCAGCTTTTCGAATTTCACCGGCCCCTTGTTCTTGTATAATGACGGGCCCCATTTGTAGGCGTCGTGGCGCTTGAGCACGATTTCGGTGCGCGGCTGCCAGCTGTCGAAGCACCAGGGGCCCGTGCCGTCGATGGCCTTGATGCCGTAGTCCTTGCCGAGCGCCTCCACGCTGTCCTTGTTGTGGATGGCGTTGGTAAACATCGTGAGCTGCAGCAAAAGCTCGGAGTATGGCTCTTCCAGCTCGTACTGCACCGTGTAGGGATCGGGCGCGCGCAGTTCCTTGATCTGGCCGGCGCGCCAGGCATACGGCCCCTTGATCGCGGGGTCCTTCAGCCGCTTGAAGCTGTAGATCACGTCTTCGGCGGTGAACTTCTTGCCGCTGCAGAATGAAACGTCGTCGCGCAGCTTGAAGGTATAGATCTTGCCGTCCTCGCTGATGTCCCAGGATTTCGCGAGATACGGAATTGGCGTGCGCCCGTCCCAGTCGAGCGCGACCAGCGTGTCCTGGAACATGTTGACGATGTCCGACGTCGGCCCCCAGGTCGTGCGCTGGCCGTCATAATGCGGCGCGTCGATGCCCTTCATGAGCATCAGCGTCTGCGTCGAGGCAGGCGTGGCGAAGGTCAAAGCGAGTGCTGCAGCAGTCAGGGCCATTCTGATCATGTCTGTAACCTCGGATCGAGAACGTCGCGGAAGGCGTCGCCAAGCAGATTGGCGGCGAGCACGATGACGAAAATCGCACAGCTCGGGATGGTGGCGATGTGCGGCGCCATGAACAGAAAATCCCTGCCCTGCGCCGCCATCATGCCGAGTTCGGCGGTCGGCGGCTGCGCGCCCATACCGAGAAAGCCGAGCACCGAGCCGATCAGGATGATCTGACCGAAGCGCAGCGTGAGGAACACGAAGATGGTCGAGATGCAGTTGAGCGTGAGGTAGCGCCAGATCAGTGCGCTGTCGGAGACGCCGACCGCGCGGCCGGCCTCCATGAATTCCTGACCCATCACGCCGACCGCAGCACCGCGCGCCACCCGCGCCACATCGGGCACGGTCGCGATGACGAGCGCGACGATCACAGCGCCAAGCCCGGCGCCGAAGATCGCGGCCATCGCTAGCCCGATCAGGATCGCGGGAAACGCCAGCATGATGTCGACCAGTCGCATGATCCAGCCGCCGAGCCGCCGGTAATACGCGGCAAAGATGCCGAGCAGGCCGCCGATCGCACCACCGACGATCACGCCGACGAGGCCAAGCGTCAGCGTGTTGCGCGTGCCGTACAGGATGCGGCTCAGGATATCGCGGCCGGTATTGTCGGTGCCGAACCAGTTCTCGGCGTTTGGCGGCTGCATCACCTTGGTGAGATCGGTGAAATAAGGGTCGTGGGGCGCAAGCCACGGCGCGAACAGGGCCGCAAGGACGATCGCCGTCAGCACGGATGCCGCTGACGCCGCGACACGATCGCGTGCCAGGCGCCGCAGCACGCCCGCGCGGGCGAGCCAACCGCTGTCGCGGCCGGCGACAAGACCGGTTTCGAGGGCCTGGACGCTCATGCGCTCTGCACCCGCGGATCGAGATAGACGTAGAGCACGTCGACAATCAGGTTGATGGTGAGAAACGCAATGGCCAGGATCATGATCGCGCCTTGCGCCGTGGGAAAGTCGCTGGAGACGATGGCGCCGACCGCCAACCGACCGACGCCGGGCCAGGAGAACATGGTCTCGGTGACCACGGCGCCGCCGAGCAGGAACGCCGCCTGCAGGCCGATCAGCGTGACAACGGGAATCAGCGCATTGCGCAACGCGTGATGCACGATCACCGCCGCCTCGCGCAGGCCCTTGGCGCGCGCGGTCCGCACGAAATCGGCGCCGAGCACTTCCAGCACGGCGGTGCGTGTCAGCCGCGCGATCGGTCCGATCAGCACCAGGCCAAGCGTCAGCGCGGGCAGGATCAGGCTCGGCAATCCGCCGTCCCAAACCGGTCCGGTGCGGCCGGTGAACGGCAGCAGCGCCCAGCGGAAGCCGACATACTGGATCAGGATGAGGCCGATGAAGAACACCGGCATCGAGACGCCGGCGACCGAAACCGCCATGATGCCGCGGTCGGTGAGGCTGCCGCGGTTGACGGCGGCAAGCGTGCCCAGCGCGATGCCGCTGGGGACCGCGATCAGCATTCCTCCCACCATCAACTCGACGGTCGGGCCGATGGTCAACGCCAGTTCCTCGATCACCTTCTTGTTGGAAATGATCGAGCGGCCGAGATCGCCGCGCATCACGCGCAAGATGTACTCGAAGAACTGCACCGGGATCGAACGGTCGAGCCCCAGCTCCAGCCGGATAGCAGCGATGGTCTCAGGCTTGGCGTCGGGACCGGCGATGATCATCGCGGGATCGGCCGGGACCACCTGCAACAGGCAAAAGCAGAGGAACAGAACCCCGAGAAGCGCGGGGAACGAAATCAGCAGACGATGGACAATCTGTCTTGCCATTCGACGCCGTTGACCTTCGGGTCAAGTTGACCGGTTGGGCCACTGGGAGGCAACCGCCCGCACCACGCCGACGCTCGTGACGTTTCCCCCTCAATGGCCACGCTTCGTCTGACGTGCGCAGTCTCATCTCTATTGGGATACTGGCATGCGCCGGACGCCCCGTCACGCCCATTCTGGCGGCCTGCGCTGCGATGTCGCTTGCGATGCGGTATCGCGAACATATCTCACCGCCAGCAGTTGAATGGAGTGGGGAATGCAGCTGTTTCCGCGGGCGCTCAAGATACTTGGCGTGTTGTTTCTGCTGCCGTGCATCCTGCATCTGACGCTCGGCCTCGGCGCTGACACGATGCTGGGCGCGCAGGTTCCGAAAGCCGCCGCTGGCGATCCCGGGCTCGACAGCCAGAACCGGTTTTACGGCGTGATCTTTTCGCTGTACGGAATTTTGCTAATCGCCTGTGCCAACGACCTTGCGAAATACGCCACCATCCTGCGCCTGCTGCTCTGGGTGTTCTTTGCCGGCGGCATCGCCCGGCTGGTTTCAATCGCCGTCGTGGGCATGCCGCCTGCCGCCGTCGTCGTGCTGCTCATCACTGAACTGGTGATTCCGCCCCTGCTGTTGTGGGGATTGCAGCGGCAATTGCGGTCATCATGAAATCAGCCGCCGGGCTTGATCAGCACGCGATCGCGCGTGCCGCCATGCACGGTGGCATAGGCGTGAGCCGCATCGGACAGTCCATAGATTGCGCCGGGCGCAATCTGGAACGGACGCAATTTGCCGCTGGTAAATCCGTCCAAAGCCCCGCGCAGCATTTCGCCGCTGGCCACCGACGACAGCGCGAGCGTGTCGATACCGACATAGGTGTGACGGCCGCGATAGAATTCGAGGATATCGAACTGCACGATACGGTCGATCGCCGCGATCAGGATCTGCCGCCCGGCCAGCGCCAGCGACTTGTGCGCGTCCTGGAAATAGGGATCGCCGACGGTGTTGAAGACGATATCGGCGCCCTTGCCGTCCGTGAGCTCACGCACGCGTCGGGCAATTTCGCTGGCGGTGGCGTCGATCATTTCGATCGGAGCGGCCGCGTAGCCTTCGTAACGGTCGCCGCGCGCCACGCCGATCACGCGCGCGCCGCGAAGGATCGCAAGCTGGGCCGCCGCCTGCCCGACCTTGCCGTTGACACCCATGATCAACACCGTTTCGGCGGCGGTGGGTTCACCCGTGCGGCGAAAGCCCTCGATGGCGGTCACGAAGGGGACGCCGATGCCGGCAGCCTCCTCCATCGACATGTTCGCAGGCTTTTCCACCAGCGCAGCCGCCTCCACCACAAGATGGGTCGCATGCGTTCCATCGCGGCGGATGCCAAGATCGCCTGACGTGCCGAACACTTCCTTGCCGAGCCATTGCGATGGCCCGTCGACGACGGTGCCGGCAAAATCCCGCCCCGGCGTGCGGGGAAACACTGCATAGGGCATCAACCCGGTTGCCGCCTTGACATCGGATGGGTTGACGCCGGCGGCCTTGATCTCGACGATCGCATCGTCGGCGCCGCACTGGATCACATGGCGCTCGAGCGCAGGCGCAATCGACGGCGCGTCCGTCGCCCTGGCATTGAGGCGCACGCAGGTCGCCTCGAACGCCGCGGCGCCTCTCGCCCTTGTCATCCCCATCCCCTGCTCCCTCAGGCGGCGCGCGAACCGGCGAGCCGTTGCGGCAGGCCGATGATGTCGCGCGCCTCGCGCGGCGATGCGATCTGGCCGCCGAGGTCTTCGACGATCCGCCGCGCCTTTTCCACCATCGCGGCGTTCGACGGCGCGAGCTCGCCGCGGGACAGATACACCGCATCCTCCAGGCCGATGCGGACATGACCGCCGGCAAGATAGGATTGCGCGACCGCGGTGAACGCCGCCTTGCCGATGCCGATCGCGGTGAACTCGGCATCATGAGGCAGCATGCCGCGCGCATACAACACCGTCTCAGCCGAGGGCTGGAAGCCGTAGCGCACCCCCATCACGAAGGAGCACAGCGGCGGACCCGACAGGCTGCCGTCGCGCAGCAGGTCGTGCATCAGGGCGATATCGCCGGAATCGAACAGTTCGACCTCCGGCTTGACGCCGGCCTCGCGCATCACCCTGGCCATGCGGCGCACATTGCCGGGCGTGTTGATGACGACCTCCTTGCCGGAGTTCATGGTGTTGAGATCGATGGTGCAGATTTCGGGTTTCAGGACCGCAATGTGCTCGACGCGCTTCTCCGGCACCATCAGCGTCGTGCCGGGCGCTGCCAACCGCGGCTCGTCCGGCGACGGCACGAAGCGGCCGCCGGGCCCTGTGGTGATGTTCAGGATGAGCTGCGTGTTCTTCGTTCGAATGCGTTCCACCACGTCGCGGTAATAGCCGAGCTCCATCGACGGTTTTCCGGTGGCGGGCTCGCGCACATGAATGTGGACGATCGCAGCACCCGCTTCCGCTGCGCCAAGACACGCATCCGCGATCTGCTCCGGAGTGATCGGCAGATGCGGCGTCTGGTCGGGCGTGGTCAGGTTGCCGGTGACGGCGCAGGTGATGAAGATCTTGTCGCGCGGGTTACGCATGGAATGCTCCTTTGCAGGGCGTCGCTTGTCCGATCGCGGCGCCGAGACAATTCATTTGATGGGCGGCACGGGAAGCCTGGCTTCGCCTTCCGCCATGACAAAGGCGGCGTCGAGCGTGAACCAGGGCGGCTTCACGTCGACAGCGGGCGGCGCGCCAGCATCATGGCGGCGAAAATCTCCGACCAGTTCCCGTGTCACGCCGAACACGACGTCCGACTCGAGATTCTTGTCATCGTCGACGAAGATCTGCGTGATCAGCGTCTTGAAGCCCGGGCTTGAAGATCAGAAAATGCAGATGCGCCGGCCGGTAAGGATGCCGCTTCTGCGCACGCAGCATGTCGCCGACCGGACCCGCGGTCGGCACGGGATAGCCGGCCGGCTTGACCGAGCGGAAACTGAGGCGGCCCTCAGCGTCGGTAATGAACTTGCCACGCAGGTTCATGTCGGCCTGGGTAGCGTCCTGGTTTTCGTAGAGCCCGACCGGCGAGGATTGCCAGACATCGACCTCGGCCCCCGCGACGGGCCGGCCGGCTGCATCCTTCACGAATGCAGCGACGAAGAGATCCGGTCCCGGCGTTGATGAGCGCACGATCGAGCCGCCGTTTTCCGTGTGCGGCGATTTCATCCGCCAGAACGGCCCGAGCAAGGCGGCCGCGGTTTCGGTGGCGCCGCCGCTGCCGTTGTTGAGCAGGCACACCAGCGTCGAAAAGCCGATGGCGTCCGCGAACAGGATGCCCTCGTTGTGGCTGTCGTTGGTGGCCTGACCGATCCGGTTGAGGAAATCGATGCCGATCCCGTATTCCGCCTCGTCCAACTGCACCTCGCGCGCAAAGGCATGCATGTGACGGACGAAGGCATCAGCGAGTTCGCGCAGGCGCGCGTTCGGGGCATCCTGCATGGCCGCAAGCACGACTGACGTGACGTCGTCGGCCGAGCCGATGATGCCGGAACGCTGGCTTGCCTTTTTCAGTTGCATGGCAAAAAACCCTTTCCGGCTGGCCTTCGCGGCCGCCTGCCGATAAGGTGCAATCGATTGCACCTTAGGTCCTGATAATTCCAGTCGTGATCATCGCGCCCGACGTCTGCAAGCGACCGCTGAAGGAACGCATCGTGAAGCCGAAGGCGCCAGCCACGCTCAAACAAATCGCTGCGATGGCGGGCGTGCATCCCTCGACGGTGTCGCGCGCGCTCGATCCGGAAAAACGCCATCTCGTCACCGACGACGTCGCCCGGCGGGTCGCCGAGCTGGCGCGTTCGCTGTCCTATCAGCCGAACCGCGTCGCCACGACGCTGAAGACGGGACGCTCGCGGCTGGTCGGCGTGCTGCTGCCCGATATCGCCAATCCCGTGTTCGCGCCCATTCTCAGCGGCATTGCCGAAGCCCTGTCCGCTGACGGCTACGCGCCGATCGTCGTCGATGCCGGCAACGATGCCTCGCGTCAGTTCGCCTTTGTCGAGAACCTTTTGGTGCAACGCGTCGAGGGACTGATCCTTGCCACGGTTTCTTCCGAAGACGACGTGGTGGCGCATTGCATTCGCCGCGGCCTGCCGGTCGTGCTGGTCAACCGCGCCGAATTCCGCAACCGTGTTTCCTCGGTGGTCTCCGACGACGCGCGCGGCATGCTGATTGCGGTCGATCACTTGACCGCGCTGGGACACCGGCAGATCGGGCATATCGCAGGCCCCCGCAACACCTCGACCGGCGTCCTGCGCAAGGAAGGCTTCGTCCGGGCGATGGCGCACCATGGCCTCAAGGCCCACACCGAAGAGGCCGAACGCTTCACCCGCGATTGCGGGCTTGCACCGGCGCGCGAGCTGATCAGGAAGGTCAAGGGCCTCACCGCTGTGGTGGCGGCCAACGATCTTCTTGCGCTTGGCGTGCTGGATGCCCTGCGCGAGATGAATTTGCGTTGTCCCGACGACATTTCGCTGGTCGGGCACAATGACATGCCGCTGGTGGACTTGATTTCGCCTCCGCTGACCACCATACGCATCGAGCATCGCGCGATGGGTCGGGAAGCGGCCAGCCTGCTGCTGAAGGAGCTCGGTGCGAAAACCAGCGACAGCAGCCGGCTCGTGCTCGAGCCCGCGCTGATCGTCAGGGGATCGACCAGGGCGGTCGCGGCGGAAGCCGGCCGCCGCCCGGCCCAGGCATGATTTCGAAATAGCTCTCATCTCGTGCCCGCCGCAAAGGGAAGCGTGTAGCCGGCCTCGCTGGAGAGCCGCTGCACCGACAAGATCAAGCGCTCGCCGAGCGATCGCTGTTTAGCCGCATCGAACAGCAGTTTGCCTGCGCGCTTGCGCACGATGCCGTCGACCATCACGGTGTCGACATTGCCGGCATGCGATTGCTCCACGACGGAGAGGACGGGATCGTGAACCGGGAACAGATTCAGATCGCCAGCGCGCAGCATGATGATGTCGGCCTTCATACCGGGCCTCAGCGCGCCGATCTCGCGCTCCATCATCAGGGCCTTGGCGCCTGCGGTCGTGACCCAGCGCAACGCTTCGCGTGACGGAACGATCGGCTTGAACAGTCCGCGCTTGAGGTTCTCGATCCGCGCGAACAGCAGCGCCGCCTGCATCTCGCGCCACAGGTCGCCGGCGATCATCGCCTCGACGTCAAGGCCGATCGACGGCGTGTGGCCGAGCCCGAGCACGTTCATCATCGCGGTCGGATGCGGGTAGTCGTGCAACTCGTTCATGTTGGTGCAGGTCACCGAACAGCCGGTATCGAGCATGCGTTTCAGCTCGTCGGGCGCCAGATGATTGCAGTGAACCAGGTTGTGATCGGCACCGAGCAGTCCCATCGATGCCAGACGGTCGTAACCATCGGGCACGATCGCATTGGCGCTCGCCTTGGTGACGTGCGAGGAGGCGATCAGGCCGAGGTCGCGCGCCAGCCGCACATTGTGCAGCGAGGCGTCCCAATCGGCCCAATGCGGCCCGGCAATGCCGAGCCCGAGCTTCACCCTGCCCGCTTGCGCGAACCGGCTCTTCATCAGCGCCTCGACGCGATCGCGCGGATGCGGCCGCGACGCCGGAAACTGTCCGGGCTTCGCGGGCTCGCGCAACCCGTCGCCATGAATGTAGAGCGCCCTGATCCCGCAATCGATCAGGGCGTCGACTGAGCGCTCGGCCTGCGCTAGCGAACGGATGTTGTGGGAATAATCGAGCAGCGTGGTCACGCCGCTGTTGAGCTGGTTGAGCGCGCCGAACAGCGTTCCCAGATAATTGTCCTCCGGCTGGAAGCGCGTCGCGATGTCGCCGTAGAAGATCCTGAAATAGTCCGGCCCCAGCCACTCCGAGCCGACGGCACGAAAGCCGGCCTGGAAGGTGTGCAGGTGCATGTTGATGAGGCCCGGCATGACGATCATGCCGGAGGCGTCGATCACCTCGTCGGCGGCGGCCGGCAGCCCGGCGTCAACCGCTTCGATGCGGTCGCCGGCAACCATGATATCGACATTGACGCGATCGCCGATGCCGTCGGCCATCGAGATCAGCCGACCGCATTTGATCAGGGTGCGCTTCATCTAGGCCGCCTTTCCAAACGGCTGGTAGCCGATTTCACCCATCAGCCGTTGCGCGGATGAGACGAGTTCCTGCTTGCGCCGCCGCAGCACGTCTGCGGCGAATGTCAGCTTGCGATCGCGCTTGCGGACGATGCCATCGATGACAACAGTGTCCACGTTGCCCTGATTGGCCTGCTCGACAACTGCCAGCAGAGGATCGTGGACCGGGAACAGATTGAGGTCGCCGCCATCGAGCAGCACGATGTCGGCTTTCTTGCCCGGCGACAGCGAACCGATCCTGTGGTCGAGGCCGAGTGCGCGCGCTCCCCCGATGGTGGCCCAGGCGAGCGCCTCCCTGGAACGGACCGGCGCCACACGGAGCGGCTGATTGCCGTCGCGCGCGTTCTCGCGCTGGCAAACATTCAGTGCATGCAGCAGCGCGACCTGCATTTCCCGGAACATCTCGCCACAGACGCGCGGTTCGACGTCGACCCCGAGCGCCGGCATGTGGCCGAGCGCCCGCACCCGGTTGACCAGCGGATCGGCGGCATAACCTTTCAGCTCGGTTTGCACGGATGAACAGGCGCTGACGCCCGCATCGAGCAGCCGCTTCAGCTCTTCGTCGGACAGATAGTTGCCGTGAACGATGGTGTGGTCGGACCCGATCAAGCCGTCGTCGAGCAATTGGTGATAGCCGCGCGGCGCGATCGCAAGCTCGCTGCGCTTGGTCGCATGGGACGACGAGCGCAGGCCCATTTCGCGCGCAAGGCCGATATTGATCCGGTTGGGCTCGAGCTCCGACCAATGCGGCCCCGACACGGCGAGCGCCATGGTGACGCGGGCCTCGTCGCTTGCAAGGCGGCCCTTGCGAAACAGTTCGACCCGGTCGCGCGGATTGATCCGCCGTTCGAATGGCGCCACCTCCTCCAGATCGGGCGGCAACTTCCCGGCACCGAGCGAAAACACCGCGCGGATTCCCGAATCAAGCAAGCCATCCAGCGATCGCTCCGCCTGTTCGGTCGACGTGATGTTGTGGCAGAAATCATTGAGCGTGGTGACGCCGCCGTCGATGTGGTTGAGCGCGCCGATGAGGTTGCCGAGATAATTGTCCTCGGGACGGTACCGCGTCGCCATCCCGCCATGCAGATAGGTGAAGTAGTCGGTGTGCGCCCACTCGCTGCCGATCGCGCGCAGCCCGGTCTGCCAGGTATGCAGATGCGCATCGATGAGGCCCGGCATCGCGATCATGTCGGGGCCACCGAGCACCGCATCGTGATCGCCGCCAAGGTCGCGGCCGATCGCAATGATCCGATCGCCCTCGATCAGGATCTGGCCACCCCGCAGGTCCCCGATCGAAGGGTCCATCGAGACGATCCAGCCGCACTCGATCAGGGTTCGGGTCATGAGGATCAGGCCGCCTTCAGCGCAAACTCACCCTCGCGCATGATGCGCTCGACCGAGGCCACGAGTTCGGCGCGGCGCTGGTTCAGGACGGCGTCGGGAAACAACCGCTTGCCCTGCCGCTTCCTGATCACGCCGTCGATGATGACGGTGTCGACGTTGCCGGCATGGGCCTGGTCGGTGATCGACAGCAGCGGATCGTGCACCGGGAAGAGATTGAGGTCGGTGGCGCGGAGCATGACGATGTCGGCCTTCTTGCCCGGCGTCAGCGACCCGATCTTGTCCTCCAGCCCGATCGCGCGGGCGTTGCCGATCGTCGCCCAGGTGAGCGCTTCCCGCGACTTGACCGGAATGCTCTGCAGAGGCGGATTGCCGGCGGCGGCGTTATCGCGCAACGACGCCCAGCGCGCATGCATCAGCGCGCCCTGCATCTCGCGGAACATTTCGCCGGTGACGATCGGTTCGACGTCGATGCCGATCGACGGCATGCCGCCGAACTTGCGCACCCGCAAGGTCACGGGTTCGGCGACGTGGCCGTGCAATTCGGTGAGCACGGTCGCCGTGAAGGAGGCGCCGGCTTCGACCAGCAGCTTGAGTTCTTCGTCGTCGATGTAGTTGCCGTGGACGAGATTGTGGTCGGGGCCGATCAGCCCTGCCTTTGCCAGCCTGGTGTAGCCGCCCGGCGCGACCTGGTCGACGGGCTTGCGCGTCGCGTGCGAAGTCGACAGCAGGTTCAATTCGCGCGCCAGGCGAATATCCTGCTCGGCGACGTCGTAGGTTCCCCAATGCGGCCCGAGGATCGCCATCGCGAGCGTCACCAGGCGGTCATCGCTGGCAAAGCGGCCGTTGCGCAGCGCCTCGATGCGATCGCGCGGATGCGGGACGTGGGTATAGGGCAAGTTCACCGGGCCTGGTCGGCGGCTTGGCCGTTCCATGCGCGAACACCGCGCGAACGCCGGATTCCTCGAGACCGTCGACCGACCGCTCGGCATGTTCGAGCGATGTCAGGTTGTGGCACCAGTCGAGAATCGTGGTGACGCCACCGTCGATCTGGCCGAGCGAGCCGATCAGATTGCCGAGATAATTGTCTTCCGGGCCGTAACGCGTCGCCAGATTGGCGTGGATGTTGCGGTGATAGTCCGGACCGAGCCATTCCGAGCCGATGGCGCGAAGCCCGGCCTGCCAGGTGTGGATGTGGGCGTCGATCAGCCCCGGCATCACGATCATGTCGCGGGCGTCGATGACTTCGTCGACTTCCGCGGCGAGATTCTTGCCGACGGCCGCGATGCGGCTGCCTTCAATCAGGATCTGCGCGCCACGGAAGTCGCCGATGGTGTCGTCCATGGTCACCAGCCAGCCGCACTCGATCAGGGTCCGTTTCATCATTTGCTCCAGGCAACTATTTCGCGCGCCAGCGATCGACAACGCTTCCGATACGATCCTGCGCCTTGGTCAGCACGATCCCGATGATCGCCAGCAGCAGCAGGATCGCGAACACCTGGCCGGTCTCGAGCACCTGGCCGGCAAGCTGCAGCTTGGCGCCGAGACCGTAGCGCGCGGTCTGCATCTCGGCTGCGACCACCAGGATGATGGAGATGCCGAGCGCCAGGCGCAGCCCGCCGAAGATCGCCGGCACCGCCGCGGGCAGCACCACCTTGCGCTGGATCTGCATCGGCGTCGCGCCGAGGTCGCGCGCGGCGAGGATCAGTCCCTCGTCGCATTGCCGCACTCCGATGATGGTGTTGATCAGGATCGGAAAGATGCAGCCGAGCGCGCGACAGCGCGATCTGGAAGATATTTCCGGTGCCGAGCCAGATCACCAGCAGCGGCAGCAGCGCGATCTTCGGCACCGGATAGATGGCCGCGATGAAGATGTCGCAGACCGCGTAGATCCGCCGCGACATGCCCATCAGCAGGCCGAGCGCCGATGCCGACAACCGCGGCCAGCAAGAAGCCGCCGAAGATGCGATAGAGCGTCAGCACGAGATCGTAGAGCCAGCTGCTTGCTTGGCGAACAGCTCGTACAGCGTGACCACGACGAGCGACGGACGCGGCAGGAATATCTCCGGAACGTTGCCGAAGCGGACGCAGGCTTCCCAGCCACCAGGAACAGCGCGATCGCGACCGGCCCGTACCACCAGGTGTTCGTCGCGCAGACGGGCCTCGCTGGTCGGCGTCGCTTCGGCAGCGCGTTCGGCGTCGACCTCGGCTGACTCGTGTCACCTGCGTCATCGGCCTCGCCTCTAGTTCAACATCGACTTTGCGGACTTCGTCGCGCAGCAGGCCGTAGATCTCGGCGAACAGCTCGCCGAAGCGCGCGTCCTTCTGCACGTCGATGCTGCGCGGCCGCGGCAGGTCGACAGTCGAGCGTGGCGGCGATCCTGCCGGGACGCGCGGTCATGACCACGACGTGGTCGCCGAGAAAGATCGCCTCCTCGATCGAATGCGTCATCAGGATGACGGTCTTGCCGCTGCTTCTCGACCAAGGTCGGACAGCTGCTCCTGCAGATAGAGCCGGGTCTGCGCGTCGAGCGCGCCGAACGGCTCGTCGAGAAACAGAATGTCGGGCTACATCACCGATGCCGCGCGCGAGACCGACGCGCTGCTTCATGCCGCCGGAGAGCTGGCCCGGATAATGCTGCTCGAACCCAGACAGCTCGACCGACTTGATCGCCTCGGCGGCGCGCTCGCGGCGCTCCGCGGTGGACATGCCCGCAGCTCGAGCCCGAACGCGACATTGTCGATCACCGTGCGCCACGGCAGCAGATTGAACGACTGCCAGACCGTCGCCATCCGCGGCGGCGGTCCGGCGCCAACGTGCCGTCATCGTCGCGATACACGAAACGCGACCTTGCCGTCGGTCGGCCTCGACCAGCCCGCGCATGATCAGCAGCAGCGTCGATTTCCCGCAACCGGACGGACCGACGATCGAGGTCACCTTGCCGGCCGGGAAACTGTGCCGAGACGTTGCTCAGCGCCGTGGTCGGCGCCGGTTCCTGCTGAGGAACCGATGCGACAGGCCCTCGACCGCGATCGACTTCGAACTGCATGTCGCGGCGGACTCCGGCAGCGGCGGGCGAGATCGATTGCGCGGTCAATTGAAGGGATTCTTTTCGGCGAGCCGCTGCCAGGCTTCCTTGATCGACGCGAGTCGTCGAACAGCTCGCTCTCGGGCACGGTCTGTGCCAGCAGATCGGTCTCTCATTCCAGTACTTCTGCTGCGCCATGATCGAGGCGCAGGTTCGGTAGTGCCGTCTGCCGATCATGAAGGTCCAGCGCGGCCGCGTCTCGTCGATCACGGCAGCCGTCAGGCCGGTGTTGTCGGCGATGATCTTGAGCATTTCCGGATTGCCCGACTTCGCGGCATCCATGTATTCGGCATTGGCCTGCATGATCGCCATCGAGAAGCGCACCGCGGCCGAATGCTGCTCGCGCAGGAATTTCTCGCTGCGCCACCGAGCAGGCCAGAACGAAGTCCGGCGCGAGTTCGTCGCTCCAGGTCGCGACCTTGCCGATGCCCTTGTTCTGCGCCGCATAGGCGCCCGGCAACGGCAGGTTGAGAATGTCGATGCGGTTCTGCTTCATCAGCGGCAGGACTGACCTGCGGCGTCAGCCCCCATTGCCAGTCGACGTCGTCGACCTGAGCCCGGCGCGCGCCAGGCCCGACGGTGTGAAGATAGTGCGCGACGCTGCCGCGCGAGGAGATGCCGATCTTGGCGCCCTTTGCGTACTTGTATCCGTCGACGTTCTGAAAGCCCTTCTCCCACATCTGGTTGGAAACCAGGATCGCGTTCGAGCCCCAGCCCGGCGCCTCACGGCCGCGTTCGAAGAACAGCCGGAGGTCTGATCCCTTTGCCATCAGGTTGAACAACCCGGCGCTCATGGTCGCGCCGGTGATATCGAGTTCGCCGGCGATCAGCGACCGGCATCGACAGCGACCCGTCGACGTGGCTGGTCGGCACGATCGTCGAGCTTGAGCTTCTTGAAGTAGCCCTTGGCCTGCGCGATGTAATAGGGCCCCGCCGAGATGTAGGGCGCATAGCCCATGCGGATGACGGGCCGGCTCCATGAAGTCGGATTGCGCCTGCACATGCGGTGCGTGGAAGAGGCCTGCGGTTGCGGCCGCGGACCCCGCCAGGAATCGACGTCGGCTCAGCCTGCTCATGTTGCCCCCTTGTTGATTTTTCCTTATTGCAATCGTTTGCATACCGAGCTTGGCGTGATCTGTCAACTTGTTAACGTCTGCGGTAGCGCAGTAGAGTTCGCTGATGGAACACCGGTGGCCGACAGCGCGGCACGCGTTTTGATACGGCATCCCGCATGCCCGAGCGCTCAGCGGTGCTGATGCAGGTTCCGCGCAACGCGGTGGATTAGCGCGGCACCACGGCGGTCGCCTCGATCTCGACGCGCGCAGCCTTTTCAACCAGGCGCACCACCTGGACCAGCGCCATGGCGGGATAATGCGTGCCGAACGCCTCGCGATAGGCCTGCCCGAGCGCCTTCAGGTTCGCGAGATATTCCTCGATGTCGACGACATACCAGGTGAGGCGCACGAGATGTTCCGGTCGCGCACCGCCTGATTCGAGAATGGCCTTGATGTTGCCCAAGGCCTGGCGAACCTGCGCGACAAAACCGTCGGCGAGCCGCTGCTCGGCGTCCCAGCCGATCACGCCGCCGGTCACCACGATGCGGCCGTCGGCCGCCATGCCGTTGGCATAGCCTTTCGGCATCGGCCATCCGCTCGGCTGCAGCACCTGCGCGCCCTCGCCATTTGCGGCCGGCAACACGGCGAGGGTCGGTCCCTTCGGAATCGTCACAGGCATTCTCCGTCAATCTACTCTGCTGCGATGCCTGGCGGCGTACCCGCCTTCGCCATCTGCCGAAGCTCGACGCGCCGCAACTTGCCCGTCTCGGTCTTCGGCAGCTTTGCGATGAACTCGATCGCGCGTGGATATTTGTAGGGCGCGATCGCCTGCTTGACGTGATCCTGCAGTTCCGTCACCAGCGCATCATCGGGCTCGACGCCGGGCGCCGCCACCACATAGGCCTTCACGATCATGCCGCGCGCCTCATCGGGCGCGCCAATCACGCCACATTCGGCGACCGCGGGATGCGAAAGCAAGGCGGCCTCCACCTCGGGGCCCGCGATATTGTAGCCGGAGGAGACGATCATGTCGTCTGCGCGCGCCACGAACGAGAAGTGGCCGTTGTTGCGGATGAAGGTGTCGCCAGTGATGTTCCAGCCGTCGCGCACATAGTTCGTCTGCCTATGATCGGCGAGATAGCGGCAGCCTGTCGGCCCGCGCACGGCGAGCTTGCCGGCCGTGCCATCGGGCAATTCGTTCATGTCGTCGTCGACAATCTTTGCTTCATATCCGGTCACGGGATAACCGGTCGAGCCGGCCACCGCATCGTCGAGGCGGTTGCTGATGAAGATGTGCAGCAATTCCGTGGCACCGATCCCGTCGAGGATCGGCGTGCCCGTCTTGGCGATCCACTTCTCGAACACCGGCGCCGGCAGGGTCTCGCCGGCCGAAACCACAAGCCGCAGCGACGACAGGTCGGCGCCGTTGTCGATCGCCACCATCATGGCGCGATAGGCGGTCGGCGAGGTGATGCAGATCGTGGCCTTGTAGGTCTCTATGATCCTGATCAGTTCGGGCGGCGAGGCGTTCTCCAGCAATGTCGCGGTGGCGCCGAACCGCAGCGGAAAGATCGCCAGTCCCCCGAGGCCGAAGGTGAAGGCGAGCGGCGGCGCGCCCACGAACACATCGTCGGGCGTCACTTTCAACACTTCCTTCGCATAGGCGTCCGCGACGATCAGCAGATCGCGGTGGAAATGCATGGTCGCCTTCGGCTCGCCGGTCGTGCCCGAGGTAAACCCGAGCAACGCGACATCGTCGCGGCCGGTCTTCACCGCCTCGAACCGCACCGGCTTGTTCAACGCCACGCGGTCGAGTTCGGCGTCGTGGTTCGACGTGCCGTCGAAATTCACCACCTGCTTGAGGAAGCGGCTGGTCTTGGCGCAGGCCACCAGCTCGTCGGCGATGCGGCTGTCGGTCAGCGCAAGCGCGATCTCGGCCTTGTCGATGATCTTGGTCAGCTCGCCCGCGCGCAGCATCGGCATGGTGTTGACGACCACGGCGCCGGCCTTGGTCGCCGCGAGCCATGCCGCGACCAGCGCCGGGTTATTGCCGGAGCGGATCAGCACGCGGTGGCCGGGCTTGACGCCGTAGTTCTCCACCAGCGCATGGGCCAGGCGGTTCGACCAGTCGGTCAGCTCCTTGTAGGTGCGCTGGCGGCCGTTGCCGATCAGGGCGGTGTGATCGCCGAAGCCCTTCTCGACCATGCGGTCGGTGAGCTCGACGCCGACATTGAGATAGTCCGGATATTGAAACTCCGGCCGGTCGAGCCGCAGCTCCGGCCATTGCCCTGACGGCGGCAGGTTTCTGCGCGCAAAATCATCGACATGCCCTGACGGGCCAAGGTTGGGGATTGCACCTGACATTTCGATCGTCCCTCACTTGGGGATGAAAGGCTGACATCTTGACCGGCAATAATCATTTTAAGCTTAAAGCAATCGGATGCAAGTCCGGAATTGGGAAATCCCCGGCGGATCCGGCGGCATGCTCGGTGCTCTCGACAGCACGACTCGCGGAGACACCCCCACCCCAGCCCTCCCCCGCAAGCGGGAGAGGGGGCGCATGGCCTAACGCTGCGCCAGTTCCCTCAGGCGCAGCACCATTTGCGAGCCGGGATCGGCAAGCGGCGCGATCGCGGTAAAATGATTGGCGGCGGCCACCGTGCCAAAGCGCGTGGCAAGTCCCGCCTTGCCCCAGCTCTCGGTGATGATCCGGCTCTGGCGGTGATATTCCGCGCTCTCGTGTTCGCCGACCAACGCATCCAACGAGCCGCGTGCCGGTGCCGTCCAGTAGAGCGGGCTTGCCGCGCGGGCGGATGTCGCGTCGAGCCCCAGCGCCGTGTTGACGTATGTCCCGACCAGCGGCGCGAGATCGAACAGGCCCGAAATCGTGTAAGCCGCGCTGACCAAATCACGCGGCAAGGACGGATCGAACGCCGCCCAGTCGGTCGCCAACATGCAGGCCGCGAGATGGCCGCCGGCCGAATGGCCGCTCACCACCAGCGGCCGGCCGAGCCGCGCCAGTTCACGCACGGCCAACCGCATCTGCCGAATGATCTCATCGACGCTCACGGCCGGGCAGAGATCATAGCTCGGCACCGCAACCGAGATGCCGTGCTGGTTAAGCCCGCGCGCGCAATGGCTGAAGGACGAGCCATCAAAGGCCTGCCAGTAGCCGCCATGGATGAAGACGACGATCGGTCCGTCGCTTTCGCCTGCAAACAGGTCAATCCGGTTGCGCTCGCCCGGACCGTAAGCCAGCACGCGCGGCGGATGCTGCGCACGATACTCGGCAGCCTCCCTGATCCACGCGGCCATCAGCGCAGGATGCTCCGGCACCCGCGCGCGGTTGTTGAATTCGACCTCGTAGTCGACGGCGGTCACCGCGCCTCACCTGCGCGGCGTTGCGCAGATTTCTGCACCGATCCCTTGGTTTTGGCGAGCAGCCGCATCAGCTCGCGAACGTCCTTTGGCGTGAGGTCGCCGAACATGTCCGATATCCAGGTCTGGTGTTCGGCGGCCATCCGGCGAAATTCGGCGCGACCGCTCTTGGTGAGCCGGATCACCTGGACGCGGCGATCGGTTTCCGACGTGCGGCGGTCGAGATGGCCGGACTCGACCAGCCGCTCCACGAGTCCCGTCACGTTGCCGTTGGAAACCATCATCCGTTTCGAAACGTCCGACAGCGTCATCCCGTCAGGCACCTTGTCGAGCTGCGCCATCAGGTCGAAGCGCGGCAGCGTGACGTCGAAGCGTTCGCGCAGGCGGCCGCGCACCTCGCCCTCGATCAGGGTGGCGCAGGTGAGCAGACGGAGCCACAGCCGCAATTCGTTGCCGTGGTCTTCAGGCAATTCGACGGCCTTGGTCTCGGAATCCAGCGTCATCGTCACGATCCGGAACTGTCGCGGCCCGCGCGCGGCCAGCCTCCCTAATTTGAACAGTTCGCCGCGCCGGGCAAGCCAAAAGGCAGGCCAAGGCCGGATTTCTTTAGGCTTCAAGCAATTGGCGCGACGCTTGCATGGCGCTTGCGCTGCAGCGTCAAATCGCAATCCGCGTTGCTTGCGATATCCGTGGCGGTCAGCATAAGCTCCCCGCCCGGAGCGCGCCGACGCGGCGTCGCGCAAATGAACCGCCGATCGAGGAGACGTCATGAAGCAACAATTGAAGCTCGCCACAATGGCGGTTCTCCTGAGTGTGACGGCAGGCACTGCAGTGGCGCAGGAAAAGATCAAGATCGGCGTGATCGTGACACTTTCGGGGCCGCCGGCGGCGCTGGGAGCGCAGGTCCGCGACGGCTTTGCGCTCGCGGTCAGGGATCTCGGCGGCAAGATGGCCGGGCGCGAGGTCGAAATCGTCAATGTCGACGACGAGCTCAAGCCTGATGGCGCGGTAACCAAGGCCCGCGGCCTGCTCGAGCGCGACAAGGTCGACTTCGTGGTCGGACCGATTTTCTCCAACATCCTGCTGGCGATCCACAAGCCCGTCACCGAGAACAAGACCTTTCTGATCAGCCCGAATGCCGGCACTTCCAACTATGCCGGCAAGGATTGCAGCCCGTTCTTCTATGTGACCTCGTACCAGAACGACCAGGTGCACCAGATCCTCGGCAAGGTCGCGCAGGACCGCGGCTACAAGCGCGTCTACCTGATGGTGCCGAATTATCAGGCCGGCCGCGATTCCGTCGCCGGCTTCAAGCTCGACTTCAAGGGCGAGATCGTCGAGGAAAGCTACCTGCCGCTCAACACGATCGACTTCCAGCCGGAGTTGACCAAGATCAACTCCCTGAAGCCGGATGCGCTGTTCACCTTCATGCCCGGCGGCCTCGGCGTCAATCTCGTCAAGCAGTACCGCCAGGCCGGCCTTGCCGACCGCATTCCCGTGCTGTCTGCCTTCACCGTCGATGAAATCGACCCTGCCCGCGCAGCAGGACGCCGCGGTCGGCATGTTCGGCGGGGCAAACTGGGCGCCCAACCTCGACAATCCCCAGAGCAAGAAATTCGTGGCCGCCTATGAGGCCGCCTATAACGGCGTGCCCGGCACCTACGCCATGCAGGCCTATGACGCCGCGATGCTGATCGACAGCGCAGTGAAGGCGGTGAAGGGCGATCTTTCCAACAAGGACGCAGTGGCGGCCGCGCTGAAGAAGGCCGACTTCACCTCGCTGCGCGGCGGCTTCAAGTTCAACAACAACGGCTATCCGATCCAGAACTTCTATCTGACCAAGGTCGCCAAGCGGCCGGACGGCAAGTTCCAGACCGAGATCGTCGAAAAGGTGTTTTCTGATTACGGCGACAGCTACGCCAAGGACTGCAAGAACTAGCGCATGATCCGGAAAAGTGTGCAGCGATTTTCCCTGCGACAATCGCGAAGCGTTTGCGCGGAGATCATGCGCAAACGAAAGCCTAGTAGAGTAATGGAAGGAATACGCTGATGACGAATGAGATCGCGGGCATCACCCGCGCCAATGACGGCATCCAGGGCATCACCTGGAACATCCTGGGCCAGATCTACGTGCCGAAGAGCCGCACCGAGCACAGCTTCTCCTGGCACGCCACCTTCCCGGTCGGCACCTTCGTGCCGCCGCACATCCATCCCGACCAGGACGAGTATCTCTACATCCTGGAAGGCCGTCTCGATTTCATGCTCGATGGCGCCGACGAATTCGCCACCGCCGGCGACACGGTGCGGCTGCCGATGGGCAAGCCGCACGGCATCTTCAACAAGACGCAGCAGACCGCCAAGACGCTGTTCTGGGTGTCGCCGACGCGCCGGCTCTACGATCTGTTCTGGGCGATCCACAATCTGAAGCAGCAGAACCCGGACGACGTGGTGAAGCTTGCCGCCGAGCACAACATCCACTTTTTGCCGCCGCCGCCAGGCTAGCGGCGCGAGACACTCCGCTTTCTCCCCTCATCCTGAGGAGCCGCGAAGCGGCGTCTCGAAGGATGCAGGCCGAGGTGCAAGAGCCGGGCCTTCATGGTTCGAGACGCGCGTGCCGCGCTCCTCACCATGAGGAGCAGCAGGCACTTACGGCTGCCGCGCCACCACGCGGGCGGCAAAGCCGGCTTTGGCGGCATAGCCGCGCACGATCGCCTCGCGCGAGGGATAGTCGAGGACGCTGTCGATGTCGCTAAAACCCTGTGGCGCGAGTTGCTCGACCGCATCGATCACGCCTTCCGGGCCGCCGCGGCGGTTCGAGGCGACGATATCGGCGGTCATCGGCAGACGCTGCTTCTCGTAAGCCGCGAGCCCCTGTCGCGGATGCTCTGATCGCGCCAGCGCATCGGCAAGGCAGCGCGCATCGAGAACGGCCTGCGAAGCGCCATTGGAGCCGACCGGATACATCGGGTGCGCGGCATCGCCGAGCAGCGTGACCCGCCCGCTCGACCAGTATGGCAAGGGATCGCGGTCGCAGCAGGGATATTCCCAAAACTCGGGCGTCGCATTGACGAGTGCGGCGAAATCAACCTGCGGAATCTTGAAGCCCGCGACATGCGGCATCAACTCCTCGCGCCGGCCGAGAACGGACCAGCCCTCGCGGCGTGGCGGCGGCGCCGAGCCGTCACCGATCTTGACCAGCACCGCCCAGTTGGTCAGCCGCGTCGCCGGGCTCGTGCCTTCGGCGATCGGGTAGACCACCGCCTTCGCATTCAATCCGCCGGCAATGATCATCGAGCGTCCGGTCAGGAACGCCGGCCAGTCGCGCGCGCCGCGCCACAGCATCAAGCCGTTCCAGACCGGGGGGCCTTCGTCCGGAAACAACGTCTCGCGCACCTTGGAATGAATGCCGTCGGCGCCGATCAGAATGTCACCGCGCGCGGTGTGGACATGGGCGCCGCTGCGGTCGAAGAAGAACGCGCTGACACCGCCTTCATCCTGGGTAAACGAGCCGAGCCGGCAGCCGGTGCGGATCGCATCCGCACCGAGCCGATCGACGACAGCCTGATGGATCACGCTCTGCAGGCGGCCACGGTGAATGGAAAATTGCGGCACGTCGTGGCCCGCGTCCAAGCCGCGCTTTTCGTGCCAGACCTGCTGGCCGTGACGGGTGAGGTAAAACAGCTCAAAGGTGCGGATCGCGGCGGCATCAAGCCGCTCGAGCAGGCCGAGGCCGGCGAGTTCCCGGATCGCATGCGGCAGCGTGTTGATGCCGACGCCGAGCTCGCGGATGGTGTCGGACTGTTCGTACAATTCGCAGTCGATGCCGCGCGAACGCAGCATCAGCGCGGCAGTCAGGCCGCCAATTCCGCCACCGACGATAATCGCCTTCATCGCCCGTTACTCCACACAAACTTTTTGTTTGAGCATGACCTTATCGGAAAACCGGTCTCCACTTTTCCGGATCATGCTCTGGGCCGAGGCGGAGCGTGCCACCCCCCTTACTCCGCCGCAAGCGGCTTTGCCCCCTCCGCCTTCAGCTCGACCCGGGTCTTGGGTTTAGCCTTAATCCGCAGCTCCTCGAAATCCTGCCGGTCGCGCACGCTATTGCGGAAAATCTGCTCTTTTCCGGGCAGATATTGCGGCGGGCAGAACATGCTTTCGGCGCCATACCAGGCCGCCGCCTTCATGGTGAACGAGGGATCCACCAGATGCGGCCGGCCGAGCGCCACGAGGTCGGCGCGGCCCGCGGCCAGGATGGTGTTGACCTGGTCTGCGGTCGTGATGTTGCCGACGCACATGGTGGCGACCCGCGCCTCGTTGCGGACCTGGTCGGAGAACGGCGTCTGGAACATGCGGCCATAGACCGGTTGCGCATCGCGCACGGTCTGGCCGGTCGAGACATCGACGAGGTCGACGCCTTCCTCGGCAAAGGCGCGCGCAATCGCCACCGCATCATCGCCGGTGATGCCGCCGTCCGCCCAGTCGGTGGCAGAGATGCGTACCGACATCGGCTTGTGCGCCGGCCACGCCGCGCGCATCGCCGCGAACACCTCGCGCGGAAAGCGCAGGCGGTTCGTCAGATCCCCGCCATATTCATCGCTGCGCTTATTGGTGAGCGGCGAGATGAAACTCGCGAGCAGATAGCCATGGGCACAGTGCAGCTCCAGCATGTCGAAGCCGCAGCGTTCGCCGCGCACGACTGACAGCGACGAACTCCGCCTTGATCCTGTCCATGTCTGCACGGTCCAGTTCGCGCGGCACCTGGCTGTCCGGGAAGTAGGGAATCGGCGAAGCCGACACCACGTCCCAGCCCCCCTGCTCCAATGGCCGGTCCATGCCGTCCCACATCAATTTGGTCGCACCCTTGCGGCCGGCGTGGCCAAGCTGCAGGCAGATCTTTGCCGCCGAATTGGCATGGGTGAAATCGACGATGCGCCGCCACGCCGCTTCCTGTTCGTCGGTCCACAATCCGGCGCAGCCCGGTGTGATCCGCGCATCGCGGCCGACACAAACCATCTCGGTGAAGATGAGGCCGGCGCCGCCGATCGCGCGCGAACCGTAGTGCACGAGATGAAAGTCACCGGGCACGCCCTCCTTTGCCGAATACATGCACATCGGCGACACCACGGCGCGGTTTTCCAGTTTCATCTCGCGCAGTTTCAGCGGCTGGAACATCGGTGCTGCGGGCCTGTCGATATCGACATCGAAGCCGCGCGCATGCACCTGCCGCGCAAAGGCCTTGTCGACCTCGGCGACGAAATCCGGCGCACGCAGATTGAGGTTGTCGTAGGTGATCGCCTTGGAGCGCGTCATGACGCCGAAGGCGAACTGGACGGGATCGAACTCCCAGAAGCGGTCGACATGCTCGAACCAGACCAGCGATACGTCGGCGGCGTGCTGGGTTTTTTCGACTTCCTCGCGCCTTCCGTGCTCGTACTGATCGAGCGCGGACGCAACATCGCCCGCGCGCTTCATCGCTTCCGACAGCGCAATCGCGTCTTCCATCGCAAGCTTGGTGCCCGAGCCGATCGAGAAATGCGCGGTCGCCTTGGCATCGCCGAGCAGCACCATGTTGCCCCTGACCCACCGCTTGCTGCGGATCATCGGGAAATTGCGCCACATCGAGCGGTTGATCAGCAGCGGATGGCCGTCGAGGAACCAGCCAAAGATTTCGGACATACGGTCGGCGGATTGCTGCTCGTTCAGGCCCTTCAGGCCCGCGCGCGCGAACGTCTCGGGGTCGGTCTCAAAAATCCAGGTCGAGCGGCCCGCCTCATATTGATAGGCATGCGCGATGAACGGGCCCCACTCGGTCTCCTGGAAGATAAAGGTGAAGGCATCGAGCGGCTTGGTCGATCCCATCCAGGCGAAGACATTGGAGCGGACGTCGACCTCGGGCGCGAAATGCTCGGAATATTTTTCACGGAAACGGCTGTTGATGCCGTCGGCAAGCACGACCAGGTCGGCATCCGCGATGCGCGGATCGCTGTCGTCGGCGATGTCAGTCTCGAAATGCAAGGCAACGCCGAGTTCGCGGGCCCGGTCCTGCAGCAGCATCAAAAGCGTACGCCGTGAGCAGCCGCAAAAGCCGTTGCCGCCGACCCGGTGCACGCTGCCGCGGAAATGTACCGCGATATCGTCCCAATAAGCGAATTCCCTGACGATACGTTGGTAGCTCGGCGGGTCGTAAGCCTCGAAATTGTCGAGGGTGGCGTCGGAGAACACCACGCCGAAGCCAAAAGTGTCGTCGGCGCGGTTGCGCTCGTAGACGGCGACCTCCGCCTGCGGCCGCTGCTTCCGGAGCAGGATCGCGGCATAGAGACCTGCCGGGCCACCGCCAATGATCGCGATCTTCATGAAGGCCTCCGTCGTACGAAAGAGTCGCTACCGGACCACGGGATATACTTTAAGCTTAAAACAATTTCCCGGCAAGACCTGCTTAGTCAAGACCTGCTTAGTCAAGATCTGCCTTCTCAAGGCCCGGCCCCTCAGTTCCCGTGGAAGATCGGCCGGGTCTTGTTGGCGAATGCCTCGAAGGCGCGGCCGAAATCGGCCGTGGTCATGCAGAGCGCCTGCGCCACCGCCTCGGCCTCAATCGCCTCCTCGACCGACATCGCCCATTCCATCGCCAGCATACGCTTGGTCATGGTGTTGGCGAAGCTCGGGCCTTCGGCGATTTGGCGAGCCAGGTGGTTGGCCTGCGGCAGCACGTGGTCCGGGGTGACGACGCGGCTGAAGAAACCCCAGCGCTCGCCCTCGTCGGCGGTCATGAAGCGGCCGGTGTAGAGCAGTTCCGAGGCGCGTGACTGACCGATGATGCGCGGCAGGATCGCGCACGCCCCCATGTCGCAGCCGGCAAGGCCCACCTTGTTGAAGAGGAAGGCGACCTTGGCGCCAGTCGCGGCAAGGCGGAGATCGGATGCCATGGCGATGATGGCGCCGGCGCCGGCGCAGATGCCTTCCACCGCCGCCACGATCGGCTGCGGGCAGGCGCGCATTGCCTTGACGAGGTCGCCGGTCATCCGCGTAAAGGCGGTCAGCCCCTTGGTGTCCATCTTGATCAGGGGACCGATGATCTCGAACACGTCGCCGCCGGATGAGAAATTGCCGCCGGCGCCGGTCACCACGATGCACTTGACCTGATCGTCAAAGGCGCAGGCGCGGAAGAAATCGGTCAGTTCCCGGTAGCTCTCGAAGGTGAGCGGGTTCTTCCGCTCCGGGCGGTTCAGCGTCACGGTGGCGACCCCGTCGATCACCGCGAGCAGGAAATGCGTCGGCGAATAATCCGCAAGCGGCAAGGTCACGGGGTTGGCTGGTCTACTCATGGGATCTCCCTGCTTTCTTGTTCTTTGGGCGCGGGTTGAGACAGCTATCTCACACTTCGCCGCCGGCAACCGCAATGGCCTGGCCTGTGATCGCGCCGGCGCCCTCGCCGCACAGCCACAGCACGGCGTCGGCCACTTCCTGCGGTGTCACGAGGCGGCCTTGCGGATTGTGCTTTGCGAGCTCGGCGATCGCCTGCTCGCGGCTGCGGCCGGTCTTCTTCATGATGTTGTCGATGCTGTCGGCGACGAGATCGGTGTCGGTGAACCCCGGACAGACCGCGTTGACCGTGATACGCGACGCGGCAAGCTCCAGCGCCAGCGAGCGCACCAGGCCAACGACGGCGTGTTTCGCCGCGGCATAGGCAGAGACATAGGCGTAGCCCTTCAGCCCTGCGGTGGAGGCGACCGCAATGATGCGGCCCGAGGGGCGCGTCTTCATCGAAGGCAGCGCGGCGTGAATTGAATGCACCACGCCCATGAAGTTGATGTCCATCATGCGGGCGAACAGCGCCACGTCGGATTTTGCAAACGGCGCGGATTCCGCCGCCCCCGCATTGGCGACGAGAATGTCGATCGGCTGCCGCGCCGCCGCGCGTGCGATCGCGCTGGCAACGGAGGCCTGATCGGCGACATCGGCAACATCGGCGAAATGCGCGTCATCAGCGGCGACCGCCTGATCCAGCACCGCGCGATTTCGCCCGAGCACCGTCACCGTCATGCCCTGCCGCGAAAGCGTTGCCGCAATGGTGCGGCCGATGCCGCGGCCACCACCGGTGACCAGTGCATGCGGAGCGTGCGGCGTTGACGGCATGCGTTTTCCTTCACGAAATGGCCGGCGCGAGATCGGCAATATATTTTAAACTTAAAGCTTTTGCAATGTGGCCACCGAACGTGCCCGCCAGCCGTCATGACCCGCGACCTCTGGAATACTGGATCGCCCGGGTTGAATCGGGCAAACAGGATACCGGAAATCGGAATTCAGATAAAGAGAGGGGAATCGACCGGACGGAAGATGGCGAGGTCCCGCGCCCTAGGCGCGCTTCGGATGCAACGCCAAAACCGAACTTGCCTCTGCCTGCAAGCGCATCGCCTCCTCGATGGCAGCCGCGAGCGCGGTCTGGTCGAACGGCTTGGAAATCCGCGGCAAATGAGGTCGCATGAAGTCCGGAAATTCGGCGTAGCCCGTGCAGATCACCACGGGCGTGCCGGGACGCTCAACGGCCACGGCCTCGGCAAGCTGCAGCCCGTTCATGCCCGGCATGGCGTAATCGGTCATCACGATGTCAATCTTCGGGGTTTGGCGCAGCAGCTGGACCGCCTCCTCGCCGGAGCGCGCCTCAATCACGGCATGGCCGAGGTCGTCAAGCATCGCCACGATGTTGTCGAGCACAAGAAGATCATCGTCGACAGCCAGCACGGCGACGGGCCGACTGCTGCGGGAGACCGAACGCGGCGGCTCCGCCGCATGGGGCAAGACGACCCGCTCCTCCCGGGAGGCCGGCAGCCAGATCTCGGCGGTTGTCCCTTCCCCGATGCGGCTCTTGAGCAGCAGCGCGCCTCCGGACTGCTCGGCCAGTCCTTTCACCATCGACAGTCCGAGTCCGGTTCCCTTGCCGACACCTTTGGTCGTAAAGAACGGCTCCTGGGCATGCGTCAGCGTCTCTTCGTCCATGCCACAGCCGGTGTCGCTCACGGACAGCGCCACGTAGCGTCCCGCTGCAAGGCCGTCGACGGCATGCTCTTCGCGTGCGGCGATGCTGATGATGCCGCCCGCTGCGATGGCATCGCGCGCATTGACGGCGAGGTTGAGTACCGCGAGCTCGAGCTGGTTGGCATCCACCTTCACCTTGGAAAGCTCGACCGGAAAACGGGTGTCAACCCGGATGCCTGGATCAAACTTCAGCAGGGTCGCCATTCCGCGCACCAGCTCGGCGACATCCACGACTACGGGCTTGAGATCCTGCTTGCGCGCGAAGGCCAGCATGCGCTGGGTCAGCGACGCGCCGCGCAGCGCACTCTGCATCGCGTTGTCGAGCAGGCGCTGGATCCTGGGATCGTCCGCATGCAGGCGTTTCTTGGCGAGTTCGAGGCTGCCCAGGATCACGGCGAGGATGTTGTTGAAGTCGTGGGCCACGCCGCCGGTCAACTGTCCGATCGTCTCCATCTTCTGCGAGATAGCAAGCGCGTCGCGCGTCTTCTCCAGCGCCTCCTGGGCGCGGCGGCGTTCGCTTACATCACGAACGATCTTGCCGAAGCCGATGGCCTCGCCACGCTCGTTTCGCACCACGCGAATGGTCGTCTCGGCCCAGAAACGGCTGCCGTCCTTGCGAACGCGAAAGCCCTCGCCGGCCGACTTGCCTTCGCGCCGCGCCTCCGCAAGCATGCTATCGAGCACGCCGGCGTCGCGGTCCTCGTCGGTATGAAGGATCGCACAGGGGCTGCCGACGATCTCGTCGCCATAGCCGATCAGCCTGTTGGCGCCGAGATTCCAGTTCGCCACCCGTCCCTCGAGGTCGAGCATGAAGATGGCATGGTCGGCCACACCCTCCACCAGCAGACGAAATTTCTCCTCGCTGCGCCGCAGCGCCTCGGCTTCGCGCTCGGCACGTTCCGCCGAAAGCCGGTCGTACACGGCCGCAGCCAACTCGATGACGAGGACGACAATCGTGGTAGCCGGCGATCAGGAACGCGAGTGGCGCTTGTCCCACCGCGCCGTGTCCTGTGCGGCCCAGCGAAACATCGACGGGGACAAAGGAGGACCCCTGCATGGCTGCATAGTGCATGCCGGAGATCGCCGCGCCCATGACGACGCCAGCCGCAATGCGCTGGGGCACGCTCGTCGTGTGAAAGGCGAGCCACAGCGCGACGATGGAGGCGCCGATCGCAATCGCGATGGAAAACGCGACCCAGAGCGGGATCGTATTGGATGGAAGCCGCCATCCGCATCGCGGCCATGCCGGTGTAGTGCATGCCCGAGATCGCAAGCCCCATGCCGATGCCGGAGACAGACGAGCGCCTCCGAGCGCTGGCTGACGACAACGAACGCGGCCGCAGCGACCAGGATGGGAATGGCGAGCGAGAGCAGCGTGAGCAGCGGATCGTACGAGATATCGACGCCGGGTAGGCTGAAGGCCAGCATGGCCACGAAATGCATCGACCAGATGCCGCCGCCCATGGCGACGGCCGCAGCCCCGAGCCAGCCCAGGCTGGCGGAGCCAGAAGCAGCCCGCATGCGGGTGGCGAGATCGAGCGCCGTATAGGAGGCGAGCGCGGCGATCAAGATCGACAGCGCCACCAGAACGAGGTCGTGGGAGCCTGGATGGTGGTGCATTCCGCCGAATCGTCCCGTTGTTCCCCGCCGAAATATCGACTGCAAAGAGGCGTCGGTATGGCGATCCGTAGCGCAAGCTATGGCGATCCATCGCGCCTGCGCAGTTTGCGGTTGCGCGATGTAAAAAAGACACGCCGGGACGACAGCCGGTTCCACCCCGCGCTCACGCGCCCGGGTTTGCGCCCCATGCGGCATCATTTCAGGTTGCAACTGGGCACGAGCCCCACGCAGTCCCGCGCCACGCTCCGCTCCAGCAACGCATCGCGTCGATCGCAGGCGCCGGCAATCGGATGATGGAGCCCGCAGCGGATGCGTGTCGCCCGCGGCCATTGTCGTCGGTTCACACCAGCTACCCCAGTCCTCGGAGAAAGGAGAAGAGAGCGCAATCGGAAAAATTGACTTGTTATAACATTTGGCACAATGTTCTGACTTAACCGGCTAAAGCCGGAGCCAGGGAAGCAGCCAAGGGAGGACAGGACATGCGGTCATTCAGGCCAACGAGACGGACGTTCCTCAAGACCGGTACGGCAGCCGCCGCCCTGATCGGCATGGGCCCGGCGCTGATGCGCGGCGCCGCGGCGCAGGATGCGGATCTCGCGCCCTACAAGGCGGCCAAGATCGACTGGCAGCAGGCTACCGGCGAGACCATCACGGTCGCCGTGATTCCGGCGAGCTATTTCGAAAACCTCATCACGCTGGCGCCGCAGTTCAAGGAACTCACCGGCATCGATGTCCGCTTCGAGAAAATTCCGCCGGCGCAGATCCGCCAGAAGTGCGTCATCGACCTGACCTCGAAGACCGGCACCTATGCGACGCACGCCGCCGACCCCATGTACTATTCGCTCTACGCCGCGAACAAATGGGTCGAGCCGCTCGACACTTATCTGAAGGACAAGTCGCTGACCGATGATGCCTGGTTCAAGTTCGACGACATCATCCCGGCCTGGCGCAGCGCCGACAGCGTCGACGGCAAGCCGTACGGCGTGCCCTACGACGGCGAAGTCACCATCCAGGTCTATCGCAAGGACCTCTACGACGCGAAGGGCCTGAAGCCCGCCGACACGCTCGAGGCCTATGTGGCGAACGCGGCGGCGCTCAACAATCCGAACGATCGCATCTGGGGCTGCGCGCTGCGCGGCGTCGCCGGCGCCGGCCAGAACATGTACATCTATCCCTCGATCTTCCGCGAGTTCGGCGGCAACTGGATGAAGGACGGCAAGCTCACCGTCAACGGTCCCGAAGCAGAAGCCGCACTGGCCTGGTATGTCGACGTGATGCGCAAATATGCGCCGGCGGCGGCGTCGAACTGGAACTGGCCTGACATCGCGGACGCCTTCTCGCAAGGCACGGTGGCCAACTACATCGACGCGCACTCTTCCGCGTCGGTCGTCAACAACCCGGAAAAGTCCAAGGTGATCGGCAAGGTCGCCTATGCGCGCTGGCCCAAGGGTCCGTCCGGCAAGCGCGTCGACCTCGATCTGGAACTGGGGTTTTCCGATCAACGCCGCGCAGTCCGACAAGAAGAAAAAGGCGACCTGGCTGTTCATCCAGTGGGCGGCGAGCGCCGAGACCCAGGCGCGCACCGCGCATCGCTTTGCCGGGCCGACCAAGCGCTCCGGCGTCAACCGCACCTCGATCTGGAAAGATCCCGACTACGTCAAGCTGATGAACGGCTTTGGCCCGAACTTCGTCGAGGCCACCATGCAGGCGCTGCAGGAGGACACCGATGTCGACTGGCGTCCGCGGGTGCCGCAATGGCCTGCAGTCGGCGACACCATGGCGACCGCGATCCAGTCCGCGCTGTCCGGCCAGGCCACGGTGAAGGCTGCGCTCGACGATGCGCAAAAGCGCATCGAGCCGATGATGCGTGGCTAAGCCGCCCGGCTGATCGATGGCGCCGGCGGCGACAGCTGCGACCGACAACGCGACCGCAATCGCCGCAAGCGATTACGGCCGCGTGCTGGCGCAGCGCGAGCGCCGGTTTCGCAGCAGCATTGCTGGCGCCGGCGTTTCTGGCGCTGATGGCGACGACAACCTTCCCGCTGCTGTTCCTGGTCTGGACCAGCGCGTTTCGCATGGACCTGGCGATGCCGTTTTCCAACGGCTTCGTCGGGCTCGAAAACTACCGGGTCTTGCTCAGCGACGAACGGTTCTGGTCGTCGCTGCTGGTCAGCCTCGTCTACACCGGCGCGACCGTGGTGCTGCAGGTCGTCATTGGGCTCGCGCTGGCGCTGCTTGTGATGGACATGAAGCGCGGCCAGGGCTGGTTTCGCATCATCGCCATTCTGCCGGTGGTGCTGTCGCCGGCCGTCGTCGGCATGATCTGGCGCACCTTCATGCTGGCGCCGGAGTTCGGCATCATCGACTTCCTTGCGATCAATGCCGGGCTCGGCAGCAAGAACTGGCTCGGCGATCCCTTCCTCGCGATGGTCTCGGTGATCGCGATCCACACCTGGCAGTGGACGCCCTTTGCCTTCATGGTGTTGCTGGCCTCGCTCGCGGCATTGCCCGAGGACATCTACGAGGCGGCGCGGCTCGATCGCGCCACGGCGTGGCAGCGCTTCCGCCGCATCACACTGCCGCTGCTGCGTCCGGCGATCGTGATGGTGATCATCATGCGCACCATGGTGGCGCTGACCGCGTTCGCCGCGATCTTCACCGTGACTGGGGGCGGTCCCGGCACCGCGACCGAAATCCTCAACCTCTATGCTTACCGCAAGTCCTTCACCGAATTGTCGATCGGCTATGGCTCGGCGCTGGCGGTGGCGCTGCTGATCGTCACCATCCTCATCTCGGCCGTGCTGTTTGCGATGCGGAGAGCGAAATGAGCGCGAAACGTATTCGCTTCATCGCGCTGCTGGCGATCTCGCTGGTGTTCCTGCTGGCGTGGGCGTTCCCGATCGTCTGGAGCGTGCTCAATTCGCTGAAAACAGATCCGGACATGCTTGTCCTATCCGCCGAAACTGACCTTTTCGCCGACGCTCGCCAGCCTATCGCGACGTGCTGTTCGGCTCGGGCTCGATCCTGCCCAACCTGATCTCGAGCCTCGTGATCTCGGTCGGCACCACGGTCGTGACCATGCTGATCGCGGTGCCGGCGGCCTATGCGCTGGCGCGGCTGCGTTTCCGCGGCAAGAAGTCCGCCGGCTTCTATGTGCTGGCAACGCAGATGCTGCCGCCGGTCGGCATCATCATCCCCTACTTCCTGGTGCTGCGGAACATCGGCTGGATCGATACCTATCAGGGCATCATCCTGATCTATCTCTCGTTCTCGCTGCCGTTCGCGATCTGGCTTCTGGTCTCCTACTTCGAGGACATCCCCTTCGAGATGGAGGAAGCAGCCTACCTCGACGGCGCGAGCCGGCTGCGCACGCTGTGGCGGATCATCATCCCGCAGGTGCGCGGCGGCATTGCCGTGACCGTCGTGTTCGTGTTCCTCAATGCCTGGAACGAATTCCTGTTCGCCGTCGTATTGAGCGGCAACACGGTGCGCCCGGTGACGGTCGCGATGTTCAACTTCATTTCCGTCGAACAGACGCTGTGGGCAAAGCTCGCCGCGGTCTCGGTGCTGGCGATGCTGCCGGTGGTCGTGCTCGGCGTGGTGGCACAGAAGCATATCGTCAAGGGGCTGACGGTCGGCGCGGTCAAGGGCGGAGGACGCCGATGAGCGGCCGCGGCGACGTGCGTTTCCAGGACATCGTCAAGATGCACGGCGAGGTCGCCGCGCTGAAGGGCGTCAATTTCGAGATCAAGCCCGGCGAGTTCTTCGCCCTGCTGGGTCCCTCCGGTTCCGGCAAGAGCACGACACTGCGCATCCTCGCCGGGCTTGATGCTCCAACGTCGGGCCGCGTCTTCATCGACGGCAAGGACGTGACGTCGGTGGATGCGCGCGACCGCGACATCGCCATGGTGTTCCAGAGCTACGCGCTCTATCCGCACATGACGGTCGCCGAAAACATCGCCTTCCCGCTCGAGATGAGCAACCTGCCCCGGAAGGAGATCGAGCCCGCCGTGCGTGAGGCCGCGCGAAAGGTAAAAATCGATCATCTGCTCGACCGCAAGCCCGGACAATTGTCCGGCGGTCAGCAGCAGCGTTGCGCGCTCGCCCGCGCCATCGTCCGCAAGGCGCGGCTGTTCCTGCTCGACGAGCCGCTCTCCAATCTCGACGCCAAATTGCGGATCGAGACCCGCGCGGAGCTGAAGAAGCTGCAGCGTTCACTCGGCGTCACCGCCGTCTATGTCACCCACGATCAGGAAGAGGCGATGACGCTCGCCGACCGCATGGCGGTGTTCATGGCCGGCGAAATCCAGCAGGTCGGCACGCCTGCGGAAGTGTTCGCGCGGCCGAACTCGATCGACATCGCCGGCTTCATCGGCAGCCCGCCGATGAATCTGGTGCCGGCCCGCTATTCGACGGCAGCATCAGCATCGCCGGTCACGTCCTGAAGACGACCATGCAGGCCGCAGGCGAGCGCGACGTCATCGCCGGCATCCGTCCCGGCGCCCTGCGCCTCGTCGCCGGACGGACTGAAGGCCAAGGTCGATCTCATCGAGGATCTCGGCGACACCGCCGTGCTCGATCTCGACTGCGCCGGCACACCGATGCGCGTGCGCGTCAACCACGAGGACATTCCGCGCGAAGGCGACATGATTTCGGTCACGGCGCGGGCGCAGGACATCCATCTGTTCGATCCCGAGACACGAAAGCGGCTTTGAGGACATGACCGGACGTACCCGCAAGAAGCCTGCTCCGCTCTCCGCCGCCACGCCCGCTGCCGCCGGCGGGATCGGTGCCGCTGCATATCCAGATCCGCGAGTCCATCCGCCGCCAGGTCAGGGATGGCGAGTTGATCGACGAGGCCGGCCGTCTGATGACCGAGGCCGAACTCGGCCGGCATTTCGGCGTCAGCCGCATCACCATCCGCAACGCCATCTCGCCGCTGGTCAACGAAGGCATGTTCGCGCGCACGCGCGGCCGCGGCACATTCCTGCGCTCCAACCAGCCGGAGAACTGGGTCGGCCGGCTGATGGGATTCTCGGAAACCATCCGCGACGCCGGCTATCAGGCCGGCGCCAAGGTGCTGCAGCAGGGCATGACCAACCGGCACGATGCCGACGTGCGCGATCAGCTGCAGGAGCGCGCGGTGTGGCAGCTCAAGCGGCTGCGCTTTGCCGACGACACGCCGATCGCCATCGAGCACGCCTTCTATCCGCCGGATATCGGGCTGGAGCTCGAGAAGCGCGACCTCACCTCGATCATCATGTACAGCGTGTTCGAGGACGAACTCGGCCACGCCATCAAGGAAGCCAAGCAGACGCATCAGCGCCTCGCTTGCCGATTCCACCAGCGCCAAACTGCTCGGCGTGAAGCCGGGCAGTCCCCTGCTCGCGATCGAGCGCCTGACGCTGGCCACCGACGGCCGGCCGCTCGAACTGCTGCGCTCCGTCTACCTGCCGGACTATTTCCGCCTCAGCATCAGCCTGACGCGGCGGCACGCCTGACATCCGCGACAGATCCAACAAGGACCAAAACCATGGCAAATGGCCGCAAAGCTTCCGACAGCCCCAACATCCTGCTCATCCTCAACGACGACATGGGATTTTCCGACATCGGCTGTTACGGCGGCGAGATCGAGACGCCGAACCTCGATCGCCTCGCGGCCAACGGCCTGCGCTATTCGCAATTCTACAACACCGCCCGCTGCAGCCCGTCGCGCGCTTCGCTGCTGACCGGGCTGCATCCGCACCAGACCGGGATCGGCATCCTCACCTACAGCAACGGACCGGAGGGCTATGCCGGCAACCTGAACAAGCAGCTGCGTGACCATTGCCGAAGTGCTCAAGCAGGAGAAGTACACGACCTATCTGAGCGGCAAGTGGCACATCGCGAGCAGCCTGACCGAGCCCACCGACGCCTGGCCGATGCAGCGCGGCTTCGACCATTTCTACGGCACCATCATCGGCGCCGGCAGCTTCTACAATCCGAACACGCTGACCCGCGGTAACGACAATATCGAGCACGAGGCGGAGAACGATCCCGTCGTTCTTCTACACCGATGCGATCAGCGACCAGGCCGCGGCCTATATCCGCCAGCACAAGGCGGACAATCCCGACCGGCCGTTCTTCCAGTACGTCGCCTACACCGCGCCGCACTGGCCGCTGCATGCGCCACGACGAGGACATCGCCAAGTACAAGGGACGCTTCGACGCCGGCTGGGATCGCCTGCGCGAACAGCGGCTGCAGCGGCTGGTCGATGACGGCATCATCCATCCGAACTGGCAGCTGACCGATCGCGACCCGACCCAGCCGCCGTGGACGCAAGCGGAGCATCGCGAATGGACGCTGCGCTGCATGGAAGTCTATGCCGCGCAGATCGACCGCATGGACCAGGGCATCGGCCGCATCCTCGAAGCGCTGGAAGAGACCGGCCAGATCGACAACACGCTGATCATCTTCCTGTCCGACAACGGCGCCTGCGCCGAGGATATTCCGCAAGGCGTGACCGCGCGCGAGCTGGTCGATCAGCTGATGATCGCCAAGGCCAAGACGCGCAAGGGCGAGCCCGTGCAGTTCGGCAACGATCCAACGCTGATGCCCGGCGGCGAGCACACCTACCAGAGCTACGGCACCGCCTGGGCGAACCTGTCGAACACGCCGTTCCGGCTCTACAAGCACTGGATCCACGAAGGCGGCATCGCGACGCCCTTCATCGTGCACTGGCCGCGCGGCATCAAGGAACGCGGCGGCCTACGGCACAATCCAAGCCAGCTGCCGGACGTGATGGCAACCATCCTCGACGTGACCGGCGCAACCTATCCGAAGGAATACAACGGCAACGCCATTCTGCCGCTGCGAGGGCGAAAGCCTGGTGCCGTCGTTCTCCTCGGCCTATGGCGGCCGCGGACCGCTGTTCTGGGAGCATGAGGGCAACGCCGCCGTTCGCATCGGCAAATGGAAGCTGGTGCGGAAATATCCCGAGCCCTGGGAGCTCTACGACATGGAGATCGACCGCACCGAGATGCACGATCTTGCCGCACAGCATCCGGAGCGGGTTCGCGACATGCTCGAGCAGTATCAACGCTGGGCCGATCGTTGCGGCGTGATCCCGCGCGAGAAGATCCTGGCCCTGATGGAAGCCGCAGGGCGAGACCGCGTTCTGGGAAGAAGAGAAACAGAATTAGCCGGCGCGATGTCCGATGACTGAGGCAAGCCCCCGTTGCTGCGCACAAGGCGCCCGCGAACCGGCGGGGCCGCCTGTCGATGCGGCAGCGCCGATCACGCCGAGTCCGACGCCGATCCGTCGACGCTGGAGCCCGCTGATCGGGGGCGCTTTCCTGATGGGTTCGCACGACCGGCGCTTTCCCGACGATGGCGAAGGGCCGGTGCGGCAAGGTCACGCTCGCCCCGTTCGCGATCGCCTGCTATGCCGTCAGCAACCTGCAATTCGGCGAGTTCGTCAGAGCAACGGGGTACACGACCGATGCCGAGCGCCATGGCTGGAGCTTTGTATTCGACGGGCTTGTTGTCCGACGAGGCAAGACAGGCGATCACAAGCCGCGCCGCCGCAACGCCATGGTGGGCGATGGTGCCGCATGCCTATTGGGCTCAGCCGGAAGGGCCGCACTCCACGATCCTCGACCGGCTCGACCATCCCGTCGTGCATGTGTCGTGGAACGACGCCAAGGCCTATTGCCAATGGTCGGGCACGCGGCTGCCGAGCGAAGCCGAGTGGGAGATGGCCGCACGCGGCGGGCTGGAGCAGGCGATCTTTCCCTGGGGCGACGAACTGACACCCGGCGGCGAGCATCGCTGCAACATCTGGCAGGGACAATTTCCCGACATCAACAGCGCTGACGACGGCTATTCCGGTACCGCGCCGGTTCACGCCTTCGGGGCCAACGGCTACGGCCTGCACAACGTCGCCGGCAATGTCTGGGAATGGTGCGCGGACTTCTTCTCGCCGCGCTATCATCATGTCACGGCGGCCGCGCGATCCCTTCAACGGCGAGCCGTCGCCCAACCGATCGCTGCGCGGCGGATCGTTCCTGTGCCACGACTCCTATTGCAACCGCTATCGGGTGGCGGCGCGAAGCTGCAACACGCCGGACAGTTCCGCGAGCAATATCGGCTTTCGCGTCGCGCGGTCCGAGCCGCGATAGCGCCTCACCCCTCCGCCGCTTCCTGCTCCATGTCGCGGCCGGTGAGATCTTCGCCCTGCATATCGGCGTAATCGCGCGCCATTTCGCGCATCAGGAATTTGGCGGGCACGTCGTGATAGGTGCCGCGATCGTTGACATATTGCATGTAGGTGCGGCCCTCGCCGTCGAAGGCGTGCAATAGCGCATCGCCGTGGCCGTCGAAATCGAGCGGCTTCACGCCGACCTTTTCGCACAGCGTGGCATTGAAGGTCGGTGTCGCCTTGCGCCAGGCGCCGTCGACGAACACCTCCGTGAAAGCCGTGCCAGGTGAAGAGATCGGTGCCCATGCTCTGGCGCAGCTTTTCCGTGGTGAGATGGTTGCGCACATCCGCGAAGCCGACGCGGGCTGGAATGCCGTGGACGCGGCAGGCCGCCGCATAGAGCGAGGCCTTGCCGACGCAATAACCGATGCCGGCGGCGAGCACGCTGGAGGCGCGAAAGGTCTCCGCTTCGCGCATGTTGACGTAGGGATTGTAGCGGATGCCGTCGCGCACGGCTTTGTACAAAAGGCTCGCCTTCTCGCGGTCGGTCGCATTGCCGGGGACCGAGGCCTTCGCGAACGCTTCGACGGACGGGTGGTCGCTGTCGATATATTCAGCGGGATCGGTGTAGAGGCGGCGGATCGTGTCGGGAAGAATTTCGCTCATGCCGCAGCATAGCAAGCCGCGCAGCGGATGTTCAATTCGTTATTGCGGTTTGCTTGATCGCGACTTGCTTGCCGCAGCGCCAGACAAGACTTCGGCGGCATTGCCGATGCCGCGGCGAAAGGCCTCGTCGAAGGTTTCCGTGCGGAACTGCCATCGATACGGCCGACCTTGCCAGTCGAACCGCCATTCGTTGTTCCATTCGAGCGCCCGATCATCCCACGATCATCCGTGCGAGGAGCGCAACCTCGCCGCCCTGCTCGGCGGCGACCGAAGCCAGCGCGGAAGCAGGCATCGCCGCAAGCCCGCCGGCCGGCAGTTTCGCGATCGCAGCCGACGTCGGCAGCGCAAACTGCATGCCGCGACGGTCTGCGGCGTTACGCAGCGAGGCGCGCTGCAGGTCAGTTTGCGCTGAATCCGAGGTTACGACGTAGGTCCGTGCTCCCGGGTTCATTTCCACGAACAAGCCGAGCACCGGCCGGTGGGCAAGCCATGGCTTGAGCCCCAGGGTCTCCAGCGCGTCGTTGATGCGCTTCTCGTCGAAATCGACGATCAGATAGAAGGAGCGGTCGCGGGTGCCCTGCTCGTCGTTCTTTGGTTTGCCAAGCTTTTCGTCGCGATACTCGTAGGCGCGGACGAAGTCCTTGGCGGCTTTCTTGTAAGGTTCCAGCCTGGGATCGCCGGTCAGGCTGATGGCGCCGGACACTTTTATCAGCACCTGCTCAAGGCAGACTGCAAAGCCGATCAGGCGGTTGGGCTCGAGCTGGCCGGTGATCAGGGTCTGACTGCGGTAGAGGTCATTTGCCGCGCCCGGCGTTGTCGCACCGAGAAACAGCATTGCCAGTACTATTCCACTGATAATTGCACGCGGCAGATTGCGCTCTGCTCTCATTTGACGGCTCCGTTTCCGCGCTAGCAGCCTAGCAGGTCCGAGGGGAGCGGGCCAATCATAGACGCGCGAGCGAAATATCACCGGATCCGGCGCGCTCGCCAAACCATGCCGTTGTCGTCTACGCTGCCGATACATGTGAGGGATTCGAAAATGGGTCGGACCACTGCCATCAAGTCAGCGCTGGCCGGCGCACTCCTCGTTGCCCCGATGGTGCTGGGCGGCTTCATCGCGCCCGCGCTGGCGCAGCAGCCGGCTGCGCCGGCGCAGAAGCAATCGGACGTGCTCGCCGCCTACAACACGGCACTTGCCCGGTTCAAGGCTGTTCTCGCCGAGCGGCGCAACCAGATCAACGCGAAGCAGCCGCTGCCGAACCTGCCGGGACAGGCCGTCTACCTCGCCCGCCTCGGCATCATGAGCACCTACAAGGACCTCACGGACGCCATGCCGTCGAAGATCGGCCGACCCAACAAGTTCGGAATCCCGCCGCAATATTTCGACGCCGACAATGAAGCGCTGATCGACGAGTACCGAAAACTGTTCGACATCATGGAGGCGGCGCCCGCCAGCGCGCAGAACTCGGCGACGCCGTTCAAGGACGTCGTCGATCTCGCGGTCGTCATTGCGCGTGCAAAGGGCCTCGACGCGAAAACCGCCGAATCGGCCGGCCGCATCAGCCTCGGGATGTTCTTTGCCGAGACCAACGGCAACCAGAACATCGGCAACGCGCGCTCCAACAAATACAAGGGCAGCTACCAGACCGGGACATCGGAAGACCTCAATGGCCGCAGGAAATGGGCGGCCATCAAGAAGACGGTCGCCTCAATCGACCCCGAACTGAGCGCGCGCGACGACAAGGAGGAAGCGCGGGCCGGAGGCGGCGACCAGCGCTACAATCACTGGACCGGGGTGCGCAACGGCCTGATGAACGCCCATGCGGAACTGTTCCCGCAGATTCCGGCGATCGCAAAGACGCTGCCGAACCAGATCGATCAGATGAAGTTTTTCGAGCTGATCCAGATCATCCCCTCGCCGACGAAATCGGCGCTGCGATCCGGCAACCTGCTCGACTACCGGATCTCCGACCCAAGGATCATGGGGTATTTGCGCAACAATAGCGTATTCGCGTTCGGCCAGGCCGACCGGGCGCGCACATCGGCGACCTTGCGCGAAATCCTCGACGGCATGTGGCTGTTCAGCAAGAAGTTCGAGACGGCGCTCGCGCGCTACGACGAGGTCAAGGCTGCCCGATAATGCGACGCACTACGCACGTCAAACCGCGCGATTGTTGGTCGGCACGCGCCCGCCCCCGTCGGCCACCAGAACTGCGCCGGTGACAAAGGAGGCTTCGCTCGACGCCAGAAACAGGCAGCATGCGGCAATCTCTGGTGGTTCCGCCATTCGCCCCAGCGCAATGCGCCGCTCCACTGCGTCGGCTTCTGCCTCCGCCATCGTGCCGTTGCGCGCGGCTAGCAACCGCATTTCATGCGCGCTCATCGGCGTGCGTACCCAGCCCGGCGCGATCGCGTTGGCGCGGATGCCGTCGGCGCCGTGCGCATAGGCGAGTGAGCGCGTGTAGGACACCACCGCGGCCTTGCTCGCCGCGTAGCTCACGCTGTCGGGAGACGCATTGAACGCGGCAACGGAGGCGACGTTCACCACCGCTCCACCCTTCTGCTTTAACAGCGGCAACGCCGCGCGACAGACCCGCATCGTTCCCGTCAGGTTGACGTCGAGCGTCCTTGCCCAGACCTCGTCGGTCATGTCGATCGGCTGGTCCGGGATGATCAGGCCGGCGGCGTTGACCACGATATCGAGCCGGGAGCCGCAGGCCTCGATCGCGCGCGCAATGTCGGCCGCTTTCGTTACATCGCCGTGCACGGCGATCCCATCAGCGGCGCCCGCGGCCGCATCGAGCGCCGCGCCACCAGGCCGAACAGCACGACATCAGCCCCATTGCCGGCAAACAGCAACGCAGTCGCGCGTCCGATACCGGTTGCAGCGCCCGTGACGAGCGCGGTCTTGCCGGAAAGCCGCGTCGACATCACAGCCCCCATTGCCGTTCGACGGCGAACCCTGTCTCGGGCAGCGTCGCGCCGCCATCGACGACGATGGTCTGGCCGGTGATGTATTGCGCCTCAGCGGATGCCAGATAGAGCATCGCGTAGCCGATGTCGTCGGGATGGCCCATGCGCCCGAGCGGAATGAAGCGCTCGAGCCTTCGCCGGTTGTCCGGCGCGCTCATCGTGCCGCGGCCCGGCTTCTCGATGAATCCGGCCTCGACGCCATTGACGGTGATGCCGTCGCGCGCGAGTTCGAAGGCGGCGCCGCGGATGAAGGCGTTGACGCCGGCCTTGGCCGCCGAGTAATGCGCACCGCCGCCCATGGCGACGCGCGCCGACACCGAAGACGTCACCAGGATGCGGCCAAAGCCGTTGGCGCGCATGTGCGGAATGGCGGCCTGAGTCAGCCAGAAGCTGGCGTTGAGATTCAGCGCAAGTGTCTCGTCCAGCGTTTTCCTCATCGAGCGCTTCCAGCGACGACCACGGACAGCCCCCGGCGTTGTGCACGACGATGTCGAGCCGGCCATGCGCTCGCGCCACGCCATCGACCAGGGTGCGGAGGCCGTCGCGGTCCAGCGCGTCGAATGGCACGTCAGAAACCTTCAATCCGCCCGAGGTCAATTCGCTCGCCAGCGCTTCGGCGACATCCCGCGTCCGGTTGGCGATGACGACGCCGGCGCCGGCCTCGGCGAGGCGCCGCACGATCGCAGCGCCGATGCCGCGGCCGCCGCCGGTCACCAGCGCGACTTTACCGGTCAGGTCGAATGGCCGCACGCTCATCGATCAGATCACCTTGGCGTCGCGTAGCAGAGCGACGAACCGCGCGAAGACGCCGGCATGGCGGACGACGTCGGTGCTCTGCGGTTGCCGGGCACATCAGGAACATGGTGTGGAACGGCGTCACCAGGATGCCCTCGTTCAGTAGAACGCGTGCAGCAGCGTCTCGAGCGTCGCCGCTGCCGCCCGGCGATCACATCGGCGCCGTTGCGCGGCGGGTTTGCGGCATGAACATGATTTCGGCGCGCGCGCCGATCTGCGTGACATGCCAGGGCAGATCGTTGGCCGCGAATGATGGCGCGCGCGTCGCCGGCGCAAGCGCGTCGCGAGTTGCGATCATGCGTCGCGTAGTTCGCGGGGGTCAGCACCTCCTCGAGCACCGCGCGCATGGTGGCGACCGTCAGCGCATTGCCGGCCAGCGTTCCGCCAATGCCGAGATGCGCCGACTGCCGCACGCGCGGATTGACCATGGGCACGATGCTTCCACAGCCGCTCGGCGATCTCCTGCGTAGACGCCGAACACGCCGGCCGGAATGCCGCCCGCGATCGCCTTGCCGGCGACGAAGATGTCGGGCTCGCAGCCCATGCAGCGCGGTGTAGCCGCCGGGGCCCGCAGGAGATCGTGTGGGTCTCGTCGATCATCAGCACCGTGCCGGTGCGGCGGGTGAGCTCGCGCAGCGCGGCGTGAAATCCGTCGGCCGACGGGATCATGCCGAAATTGGTCATCAGCGGCTCGGTCAGCACGCAGGCGACGTCGCCGGCCGCGAGCGCCGCCTCGAGGCCGGCGAGATCGTTGAACTCGACGACCCGCGAGACGGCGCATGATCGACCCCGTTGGGATGGATCATGTTGCGCAGGCCGATCTTGCCGTCGCGGATCTCGACATGGGCTTCCTCGACGCCGCCATGGTAGCAGCCGGAAAACACCAGCACCTTGTTGCGGCCGGTGATCATGCGCGCGATACGGATGGCGCCGCGGTTGGCGTCGGTCGCCGAGGTGGTCAGCGTCCAGTACGGCAGGCCGAAGCGTCGCGACAGTTCGTCACCGACCCAGAGGCTGTCCTCGGTCGGCAGCATCATGGTCGCGCCGCGCCCGAGCTGGCGCAGGGCGGCGCGCGTCACCGCCTCGCGGCGCGTGGCCGCACATGCCGCCGGTGTCGCCGAGGCAGAAGTCGACATAGTCGTGGCCGTCGATGTCGCGAATCATGCGCGCCGCTCGGCCTCGTCGACATAGACCGGAAAGCCGCCGGCCCAGCGCCGCATCCAGTGCGATGGGCCGCCGTAGAGAAAATGCTGCTGTCCCTTGCGCCAGGCGTCGGCGGAACGCGGATGGCTGTCGCGAAAGCGCGCCTGCTCGGCGTCGATCAACGTCTCGATGGTGGCATCGGCCGCAGCCGGCATCGTCAGGGTCATAAGGCAATCCAGGCGGTCTTGAGGTCGGTATATTCGTCGAAGCGCGTGCAGCGACTTGTCGCGGCCGAAGCCGGACTGCTTGAAGCCGCCGAGCGGCACGGTGATGTCGGCCCCGCCATAGGTGTTGACGTGGACGACGCCGGCCTTGATGGCGCGCGACCATGCGATGCGCGGTCGAGAGGTTGGCGGTCCACACCGCCGAGGCGAGCCCGTAAGACGGTCGCATTGGCGAGGCGACCGCCTCCTCCTCGGTCTCGAAGCGCATCACCGCGAGAACGGGGCCGAACACTTCCTCGCGCGCCAGCGTCATCTCGGGCGTCGACGTTGGTCGAAGATGGTCGGCGCCATGTAGTAGCCGCCGCTCTCCGGCAGGATGCCGTTCGCCGCCGGCGCAGCCGCCGCGCGCCCTCGTTCCTGCGGCGCTGGCGACGAAGTCGAGATCTTGCTCGCAAGCTGCGTCGGCGCTCGAGATCGCGCCGATGTCGGTGGTCGAGGTCGAGCGGATCGCCGACCTTCAGCCGCGCGGTCGCGTCGAGCAGCTCGTCCATGAAGCGGTCGTAGATCGACGACTGCACGAGCAGGCGCGAGCCGGCGACGCAGACCTGGCCGGAATTGCGGAAGATGCCGTTGGCCGAAACCTTCGCCGCCTGCGTCAGATCGGGCGCGTCGGCGAAGACGATGTTGGGCGACTTGCCGCCGAGCTCGAGATAGACGCGCTTCAGGTTGGAGCGCGCCGAATATTCGAGCAGGCGCCGGCCGACCGCGCCCGAGCCGGTGAAGGCGAGCGCGTCGACGTCCATGTGCAGGCCGAGCGCCTCGCCGGCGACCGCGCCGCGGCCGGTGACGACGTTGAGCACGCCGTCGGGCAGGCCGGCCTCGCTGCCAGCTCGCGCCAGCCGCAGCAGGGTCAGCGAGGCGATCTCCGGCGGCTTGACCACGACCGAATTGCCGGCCGCGAGTGCCGGCGCGATCTTCCAGGCGCCGATCATCAGCGGGAAATTCCAGGGCACGATGACGCCGACGACGCCGAGCGGCTCGCGATGGACGAGGCCGAGCACCTCGCGGCCGGTCGGCGCGATCTCGCCATAGACCTTGTCGATCGCCTCGGCGTAGTAGCGGATAGGTGCCGGCGGCCGACAGCGGCTCGGCCTTGTAGGCCATGCGCGATCTCGGTGCCGTTGTCGCGCACGCCGAGCACCGCGAGCTCCAGCGCATCGCTGCTCGATCAGCTCGGCAAAGCGCAGCAGCACCTTCTTGCGATGCGCGGGCGCCGCCCGCGACCAGACGCCCTCGTCGAAAGCCGCGCGCGCCGCCGCCACCGCGCGGTCGACGTCAACAGCATCGCCGTCGGCGATAGTCGTGAGCACGCGGCCGTCGATCGGCGACGTCGTCGCAAAGCTGGCTTGCCGGGCTGAGGACGCCACCCGGCCGTCGATGAACAGGCCCTGCGCAGGAACCGCAGCATGGCGGAGACGATCGATATCCTGCTGAAGACCGGCAACCACGCTTTCACCTTCACCTTGCAAGAACCGGCCGGCGCATCTTCCCTGCGAATTCCGCCCGGATCCCTCTCGCCGAAATCCTGCGATTGACGGCGAAGCCGCGGTTCATTATTTGAACCGTCATTTCATATATAGACTTGCCTCGACAGCCCGTCGGTGTCAAGTTCGCAGCCGGCGGAGGAGCGCACGGCATGAGCACGGTCGAGAAGGCAATATCGCTGTTGAACCTGTTCGAGGAAGAACCGGAATGGGGCCTTTCCGACCTCGCGCGGCGATCCAAATTCGACAAGGCGACGACGCGGCGACTGCTGGTTGCGCTCAGCAATTGCGGCCTGATCGATCAGCACGCGGTGACGCGGCGCTACCAGCTTGGCGCCGGGCTGCTGCGGCTGGCGCGGATTCGGGAAGCGCATTTTCCGCTGCTGCAGACCGCGGTGCCGATCATCCGCGACGTCGCCGAGCAAACCGAAGAGACGGTGCACATCTCCGAGTTCGGCGCACGCGGGCTTGCCACCGTGCATGTCGAGGAATCCAGCAAGGCCAACCGGGTCAGCGTTCCCGTCGGCCATATCCTGCCGCTGCATGCCACCGCTTCGGGCATTGCCTTCCTCGCGTTTTCGCCGCCTGACCTGGCGAAAGCTTATTTGCGCAAGCCGCTCGCCGATTTCACGCGCCATACGCTGAACCAGCCGGCGCGGTTGCAGGCCGCCATCAACGCGGCGGCGGCGCAGGGCTATTCGCGCAACGAGCAGGGATATGAGGACGGCGTGTTCAGCGTGGCAGCCCCGATCCTCGGGCACGACGGCTATGCGATCGGCGCCATCGCCGTTGCGATGCCGCTGTCGCGCAGCAACAAGGCGACGACCGACCTGCACGCGCGCGCCGCGCGCAACGCAGCCAGCGCCATTTCCACCAAGCTGTTCGGTGCATTGCCGGTGCCGCGTCAGGCGCAAAGCGCCTGAACGACGCTCGTTCCCCTCGCGCCTTCGGTTCGAAGCAACAAGAAACAAGGAAAACGCAATCATGCGGGATGCCAATTTCCTGATCGAGACCAACGCCAAGCCGATCTGGCATCCGATGGCGCATCCGGCCGAGATGCGCGCGCATCCGCCCAAGATCATCATGAAGGGCGAGGGCGTCTACGTCACCGACATCGACGGCCGCAGCGTGCTCGATGCGGTCGGCGGCCTGTGGAACGTCAATCTCGGCTACAGCTGCGATCCGATCAAGCAGGCAATCACGGATCAGCTCGACGTGCTGCCCTTCTATTCCGGCTTCCGCGGCACCATCGACCGGACCGTCGATCGAGCTCGCCTACGAACTGACCGAATGGTTCAAGCCCGAAGGCATGGTGCGCGCCTTCTTCACCTCGGGCGGCTCGGATTCGGTCGAGACCGCGCTGCGGCTCGCGCGGCAATACTGGAAGATCAAGGGCCAGGGCGACCGCACCAAATTCCTCGCGCTGAAGAAGGGCTATCACGGCACGCATTTCGGCGGCGCCTCGGTGAATGGCAACACCAACTTCCGCCGCAACTACGAGCCGTTGCTGCCGGGCGTCTTCCACATCCCCGCGCCTTCGACCTATCGCAACCCGTTCGACGAGACGGATCCGGCGCGGCTCGCCAAGCTCTGCGCGGCGCGCATCGAGGACGAGATCGCCTTCCAGGGCGCCGACACCATCGCCGCCTTCATCATGGAGCCGGTGCTCGGCGCCGGCGGCGTGATCGTTCCGCCCGACAACTTCATGAAGCTCGCGCGCGAGATCTGCGACCGTCACGGCATCCTGATGATCTCGGACGAGGTGGTCACCGGCTTCGGCCGCACCGGCGCCTGGTCGGGCTCGCGGCTGTGGGGCGTGCAAGCCGGACATGATGACGATCGCCAAGGCGATCACCTCCGGCTATTTCCCGCTCGGCGCCACGCTGATCGGCGCCAAAGTCGCCGACGTGTTCGAGAACGACACCTCCGGCTTCGGCTCGATCGGCCATGGCTACACCTATTCCGGCCATCCGGTCGGATGCGCCGCCGGCCTCGCGGCGCTCGCCGAAACCAAACGGCTGAACGTGGACGAGAATGCCGCGCGCGCGGGCAAGCGAGCTGATCGACGGCCTGCGACAGAGCTCAAGGCCGGCCATTCGTTGGTCGGCGACGTGCGCGGCAAGGGCTTGATGGCGGCGATCGAGCTGGTCGCGGACCGCGAAACCAAGAAGCCGCTCGACAAGAAGAGGATGGCTGTCGTCGCCGACGCCGCCTACGAGGCCGGCGTCATGCTGCGCGTCTCCAGCAACAACATCATCCTGTCGCCGCCGCTGATCATCGCGGCGTCGGAAGTGACCGCGATCGTGCGCGCCATCGACGCCGGGCTCGCCGCGGCCGCGAACGCGGCATAGGCAAGCCGGAACGACGCGCGATGTGCGCCGCGGTGCGGCCGGTTGAGTTCGTTGACAATGAAATAAATTGGCGATTAGATGCCGCCCGCCGATACAAAATCCGGGGGAGCGTCATGGCTGTGAAACTGAGCCGTCGTCATCTGATGAAACTTGGCGGCGCCGCCGCCCTTGCCCACACCGCGCCGAGGCTGTCCTTTGCGCAAAGCAAGAGCCGCGTCATTCGCGCGGTGATGCACACCTCGCTGCGTGTGACCGACCCGCTGGTGGTACCGGCGTGGACGACGCGTAACCACGGCTACAACATCTACGACACGCTGTTCTCGATGGACAGCAAGCTGAACTACAAGCCGCAGATGGTCGATAGCTTCGAGGTTTCGAGCGATGGCCTGACCTATACGTTCCAGCTGCGATCCGGGCTGAAATTCCACGACGGCGCGCCGGTCACTTCCGAAGACGTGATCGCCTCGCTGAAGCGCTGGGGCTCGCGCGATCCGATGGGCATTTCGCTGATGTCGGCGACTGGCGAACTCGCCGCGGTCGATGCTCGCACGTTCCGACTTAAGCTGAAGGCGCCCTTCGGTCACGTGCTGGCGGCGCTCGGCAAGCCCTCCTCCGCCGTGCCGTTCATCATGCCGGCACGGATCGCGGCGACGCCGCCGTCGCAGCAGATCACCGAATTTGTCGGCTCGGGACCGTTCCGGTTCGTCGCGAGCGAGTTCCAGCCGGGACTGAAGGCGGTGTACGAGCGCAACGCCGACTATGTGGCGCGTTCGGAAGCGCCCGACGGGCTTGCCGGCGGCAAGGTCGTGAAGGTCGACCGCTACGAGTGGATCACGATCTCGGACTTCCAGACCTCGTTCAACGCACTCGTCAACAACGAGATCGACTATTTCGAGAACCCGACGCATGACATGCTGCCCAACGCTGAAAAGGCCGGGCTGAAACTGTTCGACTACAATCCCGCCGGCTTCACCGGCTATTGCCGGCCGAACTGGCTGTCGCCGCTAATGGCCAAGCAGGAGATCCGCCAGGCGATCTTCCACGCCATCAACCAGCAGGACTGGCTCGACGCGCAGGTCGGCGATTTCAAGTATTATAAAGTGTCGGCTGCGATGTTCATGCCCGGCATGACGTATGCCAGCGAGGCGGGCTGGAGCACCAAGCCGGATGCCGCCGCGGCCAAGGCACTGCTGGCCAAGGCCGGCTACAAGGGCGAGCCGATCACGTTGCTGCAGGTCTCCGATGCGCCGATCATCTCGCCGCTGGTCGACGTCACCGCGCAGGCCATGCGCCAGGTCGGCATGAACGTGAAGCTCGCCTCGATGGACTGGCTGTCCGTGCTGGCGCGCCGCGTCAAGCAGGAATCCGGCGAGAACGGCGGCTGGGACATCCTGCATGCGACGCAGGCCGCGGTCGACGTGTTCAATCCCATCATCAATCCGCATCTGGTCGCAGTCGGCAAGAGCGGCACGCCGGGCTGGGTGGATGACAAGACGCTGGTGGACCTGCGGCAATCCTTCATCGACGAGACCGATGCCGCCAAGCAGAAGGCGATCGCCGAAACCATCCAGAAGCGCGCTTACGAGGTCGTCACCCACGTCCCGAGCGGCGTATTCAAGCAACCGGCGCTGCATCGCCCCAGCCTCACCGGGCTCGTGCCCGCGCTGGTGCCGGTGTTCTGGAACGTCGAGAAGGCCTGACCTATCGCGACCGCAGCTTTAACCAGCATCGCGTCGCGAAGCGCCGCTACCCGCCGATCTCCCGCGGGCGGCGGCGCGCGCCACGGCGACCCAACGGAAAGCAATCACTGATGCCTCGCCTCATGTTCGGGTTTCCGCCCGCCCCCAACGAGCACGTCACGCTCGCGAACTGGCGCAAGGCGCCGTTCTCGAGGTGGGCGTTCAGCAATGTGCGCCAATTGCTGCCGACCGCGCCGATCCGCGCCAGCGCCTCGTCCTCGCCTCTCTTCGAGGATCTGCGCGACATCGACGCGATTTCGTTCGAGGGCCTGGACGGCAAGGAAACCACGGTGCGCGACGCGCGGCTCGCCAGCCACACGGATGGCATGTTGGTGCTGCGCGGCGGCCGCATCGTCAGCGAGTGGTATCATAACGATCTCGATGCCAAGACGCCGCATCTATGCTTCTCGGTCAGCAAGTCCGTCCTCGGCACGCTGGCCGGCGTGCTGGTCGACCGCGAGATCATCGATCCCGGTAATGCCGTCATCGACTATCTGCCCGAGGTTCGCGGCAGTGCCTATGAGAATGCGACGATCCGGCATCTGCTCGATATGACTGTCGGCACGAGCTACAGCGAGGAGTTCAATATCCCCTCGCCCGATCTCCTGCGCTATCGCGCCGCTACGGGATGGGATCCACAGCAGGCGAACGCCCCCGCGCCGGACCTGCGCAAATTTCTCGCGACGATCCCACCCGGCGGCGATCCGCACGGCATGACCTTCAACTACGTTACGCCGAACACCGACACGCTGGGCTGGCTGTTCGAGCGCGCCAGCGGCCTTGCTTACGCAAAATTGCTCGGCGAATTGCTGTGGGCGCCGATGGGTGCGGAAACCGAAGCCAGCATGACGCTCGATCGGCTCGGCATGGCGCGGCCGGGTGGCGGCATCTCGGCGAGCTTGCGCGATCTCGCGCGCTTCGGCGAGATGATGCGCCGGCGCGGATTTGCGAATGGCCGGCAGGTCGTTCCCGGCTGGTGGGTCGATGACATCAGGCGCAGTGGCAGCGCGGAAGCCTGGCAACGCGGCTCGCTGACGGAAGCCTTCCCGATCGCCCGCTATCGCAGCAAATGGTACAATCTCGGCGGTCCTGATGGCACGACGTTCTTCGGCGTCGGCATTCACGGCCAGTGGGTCTATATCGACGAGCGCGCGGAGACCGTGATCGCGCGCTTCTCGTCGCAGCCCGATCCGATGGACCTTCCGCTCGATCATCTCTGGCTGCGCGGCTACGATGCCATCGCCCGTCGCATCTCGGGATAACCAGCTTCGCAAGGATCAGGCCGCACGTCATGGCGCGCTTTCTCATCGGTCGTTTGCTTTCGGTCATCCCCGTCCTTTTGGTGGTGACCACGATCGTGTTCCTCGCGCTGCGGCTCGGTCCCGGCGATCCTGCGGCCATCCTCGCCGGCGACAGCGCCACACCGGAAATGATCGCCGCGATGCGCGCCCATCTCGGGCTCGATCAATCCCTGCCGCAGCAGTTCGTGGGCTGGGCGGCGCAGATCATGCGCGGCGATTTCGGCCGCTCGATCACCTCCAACCAGCCGGTGGTGACGCTGATCGCAGCGCGCCTGCAGCCGACGCTGGCGCTTGCGCTCGGCACGATCCTGTTCTCGATCCTGGTTGCGACGCCGCTCGGCGTGCTCGCGGCCTGGCGGCGCGGCACCTGGATCGACACCGTTGCGAGCGGTGGCGCAGTGATCGGCTTTGCGTCGCCGGCCTTCGTCACCGGCTATCTGCTGGTCTACCTGTTTGCGCTCAAGCTGCAATGGCTTCCGGTGCAGGGCTTTGCGCCGCTCTCGGAAGGGTTCTGGCCTTTCGCGCGGCACCTGATCCTGCCGACGCTGACGCTCAGCCTGGTCTATATCGCGCTGATCATGCGGGTGACGCGGGCGAGCCTTTTGGAAATCCTCGGCGAGGATTTCGTGCGTACCGCGCGCGCCAAGGGATTGCCGGAGCGCGTCGTGCTGTTCCGTCACGCGCTCGGCAATTCGGCCATCCCGATCCTCTCGATCATCGGCATCGGCATTGCGCTCCTGCTTGGCGGCGTCGTGGTGACAGAGAGCGTGTTCAACCTGCCCGGCCTCGGCCGCCTCACGGTCGAAGCCGTGGTGGCGCGCGATTACCCGGTGGTGCAGGGCATCGTCCTTCTGTTCAGCGGCATCTATGTGCTGATCAATCTCGTCATCGATATCAGCTACGCTGTCTTCGACCCGAGGATCACCTATTGAACGAGGCCGCTGCACATCGTCTCCCGCTGCGCAACGCCGTCGCGTTGATGCGGCGCCACCCGGGCCTTGCGTTCGGTCTCTTCGTGGTCGGCGCCATGATCGTGCTCGCGATCGCCGCGCCCTGGCTGCACACGGTCGATCCAACCACCATTCGCCCGCGGATGCGGCTGCGGCCTCCGCTCGGCGAATTCTGGCTCGGCACCGACGCGTCGGGCCGCGATCTCTGGAGCCGCATCGCCTACGGATCGCGCATCTCGCTGGCGGTTGGCGCCGCCGTGGCGTCGATCTCGCTCGCCCTAGGCCTCGTCATCGGCACCGTCGCCGGTACGGTGCGCCGGCTCGACGGCGTCATCATGCGGGTGATGGACGGCGCGATGGCGATCCCCGCCATCCTGTTCGCCATCATGGTCGTCACCCTGTTCGGCGCGACTTCTGCAAACCGTCATCATTGCGATCACCCTGCCCGAGATTCCGCGCGTGGTACGGCTGACCCGCAGCGTCGTTCTCACCGTGCGCGGCGAAGCCTATGTCGAGGCCGCCATCAGCATGGGCACGCCGAAGGTCATGCTGATCATCCGCCACATCCTGCCGAACATCCTGGCACCGGTCATCGTGCAGGCCACCTTTACGGCATCGGCCGCAATCCTGATCGAATCCTCGCTGTCGTTCCTCGGCATCGGCACGCCCAGCGAGATTCCGAGCTGGGGCAACATCATGGCCGACGGCCGCAACGATTTTCAGATCGCCCCGCAATTGATCATCGCGCCGGGGCTGCTGGTGGCGGTCACCGTGCTCGCGGTCAACATGATCGGCGACGGCCTGCGCGACCTGCTCGATCCCCGATTCGCCCGCTCGGTGGGAGACGTGCGGTGAGCGAGGACATTCTCAGCGTCAAGGGCCTGTCGGTCGCGCTCACTGCTGAGGCCAATGGCCGTCGCGTCGTTGACGGCGTCGATCTCAATGTGAGCAGCAACGAGATCGTCTGCGTCGTCGGTGAATCCGGTTCCGGCAAATCCGTTACCGCGTTCTCCATCATGGGCATCCTTTCACCGGGTCTGGCGCCGGTTGCCGGCTCGATCCGGCTCGTCGGCGAGGAATTGATCGGCGCATCGGCCTTGCGCCTGCGCGAATTGCGCGGCCAGCGGATGGCGATGATCTTCCAGGAGCCGATGACGGCGCTCAATCCCGTGATGACCGTCGGTGACCAAATTGCCGAGATTTTCCGCTATCACCGGCCAGCCATGTCTGCTGCCGAGATTCGGGAACGAGTGCGGGCCCTGGCGGAGGACGTGCGGCTGCCAGATCCCGCAACGATCACGCAGCGCTACCCGCACCAGCTTTCGGGCGGCCAGCGCCAGCGCATCATGATCGCGATGGCGCTGGCGCTAGAGCCGGCGCTCCTGATCGCCGACGAGCCGACCACCGCACTCGACGTCACCACGCAGAAGCGCATCCTGCTCCTGATCCGCGAACTGGTGGCGCGGCGCGGCATCGGCGTGCTGTTCATCACCCACGATTTCGGCGTGGTCGCCGAGCTTGCCGACCGCGTGGTCGTGATGCAGGCGGGCAAAGTGGTCGAGGCCGGCCACGCCCGCGACGTGCTGACTAATCCGAAGGAGCCCTATACGCGCTCGCTGATCGATGCGGTCCCCGGCAGCCGCTTGCCCGCAGCGAGAGAGATGCCCGAGGACGTGCTGTTGCGGGTCGAAGGATTGTCCAAATGCTATGACGCGCCCGGCCTGTTCGGCGGCCGGCGCAACGCGACCTTTGCGCTCCGCGATGCATCACTGACGCTGCGGCGTGGCGAGATCCTCGGCGTCGTCGGCGAATCCGGCTCAGGAAAATCGACGCTGGCAAGATGCATCAGCAGGCTGCAGGCGCCGACGTCGGGCGATATCTGGCTCGGCGACATCAACATCGCGCGCATGGGCGAGCGCCAATTGCGGCGCCAGCGCAAAGCCATCCAGGTCGTGTTCCAGGATCCGAACAGGTCGCTCAATCCGCGACTGAGAATTGGCGACGCGCTGATCGAGGGCGCGCGCAATTTCGGCATGGAGCTGCGGCAGGCGCGCGCCAAGGGCCGGCAACTGCTCGATCTCGTCGGCATGGACGAGCGGGCTCTCGATCGTTTCCCGCATCAGTTTTCCGGCGGCCAGCGCCAGCGCATCTGCATCGCCCGCGCACTCGCCAGCGACCCGGACATTCTGGTCGCCGATGAGGCGGTCTCGGCACTCGACGTGTCGATTTAGGCTCAGGTTCTTAACCTGTTGGAAAACTTGCGAAAACGGCTCGGCCTCGCCATCATCTTCATCACCCATGACCTGCGGGTGGCCGGCCAGCTCTGCGACCGGCTGATCGTGATGCAGTCGGGGAAGATCGTCGAACAGGGACCGACCGCCGCGTTGTTCGATCATCCGCGCGAAGCTTACACGCGGGAGCTTCTCGCCGCGACACCCGGGCGTGAACTGCTTGCGAGCATCCAGAAAGCATGACAAGGCTGCCCGACCGCAATCCAGGAGGCCGTGGGTGACTACCAAGAAGCAGGCTGGCAAGAGCTCAGGAGCCGGGTCCGCGCGTAAACCGACCATGGCGAAACCCCACAAGCTCGACTCGATCGGCTCGCTGGATGATTTCATTCCCTACAAATTGTCGGTGGTCGCCAACCGCGTGTCGCAATCGATTGGACGCTTGTTCGAGACCCGCTTCAACCTGCAGGTACCGGAATGGCGAATCTGAATGGCGCTCTATGCCTATGGCACGCTGTCCTTCAACGAGGTGGTCGACCGCACCAGCATGGACAAGGCGCGGGTGTCTCGCGCGCAGCGACGGCTCGTCGATCTGAAGATGATCACCGTGCAGAACGATCCCAATGACGGGCGCAAGATCTTCCTCTCGATCACCCGCGACGGCGCCAAGATGTGCAAGGCGATCCTTCCCGAAGCGGTGCGAACCCAGGGTTGGTTCCTCGAGGGTCTGACGGATGAAGAGCAGATGCAGCTGGAGAACATCCTCAACAAGCTGATGGCGCGGAGCCAGTTCCTGCTCGGCGGCAAGTCACCGCTCGAAACCTAGGCGTCCGGCGCAGCAGCAGGTTGCTTCTTCGCGCTAGAAGCCGATGGCGACGCCATCCCTGCGCGGATCGGAAACGCCGCAATAGACGCCGGCGGCGCGCTGGATGATCTGTGCCGAGCCGAAGGTGAGATGGCCGGTCGGCAGCCGCGCGATGCGATGGCCACGCGCTGCAAGTGCATCCGCTACATTCGCCGGCATATGCGATTCCAGCGACACGACCCCATCGGCCGGCGACAGCATGAATTGCGGCGCGTCGCAGATCGATTGCGGGTCTTGGCCGAAATCGGCGAGCCGGCTCAAGAATTGCAGATGCCCCTGCGTCTGCATCGCGGCCCCCATCACACCGAAGGACATGACCGGCGCGCCGTTTCGCGTCACGAAGCCGGGAATGATAGTGTGGAGCGGCGATTTGCGCGGGCCGACTTCATTGGGGTGTCCACGTTCGAGACTGAAATTGGCGCCGCGGTTATGCAGGCCGATTCCCCAACCGGGAACGACGAGGCCGGATCCGAACGCCCAATAGTTGGACTGGATGAACGAGACCATCATGCCCGAGGAATCCGCAGCCGTGAGGTAAACCGTGCCGCCCTGGCGCAGCTTGCCGGGTGAAGGCGCCCCCGCGCGCGACATGTCGATCAGGCGCGCGCGCTGCGCCAGATAATCGCGGTCCAGCAGCGCCGTCACCGGCACGTGCATCGTCGCGGGATCGGACACATGTGCGTAGAGATCGGCGAACGCCAGCCGCATCGCCTCGATCTGGACGTGACAGGCATCGGCGCTGTCGAGGCCCATGGCGTGCACGTCGAAATTCTCGAGGATGCCGAGCCCGATCAGCGCGCCGATGCCAAAGCCGTTTGGCGGTAACTCGTGCAACACATGGTCGCGATAGCGCAGCGCAAGCGGCTCGACCCATGCCGGCCGGTGCGCGGCGAGATCATCGAGACTGATGCACCCGCCGGTGCGCTTCGAGAATGCGACGATCGCTTCCGCGATCGCACCCCGATAGAACGCCTCGCCTTTCGTCTCGGCGATAGCGGCCAACGATCGCGCATGTCCCGGTGCGCGCCAGATTTCGCCCGCAGCCGGCGTCTTGCCGTCGTGCAGGAAGGTTTCCGCATGGCCCGGCTGGTCCGACACCAGTGCCGACAATTCCGGCCAGACGCTGGCGACGAAAGGCGAAACGGGAAAGCCGCGTTCCGCATAGTCGATGGCGGGCCCGAACAGCTTTGCGAAAGGTAGCTTGCCGAAGCGCTTCGAGAGCTCGGCCCAGCCTGCGACCTGGCCGGGGACCGTGACGCTGTCCCAGCCCTTCATCGGCATCTGATCGTAGCCGTCGAAGCGCGAGCGATGCCACGCCGCAGGCGACGCCCCGGTCGAATTCAGCGCATGAAGGCGCGTGCCGTCCCAGACAATGGCATAAAGATCGCCGCCGATTCCGTTCATGGTCGGCTCGACCACCGTCAACGTCGCAGCCGCGGCGAGCGCGGCATCGACGGCGCTGCCGCCGTCAAGCAGCATGCGAAGGCCCGCCTGGGCCGCGAGCGGCTGCGAGGCCGCCACCACATTGGCGGCAAACAGCGGGATGCGCGGCAGCGGATACTGCGAGACGACGAGCTGATTCATCCGGCGCTCCCCTTGCCCATCTCAGAACGTATCGAGGGAGGACGACGGCAGGCCGAGCTTGCTCAGCGCCAGCGCGTAGGACGATCTCGGGTCGCGGACGTCGAAATGGACGGTGGTCATGCCAACCTTCTCGGCGCCCTCGATGTTGCGCTTCTGATCGTCGACGAAGACACAGGCGTCTGCATTCAGCTTGAGCGCGTCGAGCAGAAGGGCGTAGGCGCGCGGATCCGGCTTGAGCACGCCAGTATAGGTGGCATCGATCACCACCTCGAAATCGCCGAGCAGCGGGAAACGCCGGGTGAAACCCTTGCCGTAAAACAGATCGAGCTCATTGGACAGGATGGCGAGCCGCTTGCCGGCCGACGCCGCGAGCTTGATCGCCTTCACAGCCTCGGGCCGCATCGCCGAATCCGGATCGTCGCCGCGCGCCCGGCGCACGAAATCGCTCATCGCCCATTGTTCGCCGAACAGGTCGCTCACCTCGGCAGTCCGCGTGTTCCAGTAATCGCGCTCGGAGATGCGATCTGCCAGCATGTCGCTCCACAGCGGATCGGACGCGGGATCGAACGGTCCGCGCCAGGTCAGCGTGCCCGGCGCCAGCCCCAGCGCCTGTTCGGTGATGTCGTGCGTCTCGAACAGGGTGCGCGAAATCACGCCGCCGAAATCGAGCACGAGCGCCTGCTTCTCGAACTGTCATGAAACCTGATCCGTCACGCCGTTGACCTGCCGGGGCTGCCACCCGCGGAGGACGGGATGACGCCCTCGCGCACCCAGGCATCGAACGTCGTCAACACGGCATCGGTGAATGCGGCATCGTTGATATGCGCGTTCAGTTCCACGACGTCGATTGCGGCAGGCTTCAGGCCGCCGACGAACTCCTCGACAAAGGCGGCATGCGCCGCCGGGTCATGCAGCGGCTGGCCCTCGCGGTCCCATTCCTGAATGCCGATACGGGGCATGATGACCTGCACCTTGCCGCGGCCACGGGCGAGCTTAGCCACGATACTGCGCGCCACCGCGCGGCGCTCGGCCGCCGTTGCGATGACCGAGGCAATCAGCCGGTTATGGGCGTGGTGGGGCCGGTCGGCATATTGCGGCGGAATCTCCTTCCAGGCCGGCAGGTCGATCATGTCGATCGCGCCGGGGGCGATGATCTGCGGGATGCCCATACGACCGGCATTCTCGCAGGCGGTCGCTGCCAGCGGTGACGATCGAGCCATGAACGTCGTTGGCGACTTCCTGCAGGCAGAGGTCGAGCACGGCGGCGAACTTGTTCTGCGCGGCGAGCGACTCGAAGGCGCGTCCGCCCATGCCGGTGGAGTGGAACACCGCCGACTTCATAACCGCGCTGTTCGAGCGCGGGCTTCAGATCGACGATGTAGCGAAGCGCGCTGGTGCCGAGCGAGGTGACGCCGACCAGCGGGCGATCAAGCGCGACCGGAACCGCATTCTGGCAGGCGCCGAGCACGGCGTTCGCTGCCATCCGCAGCGACGAGCGGCAGACACTGTTGAGACCATAGAGCCCGCCGGCCCACAGGATCGCCATCAGGTCGGGCGCGAGCCGCTCCGGCGGCACGAGGTGCGAGAAGGATACGGTCGAGACCAGGAATTTCGGCACCCCGAGCGGCAGCGCGGCGGTGACGTCGAGCGCGAGGTCCGTCCCCATCGTGCCGCCGAGCACGAGCACGCCGTGCACGCGTCCTTCGGCAAACGCCGAAAGCGTCAGGGCGACCGCGCCGCGTGTCATCGCCTGCATTGCGGCATTTTCATCTTCGGATGCGGCGACCGCCTGAAGCGTCATGCCGGCTGCGGCCGCCACCTGGTGGTTGGTGATGTCGAGCGTGAAGTGGCCATGCTCACGCACCCCGACATCCATCACGACCGCGCGGCCGCCGGCATCCACGAGGCAATCGCGCAGAAACGAAATCTCGTCGGATTTTGTATCGACCGTGCCGATCAGGAGCACGCTGTTGCGCGAGGCGGGATTTGAAGCGCATCAGGGCCGTATCTGTCTCGAACTTCGTCTCGAACTCAGCCAGGCGCGGGCCCGCTCGCGGTCGACCATCGGGCGAGATCGTTTCATTGTCAACAATTTTTTATGGTCGCGCACCAAACGCCAACACGGCGTCAACGCCGTGAATCGAGGACCTATAGATCGAGCACGACGCCGCCCGAAACCGCATCGGTCATGCCGCGTCCGCCGCCCTGGTCTTCCAGCACGGCGCGGAAACTGTCGAGCGTCTTGATCATCGCAGGCCGCGCGGCAACCATCGCTTCCTGGCTGGTCCAGGTGCCGATCAGGCAGAAGGTCTGCTCGCCGGTCTTGATAATGACGCCGCGCTCGAGCCCCGGCCATTTGGCCTTGCCGTCGCGGTGCGCGTCGAGGAAGGCGGCCTCCTGGCCCTGCTTCACCTTGAATTTTACGACATTGTAGATCTGCATCATGCGTCTCCGGAAAGGATCAATGAAAAGAGGGCCGTGCGGCCGTGGCCGGCACGCATGATCGCGCGCGGACGGCTGGCCTCGCAAGAGCGGGATTGACGCAGCTTGCGACCGCGAGCGGGAATTACTTCCGGTTCTCCTCGCAGAATTTCAGCGCCGCCAGCGCCTCGCCGGCGCGGGGGGTCTGGAACTCGATGCTGTTGTCGTCGTCATCCTCGAAATCGATGGCGAGGCGTTTTGCCTTGGTGAAGGCGTCGATGATCTTCTGGTCATACTCGAAGATGCCGCGCACGGTGGTCTTGTCCATGACCTCCCACTTGGCCTTCTTCACGATGTCGACCTGGTCGGTGGCGAAATCGCCCTTGAGGATCGCGCCGGTCTTCTCCCACTCCCAGCCGTCATAGATCACGACGAACACGATCTTGTCGCTGGAATAGGTCACCACCATGACGTAGTTGCGGTTCTCGTCGTCGGCATCCTTGTACGCGCGGCTGGCGTTGCAATGGGTGTCCTTGGCGCGCTTTTCGATGGTCCAGTCGCCGACCTTGGTTTGGGCGTGGGCGGGTAGCGCAAAACATAAAGCGAAAAGTGCGACGACGAAGAAGAATGCGGTTCATGACGATCAGCCTCCAGCCCTGGTTCTCGCGAGCTTAGCATCTCTCGCGAAAATTCCAGGGGCTGGAGCCGACCCTCGGCAAAAAAATCCGGACTCCCACGATGAGTGGACGCTTCACGGCCGCCGCATCAGCGCGCGCTGGGCCCGCGCCCGCTCCCGTGCCGCCAAAACGAGGCCCGGGCCGAGCTGGTTGCGGGAGACGCCGACGTCGCGCAACTCGCGGTCGGTCATGCCGCGAAGAATGGTCAGGCTCGCCTGCCGCTCGCGCTGCGCGATCAAGGCCGCAACCGCGTTGTTGGCGAGACGGAATAGGTTGCGGACAAATGCCCGGATTGAAGGTCGCTCCGAGAAATCTGAAATGCTGTTCAACATGCTCATGGTGGTCTTCATCCTTTTGAAGAGGGTCAAGCTCCCCTTCCCCGCCTGCACCATGCATGTAGTCAGCGGCAAAGACTTTCGCAGCTGCGGGATTTTTCATTGAGATGCGCTTGAGATATGCGTGAGGCGCGCGGCGCTCGATTGCACCGAGGCGATCACGAAGGGCGCACGTCGCCGTGAACGTGCCTTTCGGATTCGATTTTCAAACAGCCTGCTTCTTGCGCCGTCATTCCGGGATGGTCCGAAGGACCAGACCGCAGATGCGCAATTGCGCATCGGGGAATCTCGAGATTCCGGGTTCACGCTTCGCGTGCCCCGGAATGACGAGAGAGAATCACCCCGCGCCGTAGCCGCCCGCGACGATCTTCTCGTTCAGCTTCTGGTCGACGATGTCGACGGTGCGATCGATTTCGGGATTGGGCTGGCCGAGTTGATGCGAAATCAGCTTCACCAGGAGATCGACGCGCTCGATGAAGGGGGCGCCTGCGGCGACCGCGCGCGCCGCCGATGACGGTTTCAGCAGGCTTTCGGCGGCCTTGGCGTACTTTGCAAACGGCACCTGATCGGCGGGGTCGGCGCCGAGTTTTCGCGCGATAGAGTCGACGTGATCATAGATCGCCTGCGACTGTTTCAAGTCGCCATGCACGGCGTCGCGGATCGACTGCGGCTCGTGCGGCGTGATGCAGCGGTAATTGCCGGTCAAGAGCATCGACCATTTTGCGAGCGGCACGAACAACAAGTCGAAAACCTTGAGCTTCACCGGCACGTCCTTGCCGTCGAGCGTCACCGCATCGATATCAGCCTCCAGCTCGCGCAGCAGCGCGTTGTGCTTGTCGTCGGCGAAGACCGAGGCCTTGAAGTTGGTCGGCAACCCCACATGCAGCACGTTCGCCGCCTCTTCCGGCGGACGGAAGGCTTGCGGATCGGGCGAGCAGAGCGTCACCAACCCAGGCGCAAAACGCTCCCAGATCGACGCGTTGGTGTAGGCCTCCTCGAGATCCATCTCCGCCAATGCCGGGATGCGCTTGAGATAAGGCAAGGGCGGCATGTTCATGATGGAGAGACACGGCAGCCCCGCGGCGGCGATCTTCACCATCAGCACGCGCACGGTGTGGTTGGTGTATTGCGGCTCCTGCATGGCGAGCGCGACGAGGTCGTAGCGCTTGATGTCGACCGAGCCGGGCTCGGTGGCGTCGAGCTTGCCGGGCAGATCGCGCGAAAAATCGCGCGGTGCACCGCTTCGTCGCGGAGCTTGATGCGCACTTCGGTGCCGTCGCGGTTGATCAGCTCGGCCGTCTTCTTGCGGCAGACCAGGGTCACGTTGTGACCGGCCATCAAAAGCTTGGTCCCCAACAGGGAGCCATAGGAGGCCCCCAGGATCAGAATATCGCGCGCCATGCTTGCCTCTCTCGCCAACGATGCTGCCCGTGTTTTCCCGACGCTTTGGGTGAGCGGGCCAGGCCAGGCATGGCGCGGAAAAACCCCTTTTCCCCAAAGGGAGGGCGTGTCTATCGCATGTCGGGGAGCGTGACAATCGCTGGTATACCACGGAACTCGGCGATACGGCTTCAGGAGCCAACCCACTTGATTTGTAAGGGAAATCCGTCGCGCTGCCCCGCCCGCGTCCGGCACTTCCCAAGGAAAAATCAGGCTGATCGCAACGACAAATCAAGCCCGCCTCCAAGTCTTTCGCCGCGCGCCGCTTCATCCTCGCGCCAACAGTCGCCGCATGCCGTGGCCGTGCCAAGACCGGGAGTGAAGCACCATGTCCGCCTCCATCCATCAGGAATCAACACCCGTCATCGCCCTGCATTGCTCGCTCGGTTCGGGGCGGCAATGGACGCGGCTTTCTGAAGCGCTCGGCCGCGGCTTTGAGGTGATCGCGCCGGATCTTTCCGGCTACGGCAAGAACATCGCGCGGACGATTCTCCCGACGACGCTGGCCGATGAAGTCGCCCTGCTCGACGAACAGCTCGATCGCGTGAAGGGCGCGGTTCATCTCGTCGGCCATTCCTATGGCGGCGCGGTGGCGTTCAAGATGGCGACCAGCGCGCGCTGGGCGAGCCGCATTCGCTCTCTCACGCTGATCGAGCCTGTGTTGCCGACGCTGCTGCGCGACAATGCCGCGGACATTCGGCTGCATGATGTGTTCGCCGACATGGGCACGCGCCTCAGTGTCGATCTCTGGAACGGCATGTATATGGAGGCGCTCGACCGCTTTCTCGATTTCTGGAACGGCTCGGCGCCAAGAACGGGCCAAAGATCGAGCCAAAGCGAGACGCTCAACGCCGAAGCGCGGCTGCGCATGATCGAGGTGATCGAGAAGGTGCCGTATGATTTCACCGCCATCCTTGCCGAGGCTGATGTCGCGCAGGCAGCTCAGCCTGTTGCGCGTGCCGACGCTGCTGGTCTCCGGCGGGCTGTCGCCCTACATGACCCAGCGCGTTGTCACCCGACTCGCCGCGCTCATTCCGGGCGCCGAGATGAGGCACTTGCCGGCGGCGGGCCACATGTCGCCGATCACGCATGCGAAGATGATCAACCCGGAGATTGCAGGGCATATCGAACTGGCGGATGATTTTGCGAGCGTGCTGCTCGCAGCGCCGCCTGCCGCGGCTGGCCTTGCGCGATCGAACCGACCGCAGTTGCGGTTGATTCCGGGATAGGCGAGCCCGGCTCGTCATTGCGAGGAGCTACGCGACGAAGCAATCCAGCTTCCTTCGCCGCAACAAAGAAAGCTGGATTGCTTCCGCCTTCGCGCAAAGCGCTTCGGCGGACTCCGAGCCCTGCGAAGCTTGCTGAGCAAGCGGAGAAGGGTCGCTTCGCTCGCAATGACGTGGAAACATAGGGACTCGTTCCCGCGGCATGGGTTGCCCAAGGTTTTGACATTCCGTCTTCCCTCTTCGAAGAGAGGGCGCAGGGAAAGCCGGGCGCCGAATGCACCCGCAGCCTGGGGGGCAACAAAAAAGGCCCACCAGTAAGTCCACCACAGGTTCAGCCGATCACACCGGCTTTCCCCGCGCGATGGTGTTACGGTTTCCTTCGTGCTCTCCCCGGTGAGCGGCGTTGATTGTCACCGTTGCCAAGCCCGCTACGAGACGGGCCGGATAGACGCCACGGTCGCGGCGCCAGGACCACACGACTTCGCCGTCCGCCGCAAAACCTCTCGCCGGTGTTGCCACCTGAGGCCAGCAGCGTCCATCGCATCCCGCGCCCAACGTTACGTGACGATGCGCAGCGCCCCTCCTGAGGAGTGCGGGATGGGCAGATTATAACGGAAATCGGAATTCTGGTAAAGGGAAATATTTTTCGGATTATGGGTTGACAAGATGGATTCTGTAATTTCGAACGACAGCGCTGCCCTCCTGCGGCCCGCGCTAAGCGACCTCATATCGGGCCATCAATTCAGCTTGCTGAATGACCAGCTGCGTCGCAGCCTCCTGCGCGTCGGGCGGATAGCCATATTTCGCGAGCAATCGTCGAACTGTTCTCCGCACGTCAGCGCGAACCGCCTCTCTGTGCGTCCAGTCGAGCGTAGTCTTACGCTTGATACCCTCGGCCAACTCTCGCGCAATCAAACGCAGAGTGTCATCCTTCAACACTTCCCTCTCGAACTGCAGTGAACATCACAAAACCTTGGCTGGGGCGGGAGGGATCGAACCTCCGAATGGCGGAATCAAAATCCGCTGCCTTACCGCTTGGCTACGCCCCAACGGGCCGTTCGGGAACGGCGCGGCAACGGCCGCGTCGCGAACGCCCCTCTCGGTGACGTGGGTCTATAGGGCCAAAGGCTCTATATCAACAGGCAGAATGTTGGGGATTTCCACGGGTCTAGGCGGCGCATTGTGGCCATCCTTCGAGACGCCGCTTTGCGGCTCCTCAGGATGAGGCGGTGGGTGGGCGGCGGCGGTTTCGGGCGTTTTCTCCGTCATGCCCGGGCTTGGCCCGGGCATCCACGACTTTGGGGCCACACGAAAGAAAGACGTGGATGGCCGGGACGAGCCCGGCCATGACGGGCGGATGGTTTGTTCCGCCCCTCACCTCGCCCCCTCCCCACCCGCCAGTTGAGGCCCGTGCGGTTTCGTGGGAATACGGGCACTCCCGTTCCCGCGAGAGAGCCTCGGACCCCGACATGACCTACACCGCGCCGATCGCCGACATCCTGCTTGCGCTCAACCATGGCGCGGGGCTGAAGGCCGCGCTCGAGGCCGGGCATTACGGCGATTTCGACGGCGACATCACCGCAGCCGTGCTGGAGGAAGCGGGCAAATTCGCCAGTGACGTGCTGGCGCCGCTCAATGCCGTCGGCGACGAGCACGGCATCAAGCTCAGTGACGGCACGGTCACCACCGCGCCGGGATGGCCGGATGCCTATGCGCGCTGGGCGGGCGCGGGGTGGAACGCGGTGTCGGGGCCGGAAGCGTTCGGCGGGCAAGGCCTGCCGCTCGCCATTAATGCTGCCTGCACCGAAATCTGGAGCGCCTCGAATGTCGCCTTCGGGCTCTGCCCGCTGCTGACGCTCTCGGCGATCGAGGCGCTCGATGCCCATGGCTCGGAGGAGCTGAAGAGCATTTATCTCGCAAAGCTCGTGTCCGGCGAATGGACCGGCACCATGCAGCTCACCGAGCCCGGCGCCGGCTCCGACGTCGGCGCGCTGCGCACCCGCGCCGAGCGCGCTGATGACGGCACTTATCGCCTCAAGGGGACGAAAATCTTCATCACCTACGGCGAACACGACATGACCGACAACATCGTGCATTTCGTGCTGGCGCGCCTGCCCGATGCTCCATCAGGCACGCGCGGGATCTCGCTGTTCCTGGTGCCGAAGTTTTTGGTCAATGCCGACGGTTCGCTCGGCGCGCGCAACGACATTTTTGCCAGCGGCGTCGAGCACAAGCTCGGCATGCATGCCTCCCCCACCTGCACCATGACCATGGGCGATCAGGGCGGCGCGATCGGCTATCTGATCGGCGAGGAAAACCGCGGCATGCTTTGCATGTTCACGATGATGAACCAGGCGCGGCTCGGCGTCGGGCTCGAAGGCGTCGGGATTGCCGACCGCGCCACGCAACAAGCGCTCAGTTATGCGCAGGAGCGCAAACAGGGCCGCGCCGTCGGCAAAAAGGGCGACGGGCTCGATCCGATCATCGTGCATCCTGACGTCAAGCGCATGCTGATGCAGATGAAGAGCATGACGTCAGCCGCGCGCTCGATCTGTTATGCCACCGCGGTGGCGATGGATGTGTCGGTGCGGGCCAAGGACGCCAAGGTGCGCGCTGAGGCGGCCGCGCGCGGCGCGCTGCTGACGCCGATCGCAAAGGCGTTCTCCACCGACATCGGCAATGAGGTCGCCTATCTCGGCGTGCAGGTGCATGGCGGCATGGGCTTCATCGAGGAGACCGGCGCCGCCCAGCATTATCGCGACGCGCGCATCACCTCGATCTATGAGGGCACCAACGGCATCCAGTCGATCGATCTCGTGACGCGCAAACTTGCCGCCAATGGCGGGGAAGCGGTGTGGAAGCTGCTGGATGAGCTGTCCGCGATCGTGAAGCAGGTCGAGGCGTCGAACGATCCGGCGTTCGGCACCACGGGGGCAAAGCTGCGCGATGCGCTTGGGTCGCTGGAGCGGAGCAGCAAGTGGCTGCTGGAGCGCGTGACCTCGGCGCCGAACGATGCGCTCGCGGGCGCCACGCCCTATTTGCGGCTGTTCGGCTCCGCGCTCGGCGGCTGCATGCTGGCCGGCGAAGCGCTGGCGGCGAAATCAAGCGGCGAAGGCGAGCCGGCGCGTTATGTGGCGCTGGCAAGATTCTTTGCGGAGAATATCGCGGTCGCAGCGCCCTCGCTGGAGAAGACGGTGACGGATTCGGCCGACGCCGTGAACGGCGCGGACGCGGTGCTGCTGAGTTAAGCTCCACAGCCTGTAGGGTAGGCAAAGCGACTTGTCCGCCGTAGCTCGAAGAGCGAAGGCGGAAGCGTGCCCACTTCACGGCGTGCGTGTGAAGGTGGGCACGGCGCAAGCGCGCCTCTGCCCACCCTACGGCGCCTGCCCGCGCTTGGGGCAGCGATGACTCAAATTGATGCGACCCTTGAATGCAACGCGCCCGCGCCGGCCGCATTGCGCGCCAGCGCGCCCGTTCGCTAGTCAGTCTTTGACAGCGCCAGCATGCTCACCGCGCTCAACAACGCAACCCAGACCAAGAAGACATCCATCTGCATGAAAGTGCTCCCGATTCTCACGAGGAGAACAATGCACGATCCGGGCCAGTTCGCGGCGTGCGCGTGTGAGGGCGCTCACCTCTTCACTACAGCGGCTTCAGCCCGGCTTCGATCTCGGCGCGGCGGGGTTCGAGGAAGGGCGGCAGCGCCAGTTTTTCGCCGAGGTTTTCCAGCGGCTCGTCGGTGGCAAAGCCGGGGCCGTCGGTGGCGATCTCGAACAGGATGCCGTTGGGCTCGCGGAAATAAAGACTGCGGAAATAGAAGCGGTCGACCTCGCCGCTGTTGGGAACGCGCAGTTCGTTGAGCCGCGCGGTCCAGGCGTGATACTGCGCCTCGTCCGGCGTGCGGAAGGCGACGTGATGCACGCTGCCGGCGCCCGGGCTGCGCGTGCGGGGAATCGCGGTCTTCGATCACATGCAGTTCGGCGGCGGGACCGCCCTCGCCCATCGCGAACACGACGACCGGAGAACGTGAACCCGGCGCGGCATAGTCACGCACGCGGCGCATGTTCATCACATCTGTCAGCACCCGCGCGGTGCGTGCGAGATCCGCAACCGTCAGCACGATCGGGCCGAGGCCGCGGATCTGATGTTCCGCCGCAACCGGGCTCTTCGCCCAGGGCGAGGCTGTGCCGGCGCCGCCATCGTCGACCAGCATCAGGCGCTGGCCTTCGCCGTCCTCGAAGGCGAGCGTCAGCCGGCCGTCGATTTCGACGATATCGCCGGCCGCGACGGCAGCCTTGTGCAGGCGATCGTGCCAGAACGACAACGCGTTTTCGCCGGCAACGCGCAGGCCGGTCGCCGTGACGCTGTTGGTGCCGCGCGCCTCCGCCGGCACGGGCCAGTCGAAGAAGGTGAGGTCGGTACCGGGGCGCGCCTCGCCGTCGGCGTAGAACAAATGATAGGCGGAGACGTCGTCCTGGTTCACCGTCTTCTTGACGAGCCGCATGCCGAGGAGGCCAGTGTAGAAGGCGAGATTTTGCGCAGGCCTCGCCGAGACGGCGGTGAGATGGTGAATTCCGGTCAGCTGCATCGCGTATGACTCATGCCAGTCAGTCCTGCCAGTTGGTCCTGCCACCGGGTGAGAGAAGTTCCGCCCGGCGATTTGGGCCGCGGCCGACATCATGTAGGATATCATCAGATGTGACGCCAGCGGCCGCGGCCGCCGGCCTTTGCGGGGGATGCCATGACCGAGCACCTGATTGTCGCCGACGACAAGCACGCGCGCGTCATCACCATGCGGCGGCCCGAGAAGAAGAACGCCATCACCCACGAGATGTACCGGGCGATGTGCGAGGCCATCAACAGCGCGCAGGACAATCCGGACGTGCGCTGCTTCATCATCACCGGCGGTTCCGGGGTGTTCACCGCGGGCAACGATGTCGAGGATTTCCTCGATACCGGCACCTCCAAGGTCGACGCGTCGCGGGCCAGCAACGCGGTGAAGTTTCTCCACGCGCTGGCGCACAACACCAAGCCGATCATCGCAGCCGTCGACGGCATCGCCATCGGCATCGGCACCACCATGCTGTTCCACTGCGACTATGTGCTGGCGAGCAAGACCGCGACGTTCGCAACGCCGTTCATCAATCTCGGGCTGGTGCCGGAAGCCGCCTCCAGCCTCCTGATGCCGCGCACCATCGGCCATCAGCGCGCCTTTGCCATGCTGGTGATGGGCCGCACCGTCGATGCCGACCATGCGCGCGAGGCCGGCTTCGTCAACGAGGTGGTGGCGCCCGGCCAGACCGAGGCCGAGGCGCGCAAGGTGGCGCGCGACATCTGCGAGCTGCCGACCGAGGCGGTGGCGATCTCGCGCAAGCTGTTAAAACTGCCGCCGGAGGACATGACCCGCCGCATCGACCAGGAGGCCCACCTGTTCGCCGAGCGGATGCGCTCCACCGAGGCGGTGGCGGCCTTCAAGGCGTTCATGGCCCGCAGGAAGGGGTGATGCTCGTTCGTGAAATCGTCGCCTTGCTGGAATAGTCGTCATGCCCGGGCTTGTCCCGGGCATCCACGTCCTTGTAGCAATTTGATTGAAAGACGTGGATGGCCGGGGCCTGCGAGCGGAAGCGACGCCGTCTTCGGACGGCTGTGCCCGCCATGACGGATAGTATAGTGCCATGAGACTCCGGACCTTCGCGATTCTTGCTACAGCCGTGCTGCTTGCGGCCATGCCATGCCGCGCCCAGACCGCCGCGCCCATTGCGCTGCGCATTCTCGCGATCAACGATTTTCACGGCTACCTGCGGCCCTCACCCGGGGGCCTGCGCATCGCCGATCCCGCCGATCCGGCCAAGAAGATCAACGAGCCCGCCGGCGGCGCCGAGCATATGGCAACGCTGGTGCGGCAATTGCGCGAGGGGCACAGGAACCATGTGTTCGTCGCGGCCGGCGATTTGATCGGCGCAAGCCCGTTCCTGTCGGCGATGTTCCATGACGAGCCGACCATCGAGTCGCTGTCGATGATGGGGCTCGACATTGCCTCCGTCGGCAACCACGAATTCGACGAGGGCAAGGAGGAACTGCTGCGGATGCAGAACGGCGGCTGCCATCCGACCGACGGCTGCCAGGGCCCGCATCCGTTCAAGGGCGCCAAGTTCCGCTATCTCGCCGCCAGCACGATCGAGACGAGCACGGGAAAGAGCGTGTTTCCGCCCTATGCCGTCAGGGAATTCGACGGCGTGCCCGTGGCCTTCATTGGGCTGACGCTGAAAGGCACCGCCAACATCGTCTCGCCCGTCGGCATTGCCGGGCTGGAATTCCGCGACGAGGCCGACACGGTCAACGCGCTCGTGCCGGAACTGAAGGCGCGCGGCATCGAAGCCATCGTGGTTTTGATCCACGAAGGCGGCCTGCCGACCGGCGGCATCAATGATTGCCCCGGCATTTCAGGTCCGATTGTCGAGATCGTCAAGAAATTCGACCCGGCGGTCGACCTCGTGATTTCAGGCCATACCCACCAGGCCTATGTCTGCGAGATCGACGGGCGGCTCGTCACCAGCGCCGACAAATACGGCACGCTGGTCACGGCGATCGACATCAAGCTCGATCCGGCGACGCGCGACATCGTTGCACGAAGTGCTGCGAACCACATCGCGCACATCACGCTGCCGAAGCAAGCCGAGCAGACCGCGCTGATCGAGGCCTACGACAAGCTCTCCGCCCCGATCGCCAACCGGCCGGCGGGAACGCTGACGCAAACCCTGTCGCGCGTGCCGAACGCGGCGGGCGAGAGCCCGCTCGGCGACGTCATTGCCGATGCCCAGCTCGCGGCAACGCGTGACGAGAAGACCGGCGGCGCGGTCATCGCCTTCACCAATCCCGGCGGCGTCCGCGCCGACATCGCGCGCAAGGACGACGGCGCGGTGAGCTATGGCGACGTGTTCGCAGCGCAACCGTTCCGCAACCAGCTCGTGACCATGACGCTGACGGGCCAACAGCTCAAGGACGCGCTGGAACAGCAATGGGCGGAACCGAAGCGGCCCGCGCGTGCTGCAGGTTTCCAGCGGTTTCACCTACACCTGGGACAACGGCAAGAGCGACGGCGAGCGCATCCTCGCCGAGACGATGGCGCTGAACGGCGCGAGGATCGATCCGGCCGGCCGCTACCGCGTCACCGTGAACAATTATCTCGCCGTCGGCGGCGACGGCTTTGTCGCCTTCAAGCTCGGCACCGACCAGCTCACCGGCATCTACGACGTCGATGCGCTATACGAGTATTTTCGCAAACAAAGCCCGATCGCCCCCGGCCCCGCCAACCGCATCGCCAGAATGAATTGAACGACTAGCCCTTTTTGGCGGGCGGCGGCCTTCCCGAGCCGCCCTTTGCGCCCTAAATTGGGGCTTCAATCAGGGCCATGCATGACACTCCTCCTCAGCCACCAAGCCTGCCTCGACCATCTCACGCCTCCCGGCCATCCCGAGCGGCCGGACCGGCTGCGTGCCGTCGAGGAGGCGCTGGGCGAGGAGCGTTTCAGCCTTTTGGTGCGCGAGCAGGCGCCCGAGGGCACGCTCGACCATGCGCGGCTCTGCCATGGCGAGCATTACATCACCGAGCTTCGCCACATCGCGCCGAAATCAGGCTTGATCTATATCGACGGCGACACGTCGATGTCGCCGGGCACCTGGGAAGCCGTGATGCGCGGCGTCGGCGGCGCGGTGGCGGCGACCGATGCTGTCATGTCGGGCGAGCATCAAAATGCCTTTGTCGCGGTGCGCCCGCCCGGCCATCACGCCGAGGTCTCAAAGCCGATGGGCTTCTGCTTCTTCGACAATGCCGCGATCGCCGCGCGTCACGCCCAGCGCAAATACGGCATCGGCCGCGCGGCGGTGGTCGATTTCGACGTCCATCACGGCAACGGCACGCAGGACATCTTCTGGGCCGACCCGACCGTGATGTACTGTTCGACGCACCAGATGCCGCTGTTTCCCGGCACCGGCGCCAAGGGCGAACGCGGCGATCACGACACCATCGTCAATGCGCCGCTCGCGGCCGAAGACGGCAGCGCGAAATTCCGCTCCGCTTTCGAGAACCTGATCCTGCCGCAGCTGCAAAAGTTCAGCCCCGAGCTGATCATCATTTCCGCAGGCTTCGATGCCCACTACCGCGATCCCCTCGCCTCGCTCAACCTGAAGGCCGAGGATTTCGGCTGGGTGACGAAGAAGCTGATGGACGTGGCGGATGCCTCCGCCGGCGGCCGCGTGGTCTCGGTGCTGGAAGGCGGCTACGACCTGCAGGGCCTGAAAGAGTTGGTCGCATCCCATGTCACCGCATTGATGGGCGGCTAAATCATCGCCACAATGCGCCCGCAAACCTCGTTTGATTCTGTACCGGGAACACCGGCGCATCCGGAAAAAAGCATCCTATGACCGACAACACCCAAGCCGACGTCAAGAAGCTCACCTTCGAGCGCGCGATCGAGGAACTGGAATCGATCGTCAAGCGGCTTGAGGACGGCAAGGTGCCGCTGGAGGAGTCGGTTGCCATCTATGAGCGCGGCGAAGCGCTGAAGCGCCGCTGCGAGGAATTGCTGCGCCAGGCCGAAGCCCGCGTCGACAAGATCACCACGGATGCAAGCGGCCAGGCCACCGGAACGGAGCCGCTCGACGTGCAGTGAGGCACGTGGCCGGCCCTATCCATCCTGACGACACGTGCGGAATCTGCGCTGTCCGGCCCCTTTCCAAGGGCCGAATTAGCTCTTGGGGCTTGGCGCGGCCTGCTATAGTCCCGCGGCCATTTGGGGACAAAGAGTTAAGTGCGCGTTCAGCACCGCCATATCATCTACATCCAGGGATACGACCCGCGCGGGCTCGCGCAATACTACCGGATGTTCCGCACCGAGCTGCGCAGCTTCGCGCGGCTCTACGGGATATCGGCGAGTGTCACCCGGCCGCAAACCGCTGACGGCGGCGAGCGCGCATCCTGGACCATCGAGACCAAGGCGGCCGACTGGCAAACCCGGACCGATTACGACTTCCTGCGCTTTGAAGATTTCATCCAGAAGGACCTCGCGCAGCCGATCTGGCGCATCGTCGTTGCACGCCGTGTGGATCTATTTGCGTCTGATCGTGCGCGGCACGGCCTTGCGCTTCTTCATGACGAGCTGGCGCTTTGCCACCTTCATCACCTGGCCGCATCTGGTGATGCTTGCAGAGGCGCTCTGCGTGGGTTTGCTGGCCTGGGGTGTCGAGAAAGGCCTCGACGCACTCGGCGTGCCGCACTTCTTCAGTATTGCAGTCGCGACCGCCGTCTTCATCGCGGCGATGGGCACGGTGCTGAAATACACGGAGAAGCGCACCTACGTGCTCTATCTGTTGTCCGACACGATCTGGACCTGGCAGTTCTCGCATCGCCAGCGACCGGACTGGGATCAGCGCATCGACCGCTTTGCACAGCATCTTGTTAATGTCGCCCGGTCCAGCGATGCGCAGGAGATCGTGCTGGTCGGCCACAGTTCGGGATCGTTCCTCGGCGTCGAGCTATTGGCGCGCGCGCTGAAGCTCGACCCTTCGCTCGGCCGGCGCGGCCCGCGCGTCGTGCTCCTGACCATCGGCGCCAATTTCCCGATCGTCGGCTACCACAAGGCCGCGCAGGATTTCCGCGACCATCTGCGGGATCTTGCGGTCGAACCGTCGATCGACTGGATCGACTGCCAGGCGCGCAAGGACGTGATGAACTTCTTCCAGTTCGATCCGCTGGCCGCCCATGGCATCGATGTCGGCGCCGCCGCGCGCAACCCGACCATCGTGCCGGTGCGATTTCGCGAGATCATCCGGCCCGAGAACTACAATGCCTTCCGCCGAAAATTCTTCCGGGTCCACTTCCAGTTCGTCATGGCCAACCAGGTTCCCCATGCCTACGACTTCTTCATGATCGTGGCGGGTCCGGTTCCACTCAGCGAGCGCATGGCAGCGCCGGAGGCAGCGCTCGCGGTCGCCACCGGCGACGCGCCGGCGCGGGAGTTTGCCTGGCGACAGATCGAAAACAGCAGGCCTGACCGAGCCGGTCCCGCCGAAACAGACGCCGGGGAACTCTCGGCGCGGCGCCGGGGTTAACTTTATCCGGTTTTCGCAGCCATGGCCGGGAGGCCTGACCACCTTGGGCGGGTTGGCTTTGGCTGATGCTTTGGTGTAAAGCTTGCAGTTCTGTGGGCCGTTGAGCTGGTGTGCCACCGCAACGTCCCTGCGGCAAGCGCCTCAAAAGGCTTCAGAAAATTGACTGAGACGGGTGAAGACGCCTTAAGTGATGCACATCACATTGAACGATTTGGAGCGCCGTTAGGCTAACAAATTAGGCTCCGGCCGCCCAGATGGCATCCAACGTCCGGGATCTCGCTGCGCACTGAACGCGCAAACCCTTTTCTCGTCGGGCCCAATAAAGTCTTGGGTTCCGACATGCAAAAACTGGAATATCGCTGTGACCGCATTCAGTAAGACGCCGCTTCTCGACACGATCAGAACGCCCGACGACCTTCGCAAGCTCAAGATCGAGCAGGTGCGCCAGGTCGCCGACGAGTTGCGTCAGGAAACGATCGACGCGGTCTCCGTCACCGGCGGCCATTTCGGCGCCGGCCTCGGCGTGGTCGAACTCACCACCGCCATCCATTATGTCTTCGACACCCCGCGCGACCGCCTGATCTGGGACGTCGGCCACCAGGCCTACCCGCACAAGATCCTGACCGGACGCCGCGACCGCATCCGCACGCTGCGTACCGGCGGCGGCCTGTCCGGTTTCACCAAGCGCAGCGAGAGCGACTACGACCCGTTCGGCGCCGCGCATTCCTCGACCTCGATTTCCGCCGGCCTCGGCATGGCCGTTGCCCGCGACCTCGCCGGCGGCAAGAACAACGTCATTGCCGTGATCGGCGACGGCGCGATGTCGGCCGGCATGGCCTATGAAGCCATGAACAATGCGGGCGCGATGAATTCGCGGCTGATCGTCATCCTCAACGACAACGACATGTCGATTGCGCCGCCGGTCGGCGCGATGAGCGCGTATCTGTCGCGGCTGTATTCGGGCAAGACCTACCGCACGCTGCGCGAGGCGGCCAAGCAGATCAACAAGCATCTGCCGAAAGTCATCTCCAGCCGCGCCAACCGCGTCGAGGAGTATTCCCGCGGCTTCATGATGGACGGCGGCACGTTGTTCGAGGAGCTCGGCTTCTATTATGTCGGCCCGATCGACGGCCATAACCTCGACCATTTGCTGCCCGTCCTGAAGAACGTTCGCGACATGGAGACCGGCCCGATCCTGGTCCACGTCGTCACGCAAAAGGGCAAGGGCTACGGGCCCGCAGAAGCGTCCGCCGACAAGTATCACGCCGTGGTCAAGTTCGACGTCGCGACCGGCACCCAGGCCAAGGCCAAGCCGAACGCGCCGGCCTACCAGAACGTGTTCGGCCAGAGCCTCGTCAAGGAAGCGCAGAAGGACGAGAAGATTGTCGGCATCACCGCCGCCATGCCCTCCGGCACCGGTATCGACATCTTCAATAAGGCGTTCCCCGACCGCACCTTCGACGTCGGCATCGCCGAACAGCATGCGGTGACGTTTGCCGCCGGTCTTGCCACCGAAGGCTATAAGCCGTTCTGCGCCATCTATTCCACCTTCCTGCAGCGCGGCTATGACCAGGTCGTGCATGACGTCGCGATCCAGAGCCTGCCGGTACGCTTTGCCATCGACCGCGCCGGCCTCGTGGGCTCCGACGGCGCCACCCATGCCGGATCGTTCGACAACGCCTATCTCGGCTGCTTGCCGAACTTCGTGATCATGGCGGCGTCCGACGAAGCCGAACTCGTCCACATGGTGGCGACCCAGGTTGCCATCAACGACCGTCCGAGCGCGCTGCGTTATCCGCGTGGCGAAGGCCGCGGCGTTGAAATGCCCGAGGTCGGCATTGCCCTGGAGGTCGGCAAGGGCCGCATCGTCCGCGAAGGCAAGAAGGTCGCGCTGCTGTCGTTCGGCACCCGTCTCGCCGAATGCGAAAAGGCGGCCGACGAACTCGCCGCGCACGGCCTCTCGGCCACCATTGCGGACGCGCGCTTCATGAAGCCGCTCGACGAGGAACTGATCCTCAAGCTCGCCCGCGACCACGAGATCCTGATCACCATCGAGGAAGGCTCGATCGGCGGCTTCGGCTCGCACGTCATGCAGCTTGTCGCCGAACACGGCATGCTCGACGGTGGCCTGCGGATGCGCGCCATGGTGCTGCCTGACGTGTTCCTCGACCATGACAGCCCGAACGCGATGTACGCGCGCGCCGGCCTCGACGCCAAGGGCATCGTCGCCAAGGTGTTCGAGACGCTAGGCAAGGACTACAAGGCCGAGAGCGTCAAGCTCGCCTAAGCCGCAGTTCCGTGAAGGTTTATCTGGCAGGACCGGAAGTGTTCCTGCCGGATGCCTTGGCTATTGGACGACGCAAGCGCGACATCTGCGAGCGTCACGGCATGACCGGGCTCTATCCGCTCGACAACGCCGTCGACCTTTCCGCACGCGATGCCTCGCTGCAAATCTTCAAGGGCCTCGAAGAGATGATGGATGCGGCGGACGCAATCATCGCCAACCTGACGCCGTTCCGTGGCCCCGGCGCTGATCCCGGCACCGTCTACGAACTCGGCTACATGGCCGGCCGCGGCAAACCTTGCTTCGGCTATTGCAACGATCCGGCGCCCTACGCGGAACGCGTGGCGCGTTTCATGAAGGTGACAACGGCCTCTGAAAAGCGCTTGATCGACGGCGACGGACTGACGGTTGAGGATTTCGGCCTGCCGGATAATCTGATGATGATCCATGCGCTCGAGCTCCATGGCTCGCCGCTGGTGCTGCCGCGGAGCAGGCCTGATGACATCTGGCACGATCTAACCGCGTTCGAGACTTGCGTGCGCCTTGCAATCGACAAGGGCTGATATTGGCAAAGCCTGGCACCAGCGACACCTCCTCCCGCAAGCGCGCCGACGTCGTGCTGGTGGAGCGCGGCCTGTTCGAGAGCCGGGCGCGGGCTCGCGCGGCCATCGAGGCCGGGCTTGTGATCGCCAATGACAGGCCGGTTGCCAAACCCTCCGAGGTCATTCCCACTGATGCGGTGCTGCAGGCGCAGCCGGCACACCCCTGGGTCTCGCGCGGCGGCGTCAAGCTCGCCGGTGCGCTGGAGACCTATCCGATAGAAATCGAGGACCATATCTGTCTCGATGTCGGCGCCTCGACGGGTGGATTTACGGAGGTGTTGCTCGCCAACGGCGCCGCCATGGTCTTCTCCATCGATGTCGGACACGGCCAGCTGCACCATTCGCTGCAAGGCCATCCCAAGATCATCTCGATGGAAGCCACCGACATCCGCAAGCTCGAAAACACCCGCCTGCCGGCGCGCCCCGATGTCGTGGTGATCGATGTCAGCTTCATCTCGCTGAAGGCGGTGCTGCCGGCGGCGCTGTCACTGGCGGCAGCTCCGATGCATCTGCTGGCCCTGATCAAGCCGCAATACGAAGCGGAGCGAAAAAACTACAAGGGCGGCATTATCCGCAATGCCATGGTGCATCAGCGGATCTGCGACGACGTCTCGGCGTTCGCGGCTTCCCTCGGTTGCACCGACATGCAGGTGTTCCCCTCCCCGATCCCCGGCGGCGACGGCAATATCGAATTCTTTCTCGGCGCGCGCCGTGGCTGAAGCGCTTGACATCGATCATGTCGGCCACCGCGGCGATGGGGTGGTGCTGGCCGGCGGCGGCAACATCTATGTGCCGTATACGCTTGGCGGCGAGAACGTCGAGGTCGTCGACGTCCCGGGTCATGCTGACCGCCGACGCCTCGTCAAGATCGAGCGCGCGAGCCCCGAGCGTATCGACGCCTTCTGCCCGCATTTTTCCGTGTGTGGCGGCTGTGCCATCCAGCACTGGGAAGCGGAGCGCTATCGCGACTGGAAGCGCCGCATCGTGGTGGAGACGCTGGCGCAAGACGGCATCGATTGCGATGTCGCAGCCCTGCTCGACGCGCATGGCCTGGGGCGGCGGCGCATCACCCTGCATGCACGGATGGGCACGCATGAGGTGCTCAAGGTCGGATTTGCGGCGGCAGGCTTGCACGACATTATCCCGATCGACCGCTGCCCGATCCTCGATCCCGCACTCGACGGCGCACTTGATGCGGGCTGGGCGCTCGCCGAAGCGCTCGCCTCCATCGGCAAGCCGCTCGACATCCAGGTCACCGCCACCAAAGGCGGGCTCGATATCGACGTGCGCGGCTCCGGCCCGCTGTCGGCGGCTGCGATCGCAAAACTCTCCGTCATCGCGGAGCGGCACCGGCTGGCGCGATTGACGCGGCACGGCGAACTGGTGCTGATGCGCAATCCGCCCGATATCGTCGATCGGCTCCGCGCAGGTGACGCTGCCGCCGGGCGCGTTCCTGCAGGCAACCGTCGCCGGCGAGGAAGCGCTTGCCGCGCTCGTGCTCGAACATTGCAAGCGCGCCAAGCATATCGCCGATCTCTTCTGCGGTGTCGGCCCGTTCGCGCTGCGGCTCGCGGCAAGATCGCGCGTCGCCGCGTTCGACAACGACGCGGGCGCGGTGGCGGCGCTGCAGAAGGCCGTGACCTCGACCTCCGGCCTCAAGCCGGTGACAGCGGAGGCGCGAGACCTGTTCCGCCGTCCGCTGATGCCGCAGGAACTGCGCGACTACGATGCGGTCGTGTTCGATCCGCCGCGCCAGGGCGCGCAGGCAGTTGCCACCCAGCTTGCCGCCAGCAAGATGGGTGTCGTGGTAGCCGTGTCGTGCAATGTCGCGACGTTCGCGCGGGACGCGAAGATCCTGATCGACGGTGGGTACAGGATCGAGGGCGTCACGCCGGTCGACCAATTCCGGCACACGCCGCATGTCGAACTGGTGGCGCGGTTTTCGCGCTAGCGCCGGAGGATGGGTAGAGCCAACGCGCTACTCCGCAGCGATCGCGAGGGGCACGCCGTTGACACGTGTTTCCCCACTGACATTGTCGACAGTGACGTGCGTGTCATACCAGGTAAGCCGGGGACGAATACCGAAACGCGCCGTCAATTCGGCGATCCGGGTCTCGGTAAACCAGGCTTCAGCGGCGGCGCGGCTCTCCCACAAATAGACTCCGCCGGTGCCAGCCTCGCCATTGAGATAGTCCTTGCGGATCAACCCTTGTCCGGCGAGCCCCCGATAGATCGGTGCCGAGCCAGTTCCACCCGCGATAGCCTGATCTAGCGTACGCTTCGGCAGATCAAACTGAACGACGACAATGCAATTTCCCATGGCTTTCGTCCTTATCAATGCGTGATGGGCAACTGACGGCGCCCCTCAGCGCCCCCACCTGTCCTGCCAGATTTTTTCACCGATCAGGCAGTTGACCCGTGGGTCCCTGTTTTGCGACGCCGCGGGAACGACGGGGCGCTCCGGCTGCCGGCCGGCGACCTCGAGCAACAGCTTGGTGCGGATCGCTTCCTTGAACTTGTCGCGGTCCTTGATCGTCACCACGAAGGAGCCGGGACCGCCGATCACGCAGTCCTCGTAGTAGAAGTCGAGGTTGTCGATATCCATGGTGGAATAGGACGGCTCCTTCACCATGATCGGCAGGCCGTTGATGATGACGCCCTTCTCCAGCGCAGCATCGCGTGCCGCCGTCACCGGCATGCCGTTGTTGTTGGGCCCGTCGCCGGAAATGTCGATCACGCGGCGGATGCCGCGATAGGGATTTTCCTCAAACAGCGGCATGGCGAAATTGATCGCGCCCGATATCGAGGTGCGCGAGGCGCGGCGGATCGGCGTCTTCATGATCTCGGCGGCGACGGCATCAGCCGTCTCCGGGCCGTCGATCAGCCGCCAGGGAATGATGATCTTCTGGTCGGTGGAGGCGGCCCACTCGAAATAGGTGACGGCGATCTTGCCGTTCGGCCCGGCCTTCAGCGCCTGCAAAAATTCCTTCGACACGATCGCCTGCGCGTAACCTTCGCGCTGAATCGCAAGTTCGTCCATGTCCATTGAGTAGGAAACGTCGACGGCCAGCACGAGTTCGACGTCGACCGAGGTTGCGGCTTGCTTGTCGGCGTCACGCTGCGCAAGCTCATGGCCCGCAAGGTCTCGGCCCGCAAGGTCTCGGCCCGGGCGGGGTGCAGCGACACCTGCCACATCTCCGCCGGCAAGCACGCCGGCGACCAGCACAGCTCCGATCGAGACATACCAGCGCATCAGCGGCCCTCCCGTCGTCGCAATATGGTGACATGCAAATTGCGTCGCGCAAAGCGGTAACATGGCTTGTCCTTCACATTTGGGTTAGCCGCTGCGGCCGCAAATTACAGGTGCTGCAAATCCTGCGGAACTGGACGAGCCCGGGGCACCGGCTGCGCCGGTCGCATTGAAGCTGTCAGATAATCCCCAGTTCCGGGACCCGGCCGGAGCCTGTAAACTGATCGAGACCGCGGCTGCCCGCGGCGATCAGGCTGTTGCCGTTGAGCTCGCAAGGTGCAGCGGCGGCCGATCGCGGGGCGCGCGTTCGCGCTCGGAGCAGTGCTTTTGCCATGATCGATACCGTCACCAAGCCGAAGACCAAGGTCAAGACCAAGACCGAGCGGCCACGCCTGCACAAGGTGATCCTGGTCAATGACGACTTCACCCCGCGCGAATTCGTCGTCATGGTGCTGAAGGGCGAATTCCGCATGACCGAGGAGGAAGCCTACAAGGTGATGATCACGGCGCACCGCCGCGGCGTCTGCGTGGTCGCCGTGTTCACCAAGGATGTCGCCGAGACCAAGGCGACACGTGCCACCGACGCCGGCCGCGCCAAGGGCTATCCGCTGCTGTTCACCACCGAACCTGAGGAGTAAGCGGCAGGCTTTGAGGTCAGGCTACCGCCGCGACCTGCTCGTCGTGCAATCCATAGACGCGCTGAGCCCTGGAAAATCCTGCGATCGGGAATTCGCCGAGATCGTGCCAACCGCCGCCGCAGATGCCGGCAAATCCTTCCGACGCCACGATCGTGCGATGCATCTTGCCGGTGAGTTTCTCCAGCCGCGCCGCGAGATTGACCGCGGGCCCGATGCAGGTGAAGTCGAGGCGCGAGCCGCCGCCAATATTGCCGTATAGGATGTGGCCGACGTGCAAAGCGACGCCGAAGCGGAAACGCTCGATGGTGTCGCCGATCTTGTATTGCATCGCCTCGACGCCGCTGCGCGTTTCGCGCGCGGCCTCCAGCACGCGGGCGCAGACCTGCTGGGAATCGCCGACATATTCGTCGATCGGAAAAACGGCGAGCAGGCCGTCTCCCATGTATTTTAGCACCTCGCCGCCATGGTTCTTGATGGCGGCGACCTGGCAGTCGAAATACTGGTTGAGGATATCGACCACGGTTTCGGCCGGCAGCCGATCCGACAGCGCGGTAAAGCCGCGCAGGTCGGAGAGCCAGATCGCGGCGTGCAGGTTCTCGGTGTGGCCGCGCCTGATCTGGCCGCCCATGATCTTCTCGCCGGCACGGTTGCCCACATAAGTGTCGAGCAGCATGGTGGCGAGGCGCTTGAACTGGATGACTTCGACCAGACGCGCCAACGGCGCCATGATCGAGCGTAGCGCTGCGACCTGCTCTTCGGTGAAGCCGCCTTCCTGCCTGGTGGTCCAGCTCGAGGCATGCGCAGGGCCGTCAAGGAACAGCATCGGGATCGCGAAATATTCGGTCACGCCCTCGGCGCGAAGCTCTTCGACGATGGGAAAACTCCGAGTGGTGGGATCGCCGGGCCGGGACCTGACTTCCTTGCCCTCGCGAAACACGATCGCAAGCGGGCTCGCATTGAACCCTTCCGACTCCTGGATGTCGAAGTCGACCGTGCTCATCGCGATCGCTTCGCCGGGCTTCCAGATGAAATTGCGCCCGAAGAAATCGGGATGCAGTGTGCGGATGAAGAAGCCGACCCGAAAAAGCGGCACGCCGGCCTCGGTAAGCCGCCGGCATAGTGTGTCGATCATGTTCGAGGGACTTCCCGACGAGCGTCCTCCCTCAACCAGCCAATCCCTGATCGCGCTGACGTCAATCGCCATTTCGCCCTGCTCCGCTCAACCGTCGATCGAAATATGGGGGCGTCCGCGGGCCAAGGCTAGGGGCCTGACCTTGACCTACCCCACCTGGCCGCGGTGGCGCAGCAGGTGGTCGGCCAGCACGCAGGCCATCATGGCTTCACCCACTGGCACGGCGCGGATGCCGACGCACGGGTCATGGCGGCCCTTGGTCATGATGTCGGTGTCGTGGCCGCTGCGATCGACGGTCATGCGCGGGGTGAGGATCGACGACGTCGGTTTAACGGCAAAGCGCACCACCACGGACTGGCCGGTTGAGATGCCGCCGAGAACGCCGCCGGCATTGTTGGACAGAAAGCGCGTGCCGTTGTTGCCGGTGCGCATCTCGTCGGCGTTTTGCTCGCCGGATAGTTCAGCAGCGCCAAAGCCCGCGCCGATCTCGACGCCCTTCACCGCGTTGATGCTCATCATCGCGGACGCCAGATCGCTGTCGAGCTTGCCATAGATCGGCGCCCCCAGCCCCGGCGGCACGCCTTCGGCCACCACCTCGATGACGGCGCCGATCGAGGAGCCGGACTTGCGGATGCCGTCGAGATAGCTCTCGAAGAACGCGGCCTTGTCCTTGTCGGGACAGTTGAACGGGTTTCTTGCGATCTCGTCCCAGTCCCATTTTTCGCGGTCGATCTTGTGCGGGCCCATCTGCACCAGCGCGCCGCGCACCCTCACCTCTGGCAGGATTTTCCGCGCGATCGCGCCGGCTGCAACGCGCGTCGCGGTCTCGCGTGCGGAAGAGCGGCCGCCGCCGCGATAGTCGCGCAGGCCGTATTTGGCCTCATAGGTGAAGTCGGCATGCCCCGGACGAAACTTGTCCTTGATCTCGGAATAGTCCTTGGAGCGCTGGTCGGTGTTCTCGATCAGAAGCGCGATCGGCGTGCCCGTCGTCACCTGCACGCCGCTCTCCGGATGCGCCATCACGCCGGAAAGGATTTTCACCGCATCCGCCTCCTGGCGCTGGGTGGTGAAGCGCGACTGGCCGGGGCGGCGGCGGTCGAGATCGTGCTGGATCTCCTCGACCGTAAGCGGGATCAGCGGCGGGCAGCCGTCGACCACGCAGCCGATCGCAACCCCGTGGCTTTCGCCAAAGGTGGTGACGCGGAACATGTGGCCGAAGGTGTTGAAGGACATTGTCGATTGTTCGCAGCAGTGTTGATTGTCAACATTGGTGTAAAGACGTGGATGCCGGGGTCAAGCCCGGGCATGACGGTGGACGGGTTAACTATACTTTCTCAAGCTCCCGTCGGCGAACACGTAAACAGTGCCCTGCTCGATATAGAGGTCAGCCGCGCTCAGCGCCGTCTCGAACCCGAGCGCAACCATCAGGGCCCGGCAGGTGCCGCCGTGGGCAACCGCCACAGTGTCGGATTTCACTGAATTGTACCAATCCTGCATCCGGACTTGGACCTCGGCATAAGTCTCGCCGCCCGGCGAGGACATCGTCCATTTTTGCGTGAGGCGCCTGGCGTAGAGCTCAGGATCCTTCGCCTGCATCTCCGCCAGCGTCGAGCCTTCCCATTCGCCATAGCCGATCTCGCGCAGGCGGTCGTCGAGCGCGTAGTCACCTGCCGTTAGACCGAGCACCTCGCGCACAAAATCCATGGTCGTGCGCGCACGGCCCAAGGGGCTCGCGACATAGGCGAGATCATGCTTGTCGCGGCCGTCGCGCGCGAACAGATCGGCAAGCACCTGGCCTGCATGCGCCGCCTGCTTGCGGCCGCGCTCGTTGAGCGGGATGTCCAGCGTGCCCTGCAACCGCCCTTCCGCATTCCACGACGTCTCGCCGTGGCGGATGTAATAGATGGTCGGCGCGGGCATGGCTTGCGAAGGCTATTCCGTGGAGGGTCGGCACCGGCGTCGTGGCATGCCAGCGCGATTGGACAACTCCGGAGGTACACCAGCACTCCGTGCGGGAAAAGCCCTATTGCAGCGCCGCCTGTTAACGTTGACCGCAACCGCTGCGAAAGCCGGAATAGTTCCGAGATTTGGGTGTTATGTTTGAAGAGGCGCGCACGCGCCGATTCCAGCGGACCCGATGAGCATGAGCCCGTTTCGTCAGAGTGTCGAAGCCATGATTCCAGCGCTGCGGCGTTACGCGCGGGCACTCGCGCGTGATGCCGACATCGCCGACGATCTGGTGCAGGACACGCTGGTGCGCGCGCTGCGCTCGGAGAAGTTGTTTCTCGGTGGCGACGTGCGGAGCTGGCTCTACACGATCCTCACCAACCTCAACAAGAACCGCCGCCGCTCGCTGGCACGGCGCCCGCAATTCATGCCGCTGCTCGACAACAATCCCGACGCCAGCGGCACCGAGGCTGAAGGTCGCGACATCGCCCGCGCACTTGCGACATTGGTGGAGGAGCAGCGCGCGGTGCTGCTGCTCGTGATGCTGGAAGGCATGAGTTATCGCGAGGTCGCCGACATCCAGGGCGTGCCGATCGGGACCGTAATGTCCCGGCTTGCCCGGGCGCGCGCCCATGTCAAAGCTGTACTGGAAGGCGAGCGTACTGCGTTGCGTCGGGTCAAATAGCGGCAGGTGTTTTGCATAACTGATGACATCGAGAACGACATCTCAATTTTGAGCAGGACTGGACAGAGACGACGACAATGACTGACCCCAAAATTCCCGTCACCGAAGACGAGCTTCATGCTTACGTCGACAACGAGCTGCCGGCGGAGCGCCGCGGCGATGTCGAGGCGTGGCTGGCTGCGCGTCCCGAAGACGCGGCGCGGGTGCAATCGTGGCGCGCGATGGCCGAGGCGCTGCATGCGCGATACGATTCCGTGCTCGACGAGCCGGTACCGAAGCGGCTCGAACTCGACCGGCTGATGCAGGCGCCGCGCAAATGGATTTATGGCGCGGCGGCAGCAGCGCTGCTGGCGTTCGTCGCCGGCGGCGGCGTCGGCTGGATCGCGCATGGCGCAGCCGCTGCGCAAACGCCGTTCCAGAGCTTTACCGTCGAGGCGCTCGATGCGCACCGGCTCTATGTCGTGGAAGTGCGTCACCCCGTCGAGGTGCCCGGCAACGAGCGCGCACATCTGCAGCAATGGCTGACGCGGCGCTGCGGCTGGGAAGTGCGCGCGCCTGAACTCGACTCGGCCGGCTTGAAGCTGGTCGGTGGACGGCTGTTGCCGGGACCCGCCGGTCCCGCCTCGTTCCTGATGTATGAGGGCGCTTCAGGCGAGCGCTTCACGGTCTATTCCGCAAAGACGACGGCGGGAACCACGCAGATGCGCTATGCGGCGCAGGGCAAGGACACGGCGCTGTTCTGGGCCGATCGCGGTGTCGGCTTTGTGGTCAGCGGCAGCGTCGATCGCGATCGCCTGACGCAGATCGCCAAGCTCATTTATGACCAAAGCGAGAAAAATGGCGGCTGAATTGCGACAAGACAATATGTCCCAATTCGGACATTGAATTTCTTGAATCAAACCATCGCTGCGTCTCATTATCGCACTGGGTGATCACGCGAAAATGAGTAGCGCTCGATCCGCCGATCGGCGCAAGCGGCCTCGATCGGGGTTTGGTACCGCGCTGGTCCCCCTTTCGAGGCCGCACCCCTGTTGGGGTCTCGCCAAATCCGGCTCGCGCGTACCTTCGGGGATCACGCGTTCGAGTATCACTCAACACAAAAGCGGACCTCACGTTCCGCCTGCAGCGGAAGGCGAAGGTCAGCCGAGATCGTTGCGCGGATTGTACGGATGTCCGTCGCGCCACTTTTGCATCAATTGCTCGAGCTCGGAATCGTTCCCGTCGGGAAGCACGATTTTTGTGGTGATGAGCAGGTCGCCGCTGCCGCCGGTTTTCGGCAGTCCCTTGCCCTTGAGGCGGAAGGTGCGGCCGCTCGAAGTGTTTTTCGGGATCGACAGTTCCACCGCGCCGCCGAGCGTAGGCACGCGCACCTTGCCGCCGAGCACCGCTTCGTAAAGCGTGATCGGCAGATCGACGCGAAGGTCACTGCCGTCGACCTTGAAGAACGGATGGGCCGCGATGCTGACCGTGATCAGCACGTCGCCCGGGCGGTGACCCTGCGCGGTCTCGCCCTGGCCCTTCAGCCGGATCTGCTGGCCCGCGATGACGCCGGCCGGAATCTTGACGTTGAGTTCCTTGCCGTTCGGCAGCCGCACGCGCTTCTCGGCGCCGTTGACCGCGTCCTCCAGCGACACCGTGAGCGAAGCGTTGACGTCGAGATCGAGTCCGATGCCGCCGATGTCGAATTCATGTGGCCCGCCGCCGCGCTGCGCCGCGCGCCGCAGCACCTCCGAACATGCTGTTGAGGATGTCTTCAAAACTGCCGCCGCCACCCATGCCACCGGGACCGCCGCCACCCTGAGCGGAACGAATATTCGAAGCCGCCGGGCCCGGCGCGGCCGCGCGGATCGCCGCCGCCCGCAAAACCCTGGAAGCGCGGCTTGCCCTCGGCGTCGATCTCGCCGCGGTCGAATTGCTTGCGCTTGTCCTCGTCGCCAAGGATTTCATTGGCCGTATTGAGTTCGGCAAAGCGCGCCGCGGCCTTCGGATCGTTCTTGTTGCTGTCGGGGTGGTGCTTCTTGGCGAGTTTGCGAAAGGCGCTCTTGATCGCCGCAGCGTTGGCGCTCCGCGGCACCCCCAAGACCTCATAGGGGTCGCGCATTCCTTACGTCTCCTTCACGGGAAATCGGGCCCAAAGATAATGCGGGCAAAATACCCGCTTTTCTTGCATCTGGGGTGCCCGTGGCATTTTTGCAACTACCCGCCTGAGGTACTTTTGGTTTGAGCGTGATCTTTCCCAAAACCGGGTCCCGCTTTTCGGGATCATGCTCTAGCTTCGTCGCCACGGCTTTAGCGTATGAATTTCCCAGCGGCCATGCCCGGCTTTGCAGGCGGCACCTTGCAGCCAGCTTTCGGTGCGACCGTTGACGTAGCTTGCCAGGAAATCCCGGCAGGTACGGCCGTCGCCATCGGCATAGGCCTGGGCCAGCGGCGTCACCGAGCCGCGCGCGCCGGTCTCCGGGTTCTCCCAGGGCTGGCTGGAATCCTTGTCCCCCTTGGTCAGGACGTCGGAGGCGGCGGTACGGGCAAAGGTGAGATCGCTGTCGGTGGGCACCGGGGCTGGACCGGAAATCGAACCGGTCACCACCTCGCTCTCGTCGGCCTTGGAGAAGAAGCCGCCATCGGAACGGGAAAAGCTGCAGCCGCCGGAGCTGGCGCCGATCAGAAACAAGCGTCACCATCGTGCCGACGGGCCGGATCGCCAATAGTCCAATGCGCCCCCATGCCCTATATAGGCGGGACTGCACCGCGCATTGATACGCTGGCGAACGCAACTCGGTACTCCGGACATGACAGACACAACCTCCATCAAAACCCCAACACCGTTAACATCCGGTGATTTTACCGCCGCCGAGGAACCCTTTGCGCTGTTTGGGGCGTGGTTTGCGGAAGCGGTGAAGTCCGAGCCGAACGATCCGACCGCCATGGCACTCGCTACCGTCGATGCCGACGGCCTGCCCGACGTGCGCATGGTGTTGATGAAAGGCTTCGACACCGACGGTTTTGTCTTCTACAGCCATGTCGCAAGTCCAAAGGGCCGCGAACTCGCCGCAAATCCTAAGGCCGGTTTACTGTTTCACTGGAAATCGCTGCGCCGGCAGGTTCGCATCCGCGGCACTGTGACGCCGGTGACCGAAGCCGAGGCCGACGCCTATTTCGCGACGCGGCCGAAGCAGGCCCAGATCGGCGCCTGGGCCAGCAAGCAGTCGCAGCCGCTGGAGAGCCGCTTTGCCTTCGAGCAGGCGATTGCAAAGGTAGCGGCCAAACACGTGATCGGCGAGGTGCCGCGGCCGGCGGGCTGGAGCGGCTGGCGGATCGATCCGCTGCGCTTCGAGTTCTGGCACGACCGCCCGTTCCGCCTGCACGACCGCATCGAATTCCGTCGCGACGCCGCCGGCCAGCCCTGGAGCAAGGTGCGGCTCTATCCGTAAACCGCAGACCGTCATGGCCGGGCTTGTCCCGGCCATCCACGTCTTGCTTTGTTGCGATACCAAGGAAGACGTGGATGCCCGGCACAAGGCCGGGCATGACGGAGATTGAAAGAACCGCCGATGCCGACCTCGAACCTGCCGCGGCGTACGCTGCTTCTGACCGGCGCCAGCCGCGGCATCGGCCATGCCACGGTGATCCGCTTCTCCAGCGCCGGCTGGCGCGTGCTCACCTGTTCGCGCCACCCCTTCCCGGAAGAATGCCCCTGGGACGGCGGGCCGGAAGACCATATCCAGGTCGACCTCGCCGATCCCGAAGACACCGCGCGCGCCATCGGTGAAATCAGGCAGCGCCTCGAAGGCGGCATGCTGCATGCGCTGGTCAACAACGCGGCGATCTCGCCCAAGGGGCCGGAAGGGCAGCGGCTCGGCAGCGTCAACACCGACCTCGACACCTGGACGCACGTTTTCCACGTCAACTTCTTCGCGCCGATCATGATGGCGCGCGGCCTGATCGAGGAATTGAAGGCCGCCAAGGGTTCGGTGGTGAACGTCACCTCGATCGCGGGCTCCCGCGTGCATCCCTTTGCGGGGCAGCCTACGCCACCTCGAAGGCGGCGCTGGCTTCGCTGACGCGCGAGATGGCCTCCGATTTCGGCCGGGTCGGCGTCCGCGTCAACGCGATCGCACCGGGCGAGATCGATACCTCGATCCTGTCGCCGGGCACCGAGAAGATCGTCGAGCAGCAGATCCCGATGCATCGCCTCGGCACGCCCGACGAGGTGGCGAAGATCATCTATGTGCTGTGTACGGAAACCAGCTCCTACGTGAACGGCGCCGAGATCCACATCAACGGCGGCCAGCACGTCTAAGCTGCCTGCCGAACCGTGCAGGTCTCGGAAGCCTATCACACGACCGTGGTGGCGTCGTGATGGAAGCGCGTGATCATTCCGAAGCCTTAGACCGACGCGCACGTTCCTGCTCGCCAAGGCGATAGAGCGAACAGGCTCAAACCAGCTCGCGCAAGATCTGCGCGGCCTGCCAGCGCAACTGCGCGGACTCGACGTTGAGCGTCGAGGAGCACTCTTCCTCGCGCTCGCCGTCGCCGAGCACCGCGCCGCAATGCCGGCAGGTGCGCACCGAGATGGCGGGCGCCCTGCGCGCCGACGCGCCGGCGGTAGCTCGCGAGGTCGACGACTGTCTGCGATGACATTGTGATTTTCTCAACCATGGTGGCCTCGCGGCTTGTGTCACGTTTATCGCAGACAATTTTCGATCAAACGTTCAACCCACCGCTCAAATTTTAACGGACCGATTGAGGCAGCGGGAACCGGGGTTTTTCTGCGCTGGCTGGAAGGTTTTCTATAACCACTTCTTCCAGCGGAACAGCAGGTAAGGCAGGACCGCGGCGGCCAGCATCAAGATGCAGCGCCATCGGATAACCGAAGGTCCAATCCAGCTCCGGCATCGCCTTGAAGTTCATGCCGTAGACCGAGGCGATCAAGGTCGGCGGCATCAGCACGACCGCCATCACCGAGAACAGTTTTATGATGTTGTTTTGCTCGAGATTGACCACGCCGAGCATGGCGTCGAGCACGAAGGTGATCTTGTTGGAGAGGTAGGAGGCGTGGTCAGTGAGGGAAGCCACGTCGCGCTGCATGGTCTTGAGCTGCTCGCGCATGTCCTTGGTCCATTTGACGCCTTCCATCACCGCCGACAGGAAGGCGACGACGCGGCCGATCGAGACCAGGCTTTCACGGACTTTCGAGGTCAGGTCGCCCTTGCGGCCGATAGAGATCAGGATCTGGGAATATTGCTTGGCGTGGCCGTGGCGCTCGCTCTCCGGCTCGAAGATGTCGTGCGAGACCTGGTCGATCTCCGCGCCGCAGCGCTCGAGAATATCGGCGCAGCGGTCGATCACGGCGTCGAGCAATTCCATCAGCACCATCTCGCCGGTGATATTGGGCGAGCATGAGCGCGCAAGCTTGTTCTCGACCAGCGGGAACGGTTTTGGCGTGTCGTAGCGCACCGTCACCAGCCGATGGCCGGACAGGATGAAGGTGACGGCGGTGGTGCGCGGCATGTCGGTGTCGGAATGGCACATCAGCGTCGCCGTCATGTAGCGCGCGCCGTTCTCGATATAGAGGCGGCTGGAAATCTCGATTTCCTGCATGTCCTCCCGGGTCGGCACCGCGATCCCTGCGAGCCGCTCCACCGCCTTGTCTTCCTCCGGCGTCGGCTTGACGAGGTCGATCCAGACCGCAGCTTCCGGCAGCGCGGAGAGATCGACGGCGACGGCTTTCTTGAGTGAGAAGTCGGAGGGGACGAAAACCGAAAACATCTTGAACTCCGGAACGGGTTACCAACCACCCAACAGGACTTTGCTCGATTCTGGCAAGCGCTCGATGACTGCCGGCTTAACCGGCGGTCAAGCTTTGTGGCGCACGGATGGCATTACCATGGCGCCGCCGCGGCGACCGTGGCCGATTTGCCCAATAAGCAGCCTTTCCTCGCCAAGGTTGCGGCAGAAAGGACACAGCCGGCAAATAGCGACATTGGATAAGCCGCTAACTTCTAGAATTGTGAAGGTTTTCGGCGATAATGGGTCAAATGGGTTGGTAGCGTTTGCGGCACGGCTGAGCGCGGACGCGATATTGATCGGAATATGGATATGTCGTCGTTGAAGGCAATGTTGGGAATCCTGGCCTTGGGCCTGATGTTGGCTGGCTGCCAGACGGCGGCGACCTATCAGGCCGCCCCCGAGGCTTCGCTGAAGCCAGCCGACAAGGCGCAACTTGCGAAGGCGCGTTACGAGAAGCACGCCGTCGCCGAGCCGTTCCGCCGCGCGATCGTCGATTATCACCGCAAGGAAATGCCCGGCTCGATCGTGGTCGATTCCGACAACCACTATCTCTATCTCGTGCAGGACGGCGGCAAGGCAATTCGTTACGGCATCACCGTCGGCGAGGAAGCGCTTTCCTTCTCCGGCATCGCCAAGGTCGGCAACATGGCGGAATGGCCGAAATGGACGCCGACTGCCAGCATCCACAAGCGCATTGAAGGCCTGCCGGCCTCGGTGCCCGGTGGCGTCGACAATCCGCTCGGCGCCCGCGCGCTCTATCTCTACCAGGGCGGTCGCGACACCCTGTTCCGCATCCACGGCACCAACCAGCCGGAATATATCGGCGCCTCGATCTCCTCGGGCTGCATCCGCATGACCAATGAGGACGTCATCGACCTCTACGGCCGGGTGAAGACGGGCACGATGGTGGTTGTGCTCGAGCCCAAGCACGGCGACTCGCCGTACAATTCGAAGATGGCCCTGCAGGGTGGCGGTCCGCTACGCCTCGATGCAGTAAGTTTTCGCTCGCAGCGGATTTGAAAAAGCGCCGGTCCACCGGCGCTTTTTTGTTGCCGGCAGTTCTCCGCCCTCAGCCGGCGCCGGCGAAGGACGACCAGAACGGCGCGCAAGACTTGCGGCAAAAATGACACAAGCATGCTGCTGCAACGCCGAACGGGTCTCTATTGACTGGGAATTAATAACCGGCATCGACAATAATGTCTCCATGGAATCGTCGGGTTTCGGGCGCTCCATTTGTCGTGCCCGGCTCCAACGTTTTGGCTGGAAAGCTTTCGACTGGAAACCATCGACTGGAACGTCCGTGATGTCGCTGAAAGCAAAATTGGGAATTCTGGTCGCCGGCCTGATGCTGTCGGGCTGCATGCAGGCGACGACCTACGAGGCGACCAACACCACCAACTTCAAGCCGCGCGACAAGGAAATGCTGGCCAAGACCACCTACGACAAGGTGCCGGTCTCAGAGCCCTTCCGCCGCGCCATCGTCGACTATCCACCGCAGGGAAGCCCCGGGCTCCATCGTCGTCGATTCCGACAATCACTATCTCTATTACGTGATGAAGGACGGCAAGGCGATCCGCTACGGCATCACCGTCGGCGAGGAAGCCATGGCCTGGTCGGGCATCGCCAAGATCGGCAGCAAGACCGAATGGCCGGCCTGGCATCCGACCAAGAGCGAGATTTCGCGGCTCGGCGTGCCGACCTATGTCGCCCCCGGTCCGGACAATCCGATGGGCTCGCGCGCGCTCTATCTCTACTCCGGCGGCAAGGACACGCTGTTCCGCATCCACGGCACCAACCAGCCGGAATATATCGGCGCCTCGATCTCCTCGGGCTGCATCCGCATGACCAACGAGGACGTCATCGACCTCTATGACCGCGCCGGTGTCGGCACTGTCGTCGTGGTGCTTGAGCCCAAGCATGGCGATTCGCCGTTCAATTCGAAGATGGCGCTGCAGGGCGGCGGCAACTACGCAACGCCGCAATAGCGCGCCACAAAAGGCAGAAGGCCTGCTTGCGATCCCAGGGTCGCCTGCGATCCCAGGGTCGCGCGCGAGCCCATGGTCGCTCGCGATCAGGCGCCGGTTTTTACCGGCGCTTTTTTGTTGGCTGTTTCGCAGGCGCGGCTTCTCGTCGGCATCAGTCTCATCCCGGATCCGATCTCGCAGCCTCCGGCTTCGCGGCAGCCGGCTTGTCGGCGTCGGATTTGGCGGCAACTTCGCGCGGCGGCGCGTCCTCCGGCCGATCGGCCGGCAACAGGGGTGCGACCTGCGGCAGCGGATCCCACACGTTCCACTGGCAGATCCGGTAATTGTTACGCCGCTCCATCAGGTCGAGATGGATGTGGTCCTCGTGGTACCAGTCCGATCCCGGCCCGAGCACGGTGGGAAATCGCGCGCAGACCGAGTGCAGCACGGTTTCGCGCAAGTCGCGCGGCACGGTGCGGTCGGTCAGCGATATCACCCGGCCGCTGGCGAGCTTCAGCGAGCGCACGTCGAGCGCATTGGCCCGGCCGTGCTCGGAGAGCATGGCGCCGGCGACGCGGTTGCGGCCGCGGCATTCGAACGAATCGAAATTATCGAGGTCGCTGATCGTGCTGCCGAGTCCCTGCGCGAGCGGGGCGATGTCGGAGCGGATCCAGTCGGCGATCGCGGTGGCCATCTTGCAGCGGAGCACCGCCGCCGGCTTCACCGCGACCTGGCGCTTGTCCGCCAGCACGATTGCCTCGAGCCGCACCAGATCCTCGCCGCCGCAGCCGCCGGGCCCCTTGATGTCGGGAACGGAGGGCGCGATCGCGATCGCATCGGTCAGCGCCAGCCGGCAGGCGGAGGGCTCGGCTTCGCCGGTTCGGCGGCCTTGCCGGCCTCATCCGGGGCGGCCTTGTCGGTGGAAGGCTTTTCGGTGGAGGCCTTGTCGGTTCGCCCGTTCGGCGCTTCGGCCGGGCGCGGGCGCGGCAGCGGGATCGCGACACGGTGCAGGCTGCCGCGCAGCTTTGGCGGCCTGACGGAAAACAGGTCGAGCGGGGCCGGAAAGCCTCGCCTCGCGCGCGCTTGCCGGCCCCTCCGCGGCCCACAGCGCCAGCGCGGCCATGGCGGTAACCATTGCCGCCGCCCTGCGGCCAAGGGCGCCATTAGCCCATTTCCGGCTTGATTTCTCCGCGCTAAAGTTCATGACAATTCCTTGCCTTACCGCAAAGCGCTCGCCCGTCAGGTCGGGCGAGTATGCGGGGCAATAACGATCAGGAGGGACGTTCGTATGCTTGGTTTGATGCAAGATTGGCCTTTGCTTTGCCACCGGATTATCGAGCACGCGGCCAGGTATCACGGCACACAGGAGGTCGTCACCCGCTCGGTCGAAGGCCCCATCGTCCGCACCAATTACGCCGAAATTCACAAGCGCGCGCTGAAAGTTTCGCAGATGCTGCAGCGCGACGGCATCAAGCTCGGCGACCGCGTCGCCACCATTGCCTGGAATACCGCGCGCCATCTCGAATGCTGGTACGGCATCATGGGCATCGGCGCCATCTGCCACACCGTCAATCCGCGGCTGTTCCCCGAGCAGATCGCCTGGATCGTCAACCATGCCGAGGACCGCGTGGTGATGACCGACATCACCTTCGTGCCGCTTTTGGAAAAGCTTGCCGACAAGCTGCCGAGCGTCGAGCGCTACATCGTGCTGACCGACAAGGCGCACATGCCGCAGACCACGCTGAAGAACGCCATCGCCTATGAGGAATGGATCGCCAAGGCCGACGGCAACTTCGCCTGGCAGGATTTTGACGAGAATACCGCGGCCGCCATGTGCTACACCTCGGGCACCACGGGCGACCCGAAGGGCGTGCTCTATTCGCACCGCTCCAACGTCATCCACTCCTTCATGGCCAACTCGAAGGACGCGCTCGGCACCTCCTCGAGCGACGTCATGCTGCCTGTCGTGCCGCTGTTCCACGCCAACAGCTGGGGCATTGCGTTCTCGGCGCCGGCCATGGGCACCAAGCTCGTGATGCCGGGCATGAAGCTCGACGGCGCCTCGGTCTATGAGCTGCTGGATACCGAGAAGGTGACCCACACCGCCGGCGTGCCGACCGTGTGGCTGATGCTGCTCAACCACATGGCCGCCAACCACCTGAAACTGCCGCATCTCGAATTCGTGGTCTGCGGCGGCTCGGCGATGCCGCGCTCGATGATCAAGTCATTTGTCGACATGGGCGTCACGGTGCGCCACGCCTGGGGCATGACCGAGATGAGCCCGCTCGGCACGCTGGCGGCGCAGAAGCCGCCGTTCATGGAGCTGACCGGCGACGCGCAGCTCGACATCCTGCAGACCCAGGGCTTTCCGCCCTACGGCGTGCAGATGAAGATCACCGACGATGCCGGCAAGGAGCTGCCATGGGACGGCAAGACCTTCGGCCGCCTCAAAGTGTCGGGACCTGCGGTGGCAAAGGCCTATTTCAAGGTCGACACCAACATTCTCGATGATGACGGCTATTTCGACACCGGCGACGTCGCCACCATCGACCAGCACGGCTACATGCGGATCACCGACCGCTCCAAGGACGTGATCAAGTCGGGCGGCGAGTGGATCTCCTCGATCGACCTGGAAAACCTTGCGGTCGGCCATCCGGCCGTGGCGGAAGCCGCCGTGATCGGCGTCTACCATCCCAAATGGGATGAGCGGCCGCTGCTGATCGTACAGCTCAAGCAGGGCCAAAACGCCACGCGCGAGGAAATTCTCAAATTCATGGACGGCAAGATCGCCAAATGGTGGATGCCCGACGATGTCGTGTTCGTCGACGGCATTCCCGCACACCGCGACCGGCAAGATCCTGAAGACGGCGCTGCGCGACCAGTTCAAGGCCTACCGCTTCCCGAACGCGGCAGCCTGAGCGGACAGCTCCTCAACTCTCCCGATCAACGGAGCGCATTCAACCGGATGCGCTCCGTTTCCATGTCAGGGATCGCTGCATCACTTGGCGTGGTGCGGCGGATGGCTTGCGGATTTTCCAGCCAGCGCAGCCCCGACCGACGACAGCATCGCATGCGCTGTGTGCACGGCGCCCTCGATCGATGAGACGATGGCCGCCTCCCGCGCACGGCGCGCGGCGGCCCGGTAGGCGTTGAAATTGATGCTGCCATCGGGATGGCGCGATCACGGCCTACCCTGTGGTGCGAACTGTTTTCCCGGAACATGGTGGACCTCCGTCATTGCGTAACTGACATATATTATGTAATATCATGGGCATAATCAGCGAAATTTGCCATTCATACGTGAACTGAATTCATGAATTCGAGCGCAGCGTCCGCCGAAATGAACGCCTTCGTCCGGGTGGTCGAACGCGGCAGTTTCGCTGCCGCAGCCACCGACCTCGGGCTGACCCCCTCGGCGCTGTCCAAGCTCGTGACCCGCATCGAGGACCGGCTCGGCGTGCGGCTGCTCACCCGGACGACGCGAAAGCTCGCCCTGACCGACGAGGGCGAACTGTTCGTCGCCCGCAGCCGCGAAATTCTCGCTTCGATCGAAGCCGCCGAAGCCGAGGTGACGGCGGCAAGCGAACAACCCCGCGGCCATCTGCGGATCAGCGTCGGCACCGCGCTTGCCAAGCAAATCCTGCGGCCGGCGCTTCCGGTCTTTCTCGCCCGCTATCCCGATATCAGCGTCGAGCTCAATGTTTCGGACCGGCAAATCGATCTGGTCGCAGACCAGATTGACGTGGCGATCCGCTCCGGTGCGCTGGGTGACTCAACGCTGGTGGCGCGCAAGCTCACCGAAGCAACCCGCCTCATCTGCGCCAGTCCGCTCTATCTGAAGAAGCATGGAACGCCGCTGGTGCCTGCCGATCTGCTGCGGCACAACTGTCTGACCTTGCCTGGACCGCAGTGGCTGCAATGGCCTTTCCACACCCATGAAGGCATCAACCGGCTGGCGGTGTCCGGTAGCTTTACCAGCGACAGTGCCGACCTGCTGCTCGACATGGCAGTCGCCGGGTTCGGCATCGCGCGACTGGCTGACTTCATGGTCGCACGCGCCATGCTTGAGGGCAGTCTCGTGCCGCTGCTGAAAGACAGCCAGATGCCGGAGCCGTTTCCGATCCACGCGTTGACGGTGCCGGGCCGCCACCGCGCGCCACGCGTCAGGGCCTTTATCGACTTTCTCGTCGAACAATTCGGCCGCTAGCGCATGACAGCCCCCGCAACGCCGATTTTCCGAGTTGAGCCGCTTTCCTCGCGGCCTGAAAATGCGCTAGGTCAGGGCCCGCTGGCCCTCGGAACGACACCGGAACCGGCGCCCGGCCCCATGATGGAATGTTGAGCGATGGCCCGCAGGTTTTCCGCAGCCGTACCAGACGGAACCCGTATCCGGTCTCGCGACCTGGTCGCGCAATCTGGCCGTGTTCGCGGTCATCACGGTGCTGGTTTCCGTCATCATCGTGCGCTTCGGCTTCCTCGAGATGAAGCCGGCGATGGCGACCTTCTTCGGCGGGCTTGCGATCGCGGGCCTTTCGATCCTGGTCGGGCTCGGGGCGTTTGCCGCGATCTGGCAAAACGGCTCGCGCGGCATGAGCCGCATCCTGCTCGCGCTTCTGATCGACGCGATCGTGCTGGCCTACCCCGCCTATCTCGGCCTGCAGTACCGCAAGCTGCCGCCGATCCACGACATCACCACCGACCCGATCGATCCGCCGCGCTTCGAGGCGCTGGCGCGGCTGCGCGCCGGCGAAGGCGCCAATTCCGCGGTTTATGCCGGCCTCTATTCGGCCGAGCAGCAGCGCATCGCCTATCCCGACATCGAGACCGCTGGAACTGGAAGTGCCGGTGCAGCGCGCCTACGAACTGACGCTGCAGCTCGTCAACAAGCGCAAATGGCTTGTTATCGACGAGCGCCAGCCGCAATTGCCGCGCCGCATCGGCCGCATCGAGGCGGTGGCGCGCACGACGATCATGGGCTTCCGCGAGGACGTCGCGATCCGCATCACGCCCGATGGTGAGGATTCCCGCGTCGATATCCGCTCCTCATCGCGCTATTTCGAGAGCGATCTCGGCAGCAACGCCGCGCGCGTCACCCGGCTGATCGAGGACATCACCGCGGCCGCCGAAGCCGCCGCCAACAAACCAGTGGTGGCGCCGAAGAAGCAACCGACGCCCGCCAAGACGCCGGCGAAGACGGTGAAGAAATACGTCTCAAGCCATCCGGTAGTTGCCGCCGATCGCGGGATCACCGTCGGTCGCGACAATGCCGCGCGAGACCAGATCTTCCAGATGCGCCAGCACGGAATAGCCGGCAGCATTGGTGAGCCGCGGATCGAGCCCGATATAGATGGCGCGCACCATGGTCGGGATGTCGGTCTCGCCCTTGGCGAGACGATGCAGGATCGAGGCCTCGCGGGCGCGGCGGTGGCGCTCGAGGAAGCGCACGTAACGCGGCGCGTCCGGGACTTCCGGCCCGTGGCCGCAGAAGTACAAGTCTTCCTCGCGCTGCGCCAGGCGGTCGAGCGAGGCCATGTAATCGATCATCGAGCCGTCGGGCGGCGCCACGATCGAGGTCGACCAGCCCATCACATGGTCGCCGACGAAGTTGATCTTTCGCTCCGGCCAGGCAAAGGCGAGATGATTGGCGGTGTGGCCGGGCGTCGCCACCGCTTCCAGCCGCCAGCCGGCGCCTTCGACGACGTCGCCATGCTTGATCGGATGTCAGGCCGGAAATCGCGATCGGCGCCGGATTCCGGATTGTGCTTCTCGCTCTCGAAGCGCGGCCGCGAGGCGCGGTGCGGGCCTTCGGCATAAACCGGCGCGCCGGTCGCAGCCTTGATCCGCGCGGTGTTCGGCGAATGGTCGCGGTGGGTATGGGTGACGAAGATATGCGTCACCGTCTCGCCGCTGCACCGCATCGAGCAGCGCCCTGGCATGCGCCTCGTCGTCGGGACCGGGATCGATGATGGCGACATTGCCCTTGCCCACGATGTAGCTCACCGTGCCGGTGAAGGTGAACGGGCTCGGATTGTTGCAGAGAACGCGCCGCACGAGAGGCCGTGCTTCATCGACCACGCCGGGCTTTAAGGGAAAGTCGCGGTTGAAGGGGATGTCGTCGGTTTCGGCCATGTTTTTTCTCTTAACGTCATTCCGGGATGGCCCGCGAGGGCCAGACCCGGAATCCCGAGGTGAAGGAAAAGAATTGCGGCGCGAGATTCCGGGTTCGATGCTTCGCATCGCCCCGGAATGACGAGCAAAGTACCCTTACGAAAACGCCTGAATGCCGGTGATGGCGCGGCCGAGGATCAGTGCGTGAACGTCGTGGGTGCCTTCATAGGTGTTGACGGTTTCCAGGTTCGCGGCGTGGCGCATCACGTGATACTCGATCTGGATGCCGTTGCCGCCGTGCATGTCGCGCGCCATGCGGGCGATGTCGAGCGCCTTGCCGCAATTGTTGCGCTTCATGATGGAAATCATCTCCGGCGCCATCTTGCCTTCGTCCAGCAGCCGGCCGACGCGCAAGGACCCCTGCAGGCCGAGCGCGATCTCGGTCTCCATGTCGGCGAGCTTCTTCTGCACCAGTTGGGTGGCGGCGAGCGGCCGGCCGAACTGCTTGCGGTCGAGCGTATACTGCCGCGCGCGATGCATGCAGTCTTCGGCGGCGCCCATCGCGCCCCATGAAATGCCGTAGCGAGCGCGGTTGAGGCAGCCGAACGGCCCCTTGAGGCCCGAGACATTCGGCAATAGCGCGCTTTCCGGCACCACCACATTGTCCATCACGATCTCGCCGGTGATGGAGGCGCGAAGCGACAGCTTGCCGCCGACCTTCGGCGCGGAGAGTCCCTTCATGCCCTTTTCGAGGATGAAGCCGCGGATCTGGTTGTCATGCGCGGCCGACTTGGCCCAGACCACGAAGACGTCGGCGATCGGCGCATTGGAAATCCACATCTTGCTGCCGTTCAGCCGGTAGCCGTCGGATACCTTTTCGACGCGGGTCTTCATGCCGCCGGGATCGGAACCGGCATCCGGCTCGGTCAGGCCGAAGCAGCCGACCCACTCGCCGGTCGCAAGCTTCGGCAGGTATTTCTTGCGCTGGTTGTCGTCGCCATAAGCGTAGATCGGATACATCACCAGCGAGGACTGCACAGAGTTCATCGAGCGATAGCCGGAATCGACGCGCTCGATCTCGCGCGCGACCAGGCCATAAGCGACGTAGCTCGCATTGGCGCAGCCATATTCCTCGGGCAGGGTCACGCCGATCAGGCCGAGCTCGCCCATCTCGTTGAATATCTCGCGGTCGGTCTTCTCTTCGAGATAGGCCTTGACGACGCGCGGCGCGAGCTTGTCCTGCGCATAGGCCCGCGCGGTGTCGCGGATCAGCCGCTCGTCTTCGGTGAGCTGGTCGTCGAGCAGGAACGGATCGTCCCACTGAAAAGAGGCCGCGGCCGGCTTGTCCTTGGTCTGGGGGCGCACGCTCATGGGAATTCCTTTCGCATATCTCAATTGCTTACAAACTAGAGCGCTAACGAGCGGAGCGCAAATCCAACCACCGCGTCATTCCGGGGCGATGCGAAGCATCGAACCCGGAATCTCGAGATTCCGGGTCTGGTCCTTCGGACCATCCCGGAATGACAGCGGCTAACCCTCAAGGCGCTCATTGCCGACGATCTCGATGCCGAAACCGGACAGACCCTTGTAGTCGTGCACCGACGAGGTCAGGTTGCGGATCGAGGTGATGCCGAGATCGCGCAAAATCTGCGCGCCGACGCCGACCTCGCGCCATTGCCGGTTGCGGTCGGCTTCCGCGGATTTCTGTTCACCGACCGGCTCGACCGGGACACCGGCAGCGCCGTCGCGCAGATAGACGAGCACGCCGCGGCCGGCGCGCTGGAAATGATTGAGCACCAGCCGCATCCGCTCCTGCCCGGTGAACAGGTCTTTGACGATGTTGGGCTTATGCAGGCGCGTCAGCACATTCTTGCCGTCGCCGACACCATTATAGACAAAGGCGGCGTGCGCAATCTCGTCGAAAGGCGAGCGATAGGCATAGCCTTGCAGCGTCCCGATCGGGCTCTCGGTCGTGAAGGTCGAGACACGCTCGATCAGCTTTTCACGCGCCTGACGATAAGCGATCATGTCAGCGATCGTGACGTGCTTGAGCTTGTGGGTGACGGCGAAGCGCGCCACCTGCTCGCCCTTCATCACGGTGCCGTCGTCGTTCATCAGCTCGGAGATGACGCCGACCGGCGGCAGCCCGCTGAGCTTGCAAAGATCGACCGCAGCTTCGGTATGGCCGGAACGCAGCAGCACGCCGCCGTCGCGTGCAATCAGCGGAAAGATGTGCCCCGGGCGGGCAAAATCATTGGCGCCGGCATTGGGATTGGCGAGCGCGCGGCAGCAGGAGGCGCGCTCTTCGGCCGAGATGCCGGTGCCGCCGTCGGGCTTGTAATCGATCGACACGGTGAACGCCGTGGTGTGGTTGGATTCATTGTGCGCCACCATCGGATCGAGCCGCAGGCGGCGGGCGTCCTCCGTGGTGATCGGCGCGCAGACGATGCCGGAGGTGTGGCGGATGATGAAAGCCATCTTCTCGGCGGTACAGAACGAGGCGGCGACGATCAGATCGCCCTCGCCTTCGCGGTCGTCGTCATCGGTAACGACGACGAGCTCGCCCCTGGCGAAGGCCTGCAAGACGTCCTGAATCGTATCAGCCATGTCCGTGAAAACCCGCTTTCTGTGCCGGGATGGATTACCCGGACTTTTCGAAGCGCGCCAGCATCATATTGCAGGGCGGCATGCCGCCTGCGCCGACCTCTTCAACCGAACGACATTTCAAACAGAACGACATTTTATCCGGGACTGGCACCACAAGATGCAGGGGGCTGCTCGCCGGCAATGCTCTTCCGCCTTACGGCAAAACCTCGCGTCGTTCGGCAAGCTGGGCGTCCATTTCGGCGCGCTTGTCTTCCAGGAGGCCCGCGTCCGAGGCCTCGATGACCGAATAGAGCTCGAGCGCATCGGTCAGGCGGGTAACGGTCACATAATCGGCGCCGGCCGCATAGAGGTCGTTGACCCCGGCAAGGAAATCCGCCGTCGCCACGATCTTGGCATCCGGATTGAGCGCGCGGACGTGGCGCACCAGCTTTTCGTTGCTGGCGCCGACCAGAAGCGAATCCGGCACGCTCAGGATGATGATCTCGGCCTTGCCGATCCCGGCATGCACGAGGGTATCGACATTGCTGATGTCGCCATAGATGACATGCACGCCGCGGTCGGTCAGCGTGCGGAACACATTCGGATTGAAATCGATCACCGTGATCTGTTCGAGCAGCGCCTCGTTCTGCCGCTCGATCTGGCTCATCAGCGCGCTCGCGGCACGGAAGAAGCCGAGGATGACGATGCGGTTGGCGCCATGGCCGCCCTCATGACCGTCGGCATGGTGGGCATGGTCGAGATCGCGCAGGCCGAGCTTCTTCAGCGGTCCGATCAGCCCTTTGGTGATTTCGCTGCTGCGCGCCATGCAGAAGGTAGACACCACCGCCAGCACCACGAAGGCAAAGGAGGCCGCGCTCGAGGTCTCGGTCTTGATATGGCCGGCAGTGATGCCGGTCTGGATCACCACCAGCGAGAATTCCGAGATTTGCGCGAGGTTGATCGCCGGCAGCAGGCTCGCCCGCAACCCCTGCTTCATCAGATAAAGCGGCGTGAAGGTCGTCACCACCCGGCTCACCACCGTGAAGGCTGCAATCATCAACGCCAGCACGATCACCGAGCTGGTCGGGATCGGGATGGTCATGCCGAGCGCAACAAAGAACAGCGTGATGAAGAAGTCGCGCAGCGTCGTCACCTTCGCGGTGACGTCGAGCGCATAGGGGAAGGTCGACAGCGAGACGCCCGCCACCAGCGAGCCCATCTCGCGCGACAGATGCAATTTTTCCGCGATCTCGCCGATCAGGAAGCACCAGGCGAGCGCTCCGAGCAGGATCAGCTCCGGCCGCCGCGCGATCTGGTGAAACAGTCTTGGCAGCACGTAGCGGCTGAGCACCAGCGCGGTCGCCACCAGCACGCCGACCCGGGCGACCGAAATCAGGATCACCGAGACCTGCAAGATTGGCAAGGCTCGGCTGCACCGCAAGGAACAGGATCGCAAAGATGTCCTGCAGCACCAGTACGCCGAGCGTGATGCGACCCGGCAGCGTGTCGAGCTCGCGCTTCTCGTACAGCACCTTGACGATGATGACGGTGCTCGACAGCGCACAGGCCACGCAGAGGTAGAGCGCATCGAAGCTGCCCGCCGCCGAGCGACAGCCCCATGCCGACGAAGAACAGGATGCCGAGGATGCAGCCGCCGAGCAGCTGCCCGCCGGCGGCAAACAGGATCACCGGGCCGGCGCGGATGATCTTCTTGAGGTCGATTTCCAGCCCGATCATGAACAGCATGAAGATCAGGCCGAGCTCGGAAATGACGCTGATCGATTCCTGGGACTTGACCCATCCCATGCCGAATGGCCCAATGAAAAAGCCGGCAACAAGGTAGGCCAGGATCAGCGGCTGACGGGAGAAATGGGCAAGCAGACCCAACCCCCAGGCGAACAGGATGCAAAAAGTGATGTCGCCAATTAGCTCATGCATTTTTCAAATATTCCCTCGGCCGCAACCTAAAATGCGGTCCGACATGCGCAAACAAGCAATGTGTCACACCCGGATCAAGCCTACTTTCTTCCTGCTGCTGGCTTTTCTGCTGCAGGCCGGGGTTCCCCAGGCGCACGCACAGGGTGCGGGCTATATCGAACAGAATTTTGCTGGCTCCCTGACGGCGATCCCGGCCGAGCCGCTCAGTGTTGCCGGCTCGTTTTACGTACCGGTCTATTCCAGCATGGCGATGAGCCATGGCAAGCTGCGTGCCGATTTTGCTGTCACGCTGTCCGTCCACAATGCCTCCGAGTCCCGCGCGCTGGTCCTGAAGCGGATCGCCTATTTCGACACTACCGGCAAGATGGTGGAAAGCTACCTCAAGGCGCCGGTCGCGCTGAAGCCGTTCGCGGCCGTCGAGGTCTTCATCGCGGCCACGGACGTGCGCGGCGGCACCGGTGGCGCAAATTTCGTGGTCGACTGGGCGGCCGCCGGTGAGATCGCCGAGCCCGCGGTGGAAGCGCTGATGGTCGGCAGCGTCGGCGCCGGACATTATGCGTTCATCAGCCAGGGGCGGCCGATCAGGCTGATCGGCAAGAACTAGAACCGGAAACAAGGGGAGGCCTGCGGCCTTGCCCACAACAAGAAAATACGCGGGAGACGACGTCCATGAGTTCAGCCCCCTTCGACTACACGCCGCTGTTGCCGGCAGGTCTGCCCGCGCCGGCCGCACGATGGACCGGGCTGGCAAAATACAGCTTTGTCGGCGGCAACAACGACCCCGATCAGGTTCCGGTCGAAGGGCTGGTTGATGCGGTCAATGCGGTCCTGCGGCGCGAGGGCAAGACGCTTGCAACCTACGGCCTGGCAAACGGCCCGCAGGGTTATCTCGCCTTGCGCGAATTCCTCGTGAAAAAGCTCAAGCGCGACGCCGGCATCGCCTGCAGCGCAGATGACCTGATGATCGTTTCCGGTTCGCTGCAGGCGCTCGACCTCGTCAACAGCGCCTTGCTGACGCGCGGCGACACCGTGATCTTCGAAAAGGAATCCTATCAGGGCTCGATCAACCGGCTGACCCGGCTCGGCGTCAACATTGTCGGCATTCCCCTCGACGGCGAGGGCATGCGGATGGATGCATTGGCCAACGCGCTCGCCGAACTCAAGGCCAAGGGCATCACACCAAAATACATCTACACCATCCCGACCGTGCAGAACCCGACCGGCAGCATTTTGCCGGAGGACCGCCGTGCCGAGATGCTGCGCCTGTCCGACCAGTACGGCGTGCCGATCTTCGAGGACGATTGCTATGCCGACCTGATCTGGGACGGCAAGCGGCCGCCGGCGATCTACGCCATGAGCAAGACCGGCAACGTCATCCACATCGGCTCGTTCTCGAAATCGATTGCGCCAGCACTGCGCGTCGGCTTCATCGTGGCACCCTGGGCGATGATGTCGCGCATGCTGGCGCTGAAGACCGACGCCGGCTCCGGCGCGCTGGAGCAGATGGTGCTTGCCGAATTTTGCGCGCCGCATTTCGCGACGCATGTGCCGAAACTGACCCACGGCCTGCGCGCCAAGCTCGACACGCTGATGGATGCGCTCGGCGAACAGTTCGGCACCGCGGCCGAATTCGAGGCGCCCAAGGGCGGGATCTTCCTCTGGGTCAAGCTGCCTGACAATGTCGATACGCTAAAGCTCTACCAGGCAGCACTTGCCGCCGGCGTCGCCATCAATCCGGGGCCGGAATGGTCCGTCGACAAGCCCTATGCCGGTAGCCGATTGCGGCTGTGCTTTGCCAGCCCCTCGCATGAACAGATCCGCGAAGGTGTCGCCGTGCTTGCCGATGTCTGCCGCAAGGAGTTCGGCGTGCCGACGCGTAGCGCCAATGTGGAGAAGCGCGTGCGGGGGTAGGCCAGCTACGCCGCGACGTGAAACTCCACATTGACCTGGCCGCTGCCGCTGGAGGGGAAGTAGTCGCAGAGCTGCTCCGCCTTGCCCTGGTAATCGTACCAGCCGAGTGCTGCGAACAGCATGATGGTATCGGCCATGCCGCCCTCGCCATTGCACCTGACGGCGTAGTCCGGAAGCATGTCAATGAACTCGCGGTAGCGGCCCTGATGCCACAGTTCGAGCACGCGCAAATCGACCTGGCGGTTGAATTCGCTGGCAATCGACGTCCAGGCTTCCGGCCCGAGCTGCTTGTTCGGAAAGAGACGGTGCGACAGCGAGCCGCTGGCAATCACGGCTACGCGCTCGTCGGAGCGTTCGATGGCGCGCCGCGTCGCCTCGCCGAGCAAGCGGCTTTCCTCAGGCGAGGTCAACAGCGGTGAAGCGATCGAGACCACCTTGGCGTGGCCGTCGGCGTTCATGTAGTGCATGGGAACGATGGTGCCGTATTCGAGCCCGAGGCTGCCCACCCGGTGCGCCAGCACTTTCAGCCCTGCACCGCCGGCCTCGCGCGCGATCGATTCAGCAAGCGCTGGGTCGCCGGGCAAGTCGTAGCTGAGGTCCTGAATCATCTGCGGTGCTTCATGGCTCGTGAAGGACCCGCGGTGATGTGGATTGGCATTGATGTGGTAGCCGAAATTGGACAGCCAATGCGTGTCGAATACCACGAAGGTCGACACGTCGCGTTCGCGGGCGCGGCGGCCGAGTTCGCGCAACGAATCGACGGCTTCCTGCCGCGCCGGCTTCAGCGGGCTGCCCTCGGCTTCCGACAAAATCAGCGACGGCACGTGGCTGACTTTTGCGGCAAGTACAATCTGTCCCATCAATTCCTCCTTGCTGAACGCACGGTGCCGCCGGCCGACGCCATGCGGGCGATACGACCCGCGGATACCTCGTTATCGGCTCGTGCTTGTCTGTCGGTCACGTTCAACCCTCGCGCGCGGCATTATCGCCGCACGCGGTGAACCACACTTTGATCGAGCGCAAACTTTGGCCAGCGCAAATCGACCTCACCTCTTGTGAGGCGAGGTACGTCGCGCGAGGGCAGTCACGCCTACCGCACCGAGAACGGCGCCTGATAGGGCCGGCCGAACGGCACGCCGTTGATCACCGTCTGCACCGGCTTCAGCAAAAGCTTGCCGTCGCGCTTGTTGTTGCGGGTGTCGACGAAGGTGACGGGCCCCTCGACCAGCTCCATGATCGCGACGTCGCCGGGCGCCCCCAACTGCAGGGTGCCGATCTTTGGCGCGCGGTTGATGATTTTCGCGGGCGCCGAGGTCGCCATCGCCACCACCTGCTCCAGCGAGGAGCCCATCGCGATGAACTTGCTCATGACGTTCGGCAAGAATGGCATGCCCGGCGAGTTACCGGAGAAAACGTGGATGTCGGAGGAGATGGTATCGGGCGCGCAGCCACCGGGGATCGCGACCTCGGCGATGGTGAAATCGAAGCTGCCGCCGCCATGGCCGACGTCGAACAGCACGCCGCGCTGCTTGGCGGCGAGCGCGGCCGGCAACAGCTTGCCGTCCTGCACGATATTGGTGAAGGCCCCGCCAATGTTCGGCGCGCCGGAATAGGCATGGGTCAGCACGTCGCCTGGACGCAGCAGATCAAGGATCTGCGACATCAACTCCCTGGTCTCGACGCCGCCAATATGCACCATCATCTTCGCCGGCCAGCCGGACATCTCGCAGGCCTGGATGCCCCGCTTGAGCGGCTCGAGCCCGTGCTTGGCGATCACGTTCTCGCTCATCCGCACCTTGACCCCGAGCAGGAAGTCGGCGTTCTCCGCCAGCGCCATCGCGCAGGCTTCCACCTGCGCATAATCGATGTTGTAGAGCTCGGCGACCGGGAATCCGGACAAGCCGTTATTGGCGATATGGATGAAGGCATAGATGCGCGCACGCGACTGCGCCACGATGTAGCGGCGCAGCGCTGCAAGGTTGTTGGCGCCGGCATCCCCCGCCGACACCAGCGTGGTGGTGCATTGGAACTGCGCGAGTTCGTCGGCGGGAATGCCGATCGCCGAGCCATACGGGTAGACGTGGCTGTGCAGGTCGATCAGGCCCGGTGTCACGAGCTTGCCCGTGGCGTCGATGGTGTTGGCCGCGCGCGCCGGTGGAATGTCGTTCTCGATCGCCTCGATCACGCCCCATCGGATGCCGATGTCGCGTTTTCCCCGCAGCGACTGGCTGGGGTCAAGGACGTCGCCGCCCTTGATGACGAGATCGAACTTGTCGTTCGGTCCCATCGCGGCCTGTGCGCCTCCTGACAGCGCCAGCGCGGCGGCCGATCCGGACAGCTTGAGGAAATTGCGGCGTGAAACTCCCGTCATGACAGCGTTCTCCCCAAATATGCTTGTTATGAAGCGATGATGCGCCGGGCATGGCCTACGCGCAAGCGGCGGGCGCGATCGCACGGCGGCTGCACTGCAAAAAGAATGACCCCGGCCGCTGGCCGCCTATTCCCTTCTGCCGTAGTCTCTGCGGCAGATGGCGGGCCGACAGAGCCCCGAACGGGAGGCGTCCATGATGTCAATCAGAATGGTTGCGATCATCCTTTGCCTGTCTGCATCAGGCATGGCGCGTGCCGACGATCCCCTGCCGCGCGCCAAGCCCGAAGAGGTCGGCATGTCCGGCGAGCGGCTGGCGCGGATCGAGGCAACGATCAAGGCCGACATCGAGGCCGGCCGCATTCCCGGCGCTGTCATCGCGGTGGCCCGGCGCGGCAAGCTCGTGATGTTCGACGCCTATGGTTTTCGCGACAAGGCGGCCAACGTGGCGATGACCACCGACACCATCTTCAACATCGCCTCGATGACCAAGCCGATGACGGCGGTCGGCGCGCTGATGCTGTACGAGCAGGGCAAGCTCCTGATCGACGATCCCGTGAGCAAGTATTTTCCAAAGTTCGCCAGCATGAACGTCTCGATATCAGACAATGGCGAGCCGACCATCGAGAGCGTGCCGACGGTCCGGCCCGTCACGATGCAGGATCTGATGCGCCACACCTCGGGCATCATCTATGGCGGCCGCGGCAGCTCGGTGGTGCACAAGATGTATCCGGCGGGCAGCAGCGCCGCGGCGCAGGAGTATGACGGCACGAGGTTCATGGACAAGCTCGCGACGCTGCCGCTGCTGCACCAGCCCGGAACAGTCTGGGATTACGGTTTTGGCCTCGACGTGCTCGGCCTCGTGATCGAGAAGGTGAGCAACCAGTCGCTCGGACAATATCTGCAAGCGAGTTTGTTCGCGCCGCTCGGCATGACCGATACGGTGTTCGCGATGCCGGCCGACAAGGCCGAGCGTTACGCCATGCCTCTCTCCGCCGACCCCGACACCGGCAACGCACAGGCGCGCACGCCCGAGCTGACCAAAAAGCTGGCGTTTGAATGCGGCGGCGGCTGTGCCGCCTCCACCGCGTCGGACTATTTGCGATTTGCCATGATGCTGATGAACCGCGGGCGTGCCGGCGAGGCGCGGTTGCTCGCGCCGCGCACCGTCGATTACATGCTGAGCGACCAGCTCGGCGCCAACATCAAGAATATGGTCGGCAATGCCGACCCGACCCGTGCCGGTTATGGTTTCGGCCTTGGCGCTTGCCGTGCGCACCACGCCCGGCGTCGTCAAGATGATGGGATCGGTCGGCCAGTTCTCCTGGCCCGGCGCCAGCGGCACCGACTGGTGGGTCGACCCGAAGGAAGAACTCGCGGTGGTCTATCTTTCTGCAGCGCCCGGCCCGATCCGCTGGCACTACCGTCAGAAGATCAATGCGCTGGTCTATCAGTCGATAGTCGAATAAGCGCGCGCGTTAACCCGTCTGAACGCATGTTCAGAATTCTCTTCGGGTTCCGCCGGAACGTTCCGCGCAACTGGATGTTTGATGTTCACCATGTGAGGAGGACATCATGAAGAAGTTTGCTTATGTACTGGCGGCTCTCGGTGCGATTGCCGTTGCCGCACCGTCGATTGCCAGCGCCGAAACCGTTGTGATCAAGCGCGGCGGCCATCATTACGGCTGGCATGGCGCTCGTGCGCAAATCCACCACGATCGCGGCTGGCACAATGGCTGGCGTCATCGCCACGCCGATCGTGTGGTTGTGGTCAAGAAGAGCTATCGCCGCTACTAAAGGCTGACACGGAAGATGGCTCCTCGCTCGTCGAGGGGCCATTTTTCTTTTTTGCGTTGTTGTCGCAACGGATTCGCTGTCGTCCCTGCGAAAGCAGGGACCCATACGCCGCGGCGGATGTTGGTGAAAGAAGCTGGTGGACGGCTTCGTCAAACCAACCAAGCCCTGTGGTTTGGGTCCCTGCTTTCGCAGGGACAACAGCGGTTGCTGCGGTCATCAATCCCAGTCCGGCCCAAAGCCCGGATTGACGCAACGGCGGTCCTTTGCCAGCGCCGCGATCGCCTTGCGGTCGTCGTCGTCGAGCGTGACCTTCAACGCGTCGAGATTGGCCTTCTGGCTTTCGGCGCGCGATGCTTTCGGGATCGCGGCGACGCCATTCTGGTCGAGCAGCCATTTCAGCGCGACTTGCGCCGCGCTCGCATTATGCTTGCGGCCGATCTTGGTAAGCGTCTCGTCAGCAGCCACGCGGCCCTGCACCAGCGGGCAATAGGCGACCAGCGGAATATTGTGCGCGGCGAGATATTTCATCACCTTCGCCTGGTCGAGCATCACGTGATATTCGATCTGGTTGCAGGCGATCGGCGCCTTGATCTCCTCGACCGCCTGCTTGAGCAGCGCCGTGGTGAAGTTGGCGACGCCGATGGCGCGGGTACGGCCCTCCTCCTTCAGCTTCATCAGCGTCTCCAGCGCAGGCGCCAGCTTCATGCCGGGTGACGGCCAGTGGATCAGATAGAGGTCGACATGGTCGAGCCGCAGCTTCTTCAGCGAGGCGTCGAAGGCCTTGCGGATCGCGGCAGGCGCGAGGTTCTCGTGCCAGACCTTTGTCGTGACATGCAGATCGTTGCGCGGCACGCCGGCGGTGGCGATGGCGGCGCCAATCGCTTCCTCGTTGCCGTACATCTCGGCGGTGTCGATATGGCGGTAGCCGAGCGCAAGCCCGCTCTCCACCGCCGCGCGGCAGGTATCGCCTTGCATGCGGAAGGTGCCGAGCCCGAGTTTTGGCATCGCAATGCCCTGGGTCTTGATGTTTTCCATGGGTGCTCCTGAAGGGTGCTCCAAACGGCCTTGCGACCGCGACCGGCGGCCGTCACCGTGAAAATGACGGGTGGTTGATAGGCGGGATGAGAAGGGGTAACAGCCTAGCCTGCCGACGCGGTGTCGCGCAAATCAAGAACGAGTTAGAGGACGATGAGCAAGGCGGGCAACGCACTACAACGATGGCTGGAAACCCATGGGCTGCTTGCCATTGTAATCGCGGTGGCGGGCATAGCAATCACGCTGTCAACGCTGATGGTCGTCGGTGGGTATTTTCTGGTGACGCCCCTAGGCGGCCCCAAGCCGGCGGTCGCAAGGCTATGTCGACGCCGGCGGCACCTCGAGCCATGCTCGATGTCCGCGCCGCCGGGGCAGAATTGGCATCCACGACGGACGCGTCGCTAGCGCGCCCTCCTCCTGATCTGCATCCGCAAACCGCCCCTGGGCAAGGGCCCGAGACCGCCCGGGCCCGGCGAGGTGTCCTGCGGCGGGAACGTCCAGTCGTGGTTGCGAACGAACCAGGCGATGAAGGTCGGAATCACGACCTTGACCAGTTCTTCGCCGCCGCAGCGATGGCCATCGCGTGGCCCGCCACTCATCGGCACATAGGCGCCTTCGGGCAGCGATCGCATCGCCTCCTCCGAGAGACGGTCAGGATCGAACCGCGAGGGGTCCTTGAACGTCGTGCCGTCCTGCAGGGTCGCCCAGGTCAATCCGATGCCCTTCCAGCCCTTGCGGATGATCATGCCGTCGAATTCAAGGTCGCGTTTGGCCATCCCGACCAGGGTCGTCGTCGTCAGCGGAGAGGTCCGCAAGGATCTCGCGCGAGACCTGGGCCGCCAGCGACAGCCGCTTCACTTGCGCGAAAGTCGGCTCGGCATTGGCTCCGAAGACTCCGTCCGCCTCGGCGCGCAGCCGCGCGGCAAGCTCCGGATTCTGGCCGAGAACCACCAACGACCAGGCCAATGCCGAGCCCAACGCGGCCACCGCCGCGAAGAAGAAATGCACAAGTTCGATCTCGATTTCATGGGTGCTGAGCCGTTCACCGTTCGGCAGTCTCGCCTGCTTCAGCATCGCCGAGCGCGGTCCCTGCGCCGTCGTTCTCGGCGACCTGCTTTTTCACGAACGCGCGCAGGCGGTCGCGCGCCTGCAGCGCCTTGCGGTAGGTCGTGCCCGGCAGGTTGATCGGCACGGCGAAAGCGCCCTGCGCCAGCGCGGTGAAATCGTCGGCGAGAGCCACATTCGTCTGGGTCGGATCGCCGGCGGCAAACAGCACGTTAATGAGGTCGAACACCAGTTGGCGCACGTCGCGCCCGATCGCCTTGTCCTGGCCGACCCATCCGGCCGCATAGCGGTTGAACACCGCCTGGATGTTCGGCAGATAGCTCTCCAGCGCCGCATCACTGAAGGCCGCAAGCAACAGCTGCTTGCGCCGCTTGTGCACGTCGCCATCGAGGAACGGGACAGCCTCGGGATGCAGCAGCGCCTGCACGAACTTCACCGTCGCGTTCTCGCGCGTGAAGTTGTTCGGGTCCATGAAGAAGGAAAACGGCCGCGCGCCCGCGAAAAACACCACGGTGGTGCCGAGCAACCGGGTTTTCCAGACACCGCCATACTTGCGTGTGCCGTTCAGCGTGAAGCTGAACGGATCGGCGCCGAACGCCTTCATGTTGCCGATGTACGGCCGACCCATGTCGCCGGGCGGCTCCTTCAGCGCAGCCTTCCTGCCGGTGGTTGCGGCTGCAAGCTGCGAGCTGACTGTCGCGCCCGTGTAGGGGCAGACTTCTTCGGCCGCATTCACCTTGGCCGCCTGTCGCGAGAGAATTTCCATCGGTCGTGCTTTCTGTTGGTGAGGACGTTGCGTCGAGCCGCAACCTGACGCCTCGCCCGCAATGACGCACTCCGGTTCTTGTCTTCAAATCTTCGTTCCACATCGATGTCGCGATCGTGATGCCGCAAACGATCGCGCGCACTTTCGATACGACAGCAATAAACGGAGTGCCGCAGCGCGCGCTTTGCACGATCTCCAAGCGCGACTGCCCGATGGCAGCCAATCTGCAAACTTCAGGAGAAGCGCAATGTCGAAAGAAGAAGACAACAAGGCCATCGTCGGCCGCTGGTTCAACGATTTCTGGGGCAAGACCTGCAATCTTGCAATCGTCGACGAACTCGCAGCCCCGACATGCTGCTGCAGTATTCGCTGCATGAGCCGCGCAAGGGACGTGACGACATCAAGGACTTCATGACCGACTTCCGCGCCGCGTTTCCCGACCTCAATTTCTGGGGCGCCGCCGACCTGATCGCCGAAGGCGACTATGTCGTCGGCCGCTGGGCAGGCGGCGGCACGCATACGGGTCCGGCGTTCAGCGATTTCCTGGTGGGATCGCTGCCCGCCAGCACCGGCCGCAAAATGCACTTCACCGGCACCACCGTGCTGCAGCTGAGGAACGGCAAGATTATCGAGGAAGTCGGCCTCGATGACGGTGTCACCGCCTTGCAGCAGCTCGGCCTGATCCGCGCCGCCTAGAGCATGATCCGGACCGCCGCCGGCTTCGGCGGCGGTCCACCCTTTCGGCAGGCAAGATTGAAAAAAGACTGATCGGAAAACGGGTGGCGCCTTGCATAGCGGTCTGCGATGCACAAGGCGCGAAATCCCGACGACTGGATCACGACGATGACGATACACATGGCGATTTCGACGGCGCGCTCGCGCCAAGTGGTTGCGGACGACCCGCGCTGGGCGCGCGTTGTGGCGCGCGACCGCAGCGCCGACGGCAAATTCTGGTATTCGGTGGCAACAACAGGCGTCTATTGCCGGCCGTCCTGTCCCTCGCGAACCGCCAACCCGCAAAACGTCCAGTTCCACACCACGCTGGCGCAGGCCAGGACAACAGGCTTTCGGCCTTGCAAGCGCTGCAATCCTGACGGCCCCTCGGCAGAGGAGGAATACGCGGCTATTGTGGCGGACGCCTGCCGCCGGATAGAGCTCGGCGACGGTGAATTGTCACTGAGCGAACTCGCCAAAGGCAGCGGATTGAGCGCCGGCCATTTCCATCGGATATTCAAGGCCGTCACCGGCGTCACCCCGAAACACTATGCCTCGGCGCGTCGCGCGGCCAGGGTGCGCGAGGGTCTCGCCAGGGGCAACAGCGTCACGGAGGCGATCTATGATGCAGGCTTCAATTCGAGCGGCCGATTCTATGCCAAGTCGACCGACATGCTCGGCATGACACCGTCACAGTATCGCGCCGGCGGCTGCAACGAAGAGATCCGGTTTGCAGTCGGCCAATCCTCGCTTGGGGCCTTCCTGGTCGCATCCAGCGCCAAGGGCGTCGCCTCCATCCTTCTGGGCGATGATCCCGACGAACTGGTCCGCAACCTGCAGGACCGCTTCCCGAAGGCCACGCTGATCGGCGCCGACAAGGGCTACGAATCGCTGATTGCCTCCGTCATCGGCAGCATCGAGGCGCCGGAACGCCGTTTCGAGCTACCGCTCGACGTGCGCGGCACCGCATTCCAGCAGCGCGTGTGGCGCGCGTTGCAGGAGATCCCTGCCGGACAAACCGCGTCCTATGCCGACATCGCCCGCCGCATCAGGGCGCCGAAGGCCGTTCGCGCCGTTGCCGGCGCCTGCGCCGCCAACAACCACGCCGTCGTCATCCCCTGCCACCGTGTGGTGCGAAGCGACGGCTCGCTGTCGGGCTATGCGTGGGGCGTGGAGCGCAAGCGGCAGTTGCTCGATCGCGAGGCGGCCCGCTAGAACGCGCTTGGCTGCGCTAGCCGGATCAAATGTGCTGGGCGACCAGCAATCCCGGCCGGGCATCGCGCCGCGGCGTGATGTCAACCGACCAAAGATCCGTGTCATCGACGTCCTTCAGCGTGACGGTCATGACGCCGCTCTCGCCGTCGATATCGACGCGGCCGAAGAATTGCAGGCCGAAACAAGGCGCAAGATTTTCGCCCTGCCCCGCCTCGCAGCCCTTCTGATAGACCGCCCGCGGACCAAAGGTGTTGTCGAGCGGGCCCGGCCCCCAGGTGCCGGCATGCAGCGGGCCGGAGACGAATTCCCAGAACGGCTCGAAATCGCGGAACACGGCGCGGTCCGGATCATAGTAATGCGCGGCGGTGTAATGCATGTCGGCGGTGAGCCAGACGATGTTGCGCACGCCGGCGCGCTTGAGAAAGGACAAGAGATCGGCGATCTCGCATTCGCGCCGTTCCGGCGGGCCGTCGCCGAGCGCAATCGCGTCCTCGCTGACGATCCCGATCGGAAGGTCGGCGGCAATCACCTTCCAGGTCGCGTCCGACGCCAGCAATTCGCGCTTGAGCCAGGCAAGCTGTGTCGCGCCCAGGATACAGGCGTCGCCAGCATCACCCTTGTTCCAGCTGGAAGTCACGATAGCTGCGCATGTCGATCAGGAAGACGTCGAGCAGCGGGCCATAGGAGATTTTTCGATAGACGCGGCCATCCTGTGCCGGCGTGCTGCGGATCGGCATGAATTCATGGAAGGCGCGGCGGGCGCGCGCGACGAGGCGCGAGCTGCCGTCCTCCGCAAATCCGGTGTCATCAACGGTCCCGCCCGGCGACCAGTCATTGGTCACCTCGTGGTCGTCCCATTGCGCGAACAACGGCACTTCGGCATGGAAGGCGCGAAAGTTTTGGTCGCGCCAATTGTATTTATAGTTGCCGCGGAACTGCGCGAGGCTCTGCGCGGTGACGGATTTCTCCTCGGTGACGACGTTGCGCCAGATCGCCCCATTCGGCAGCTTCAGCTCCCGCTCGATCGGACAATCCGCATAGATGTGGTCGCCGCAATGGATGAAGAAATCCGGGCGGTTCTGCAGCATGGTGCGGTAGGTGCGATATCCGCCGCGCGCGGGGTCGATGCCCCAACCCTGCCCTGCGGTGTCGCCCGACCATGTGAACGAGACCGACCGTTGCGCGACCGGCGCGGTGCGGAAACGTCCGATTTGTGTCTCGCCGGCGAGGCCGGCGTCAAAATCGGCGAGCCGCACCCGGTAGAAAATGTCCTGTCCCGGCGGCAGGCCGTCGATCAAGAGTTTTGCGGTGAAGTCGCGGTCCGGCAGCGCATCAAGCGATGCCGCGCGAACGATGCTCGAAAAGCTCTCGACCGTCGAACATTCCACCAGCACCTGCGCGGCGCGATCGGCGCGCGCCCAGATCACGGCGGAATCGGAGGCGACATCGCCGGACTGGATACCGCTTGCGATCAGCGGGCGATCGGCGGCGCGGGTGAGATAGGGTTTTGCGAGACTGCCGAGCCCCGCGACGGCAAGTGTTGAAGCGGATCGAGCCAACAGCCGGCGGCGCGTGAGCTGCCGCTTTGTGTCCCCACGAATCGCAATCGCCATCCGGCACGTCTCCGTCGAATCACGACGGAAAATGCCTGCTCAACACGACTCCTCGCCGAAGGTTTTACGACAGGGAGATGACTCCGCAGCGGCGTGCCGTTGCTCTTACTGCGCGTTAGCGCTTCCAGTCGCAGATGCCGCCGGATTTGCACGGCCAGGTCTGGACTGAAGGCTGAACTGACTTGCGGCCGCGCGTATCCATCGCCTGGGCATCCAGCGGGTTGCTGCGCCGCGCCAGCTTGCTGCGCGCGGCAGCGCGGGGCTTCTCGGTGCGCGGTTGCGCGAGGCGCACCTTCGGCGTCGTCACAACAGGCTCCGCGGCCACCTGCTTGGCATCCGTCCGCGCCTCGACCGCCACCGGTTCGAATTCGGCCGGTGGGCCCAGCCGCTTCGGCGACAGCACCGCCTTCGAAAGATCGAGGTTGAGATATTCGCCGGGGCGATAGTCGTCGGCGCGAGCAGAACCGCCCGCAAGCCAGATGGCGCAGGTGACAGCCGCAAACACAGATTTGAGGACCATGACAGGGCCTCCCAAAATACCGGCAGGGAACCCTCATTATCTAGGAAGTCACGCGCCCAATTCCAGCGGTGACCGCCGTCAAGGTTACCGCCTGGCGAAGGCGGTTAGCATTGTTCCACAGCTTTCTGGGGACGGTTGCGGCGGATCGTCGGTCATCGCGCTGGGTCTCGCGAGCGACGGCGGGCCGTGCAATTGTGTCTAGCAAGCGGCCACCCTAAACTGGCCGGGATTGCCTCGGGAAACGCGGCAGACACCAACAGGGAGATGCCCATGACCCCGATCAAGCTTGCGTTCTCGGCCGGCGTTATTGCGCTGGCGACCGCGATGGCCCCGGAATCGGCCGCGGCCCAGGCCGCCTATCCCTCAAAATCGATCACGCTGGTGGTGCCGGCGGCGGCCGGCGGGCCGACCGATACGGTGGCACGCCTGATCGCCGAATCGATGGGCCGCACGCTCGGCCAGACCGTGATCGTCGAGAACATCGGCGGTGCCGGCGGCACGATCGGCATGGCGCGCGTCGCCAAGGCCGCGCCCGACGGCTACACCATCGCGGTCTGGCACATTGCGCAGGCCACCGCGCCTGCCCTCTACGACAATCTCAAATACGATCGTCGTCAACGATTTCGACCATCTCGGCCGCATCACCGACGTGCCGATGACGCTCGTGTCCAAGACCGGCGTTGCCGGCAAAGAACGTCAAGGAGCTGCTCGACTGGATTCGCGCCGAGAAGGGCAAGGTGACCTATGGCCACGCCGGCATCGGCTCGGCCTCGCACCTGTGCACGCTGATGCTGATGAAGGAACTCGGCGTGCAGATGATCGGCGTCGGCTATCGCGGCACCGGCCCTGCCATGAACGACCTGCATCGGCGGCCAGTTCGACGTCATGTGCGACCAGACCACCAACACCACCAACCAGATCAAGGAAGGCAAGATCAAAGGCTACGCCGTCACCACCAAGTCCAAGGTCTCGTCGCTGCCGGACCTGCCGACGCTCGACAGCGGCGCGCTGCCGGGCTTCGAGGTCTCGGCCTGGCACGCGATGTGGGCGCCGAAAGGATTGCCGAAGGAAGCGACCGACAAGCTCGTCGCCGCGCTGCAGGCCGCGCTGAAGGACCCGAAGGTGATCGAGCGCTTCGCCAGCCTCGGCACCGAGCCGGTGGCTCAGGCGCTGGCGACGCCGGACGCGCTGAAGTCGCAGCTCACCGCCGAAGTGCAAGCGATGGGACGCGGTCATCAAGGCCGCGGGCGTCAAGGGCAACTAGATGACCGATCCGCTACTCGACCGCGCCGATTCGCATATTGACAATTCGGATCCGACATGAAAACCTACACAATCGCCGCCATCCCCGGCGACGGCATCGGCACCGAAGTGATCGCCGCCGGCGTCGAGGCGCTGCAGGCACTCGCCAAGCGCGAAGGCGGCTTTCAGCTTCGCGGTCGACCACTTCGACTGGGGCGGCGAGTACTACAAGAAGCACGGCCGCATGATGCCGGAGAACGGCCGCGACCTGATCCGGAAGCACGACGCGATCCTGTTCGGCTCGGCCGGCCATCCCGAAATTCCCGACCACATCACGCTGTGGGGCCTGCGGCTTGCGATCTGCCAGCCGTTCGACCAATACGCCAATGTGCGCCCGACACGCGTGCTGCCGGGCATCACCTCGCCGCTGCGCCACGTCAACGGCGGCGAGCTCGACTGGGTGATCGTGCGCGAGAACTCCGAAGGCGAATACGCCGGGGTCGGCGGCCGCGTCCACCAGGGCTCGCCGCTGGAAGCCGCCACCGACGTGTCGATGTTCACCCGCGCCGGCGTCGAACGCATCATGCGCTTCGCGTTTCGTCTGGCGCAATCGCGGCCGCGCAAGTTCCTGACCGTCGTCACCAAGTCGAACGCGCAGCGTCACGCCATGGTGATGTGGGACGAGATCGCGGTCGAAGTGGCGCGCGAATTCCCGGATGTCACCTGGGACAAGATGCTGGTCGATGCGATGACCATGCGCATGGTCATGCAAGCCGCAGTCGCTCGACACCATCGTCGCCACCAATCTGCACGCCGACATTCTTGTCCGATCTTGCCGCGGCGCTTGCAGGCTCGCTCGGCATCGCGCCGACCGCCAACCTCAATCCGGAGCGCACCTTTCCCTCGATGTTCGAGCCGATCCATGGTTCGGCGTTCGACATCATGGGCAAGGGCATCGCCAATCCCGATCGGCACCTTCTGGTCGGCGGTGATGATGCTGGAACATCTGGGCGAGCCGGCCGCCGCCACCCGTCTGATGAAGGCGATCGAGCGCGTCACCGCCGATCCCCGTTTCCACACACCCGATCTCGGCGGCAGCGCGAAGACCGCCGACGTCACCAAGGGCGTGGTCGAGGCGATCATTGGGGCGAATGATTAGGGCGTGTACTCATAAATCCGCAATATCCCCCAAGGGCAGCGTAAGTGCGGACGTTGGTTGGGGTCCGAGAAGACCCAGAAGCGTGAGATCGCTTAACCTACTCGATCACCTCGTCGGCAGCGGCCAGAAGTGCGGGCGTGATAGTGATGCCCAAAGCCTTTGCGGTCTTCAGGTTGATCACGAGGTCGAACTTGATTGGCCGTTGAACCGGCAGATCGCCGGGTTTATCGCCCTTCAAAATACGATCCACATAGGCCGCCGAACGGCGGTGCAGATCGATGACGTTGACGCCGTACGACATCAGGCCGCCGTCGGTGGCAAAGTATGGAAAGGAATACACCGTCGGTATGCGGTACCGGGCCGCAAGTTCGATAATGACGGCGCGATGGCTCACCGTGAATGCATTGGGCAGAACGACCATTCCGCTGCGCTGCTCACGCGCGAGATCTGCTGTGACCGCCTCAATCGCGGCAACATTGTCGACCGAGGCCGTCCGCACCGAAATCCCGAAAGGCTGCGCAGCTTCCTCGACCGAGCGAATCACGTGCTGGGCAAGGGTTGCTGGATTGAAGAGGACCGTAACGTGTTTCACCGGAGGAACGATTTGCGTCAGCATCTCCAACCATTTTTCCGCCAATGACGCATCCATGGCGCTAAAGCCCGTGATGTTGCCGCCGGGACGGGCCAGACTTCTGGACGAAGCTCTGGCCGACGGGGTCACCGACGGTGACGAACACGATGGGAGCAGTTTGGGTTTGCCGCCGCAACGCATCGAGGGCCGCGCTGCCGTCGCACAGCAGAACGTCGGGCCTCATTGCAACAAGCTCGGCGGCGTGGCGTGCGAACAGCGCCACATCCTCGCCGCCCCAGCGAGTTTCGATCCGGAGATTGTTGCCCTCCGACCAGCCGAGCTTGGCAAGCGCCGCGCGAAAGGCCGCCAGTCGCAGTTGACGGTCCTGGTCGCGCTCCAATCCTGGCATCAGTATAGCGAGCATCGGAACGCCAGCCGTCCGCTGCGCTCGCGCCGCGAGCGGCCAAAGCAGTGGAGACGCCGCCAAGCCACCGAATAGCGTGATAAAGCTGCGCCGTCGCACACCCGCCTCCAAAAGCTCAGCAGACAACATCCTATCGGCTCAAGCCAGTGCCCATAGATTGTAAATCGCCTTGCTAGGCGCGAACGGCTGGCCGATGGCCGCCTTGAGTTTCGGATCGAGCAGAAAATTTCCGCTCAGACCCGAAAAGCCGACCGTGCGCGTTTGAATGAGTACACACCCTGGCCAGATCGGGCCGATCCGGCGCTAGCCGCTGGCCGCAACAGCCTTCTCGACCTTGCTGCGCAGGTTCATGGTCAATTCTGCTTGCCTACGGAAATGCGCCTGCAACAGCCGCGTGGCGCGTTCCTCGTCGCGGTCGAGCGCCGCTTTCATGATCGCCTCGTGCTCGCTGTCGGCGGCGACCGCACGCTCGGCATATTTCCAGAAGTAGCGGCGATAGCGCTCCATGTGATCGTAGAGCTCATTGAAGAAGTGCAACATCCACGGCGAACCGCAGCCCTTGCAGAGCGCGTAGTGGAAATCGCGATGGCGATCCTCCCACGCGGTGCGGCGGTCCTCGTCGTCCTGGTCCGCCGCGACAGCGATCCCGGCGAGCTTGAGCCGGTGAAAGGCCGCGATCAAATCGACTTCCCAATCCGCCCCACCGTCGCGGATCGATCCGCGGATGCCGAACGTCTCGAGATTGGCGCGCAGCTTGGAGACGTCGAGCATCTCGTCAAAATGCACCGGCGCAACAAAGAACCCCTTGTGGTCCTCGGCGATGACCAGCCCCTGGGCCGCGACCTGGAACAGCGCTTCCCGCAGCGGGCTGATGCCGACCCCGTAGCGCTTGCCGAGTTTTTCAAACTGCAGCCGTTCCCCGGGTGCGAGGCGGTGGCAGATGATGTCGCGCCGCAATTGCTGCGCGACCCGCCCGGCCAGCGTCCGGGGCTCCTCCTCGCGTGACGGTTTTACGCCGGGGCCCCAACGGTGTTCGGCGGAAAGGCTTTTCATATCAATGCGCTTTCGAGCTGCGATTCCCTGAGACCACTATCGTCGAATCATTCCAGAATTCCAATCTCAATAAGATTTTCCAAAATCTTGACAGCCTTGGAATAATTAGTCAATCATGAAGCCAACCGGGAGGATTGCCATGGCAGAAATCGTGTTCGCGGCTGGCGCGCCGCATGCGCCGGGTTTGATCGGCTTGCTTGAAACCGCGCCGCCAGACGTCAAGGACGTCGTGGCCACCACCTATCGTAACCTGACGGAGGCCATCGCCGAGGCGAAGGCGGACGTGCTGATCGTGTTCGCCAACGATCACCTGGCCAACAGCCGCATCCGCGCCTATCCGGACTTCCTGATCGGCATGTCAGGCGAGCACCGCGGCCCGTTCGAATGGTTCAAGCCGTGGATCGGCTGCGAGGATTACACCGTAAAGGGCTCGCCCGAGATTGCGGCAGCCCTGTTCGACGGCATGACGAGGCGCGGCATTCGCATGTTCGCGCAGAATGAGAACCTGAAATTCGACGACAACATCTCGGTGCCCGTACTGCTCACCAACATCGCAGGCTCCGGAATCCCGATGGTGCCGGTGTTGCAGAACTGCACCGTGCCGCCGATTCCCGACCAGCACCGCTGCTATCAGGTGGGCCAGGCGCTCGGCGATTTCATCCGCAACGACCTGCCCGCCGACATGCGCGTGGCGCTCCTCGGCTCCGGCGGCTTGAGCCACGAGCCCGGCGGCGCCCGCTATTATTTCATCGACGAGGAGTTCGACCGCTGGTTCCTGTCCCTGGTTGCCTCCGGCGACCACGAAAAGCTGCTGCGCGAGCTGACGATCGAGAAGATGGAAGCCGCCGGCTCCGGCGGCACCGCGGAACTGCTTGCCTGGGTGGTCGTGCTCGGCGCGATCGGACCTAAGCCCGGCAAGAGCTTCGGCTACACCGTGCACAAGGAATTCAAGTGCGGCATCGGTGCGGTGCTGTGGGACATCGACGCCAATATGCCGAAACAGCGTCGCGCGGTGGCGTGAGGAGAGCATCCGATGGGACTGGAAAAATTCAATCCGTCGCTGGCCACCCATGACCTGATCCAGGATCTGAAATGGTCGATCCCGCTGCGCGAGGAGTTCGCCGCAAAGGAGTCCGCGGTGCTCGACCGCTACGCACTGCGCAAGGACGAACGGCATGCGATCGAGACCCGCAATTTCCTGGCGCTTTACGACATGGGCCTGCACCCCTATCTCGGCGGCCAGTTCGCACGGCTGATCTTTGGCAACGAAGCCGGCAAGGGCGCGACGGTTGCGGTCAACAAGCTCGTCGAGTCGTTGCAGGGCAAGGGCTCGGTGGCTTGAGCGCGCCACGATTCCGGGCGCGGTGATGGCAACCCATCAGCTCAAGGCCTCCGCCGCGACCATCATGCGCGGCGTGATTTCGCCGCTGGCAAAACCGGTCCTCAGCATCGCGTCGGGCGACACCGTCGTGCTCGATACCTGGACGATGTGGGACAATGCCGTTTGCGAAGACATGCGGATCGAGCAGGCGCTGGCCTTGCGCGATCGCTGCCGCGAGGAAGGCCGCGGCCCGCATGCCCTGACCGGACCCATCGCGGTGGCAACGGCCGAGCCCGGCGACGTGCTCAAGGTCGAGATCGAGCGGCTTGATGTTGCCGATCACGGCGTCAACCTCATTCCGGGCAAACACAGCCGCGGCCTGCTCGCCGATATCTTTCCCGAGGCTGAGTTGCGCCATTTCAGGCTCGACCAGAGCTCGATGACGGCGAAGTTCGGCGATGGCATCACATTCCCCCTCAAACCGTTTCTCGGCATCATGGGCGTGCTGCCGCCGGCGGGTGCGGCGCCGCAAAGCTCCGCCATCCCCGGCAATTTCGGCGGTAACATCGATTGCGCCGATCTGGTGGAGGGATCGGTGCTCTATCTGCCGGTCTTTGTCGAAGGCGCCGGTTTCTATGCCGGTGACGCCCATGCGGCGCAAGGCGCCGGCGAAGTGGTGCAGACCGCGCTCGAGACCGCGATGCGGGCGGCGGAACTCAAACTGACTGTAATCAAGGGCCGTGCCATCAAGCGGCCCCGCGCCGAGACGCATGATCACTTCATCACCATGGGACTCGACGCCGATCTGCGCGAAGCAGCGCGCCAGGCCGTGCTCGACATGATCGATCACCTCGCCGAGACGCAAGGCATGCGCCCGCAGGACGCCTACGCGCTGTGCTCGTTGCAGGCGGATCTGTTGGTGACGCAACTCGTCAACGGCGTGAACGGCATTCACGCGCGCCTGCCGAAAGCGATCTTTGGCGGCCGCTAGGCGAATCTCACAGGAAGCAGCGAATCTCGTAGGAAGCATTGATGGCCATCGATCCCGAGCTTATCCCCTTCATCGCGCGCGTGGAGGAGGCCTGGCCTGAACCGCCGCTGTCGCTGCCGGTCGCAACCTGGCGCGAACGCGTCGAGCGCCTGTCGGCGGCCGCGCGGCCGCCCTATCCCGATGGACTCGACGTCGAGACCCGCATCGTCGACGCGCCGCGCCCGGTGCGCATCCGCATCTACCGGCCGCGCGCATCAGGCGCCCTGCCCGCGCTGGTCTACATGCATGGCGGCGGCTGGGTGATCGGCAGCATCGACAGCCACGACGCCATCACCGCGGAACGCCGCTTCCCAGTGCCGAAGCGATGCTGCCGGTATGCGAAACAGTGATGTCAGTCCCGTTGGCGAACAACGCCGTCGGCTCCCGCACCTTGAACGGAGATTGCGAAGGCGCCCGTCGTGCTGGTAACCGTGACGATCGAGCACTGACAAAACTGATGCCGTCGACGCCGGCACCGGGCGCAATATTCTGTGTCAGAGTGTTGACGTTCAGCGTCGTCACCGCAGGCACGGCAAAATCGACGCCACTGGCGATTCCAGCAGATCGGTTGCCCGTACACGTCGCAACATTGGCGCACCTGTCGAGCAGGCATCCGGCCCGGCCATCGACTGCGAAGGCGCTACCAGAGATGACGTGGCAGCAAGAAAACTGGAAATGACGGCAGGCCGCAGGGCTGAACGGCTCATGGCCCGGCGCCATGGCCGCCAGGCCAAACCATAAAGTAGCGATGACGGCTCACAGTGAGACCTCGGCATCGCAGACAACAACGTCCCAAGCCTCGGGCTCGGTCCTCATGTGCCACGCCCCCTTGTTTCGTCCACGCGGACGCCATGGTACCGAGGCCCGGCACGCCGGAGGCCTGAAGTCATTCCAGGGATTTGAGGGGGCCTTCCCTGCACAATGTCGACAAGATAGTGATCCGCCTTCGCCACACGTGGAAACATCTCGAATACAAGCATCTAGAATTGCATTCGGCGACCAGATCAATCCTTGGTCTTTCGCTGAAGTGGGCACCGCGAGCCTGGCGGCGCCGCAGCACGACCTTCACACTCATCGACGAACCGGCCAATGCAGGTTGTGGATGGCTTGCTCCTGGACGTCAGTGCTCTCTACTGCTGTTTGCAGATGGGGTTGGATGTTGAACCACGCGATTGCATTTGGAATTTGCGTTGCTTGAGCATCCTCGCCGGGCCGGCGCATGCGCAGTCAACTCCGGCAGTACCACAGGTCGATTCCTCGGGTGGTCTCGTCCGGTGCGCGAGCAGCGCCGGGGTGCTCGAATGCAAGGCCATCCAGGACGTCCGACTGAAAGCAACGCAACAGCTGCTCGTATCGACGGTCGTCAGCATTGCGCGCGACACGAAGCAACCGACCATGCTGATTTGCAGCTGGGCCACGGTATGTTCCTTCCCGCTGGCACAACACTGCAACTTGGCAAGCGCCCCCTCCAGCAGCTCGAAATCCAGACCTGTGACGCCGGGGGGTGCTACGCGGGCCTCGCAATTTCCAAGGAACTGTTGGCAGCTCTGCAGTCGGAACAGGAAATGACCATGGGATTTCAGGATCTGCAAAAGAGACCCATCACCGTACAGATCTCGCTCGCCGATTTCAGGGCGGCTTTCCAAAAACTCCAATGATGTCGCAAGATCGCGCCGAGTACGATCCGATACGCGACGACGGCCACGTCATCACTCGGGGCTTCCGCGTTCGATGATCTGAAAAACCTTGGCGATGATCCGCCATGTTCCGTCGGTTCGCACCAGCGTGAGAAAATCGACGAAGTCACGCGAGCCGATCGAACATCGCACCCGTGCGAAGGCCGTGTTCTCGCCGGCGAGCTCGATGTCGTCGACCTGATCCCGCCGCACCTCGCCCCGCGAGGCGGACGATTGCCGCGCCGCCACCACCGGGACGTACTCAGCCATGGTCCGGTAGAGCAGCGGCGTTTCGTCGGCCGTCGCATAGATCGCCCTGGGATGGAAGACCTTCTCGAGCTTGACCGTATCGCAGAAGTAAAGCGCGTCGAAGTAGTCGGACAGGACCAGCGTGATTTCGCGGAAGGCCGCGCTCATTGCGCGGCCTCGGCAATCAGGCCCTCGCGCGCCATGGCAGTGCGGACCGCCGAACGGTTCGACATGCGCGTAACGAAACCTGCGACGTGCGGCCAGCGCTTGAGGTCGACCGCAATGAAGTTGCACCAGTTCAGCACCACGAACAGATAGGCGTCCGCGACGCTGAACTTGTCGCCGAGCGCAAAGTTTCGCCCATCGGAGAGGGTGCGTTCGACGTCGCCGATCCGGAGCGCGAGCGCCGCATGCGCCTGCTGCTGCTCTTCCTCGCCCAGCGTGCGCCCGCTGAAGAACGGCGCGAACGCTTTGTGCAGTTCCGAAGAGGTGAAGTTGAGCCATTCCTGCAGCCTTGCGCGCTCCAGCGTTCCGGCACGCGGCGCCAGGTTCGCGTTCGGGTTGGAGTCGGCGAGATATTGCAGGATCGCCGGGTTCTCGGTCAGCACCCCGCCGCCATCGAGCTCCAGGGCCGGCACGTAGCCCTTCGGATTGATTGCGCGATAGTCGTCTCCGGACTCGGTGCGGCCGGCGTCGGTGTCGACCTTGATGGCCTCGTAGACAAGGCCGAGTTCAGTCAGAACGATGCGGGACGAAAGTGAGCAGGCTCCCGGCTTGAAGTAGAGTTGCATGTCAGTGTTCCTCGTTGCTGCGGTTAAGACGCCGTACCTAGGGCTGTCGGTTTCCCTTGCCAACCTGGTAACCATCGGTTACTCGTCGAATAACGTTTCCCCGCGGTAACCAGTGTGAAGTGATGAGCTTTAAGGTCCGCAAGAACCGCAGCCCGCCGCCGCCGCAACCCTGCGCGCTCACCGAGTGCATGATGACGATCGCCGGCGCCTGGGCGCCGAACGTGATCTGGCATCTGCGGGAAGGCCCGCGCAGGTTCAGCGAACTGCGCGTCGATATCCCGCCGGTGTCGGCCAAGGTGCTGTCGCAACGGCTGCGCGAACTGGAAAGCCGCGGCGTCGTGAAGCGCACGGTGCAGCCGACTTCGCCGCCCTCAGTCGAGTACTGCCTGACGCCGCTGGGAACGGAGCTGATCCCGGCGCTGGATGCCATCGTGCAGGTCGGACACAAATTGAAGATGGAGCCTGTCGCGCCGATCCGCGGACGAACACGGGTCGCTCCGGCAAAACGCGCCGCGCGGGAAGCTCACCTGCGGGGCTGAAGCACAGGGTTGCAGGCCTCGCGAAAACAGGCCAAAAGCGCGCGATCGTGCGGGAAAGATCATGGTCGGAGTGGCAGGATTCGAACCTGCGACCCCTGCTTCCCGAAAGCAGTGCTCTACCGGGCTGAGCCACACTCCGACTAGGAACGCGGCTTATAGCCTCCGGCTTGGGCCACCGCAAGAAGCGGAATTGGGGAATTTATTCCTGGTGGATGTCACCCTGAAAACGAGGATTTTGCCCGCCGGCGAGGCCAGCGTGGCTGCCGCCGCGCGCACTTTGGCCGGTGGCGGGCTGGTCGCGTTCCCGACCGAGACCGTTTATGGCCTGGGGGCTGATGCCGCCAATGCGGCCGCGATCGCCCATCTCTATCAGGCCAAGGGCCGGCCCGCCTTCAACCCGCTGATTGCGCATGTCGGCGACCTCGCGGCAGCACGGAAAATCGCGCGCTTCGATGCGGCGGCTCTGAGCCTTGCCGAAAACTTCTGGCCCGGCCCGCTGACGTTGGTGCTGCCGAAAGCGGAAGGTTGCGCGGTGGCCGAGCTTGCCACCGCCGGGCTCGACACGGTGGCGGTGCGCGTCCCCTCGCACGCGATCGCGCGCGAGATCCTGCGCGCATTCGGCGGAGCTGTGGTAGCGCCGTCGGCAAATCTCTCAGGCCACGTCTCGCCGACCACGGCGGCCCATGTCGCAAGCGATCTCACCGGCCGTATCGATCTCATCATCGACGGCGGGCCGGTCGAGGTCGGCATCGAATCGACCATCGTCGGTTGCTTCGAGCAGTCGATGTTGCTGCGCCCCGGTGGCGTACCGCGCGAGGCGATCGAACGCGTGCTCGGCCGCGCACTGGCGCAGCTGCCGGAAGACGACGCAGGTGAAGCCAACCAGCCGCTGGCGCCCGGCATGCTCGCCTCGCACTACGCGCCGCGCACGCGCGTGCGGCTCAATGCCAACAGCGTTGCATCAGGTGAAGCGCTGCTGGCGTTCGGATTGCACCGATTGCACGGAGCCGATCACGCAGCAGCGATCATGAATCTCTCTGCAAATGGCGATCTCGATGAAGCGGCCGCCAATCTTTTCGGCTATCTTCGCGCTCTCGACGCCAAGGGCGCGCGCACCATCGCCGTGATGCCGATCCCCGATGAGGGACTGGGTGAAGCCATCAACGATCGGCTGCGCCGCGCCGCGGTCGGGAGAGACTGATAACGGGACCGCGAAGTGCAATGAATATCGTTCAGCCCGCAGCGCCGTCACTGCCGCCGGAGCTCGTCGCAAAATTCCGCGCCATCGTCGGCGACAAATATGCGATGACCGACGCCGCCGACATCGCACCTTACACCACCGAGGAACGCGATCTGTTTCGCGGCCGCTCGCCGCTGGTGCTGCGCCCGGGTTCGACCGCAGAAGTCGCCGCGATCTGCAAGCTTGCCAACGAGCATCGCATCGCGCTGGTGCCGCAGGGCGGCAACACGGGCCTGGTCGGCGGCCAGACGCCGCACAATGGCGAGGTCGTCGTTTCGCTGCGGCGCCTCGACAAGATCCGCGAGGTCGACGCGGCCTCGAACACCATGACCTGCGAAGCCGGCGTCGTGCTGCAGGTGGCGCAGCAGCGCGCCAGGGATGTCGACCGCCTGTTTCCGTTGTCGCTCGGCGCCGAAGGAAGCTGCACCATCGGCGGCAACCTCTCCACCAATGCCGGCGGTACCGCTGCATTGGCGTACGGCGTCGCGCGCGAGATGGCGCTTGGGGTCGAGGTCGTGCTCGCCGACGGCCGCGTCCTGAACGCGCTATCGAAGCTCAAAAAGGACAACACCGGCTACGACCTGCGCAACCTCTTCATCGGCGCGGAAGGCACCCTCGGCATTATCACCGCGGCGACGCTAAAACTGTTCCCGAAGCCGAGCGCGATCGAGACCGCCTATGTCGGCCTCAAATCGCCGGCGCAGGCGCTCAAGCTTCTGGAGATTTCGCAGAACGAGGCCGGCGGCAGCCTCACGAGCTTCGAGTTGCTCGCCGATATCGCCGTCGATTTCTCGATCCGCCACGGCATCAACGTGCGCGATCCCCTCACCAGCAAGCACGAATGGTACGTGCTGATGGAATTGTCGTCGCCGCGCGACGACGCCCGCGCTGCGCTGGAATCCATTCTCGCGACCGCGATGGAAAAGGGCATCGTCGACGATGCCGTTATCGCGACGAATTTGAGCCAGCGCCAGATGTTCTGGAAGCTGCGCGACGAGATGTCGGCGGCGCAGAAGCCGGAAGGCGGCTCGATCAAGCACGACATCTCGGTGCCCGTGGCCGCGGTACCCGCCTTCATCGCCGAGGCCAATGCGGCGGTCGTAAAGCTGATCCCGGGTTCGCGGCCGGTGCCGTTCGGCCATCTCGGCGACGGCAACATCCACTACAATGTCAGCCAGCCGGTCGGCGGCGACACCGCCGACTTCATGGCGCGCTGGCACGAGGTCAACGAAGTCGTGTTCGCCATCGTGCTGCGGATGGGCGGCTCGATCTCAGCCGAGCACGGCATCGGCGTCTTGAAGCGCGACGAACTGCCCGAGGTAAAGGACAAGGTCGCCATCGCGCTGATGCGCAACATCAAGGCGATGCTCGATCCCAACGGGATCATGAACCCGGGCAAGGTGCTGTGAACGCGCCCTCGCCTGCTGCAACACTTGCCATCAGCGACATCGCCGACGGCGACGTCGCGGCCGTGATCGCGCTGTGGCAGGCATGCGGACTGACACGGCCGTGGAACGATCCGGCCGGCGACATCGCGTTGGCACGACGGGGCGAAAACTCAACCGTGCTGGTAGGCCGCCTCGGCTCGCAGATCGTCGCGACCGCGATGGTCGGTCATGACGGCCACCGCGGCTGGGTCTATTACGTCGCCACCGATCCCGACAGCCAGGGCAAGGGATTAGGCAGCGCCATCATGAAGGCGGCCGAAGACTGGTTGAGGCAGACCGGCATCGCCAAGATGCAATTGATGGTGCGACCCGACAACAAGAAGGTGCAGGCGTTCTATGAATCGCTCGGCTACGACGAGCAGGAACGTATCATCTACGCAAAGTGGCTCGACGGCCGCGCGCCGACGCCGTGAGACCGTAGGGTGGGCAAAGGCGCACTTGCGCCGTGCCCACCTTTCACATTGTGCGCGTGAAGGTGGGCACGCTTGCGCTTTGCCCACCCTACGCACTGATCTTCAAGCGTGACGATCCTCAAGGGTATTGCATGTCCATCTCCGATCGCATCCGGGTCAACAACGTCCGCCTGCTCTCCGACAATCACTACATCCTCAAGACCACGACCTTCGAATGGCGCCGCAACAATGGCGAATGGCAGACCCAGCACCGCGAGAGCTACGACCGCGGCAATGGCGCGACGCTGCTGCCCTATAATCTCGCGCAGCGAACCGTCGTGCTGGTCAAGCAGTTCCGCTATCCGGCCTATGTCAACGGCTACGACAATCTCCTGATCGAGGCGGCCGCGGGCCTCTTGGACAACGCCTCGCCCGAACAGCGCATCCGCACTGAGGCCGAAGAAGAAACTGGTTACCGGCTGCGCGAAGTCAGGAAGATCTTCGAGGCCTTCATGAGCCCGGGCTCGGTGACGGAAAAATTGCACTTCTTCGTCGCCGCATACGATCCCTCGATGCGCGTCAGTGCCGGCGGCGGCAACGCCGACGAAGGCGAGGACATCGAGGTGCTGGAGCTTGCGATCGACGAGGCGCTTGCGATGATCGCCGACGGCCGCATCGCCGACGCCAAGACCATCATGCTCTTGCAGTATGCGGCGCTGAATATTTTTCGGTAGCGCAACAACCACAGCTGTCGTCCCGGGCAAGCGAGCGAAGCGAGTGCGACCCGGGACCCATCACCACCGCTCTCGTTTTGGCGAAGGCTGTGGCTCCATCGCGTTTCAGCAACTTGATCCTGTGGTTATGGGTCCCTGCTTTCGCAGGGACGACAGCAGCGTGTGGGACGCGCATTCGCGCATCTCACTGTCGACTAAAACAAGCTCCCCTGCCCGTCATCGCCGCCACCGCCGCCCGCCGCCTTGCGTGCGGCCGTCTTCTTCGGCTTCGGCGCTTCGGCCTCGCGCTGCTCGTCCGATATCGGCAGCACCAGTTGCGGATCGTCATTGGCGAATTGATTGACTCGTGTCGAAATCTCATGCCAGCCGAACTCGCCTTCCGCCGGCCCGACCATCAGCGCCATCACGCCGTCCGCGCTGTCGGAAGAGCAATCGAGCCAGCGCGCGAAATGATCCTCCGTCAGCGTCACCGGCACGCGGTGATGCAGCACGGCGAGGTCGGGGCTTGCCGGCGCCGTGACGATCGCCACCGAGTTCGGTCTCCTCCCCGTTCGGCCCGACCCAGGTTTCCGCCAGCGCCGCAAGGGCGAACAGCGCGCCGTCGCTGCGATGGATGAAGTACGGCCGCTTGCGGCCATCCCTGACATGCCATTCGTAATAGCCGTCGGCCGGGATCAGGCAGCGCCGCCGCCGCACCGCGTTCTTGAATGCCGGCTTTTCCTGCACGGTCTCGCGCCGCGCATTGATCAGCAGGGAAAATTTGCGGGGGTCCTTCACCCAGGACGGCACCAGTCCCCAGCGCATCAGGCGGAAATGCCGCGCGCCCCGCTCCAGGATCACCACCGGGACGGGCTGGGTGGGGGCGACGTTAAACCTCGGCGGGAAATTGGGCTGCTCCGCATAGCCAAAGACCTGCCGGATCGCCGCCGGCGGCGAGGTGATCACGAAGCGTCCGCACATTCTGCAACCCAGACAAGCAATTGTTCAGGTCCTTTTAACTCCAAATGTTAACACTGCGACAGATGAGTTCAGCGGTCTCCCAAGCTGCCCGATTCGATGCTCCGACCGGCGCCAGCGAGGCCCGGGCGGCGGCGTTGCGCGCCGCCAACATCAATCCGCGCACCGGGCTTGCCACCGACTACCTCAATCATTTCAACGAAGCCATCATGCTTCTTGAGATGATCCCCGACTTGCCGGAATGCGCGGAGGATTTCCTGCTGTGGTGCCCGCTGTCCTATGCCGAGCATTTCACGGCCTCCAACTTCAAGGCGCGCGATCTCGCCATCCAAGCCTATGACCAGGCCCACCCCGCCGTGCGTGGCGAGTTCGACCGCATCACCGCGACCATGACCTCGATCCTCACCGCCGTCGGCCAGGCGATGCGCGAGGTCTCCCAGGACAAGACCCGCGCGACGCTGGCCGAACAGGCGACCGGCTGGGTCAAGCCGCTGGTCGCTCTCGCCGGCGGCATCATCAATGGCGGCAGCGAGGCCGACATCGACACCATCATGGCGGGCTAGCGACCCTGAGGTCGCGCTTGCGCATGGCGTGAAACGGCTTTCCGAAAAGACCATGCTCGGATAAACCAGACCCGCCGTGACTTCCATCGAACACCCAAAACATCCGCAGCTTGCCGTCAGCGCCGCCATCTTCCGCGACGACAAGGTGCTCTTGGTGCGGCGCGCCCGTTCACCCGGCAGGGGATTCTACTCACTGCCCGGCGGCCGGGTCGAATTCGGCGAATCCCTGCACACGGCGTTGCATCGCGAGGTCGACGAGGAGACCGCGATCAGGATCGACATTGTGGGTCTGACCGGCTGGCGCGAGGTGCTGCCATCATCGAGCGGCGGCGGGCACTACCTCATCATGTCGTTTGCCGCGCGCTGGAAGGACCTGGAACCGGCGCTGAACGACGAGCACGACGATTTCAAATGGCTCGCCCCCGACGCGCTCGGCGATCTCAAGATGACCGGCGGCCTGCAGGAGGTCGTCCAGGCCGCCTGGCGGCTGGTCAGGGGCTAAAGAGGTTAGGCACAGGCCCTTTCGTGCCTTGCTTCCGTCCCCCTGAGGGGGCATATCGGGCTCAATTTTCGGACCCCAAATGCACACGCGCCTCGCCGCCATTTTCCTCTTGATTTCGGCCTGCCTGCTGGCCCCCGCCCGGGCCCAGGATGCGGCTGCGCCGTTCGACGGCGAATTGCAGCGGCTCGCCGAGATCCTCGGCACCCTGCATTATCTGAGGGGCATCTGCGGCAGCAATGAAGGGCTGAAATGGCGCAACGAAATGCAGGCGCTGATCGATGCCGAGACGCCGTCGGGCGACCGCCGCGCCCGCATGATCGCCGGCTTCAATCGCGGCTATAACGGCTTTCAGCAGACCTACCGGACCTGCACGCCGGCCGCATCGGTTGCGATCCGACGCTACATCGACGAAGGCGTCAAGATTTCGCGCGACCTCACCGCGAGATATGCGAACTGATCTAGATGGACACCATCTTCTTCGACCTTGACGGCACCCTGACCGACCCCAAACCCGGCATCACCGGCTCGATCCAGTATGCGCTGCAGAAGCTCGATCGCCCGGTGCCTTCGCAGGACGAATTGACCTGGTGCATCGGCCCGCCGCTGCGCGCGAGCTTCGTCACCCTGCTTGGCGGTGAGGCGCTTGCCGATCAGGGCGTGGCCTTCTACCGCGAACGCTTTGCCGATACCGGGTTGTTCGAGAACAGCCTTTACCCTGACATTGCCGACACGCTGGCGGCCCTGCAGCCGCACTACCGGCTGTTCGTCGCCACCAGCAAGCCCCACGTCTTTGCCGACCGCATCATCGACCATTTCGGGCTGCGTCCCTATTTCGAGCATGTGTTCGGCTCCGAGCTTGACGGCACCCGCGTCAACAAGGGCGACTTGCTCGCCTTTGCGGTCGGGCGCACCGGTACCGATCCCGCGCGGGCGCTGATGATCGGCGACCGCAGCCACGACATCGTCGGCGCCAAGCTGAACGGCATCAGCGGCATTGGCGTGCTCTATGGCTATGGCAGCCGCACCGAGCTGGTCGAGGCCGGCGCCAGTCATCTCTGCGCCACCCCGCGCGCGATCCGGGAGCACCTTCGCGGGCACGCCGGCTGAGTGGCGGAACTTTGCCGCTAAAAAGGAAGAGTCGCGTTAACCTTTCCTAAAGAACTGCCCTAGCCGGGCGGGAACCGCATGCTACACAAACCCGTGAGATGCGCTCCGCCGGGGATCGCGTGCAAAGTCCGTTGAGTTCAATGAGCCATCCCGCTTCGTTTTCCCTCGCCCGCGATCCGCTGCCTGACCACGAACAGAAACAGGCTGCGCTGAGCTACCTGAACGAGGCCTGGGCGGAAGCGCGCCATGATGGCGTCGACGGCGACTGCCTGGCGCAGGCAAGCCTGTTTGCAGCCCTCGCCGAACTCGTCTCCACCTATGGCGAGGATGCGGTCGCAAAATTCGTAGAAGGTATGCCCGCCCGCGTGCGCAACGGCGAGTTCTCGGTCTCACTCGCCAAGCAGTAGGCCAACCGTCCTTATATCCTGTCCCGCACCCCATGCCCTCATCCTGAGGAGCACGCTTCAGCTCGCGTTTCTGTCGTCGCCCGGCTTGACCGGGCGACCCAGTATTCCAGAGACACCAGTGATTGAACCGATAGGCCTCGGCGTACTGGATCCCCCGCTTTCGCGGGGGATGACAGTGGAGGCATCACGCCTTCAGCGTCTCCAGAAACCGCACCGGCTCGCCCTGCGACGGCGTCACCACCTCGCCCTGCCACATCACTCGCCTGCCGCGCACAAAGGTGCCGACCGGCCAGCCGGTGACCTCCATCCCGTCATACGGCGTCCAGCCGGCCTTCGAGGCCACCCATTTGTTGGTGATGGTCTCGCTGCGCTTCATGTCGACCACGGTCAAATCGGCATCGTAGCCGGCCGCGATGCGGCCCTTGCAGGCGATGTTGTAGAGCCGCGCCGGACCCGCGCTGGTCAGGTCGACGAAACGCGCAAGCGACAGCCGGCCGGCATTGACGTGATCGAGCATCAGCGGCACCAGCGTCTGCACGCCGGTCATGCCCGAGGGCGACGCCGGATAGGTCTTCGCCTTTTCCTCCAGCGTATGCGGGGCGTGGTCGCTTCCGAGCACGTCAATGATGCCCTGCTCGATGCCGTACCAGATGCCTGCGCGATGGTCGGCCGAACGCACCGGCGGATTCATCTGCGCCAGCGTGCCGAGCCGCTCGTAGCATTCGGGCGCCGCCATCGTGAGGTGGTGCGGCGTCGCCTCGCAGGAAGCGACATCCTTGTGGTCGCGCAGATATTCGATCTCCTGCTTGGTCGAGATGTGCAGCACGTGGATGCGTTTGCCGGTCTCGCGCGCCAGGTTGACGAGCCGCTGGGTCGCCATCAGCGCCGCGGTCTCGTCGCGCCACACCGGATGCGAGCGCGGGTCGCCCTCGATGCGCAGACGCTTTGCGTTCGTTGAGGCGGTACTCGTCCTCGGCGTGGAACGCGGCGCGGCGGCGGATCACGTTAAAGATGCGGCGCAGGCTCTCGTCGTCCTCGACCAACAGCGCGCCGGTGGAAGAGCCGATGAACACTTTGACGCCGGCGCAGCCTTCGGCGCGCTCCAGCTCCGGCAGATGGTTGACGTTCTCGCGGGTGCCGCCGATGAAGAAGGCGAAATCGCAATGCATGCGATGATGGCCGGCGCTTGATCTTGTCGGTGAACGCCTCCTCGGTGACGGTCAGCGGCTTGGTGTTCGGCATCTCGAACACAGCGGTGACGCCGCCCATGACGGCGCTGCGCGAGCCGGTTTCGAGATCTTCCTTGTGCGTCAGCCCCGGCTCGCGGAAATGCACCTGCGTATCCATCACGCCGGGCAGGATATGCAACCCCTTGCAGTCGATGACTTCGCCGGCGTCGGCCTGCCCGAGCCCGCCGATCGCGGCGATCCGCCCCGCAATGATGCCGATATCGCGCAGTCCCTCGCCATCCTGATTGACCACGGTGCCGGATTTTAGAATGGTGTCAAAATGCTGATTCATCGGTCCTCGATATTGCCGCAAGCCGTCCCGCGGCCCTTGTTCGCGGCACCTTAGCGCCTTACCTTCGCAGGGGATATCGGGCGATCGCCTTTCCCCAAGGAACTTGAAAAGAGCCTGTCGCAAGCCATGAAAGCAGCGTTTTTGACCGACCGGGGCGTCGTCAAGGTGAGTGGCGAAGATGCGCGCAACTTCCTCAACGGCCTCGTCACCACCGATGTCACGCTGGTCCGCCCCGGGCTCGGCCGCTTTGGCGCGCTGCTGACGCCGCAGGGCAAGATCATCATCGATTTCCTCATCACCGAGGCGCCCGCCGGCCATGGCGGCGGCTTCCTGCTCGATTGCCCGGCCCCTCGCCCAGGGCCTCGCCGACAAGCTGAAATTCTACAAGCTGCGCGCCAAGGTCACGGTGGAAAACCTTACCGACTTCATCGGCGTGCTGGCGGTGTGGGACGGTGAACCCGCGATGAAGCCGGATCTTGCCTTCGCCGATCCGCGCAACGGCGAACTCGGCTGGCGCATCCTGATTCCCGAAGAGCTGAAGCAGAAGGTCGCCGACCTGATCGGCGCCGACCTTGTCGAAGCGACGTCTATGAGGCCCACCGCATCCTCTGCGGTGTGCCGCGCGGCGGGCTCGACTTCATGTACAGCGACGCGTTCCCGCACGAGACCAACATGGACCGCCTTCACGGCGTCGATTTCGACAAGGGCTGCTATGTCGGCCAGGAGGTCGTGTCGCGCATGCAGCATCGCGGCACCGCGCGCACCCGCACCGTCAAGATGATGCTCGAGGATTTCTCGCCGGAGCGGGGCTGCCGGTGCTTGCCGGCGACAAGCCGGTCGGCACCATGGGCTCGACCGCGGGAGGCCGCGGACTTGCGCTGATCCGCATCGACCGCGTCAGCGAAGCGCTCGATGCCGGCCTCAAGCTTTCCGCGGGCGGGCTTGCGATCCGCATCGCGGAGCCCGATGAGCTGCGTCCCTTGCCGAAGCAGACCGTCGCATGAGCGCATTGCCATGAGCAAATCCGCCGCGCGCCTGCATACCGACGGCAAGACGCGATGCCCGTGGCCGGGCGAAGACCCGTTCTACGTCGCCTATCACGACACCGAATGGGGCGTGCCCGAATACGACGACCGCGCACTTTACGAGAAGCTGATCCTCGACGGTTTCCAGGCCGGACTGTCGTGGATCACCATCCTGCGCAAGCGCGACAATTTCCGCAACGCCTTCGACGATTTCCAGCCGGAGAAGATCGCGCGCTACAACGCGAAGAAGATCCACGCGCTGATGAACGATGCCGGCATCGTGCGCAACCGCGCCAAGATCGAGGGCACGATCGCCAGCGCAAAATCCTATCTCGACATCATGGAGAAGGGCCCGGGCTTCTCGAAACTGCTGTGGGACTTCATCGACGGAAAGCCCAAGGTCAACCAGTTCAAGACCACCGCGAGCGTGCCGGCCTCGACGCCGGTCTCCATCCAGATCTCCAAGGAGCTGTCCTCGCGCGGCTTCAAGTTCGTCGGCCCGACCATCGTCTACGCCTTCATGCAGGCGACCGGCATGGTCAACGACCATCTCGTCACCTGCTTTTGCCACGAGAGCTGCAGCACGCAAGCTGCGCAAGCCGCGTCTCAAGGTGAAATGACCAAGCGATCGACCGAAGTCGAGCCGCGCCTGGCAGCGCATGCTGTCGGGCCGGCGGCTCGATCTGCTCGATCCCTCGCCGCTCGACATCGAGATCGCCGACATCGCGCATGGGCTGGCGCGCGTGGCGCGCTGGAACGGGCAGACCAACGGCGCCCACATCTTCTCGGTCGCGCAGCACACGCTGCTGGTCGAGACCGTGATGCGCGAGCAGATGCCGCGCGTCGATATCCGCTTGCGGCTGGCCGCCCTGCTGCATGATGCGCCGGAATACGTCATCGGCGACATGATCTCACCGTTCAAGGCCGTGATCGACGGCGACTACAAGGCGGTCGAGAAGCGCCTGCTGTCGGCGATCCACATCCGCTTCGGCCTGCCGGCGGTGCTGCCGGACGAGATCACCGCAACAGATCAAGGCGGCCGATCGCGGCGCGGCCTATCTGGAGGCGACGCGGCTTGCCGGCTTCGCGGAGGCCGAGGCCAGGCGCCTGTTCGGCCGCGACCCCGGCCTGTCCGAGGCGACCGAGCGCGACTACCTCACGCCCTGGACCGCGGCCAAGGCCGAGAAGCGATTTCTGGAGCGGTTCAAGGCGCTTGCATCGGTCGAATAAGCGACATCTGCCTGCTTTCTACGTCAGCCGCACGGCCCTATAATCCGGCAAAAGTTCGGGATACCCGGGAAACGAGATCCCAAGGACCACCATGATCCACGTCTGCTCGCTCGCCGCCCTTCCCGAAACCGTCAAGCTGACCCGGGCCAGCCACGTGCTGACCGTGATGGCCAATGTCGAACAGGTGCAGCGGCCGGTGTCGGTGCTGCCGGCCAACCATCTCAAGGTGTCGATGGACGACATCACCGAGGAGATGGACGGCTTCGTCGCGCCGTCCGAGGACCATGTCGAGCAGGTGCTGGACTTCGTGCGCGGCTGGGACCGCGCCGCGCCGCTGGTGGTGCATTGCTATGCCGGCATCAGCCGCTCCACCGCGAGCGCCTTTGCCGCCGCCTGCGCGCTCAATCCGGACCGCGACGAGATCGAGATCGCGCGGAAGATCCGCGCCGCCTCGCCGATCGCCTCGCCGAACCGGCTGATCGTCGGCCTTGCCGACCGTGTGCTCGGCCGCGACGGCCGCATGCTGCGCGCGCTCGACGAGATGGGTCCGGGCAGCATGATGGTCGAGGGCCGCCCCTTCGTGTCGAGCTCGACTGATGAAGCAAGCCGACGCCAGATGAGCGACAAGCTCGCTGACGCCGATCGAGATCGGCCTGACCGCGGCGATCGTCGCGATCGAGGACAATGAGCCGCTGATCCTCACCGCGCGGCGACAGTGACGGACTTGCCGGGTCTGCCGTTCGGCCCGTTCGATCCGGTCGCGCATCGCACCTTCGAGATCGGCCTGCGCGCCTGGGTCGAGGAACAGACGGGCCTTCGGCTCGGCTATGTCGAACAGCTCTACACGTTCGGCGATCGCGGCCGGCACGCCGGGCCGGCGACACCGGCGCGCACATGGTGTCGATCGGCTATCTCGCACTGACGCGCGCGGCCGACAATGCGCAGCCGCGCGCCCGGTGCGAGCTTCGAGCCGTGGTACCGCTTCCTTCCGTGGGAAGACTGGCGCGAGCGGCCGCCCGCGATCATCGACCCGCGACATCATGCCGGCGCTGACCGCTGGGCGGCGAAGACGAGACGCCGGCGACGCCCGCGCGCTCTGTCGCGAGGATCGCGTGCGGTTCTATTTCGGCGCGGACGACGCGCCCTGGGACGAGGAGCGCGTGCTCGACCGCTACGAGCTCCTGTACGAGGCCGGGCTGGTCGAGGAAGCGCGGCGCGACGGCCGTCCTGCGGCATTCGCGCGCAAGGCAGCTGCCGAGCTCGGCACCTCCATGCGCTTCGACCACCGCCGGATTCTTGCGACCGCGATCGCGCGACTGCGTGCGAAACTGAAGTATCGTCCTGTGGTCTTTGAACTTTTGCCCGAGCGAGTTCACACTCACCGAATTGCAGTACACGGTGGAGGCGATCTCCGGCCGGCACCTGCACAAGCAGAATTTCCGCCGCCTGGTCGAAACTGGCGCCCTGGTCGAACCGACCGGCGTGATGTCGACACAGACCGGCGGACGGCCGGCGGCGCTCTTCCGCTTCCGCCGCGACGTGCTGCAGGAGCGGCCCGCGCCGGGCCTGCGCGTACGCTCCCGGCGCTGATGTTTAGTTGATGCGGTCGGCCCGTGCCCGCCGGTCGCCTGGAGGCTCGACAGTCCGATTCTTCTTTCCGTTTGCGATTGCCGTCGCCGCGTTGATCGTCGCGATCAAGGCCTTCAACCAGGCGTCCGCGCTGCGCGCCAGCGCGCTCGATGCGCTGGAGCGCGCGGCCGACAGGCGCTGCAACATCGGCCGCGCCGCCGCCGATCCGCCGACTACCGCGCAGGCGCGCCGCAGCGCCCGCCGACCGAGGAGCACCGCCTCCGCTCGTCACCGAGGCGCCGTCGATTACGCCGGAGCCCGAGCCACAATCCGGGGCGGCCACGCCGCCGCCCATCTCGGCGGACGCCGTCGCCCGCCAGCGCACCGGCAGCGCAGCCCGGCTTCGAGGAACGGCTCGGCACGCGCTGGGTGGTCTGGATCGGCGGCCTGACGCTCGCGCTCGGCGGCTTCTTCATGGTGCGCTATTCGATCGAGGCCGGCCTGGTCGGCCCCGGCGTGCGCGTGTTCCTCGGCGGCCTGTTCGCAGCTGGCGCTGCTGGGCGCCGGCGAATGGTCGCGGCGCAAGGAAAGCATCTCCGAGATCGCCGCGCTGCCGATCGCCAACATCCCCGCGATCCTCACCGCGGCCGGCACGGCGGTGGCGTTTGCGACCATCTACGCGGCCTACGCGCTCTATGGCTTCCTCGTGCCCGCGACCGCCTTCGTGCTGCTCGGCATCGTCGCGATGGGCACGCTGGCCGCGGCACTGTTGCACGGGCCGGCGCTCGCGGGCCTCGGCGTGGTCGGCGCCTTCGTGACGCCGATCCTCGTCTCCAGCGGCAAGCCGGACTATTGGGCGCTCTACATCTATCTCGCGATCGTCACCGCCGCGAGCTTCGGCCTCGCGCGCATCCGGCTGTGGCGCTGGCTTGCGGTCACCACGATCGCCTTCGCCGTGCTCTGGATCTTCCCGGGTCTCGACACCAGGCCTTGCAGGTCGCGCCGCACGCCTTCCATGTGATCGCCGGCTTCGTGCTGGCCGCGCTGCTCGTGGTCTGCGGCTTCATGTTCGGCCCGACCATCGAGGACGGCGAGATCGAGCCGGTCTCGTCGGGCTCGCTGGCGGCCTATCTGTTCGGCGCGATGCTGATCGTGCTGTCGAGCGCCCATGCGGACCTTGCGCTGATCGCCTTCACGCTGCTGGTCGGGCGACGCTGCTCGTCGCCTGGCGTGCCGCGGCGGCGACGGCGCGCTGGGCGCCGGTCGCGGCCGGCTCGTCTTCATCGTGTTCGCCGAATGGGCGGTGCGCGCCAATCCCGACATGCTGGTGCTGCCGGGCGGACCGATGCCGGGCATCGGACCGACCGCGACCGACGGCTCGGTGACGCTGCATCTCGTGACTGGCCGCGATCTTCGCCGCCGGCTTCGGCATCGCGGATTCCTCGCGCAGGGCCGCTCGACACTCGGCGATCTCGGTGGATCTGGTCGGCCGCGCGGTGTTGCGACGCCGATCGCGATCCTGGTTGCGCTCTACGCGCGCATCGCGCATCTCGACCGCTCGATCCCGTTCGCGATCCTCGCGGTGCTGCTCGCCGCCGCCTTCGGCGCCGCGACCGAAGCGCTGGCAGCCGCGAGGACGGCCGGGCGCTGCAGATCTCCGATCGCCGCTGTTCGCGACCGGCACGCTCGGCGCGCTGGCGCTGGCGCTGACCTTTGCGCTCGAAAAGGGCTGGCTCACCATCGCGCTGGCGCTGATGTCGCTCGGCACCGCCTGGATCTCGCTGCAGCGGCCGATCCCGTTCCTGCGCTGGCTCGCCGCCATCCTCGCCGGCATCGTCACCGCGCGCATCGGCTATGATCCGCGCATCGTCGGCGACGCCGTCGGCACCACGCCGATCTTCAACTGGCTGTTGTGGGGCTACGGCGTGCCGGCGGCTTCGTTCTGGGCCGGCGAGCCATTTCCTGCGCCGCCGCGGCGACGACGCGCCGCTGCGCATCGGTCGAAGCCGCCGCGATCCTGTTCACCGCGCTGCTCGTCTTCATGGAGATCCGCCATCTTCACCACCGGCGGCATGACGTCTATCGCCACCGTCGCTGCTCGAATTCGCGCTGCAAGTCTGCGTTGCGCTCGCCATGGCGATCGGGCTGGAGCGGCTGCGGCTGCGCACGGGCAGCATCGTGCACAATGTCGGCGCGGTCGCTGCTCACGCGATCGCCGGGCTCGTCAGCGTGTTCGGCCTGCTGATCCTCGAGAATCCGCTGCTCTCGCGCGATCGATGTCGGCGCGGCTCGTCTTCAACCTGCTGCTGCTCGGCTACGCGCTGCCGGCGGTGCTGATGCTGCTGCTGTCCTATGCGGTCGGCGGGCCGTCGCCCGGCCGCCTACGCCAACACGATCGCCGGCGCTGCGCTGCGTGTTCGCGCTCACCTATGTGACGCTGGAGATCCGCCGCTTCTATCACGGCCCGGTCCTGTCGACGGGGCCACCACCGGCGCGGAGCAATACACCTATTCGATCGGCTGGCTCGGCTTCGGCGTGGTGCTGCTCGGCGTCGGCATTCTCGTCAACTCCGAGCGGGCGCGGCTGGCGTCGGCCGCGGTGATCGCGCTGACGATCCTGAAGGCCTTCGTGATCGACATGTCGACGCTGACGGGCGTCTACCGCGCGCTGTCCTTCATGTGCCTCGGCATCGTGCTGGTCGCGATCGGCTGGCTCTACCAGCGCATCCTGTTCCGCAAGCAGGCGCAGCCAGCGCCGGCGCAACCGGCGGGGTCAGCGCCAGGGTAAGCTCAGTTGGTAGTGGAAATCGCCGGCGCGCTCGTGACTGACGTCGTCGAGACCGAAGCGGACGGCGTCGCCGCTCTGCAACGCGGTGCCGCGATAGGTGCCGAACAGCCGGTCCCAGAACGTGAACACGTTGCCGTAGTTGGAATCGGTCTCGATTGCCTCCGCGGAATGATGGATGCGATGCAGGTAAGGCGTAACGATCAGCGCGGGCGCCAGCCGGTCGATCGGCTGAGGGATCCGGATGTTCGCATGTGTGGTCAGGGTGAAGATGATTTCGAACGTCTCGAAGACGGCAAGCACCATCGGAGGCAGCCCGCAGAGCACGATGATCGGTACCACGGCAGCTGCGCTTGCGACCATCTCGATCGGATGGACGCGCAGCGCCGACGTCGCGTCGAGTTGGTCGTCGCAATGATGGACGCGATGAATGCGCCACAGCAGCGGTATCTTGTGCGTGGCCACATGAAAAACGTACTGGCCGAACGTCCGCGCCAGCATCGTGACGACCACTGCGATCCACCAGGGCACAGCAACCCAGTTCAGCAGTCCGAATTCGCGTTCGGACGCCCATTGCGCCGAAGCCACCGTCACGACAGGCAGCGACGACGCGATCAGGCCGTTGAGAAGGGCGAGCCCAAGATTGATCGGCCAGCGCCGCTTGCGATCAGCTTTGCCGGGTAGCTGCGGGGCAAGGTACTCGACCGCACCAAGCAGAACGATCGTACCCCAGAAGGCCAGGAACCAGCCGTATTCGCGGAGGAAGCTGTCCATCGCCTCAGCCCCCTGCGTTCGTGCCCGCAGCAGGTCGCGCCGTGCTTGCGGCATGGGCCTGCCGGTCTCGCTGCCAGACGGGACGCCAGTCGATCGCGTGCGCCGGGCGGCAGTTGGGCGGATCGGCAAGGGCAATCGCCATCTTCACGGGGATATAGGGCGACGCGTCGAAAACGTTGAGCACCAGATGCTTGATCCATTGCAGCGCCATGGCGGGTCGCGACTGCTCGCGCCAGTCGCGGTCGATGTAGAAGAAGCGGCGCTCGAAACCCGCGTCCGTGATGCGCATCAGGATCTGCCCGGCCTCTTCATTGATGAAGTGCGGCAGCACCAGCGAGGCCTGCTGGCACTCCGGCCTCTGAAAATAGACCACGCGGGCTAGCAATCGCGGCGGCTTCACCGGATTTTCCCGCAGCGCGTAGCCATTGGCGCGGATCACGTCCTCCACCGCCGCGCCGATGTCAAAATCGCTCGCCATCGCCTCGCGCGCGCGGTTGGTCTCAAAGCGCACGGCAACCGACGCGACGAGCGCCGCCAGCAGCAGGCCGCGGATCATGGTTACCTTCATGCCTCGTTCTTCCGCGGCATCACGCCCCACCAGGCGATCAGCAGGATGATCAGGGTCTGCGAGATCACCAGGATCTGCCCGCCGATGCGGTTGTGCCGGTACAGATGCGACTGCCGCCGCTGGCGAGCAGGCAAACCCGAAGTGAATTGGCGAGGATCATGGCGACGCTTGCAATTGCAACCGTCGCCAGGTCGCGGCGGCGCCATTCGGGACGCGCGAGCATCGTCACCGCAACGAGGCCAGCACCGCGCTGGAGACGTTGTTGAACGAGGAGCAGGCGCCGACGAGGACGAGGGTGTGGCCGTCCGGTGCGATGAATGTCGTGCCGCGCCAGACGATGTCCGGCAACAGCCAAGCCAGGACTTACCGACCAGCGCGGCGTCGGGCGTGCAACAGTTCGGGCGTGAAAAGCTGGAACACGATCGGCGCCCACACCAGCTGCACCGCCACCGCCAGCAACACCGTGCCGGCCGCCTTCAGGTTGCGATCGCCCTCATGCAACAGCAGAATGTAACCGGCGGTCACCGTCGCCAGCAGCCCGGTGGCGAAGCGATAAGGCAGGAAGCTCGTGCAGAGAATGGCAAAGCAGATCGCCGCCGCAGCCACGCAATCGAGCCGGCTTGCCGCTTTGTCACCATCGCTGCGACGGAGGCGAAAGAACACCACATAGACGGCAAGCCAGAACAAGTAATTCTGGCTCGCCAGGCTTTCGGCGAATGTCTTGAGCGACGTGGTATCGACAAGCTGGAGCGCCTGATTGCAAGACAGGAAGGTCACGATCCATAGCAGGAGTTCGCGACGACGAATTGCCGTGGCATGTGTTGCCGGCAGTTCCAGTCCAACTGCTGCACGACCCGCCAAATCTCACCCGATCGAATGCTACGACCGCAATCACGGCGCTTAGGCAAACCGGCTCGCGTCGAATGGCTGAACCGTATCAGTCCTGTCGACGGTACCGCTTGTAGAGCAGGTAGCCGCCATCAGGACATATTTGCTCATTTGTGATTGGTTGTAGAGACAGGGCATGCCGTGTCTCTACGAAGAATAACAATCGGCCTTTGACATTTCTTATTAATGTGTTTTTCACGGAAGATCCCGCGTAGGAAAATTTAATTGTTGGATATTTGCCTCGTAAGAGAACCAATAAATTATTATCATGAAAAAAACTGCCTTATTGCTTTTATCACATCTTGCCTGCATTATGGTTTTATATGGCCAGGATATAAAAGTAAACGACAAGCTACAAAAAGCGATCACTTCTTTAATTGATCAATATTCACAGGCAAGAGAAAAAAGAGATACGGTATTATTAAAAACCATTTTAACACCCGATGTCGATCAGTTGGTTTCTACCGGTGAGTGGAGGGTAGGAATAAATGCCGCTGTAGAAGGCATGATGAAAAGTTCTGCCAATAGCCCGGGAACAAGAACACTTCATGTTGAAAAAATTCAAACTATTACTTCTTCATCTGCCATTGTAGATTGCCGGTATGAAATACAAAATACAGATGGTACTGTACGAAAAATGTGGAGCACCTTTATTGTTATTGCTGATAAGAAAACATGGAAGATCATGGCAACCGCCTGCTGCTCTCCGTCGCGGCGTACGTCCCGTTCCAGGCGCTGCAGGGCGTGGCCCGCACCACCGCCCTCGGACCGGCTCAGGTGTGGACGCTGCGCGAGCGGCTGGTGAAGATCGCGATCTGGGTCGAGCGCTCGGTGCGGCGCATCGTCCTGCACTTGCCGCAGGCCTTCCCGTGGCGCGACACCTGGTGCGTGATCTCACGCAGGCGCTGCCCGCGACCTGACCCCGCGATCGACGACGACGGTGCGCGCCCAGGGCCGTCGCATCTCTGCCAGGTTCGCGCCACGCTCCCGCGATCAGCCGCCGAGCCGGTCGCCCGTGGCATGATCCCCGCCATGCCGCCGCGCGCCCTCATTTCGGCCCGTGAACTGTCAACCTGGTGTTCGCTGGAGCCGTCACGGCGTCTGGTGAGTGCGTTCACGAATAGTCCGGGCTAGACTCGTGCATGGCTGACCTCCACGTTCGTTCTGTGCCGCGAGCACAGTGCGGCTCTGGCCGAAGGCTAACCCGCGTGGCGCGCTGGAGGTTGGCCTCACCTCGCGGAAGTCATACTGTCTAGAGGCTGGACACTAATTAGAAGCATCCCCGGGGCGGCGGGGCGGGTGCCAACTTTGGTGCCTGATCCCAGTCACATTTCGGCGTCGGTCCATGAAGATTCGTTCTCCGGGCGCGGCCTCGGAGAGTTGATTGCCGAACCGATCCTGTCTGGCTGTGGGGGGGTGGGTTATGCTAACTGAACCCACGATTCGAAATTGGGCGGTAGAAATCAGCGTCGTCGTCCCGCTCTACAACGAGCAGGAGAACGTCGCGCGAGCTGCACCGGCGGCTCGACGCGGTCCTGCGCGTCGCTGGGGGTCGCGTACGAGATCGTCCTCGTCGACGACGGCAGCCGCGACGCGACGCCGCGGCTGCTCGACGAGCTCCGCGAGGCCGACCCGCACGTCGCCGTGGTCCACCTGAGCCGCAACTTCGGCCACCAGGCCGGCGGTCTCGGCCGGGCTCGACCACGCCCGGGGCCGGGCGGTGGTGGTCATGGACGGCGACCTCCAGGACCCGCCCGAGGTGATCCCCCAGTTCGTCGCGCCGCTGGCGCGAGGGGTACGACGTCGTCTACGCCGTCCGCCGGCGCCGCAAGGAGGGCCCGCTCAAGCGGCTGGGCTACTTCGCCTTCTACCGGCTCCTGAGCGCGATCAGCGACCTCGACATCCCGCTCGACAGCGGCGACTTCTGCCTGATGGACCGCCAGGTCGTCGACGCGCTCCGACGGCCTGCCCGAGCGGATGCGGTTCGTCCGCGGCCTGCGGACGTTCGTCGGCTTCCGCCAGATCGGCCTGGCCTACGAGCGGGCGGCGCGCGAGGCGGGGCGGCCGAAGTACACGCTTCCGGGCGCTGGTCGCGCTGGCCGTCGACGGCCTGGTCAGCTTCAGCAGCTACCCGCTCCGGCTGGTCACCTACCTGGGCCTCGGCGTCGCGCGGCGCTGGCGCTCGTGCTGACGGTCTGGGTCCTGGCCGACGCCTTCGTCCAGCACGTACCGGCCCGCGGGGCTGGGCCAGCACGATCGTCGTGGTCCTGTTCATGGGCTCGATCCAGCTCATCAGCCTGGGGATCATCGGCGAGTACATCCGGCTGATCTTCCTGGAGACCGAAGGGGCGGCCGACGTACATCGTCGCGCGACGACCGGCGACGAGGCGGCTCGGAGCGTGCCGAGCGCCGAGCCGGGGCCGACGTCGACCGCTGAGCGGCAGCCGTCGTGATCGCGCACGTGGTCGGAGGGCGTGGCCGACGACAACATGGCCGAGGAGATCCTGGTCGAGCTGGCCGGGCCTGATCCGCGCGCATCCCTGGTGGCGGGCCCGGGCGCGAGCTGACGCTCGACCTGCTCGACCGGCTGGGCGTCCGGCCCGCCGGCCCGCGTGCTCGACGCCGGCTGCGGCTGGGGCGTGACGCTCGAGGCCCTGGAGCGGCGCGGCTACCGGGCCGTCGGGCTGGACATCTCGCGCCGGGCGCTCGAGACGGCTCGACCGGCCCGGCCGCGACGCTGGTCGAGGCCGACCTGACCCGGCCGCTGCCCGCGGCGGCTCGAGCCGTTCGACGCCGTGCTGGCGCTCGACGTGATCGAGCACCTCGACGACGACCGCGACGGCCGTCGCGCGCCTCGGCGCGACTGGTCCGGCCGGGCGGCGTGCTGATCGTCAGCGTCCCGGCCCTGCCCGGAGCTGTTCACCGAGTTCGACGCGATCCAGGGGCACCGCCGCCGCTACCTCCCGAGACCCTCCGCGCGGCCTTCGACGGCACCGGGCTGGACCTCGAGCGGATCTTCTGGTGGGGCCGGTGGCTCGTCCCGGCGCCTGCGCGGCAGCGCGCGGCGGCGGCGGCCGGTCGACGGCGGCGAGTCGGCCGTCACAGGTCTACCGCCGCTACCTGCGGCTGCCCCCCTGGCCGCTGCCGCTGGTGCTGCCGCTGGCGTTCGCCTGGGAGCAGGGGCGGGCCCTCGCCGGCAAGCTCCACTACGCGGGACCTCGCTGTTCGCCGTCGCCCGCGACAGGGCCGCATCGCGACGTAGCGGCCCCGGTGGAGCTTCGGCCACGAGGTGCGGTGAGCCGCCTGACCTTGGTCGTGGCGGTGTCTGCGGTGACAGTCTCGTTGGCGTTGAGCCTCGTCCTGCTCGTCGAGCATCGCACGCTGAGCGGGCCGGGGGATCAGCTCGACTACTACCGCCAGGCTGGGAACTCCTGCCGTTCACCAACCACTACTACGGCCCGGGCTACTTCGTGGCGCTCCGAGTCGTCCACGACGTGGCGCGACTGGACTGGTTCGTGGCCGGCAAGCTTCTCTCATGGCTTTCGGCCTGGGTGTTCCTTCTCTGTACCTGGCTACTGGCCGAGAGGGTCTTGGGAAGTGAGCCCGCTTTGCTGGTGGTCGCCCTGGTCGCCGCGCTCAATCCGGTATTCATCGACCAGTCCTACTCCAGCCTGACCGCCATGTTCGGGGCGGCGATCGTGCTGGCTGCGATCCTGGCCACAGTTCTCGTGATCGTGGCCCGTCCCTCCGCGTGGCTGCTGTGCGGCCTGATCTTCGGCCTGGCCGCGTTGACGCGGTTTCAGAGCAACGCGCTGCTGATCGGCGCGGTGGCGGGGACCTTCGCCCTGCCGGGGGTGCGCCTGTCCGCTCGCTTCGCCGGGGCCGCCGGGCTGGCCGTCGGCGGAGTCCTGCCGATGGTGTTGTGGACCGCGCTGCTCTACGCCGTCCAGGATGGCCCGCCGGCGAACTTCAACTACGTGCACCTGACGACGGCGCTCGGCGAGTTTCAGAGCTTCGTCGAGGGTCCCGACCTCATCGCCAAGTACGGGGAGCGTGGGGGGCGTGTTGAGGAGCGACCCGCTCGCCCCCCTGAGAATCGCGGCGTTTGCGGTCAAGGAAGCGATCAAGTTCCCGTTCGGCGTCGGGTTCCAGCTTCTCTTCCTGGCGGCGGGCTGGCTCCTGCCAGGCCTGGCCGCAGTGTGTGTGCGGCGGCGGTACCATGGCCCCTGGCTGGGGGCGTTCCTGTGCGGCTTGCTCTTGACGGGAGTCGGCTCGCGGGGGTGGTTGCACTACTACGTACCGTTTCTGCCATTCGTGGCGATCCTGGTCGTGATTGCGATTCGGGCCGCGGAGCGGCATTTCCCCTGGGGTGGTGGCCCACGGCGCTCCGGGCAGTCTCCCCGTCGTGTGCCATCGTCCTGGTGTCCACCATCGCCTGGTCGCCCTTCGTGGTGTCCACGCTGTTCCGGCAGAACAACTGGGTGGAGCTGGAGCCGGCGCGAAGCTTCCTCGTGCGGCACATGCTTCCGGACATGGTCGTATGCTCGACCGCGTCGAGTCTCGTCTACGGTACGCCGCTGCGCTTCGTCAGCCAGTCCTCCATCATGCGTCCCGCGGAGACGGGGCAGCTCGTGGAACGACTCCGGCAGCACAGAGTCACTCACTTCGTGATCACGGAACGCCACTCGCTCTTCAACTATCCGGACCTGAGGTTCCTGCTACAGGATCACGTTCCGCGCTTTCCGATGGGCTCCGCCGAGAGTTACTCGTCACGGTAGCTCATGCGGCTGGCGATCTATCGAGTCCTCGATCCGTAGCCCTTACCGACCCATCGCGCCGTCCACGGTGGCCTGGGCCTCGCGTATGAGCGTGTCCAGGTGGGCCGCACCCTTGAAGCTCTCGGCGTAGATTTGTAGATGTCCGCGGCGCCGGGAGAGCCGGGCCGCGGAACCAGCCGCTCGGGTGAAGTCCCACAGTAAGCTTGCTGGATAACGAGACGGGGATGCACTTTGGACACCGCCTGGACTACGATGACGGCAGCCAAGGAGGTCGCGAATGGGAGCCAAGCGGCGGAAGCTTTCGACTCCTGGCAGTGAACCTCTGGGCGCGGATGCGCCGGAGATTCCGTAGTGCTGGAGCGCAGCGCGAAAGACAGAACTGGTGCTGCGCCTGCTGCGGGGCGACGC
>CAWFLW010000014.1:0-73950 GCA_963816655.1 uncultured Alphaproteobacteria bacterium | reverse complement strand
CTCAGTTGCGTCTTGTTAAGGGCAAACAACGCTTGCGTAAGGGCAAACAAGGCTTGCCGGTGACCGTCGTCGCACCTACAAGCACTCCTTGTTTCAGCATGACCCTTCCGGAAAAATCGGACCCACTTTCCGAGGTCAAGCTGCGGTTTTACCCGTTTTCTGGAGGATTCCCATGCGGCCCAGCCGCCGTGCCCCCGATCAGTTGCGCCCCGTCACCCTGGAACGCGGCGTGGTCAAATATGCGGAAGGCTCCTGCATGGTGAAGTTCGGCGACACCCATGTGCTCGTCACCGCCACCCTGGAAGAGCGGCTGCCGCCGTGGCTGCAAGGGCCAGGGCCGCGGCTGGGTCACCGCCGAATATGGCATGTTGCCGCGCGCCACCCTGGAACGCACCCGCCGCGAGGCTGCTGCCGGCAAGCAGGGCGGCCGCACGGTCGAGATCCAGCGCCTGATCGGCCGCTCGCTGCGCGCGGCGGTCGACCTCCAGGCGCTCGGCGAACGCCAGATCACGGTCGATTGCGACGTCATCCAGGCTGACGGCGGCACCCGCACCGCCTCCATCACCGGCGCCTGGGTCGCGCTTGCCGATTGCATCGGCTGGATGAAGACCCGCAACATGCTCAAAGCGAACGTGCTGCGCGACAATGTCGCTGCGATCTCCTGCGGCATCTATCAGGGCACGCCGGTGCTCGATCTCGACTACGCCGAGGATTCCGAAGCCGACACCGACGCCAATTTCGTCATGACCGGCGACGGCCGCATCATCGAGGTGCAGGGCACCGCGGAGAAGACGCCGTTTTCCGAAAGCGAGTTCCTGGCGCTGATGGCGCTGGCGAAGAAGGGCGTGGCGCGGCTCGTCGACCTGCAGAAGATCGCTGTCGCCTGAGCGTCGTCATGCATCGGCAGATCACCGGAAAACTCGTCATTGCGACCCACAATCCCGGCAAGCTTGCCGAGATGCGCGAATTGCTTGCGCCGCACGGTGTCGAGGCGATCTCGGCGGGCGACCTTGGGCTCGATGAACCCGAAGAGACGGGCACGACCTTTCGCGCCAATGCCGCGATCAAGGCGATCGCCGCGGCCAAAGCCGCACAGCTTCCGGCCTTTGCCGATGATTCCGGGCTCGTGGTCGACGCGCTCGACGGCGCGCCCGGCATCTATTCGGCGCGCTGGGCGGGGGACGCCAAGGATTTCACCACGGCGATGACGCGGATCGAGCGGCTCTTGCAGGAGCGCGGCGCCACGACATCCGACAAGCGCAAGGCCCACTTCGTCTCCGCGCTGTGCGTTGCCTGGCCCGACGGCCACCTCGAAGAGGTCGAGGCGCGCGCCGACGGCACGCTGGTCTGGCCGCCCCGCGGCACCGCCGGCTTCGGTTATGATCCGGCCTTCCTTCCCGATGGCCACACACGTACCTTCGGCGAGATGACCAGCGTCGAGAAACACGGCCTGCCCCCGCTTGGGCTCGGCCTTTCCCACCGTGCGCGCGCCTTCGTGAAGCTCGCGGAGATCTGCCTGCATGGCCGCTGAGCAACCAGCATTCGGCGTCTATGTGCACTGGCCGTTCTGCCTGTCGAAATGCCCGTATTGCGACTTCAACAGCCATGTCCGCCATGCGCCCGTTGATGAGGATCGTTTCGTCCGTGCCTTCGCGCGCGAGATCGAGACGACGGCAGCGCGGATGGGCGCACGCGAGGTGTCGTCGATCTTCCTTGGCGGCGGCACGCCGTCGCTGATGCAGCCGCAAACGGTCGGCGCGATCCTTGACGCGATCGGCAAGAACTGGCGCGTGGCCGACGACGTCGAGGTGACGCTGGAAGCGAACCCCACCAGCGTCGAGGCGACGCGTTTTCGCGGCTATCGCGCAGCCGGCGTCAACCGCGTGTCGCTCGGCGTGCAGGCGCTCGATGATCCGTCACTGAAGGCGCTCGGCCGCTTGCACAGCGCGCGCGAGGCGCTCGATGCCGTCGCCATCGCGCGCAATGCGTTCGATCGTTATTCGTTCGACCTGATCTATGCCCGCCCCGATCAGACGCCGGCCATGTGGGCCGACGAATTGCAACTCGCGATCAGCGAAGCCGCCGAACATTTGTCGCTCTATCAATTGACCATTGAAGAGGGCACGCCTTTCTTCGGCCTGCACGCCGCCGGCAAACTGCAGACCCCGGATGAAGTCGACCGCCCGGACGCTCTACGACGTGACGCAAGAGGTCTGCGCCAAACACGGCCTGCCGGCGTACGAAATTTCCAATCACGCGCGGGGCGGCGCCGAATGCCGGCACAATCTCGTCTACTGGCGCGGCGCGGAATATGCCGGCATCGGCCCGGGCGCCCATGGCCGCCTCGACATCAACGGCGCGCGGCACGCGGTCGCCACCGAGAAGCGACCCGAGGCGTGGCTGATGCGCGTCGAGGCCAGCGGCCACGGCGTCGTCACCGACGACATCCTCAACAGCGAGGAGCGCGCCGACGAATTTTTGCTGATGGGCCTGCGGCTGACGGAAGGCATCGATCCGCGCCGCTACCAGGCGCTGTCCGGCCGGCCGCTCGATCCGAACCGCATCGCGGTCTTGCGCGAAGAAGGTGCGATCTCGGTCGAAGCCGATGGCCGCCTGCGCGTGACCAAGGATGGCTTTCCGGTGCTCGACGCTGTGGTGGCCGATCTCGCCGCCTGATCCGCGGGGAATTTACGCGCCAAAACTCTTTGGCGATCCCGCGACCGGCACGCCGCCGCCGGTCGTCACCTTCATCACGGCAAGACCGCGCTCATTGGTGCCGTCGGAGCGGAAGCGGAACAGGCCGTCGATGCCGGCAAACCCCGATGGATTGGTCAGCGTTTCCGGCGCGAAGCGCTGCGCGCCTTGCGTGCGCGCCAGCGCCGCCATCAGCGCGACCGCGTCATAGGCAAGCGTTGCGGTACGAACCGGCTCCGCACCGAAGCGCGTGCGGTAGCGGCCGGAAAACGCGCGGTAGCCCGACGGATCCGGCGCGGCGTAGAGCCCGCCCTGCAGCGACGGGCTGGCGAACACCCGCGGATTGTCCCACAGGCCGGTGCCGAGCATCTGGATGTTGCGCAGGTTGGAACCCGCCGCCGTCAGCGCATCGGCGGTCGCAACGACGGAATCGCCATCGTCGGCCAGCATCAGCGCATCCGCCGAGCCGAGCGATTGCGCCACCGTCCTCGCCGGCGTCGCGCGGTCGGCGCTGTATTTCTCGAATGCGACGACGCGGCCCTTGCGTCCGACCGCCTGCTTGAACGCGGCCTCGACCACGTTGCCATAGGCGTTGTCGGGCACGAGCGCCGCGAAGGAACGCTTGCCGGTGCCGGCCGCGTAGTCGACGATGCGGGTGACGTCGGATTCCGGCAGGAAACTCAAGAGATAAACGCCGCGGCCGGCGACGCTGGAGTCGGTCGAGAATGCGATGACCGAAATGCCGCGCGTGCGCGCCACCTGCGCGACCGCGGGCACCGAAGCGGCAAACAGCGGCCCCAGGATGACCTCGGCGCCCTCGGTGACAGCTTGCTGCGCGACCTGGCTCGCGCCCTGCGGGCTGCCGCCGTCATCCTTGATCAGGAGCTGGATGTTCGGGTTCTGGAATTCCGCCAGCGCCATCTCGGCGGCATTCTTCATCGACTGGGCGGCAACGCCGGCATTGCCGGCTGCCGACAGCGGCAGGATCAGGGCGACCCGGACCTGCCCGGAGCCGACCGCGGTCGGTTCCTGCGGCGGGCCGCCGGCCCCGTCGCCTCGGGCGTTCCGAACGGATTGGAGAACTGGCTAAAGCTCTGCTGAACGCTGGCGCACGCCGACAGCAACGGCGCGCCGAGCATGAGGCCAATTGCGCTCCGCCGGGTCGTGCCCGAAGACATACGACCCGAAAGATCAGGCGTGGGGTTGAGCGGGCCCGGCATCTCTCTCTTCGCTTGACCGACCGAAATCGGTCAGGACTCCTTCCCTCAGAACGTCAGGGGATGCGGATTCAGGCATATTGTCGACGAATAGTTAACCAAAACAAAAGGTTTATGGCCCCCCGGCGCCGCTGCCGGTTACCGGACCCACCTTCCTCGCCGCCGCGATGCACCGCCTCCTGGATGGCGCAAGCGCCATGTCCCATCTAGATTGATATTATGCGCGCAAAAGCCAATTCAATATACGGCTCCGAGGGCGAAACGGGTTCTGGGGTGCGGACTTTTTCGATCGCCGGCCAGGTCCTGACCGCGCCAAAGCCGGTTCCCGGCCTGCATCTGGTGGCAACCCCGATCGGAAATCTCGGCGACATCACCCTGCGCGCGCTGGAAACCCTGGCCGGGGTCGACCTGATCGCCTGCGAGGACACCCGCATCACCCGCCGCCTCACCGAGCGCTACGTCATTGCGGCGCAACTGACCCCCTATCACGAGCACAACGCGACCGCCGCCCGGCCAAAAATCCTGGCGCGGCTGGCGCAGGGCGCTTCGATTGCGCTGGTGTCGGACGCCGGCACGCCGCTGATATCGGATCCCGGCTACAAGCTGGTGCGCGAGGCCTGTGCGGCGGGACATGCCGTCATCGCCTTGCCCGGTGCGTCGTCGGTGCTCACCGCGCTCGGTGTGGCCGGACTTCCGACCGACCGGTTTTTCTTCGAAGGCTTCTTGCCGTCAAAACAGACCGCGCGGCGCGCGCGCCTGGCTGAACTTGCCGGCATCGACGCCACGCTCGTGCTGTTCGAATCCGGCAACCGTGTCCAGGACACGCTCGCCGATCTTGCCGACACGATGGGCACGCGCGATGCCGCGATCTGCCGTGAACTGACAAAGCTGCACGAAGAGGTGACGCGGGCTTCCGTCGCGGACCTCGCCAAGGCAGCGGACGGGCTGGAGACGCGCGGCGAGTTCGTGCTGGTGATCGGACCGCCGGCTCCGGGTGCGAAGGTCATGGCAAGCGACGATCTCGACGCGCTGCTCCGTGCGTCACTTGAGCGCGACAGCGTCAAGGACGCAGTTGCGCAAGCGGTCGAACTCTCCGGCCGGCCGCGCCGCGAGATCTATGCCCGCGCGCTGGAGCTGGCGAAACAAAGCCGGGGCGGCGATGGCGAAGACTGACGGCGCCTCGCCCGCGCGCGTCGCGGCCTTCCGCACCGGCCTTTCCGCCGAGACCCGCGCTGCGGCCTATCTGATGGCCAAGGGCTACCGCATCCTCGCCAAACGCTTCCGCACGCCCTACGGCGAGATCGACCTCGTCGCGCGCAAGCGCAATCTCGTTGCCTTCGTCGAGGTCAAGGCCCGCGCCAGCCTCGATGACGCCGCCTATGCGGTGACGCCGCGCCAGCAACGGCGCATCATCGATGCCGCGCAAGCCTGGCTGATGGCGCATCCCGAGCATGCGGAATTCGACCTGCGTTTTGACGCGATGCTGATTGCGCCGAGACGCCTGCCACGCCATCTGTTAGCGGCCTTCGACGCCAGTCCCTGACCGACCCCCACCAAGCCTCAAGCGAAAGCGGATTGCCTGCATGACATTGAACGTCGCCGTCCAGATGGACCCCATCGCGCGCATCAACATCCGCGGCGATTCCACCTTTGCGCTGCTGCTGGAGGCGCAGAAGCGCGGCCACGCGATTTCCTACTACACCCCGGACCAGCTTTCGTTGCGCGGCGAGGAATTGGTGGCGCCGGTGCAGAAGCTCACCGTGCGCGACGAGGTCGGCAATCATTTTGCGCTGGGCGAGCCGAAGCGCGCGCCGCTCAACGGTTTTGACGTCATCCTGCTGCGGCAGGACCCGCCATTCGATCTTGCCTACATCACCTCGACGCATTTGCTCGAACGCATCCACCCCACGACGCTGGTGGTGAACGACCCGGCTTCCGTGCGCAACGCGCCGGAAAAGCTGTTCGTGATGAACTTTCCGCAGCTGATGCCGCCGACCCTGATCTCGCGCGACCTCGGCGAGATCAATTCCTTCCGCGAACAGCATGGCGCGGTCGTGATGAAGCCGCTGCACGGCCATGGCGGCGCGGCGGTGTTTCGCGTGATGCCGCAGGACATGAATTTCGGTTCGCTGTTCGACATGTTCACCGTCACCTTCCGCGAGCCCTGGGTGATCCAGCGCTTCCTGCCCGAGGTGAAGCACGGCGACAAGCGCATCATCCTTGTCGACGGCGAGTTCGCCGGCGCCGTCAACCGCGTGCCGGCGGCCGACGATCTGCGCTCCAACATGGTGCGTGGCGGCGCAGCACACGCCACGGACCTGTCGCCGCGCGAGCGCGAGATATGCGCCACGCTCGGCCCCGCATTGCGCGAGCGCGGACTGCTGTTTGTCGGCATCGATGTGATCGACGGCAATCTCACCGAGATCAACGTCACGTCGCCGACCGGCATCCGCGCGATCCAGCGGCTCAACGGGCCGGATGTCGCCGCGAAGATCTGGGACACCATCGAAAAGAAGCGCGGCGCAAAATAGCTCTTCCTGCGGTTGTTACATCGGCCACACTCCCTCACGCGTCTATTTCTTCTTGCCAGCTTGCGCGAGCGGGCGCAGCATGTTGTGGCGCGGGCTGACCGTGGGGCTGGGCGGCTCGTAACAAAAAACATTTGGAATGTGGAGGAACGAATGACGACCCAACTTTCGCGACGGTCTCTCCTTAGCCTTGGCGCCGGACTTGGTGCTTCCTTGGCGCATCGACCATGCTCGGCGGCAGCGCGCTTGCCAAGCGCCGAAGGTCGGCACGCAGACGCCCTACTGGCATCGCATGATGCTCGGCGAGGCCGAGGTGACGATCGTTTCCGACGGCACGCTGCCGCTGGGCCCGCCCAAGGGCACCTTCGTCGGCGTGCCGGATGAAGAAGTAAAGAAGATGCTGACCGACAACTTCCTCGATCCGGAAAATGTCGTGCTCGAGCAGAACTCGCCGATCGTCAACACCGGCGACAAGCTGATCTTGTTCGACACCGGCATGGGAACCTCGAAAGCGTTCGGGCCGACCACCGGCCGTCAGCAGAAGAGCATGGCGGAAGCCGGCATCAAGCCCGCCGACATCGACGCTGTCGTGCTGTCACACGCGCATATCGACCATATCGGCGGCATCGTCGGCACCGACGACAAGCCGCTGTTCCCGAATGCGCAGTACTACATCACGCAGAGCGACTTCGAGTTCTGGACCGATGAAGGTAACAAGCTCGGCGGATGCGCTGAAGGATTTCGTGGCTCATGCCCGCAAGAATTTGCTGCCGGTGCGCGACCGCATCGTCTTCATCAAGGATGGTCAGGAATTCCTGCCCGGCGTGCAGGCGATCGCGGCGCCCGGGCATACCGTCGGCCACACCATCTTCACGGTGAGCTCGGCCGGCAAATCCTTCGTCTTCCTCGGCGATCTCTCGCATCACCCCGTGCTGTTGCTCGAGAAGCCGCGGATGGAGTTCTCCTATCGACTCCGATCCCGAAGCAGGCCGCCGCGACGCGGGTGAAGCTGCTCGACATGATCGCGACCAACAAGCTGCCGGTCATGTCCTATCACTACGCCTGGCCCGGCTTCGGCAACATCGCCAAGGCTGGCGACGGATTCCACTATTATCCGGCGTCGATGAAGATGGAGCTCTGATCAATCTCCGGGCCGGAGACTTCCGTTTCCGGCCCAACTGTTCCCGTAATGTTCTTGCGCCAGACCCCGGCTTCCGCTACCTTCGATTGCAGCAGGGAGCGACATGGTCCAGCGGGTTTCCACGGTAGCCTTTGAAGGGATTGAGGCCCGCGTCGGTCGACGTGCAGGTGCAGGTCGCGCCCGGGCTGCCGGCGTTTGCCATTGTCGGCCTGCCGGACAAGGCGGTCTCCGAGGCGCGCGAGCGGGTGCGCTCGGCGCTGATCGCCTCCGGGCTCGCGCTGCCGGCGCGGCGAATCACCGTCAACCTCGCGCCGGCCGATCTGCCCAAGGAAGGCAGCCACTACGATCTGCCGATCGCGCTCGGCCTGATGGCGGCGATCGGCGCGATCCCGCCGGATGCGCTGTCCGGCTTCACCGTGCTCGGCGAGCTCGGGCTCGACGGATCGATCGCGCCAGTCGCGGGCGTCTTGCCGGCGGCGATCGGCGCCAACGCGCGCGACGACGGGCTGATCTGTCCCGCGGCCTGCGGCTCGGAAGCCGCCTGGGCAAGCCCCGATATCCAGATCATCGCGGCGAGCTCGCTGATCCAGATCGCCAACCACTTCAAGGGCACGCAGGTGCTGTCGCGCCCGTCGCCGCGAGTGCATGAGCTCTCGGAGTCGCAGCTCGATCTGCGCGACATCAAGGGCCAGGAGAGCGCCAAACGCGCGCTCGAGATTGCGGCTGCCGGCGGACATCATCTGCTGATGATCGGCTCGCCCGGCGCCGGCAAATCGATGCTGGCGGCGCGGCTGCCCTCGATCCTGCCGCCGCTGTCGCCGTCGGAACTGCTCGAAGTCTCGATGATCGCCTCCGTCGCCGGCGAAATCCACGACGGCGCGCTGACCGCGCGGCGGCCGTTCCGCATCGCCGCATCATTCCGCCAGCATGGCCGCGCTGACCGGCGGCGGCATCCGCGCCAAACCCGGCGAGATCTCGCTGGCGCATCAGGGCGTGCTGTTCCTCGACGAACTGCCGGAGTTCGATCCGCGCGTGCTGGATTCGCTGCGCCAGCCGCTGGAGAACGGCGAGGTCGCGGTGTCCCGCGCCAATCACCGCGTCACCTATCCCGCGCGCTTCATGCTGGTCGCGGCGATGAATCCCTGCCGCTGCGGCCATGCCTATCGAGCCCGGCTATTCCTGCAAGCGCGGCCGCATCGATCGCTGCACCGCCGACTACCAGGCCCGCATCTCCGGCCCGCTGATGGACCGCATCGATCTGCGCATCGAAGTCCCGGCGGTGACCGCGGCCGATCTGATCCTGCCGCCGCCGGCCGAAGGCTCGGCCGAAGTCGCCGCGCGCGTGGCGGCCGCGCGCGACATCCAGCTCGCGCGCTATGCGGCGGCCGGCATGCCGCAACATCCGCACCAATGCGGAAGCGCCGGCCTCGCTGCTCGAGACGATCGCGCAAGCCGGATGCGCAGGGCCAGAAGCTGCTGCGCGACGCCGCCGAGACCATGCGGCTGTCGGCGCGCGGCTATCACCGCGTGCTGCGGGTGGCGCGCACGCTCGCCGACCTCGACGGCGCCGACAAGATCGGCCGGCTGCATCTCGCCGAAGCGCTGTCCTATCGTGCACTGGCCGAGGACCTGCGCCGGGCGGCGTGATTCCTCTCGCGACAGCCGAACAACCCGTCGCGCGTCAACGCGGCAGTAACCACTCTTCTTTACGCTCCGCCAACCATAAGCCCAGCGTTCCCTCGGGCCCGGCTGAGTGAGTGCCTCATGTTGCGTTTCAGGATTCTGGCCTCGGTTGTTCCCCTGGCGGTCGCCGCCGTCCTCGCCCGCGGCGATCTGTTCGCCGATCAGCCGCCCCTGTGTCGCGGTGGCCGACATCTCCGTCCAGCTGACCTCGCTGCCCTGGCAATCCGACCTCCATGTCGCCTTCACCAACGATCCGGCGCGCGCCACCGTGCGGGTCCAGGTCACCGAGAGCGCCGAGACCGCCGACTTCGCCGTCATCGACGACATCGACAATGCGGACGCCGGCGCCTGCCCGACCGGCAGGCCGCAACTGGTCTCGATCTCGGCGAGCCCGTCGGCTTCCGAACCCGTCATCTACCTGACGCGACAGGGACCGGCCGATTACCGGATCTACGTGCACTCGAAGACCTTCTCGGTGCGCGATGCCGCCGCCCTGATCGTCGGCGCCCGCGGCGGCACTGAAGCGCGTGCAGGCGGCTTCGCTGCCTCGTAACGATCCGTTAACCCTCGTTCTATCCGCCTCGCGAGGCGACCCGCCCGCTTCAAGCACTTCGCAAGATCGCCGCCGCATCGTCGCGCTCGGCACGCGGCGACTTCAAGAAAAAGTCGGGAATCGGCGATGGACGGACGTTCCGGATCAAGGTGCACATCCGCCGCTTCTCGCGACGGCATCCGCTGATTTCCTTCTGCGTCCGCTCCTTCATGATCTTCTCCGCCGCATTCGGCGGCGCCTATGGCTTCATCGCCGGCAGCCGTCTCGCCGGTTTCCGGCTACGATCCGCATGCCTTTGCCATCGGCGCGAGCTTCCTGTTCGCGCTGGCCTGCCTCGCGCTCGTCACCTCAGACATCCGGATGCGCTTCCTGCGCAAGCGGATGCGCAAGGTCGTCATGCACAACGAAACGCTGGTCGACCGCAATTGGGAACTGCAGGAAGCCGAAGACCGCGCGCGCAGCCTGTTCGAATAGCAGGGCGACCTGATCGTGCTGCGCGATCCCGAAGGCCGCATCACCTTCGCCAACGACGCCTATTGCGCGCTCGACGCAGGCTGCGCCGCGAAAGGCTGATCGGCAGCACCGCAACGCTCGACGTGCTCGAGCAGGGCGACACCGCGCTGCGAACCTAACGGCACGCGCGTCCACGACCAGAAGATCGCAACCGCGCTCGGCCCGCGCTGGATCGCCTGGCGCGAAGGTCTCGTGCGCAACGATGCCGGCATGCCCGCCGAGATGCAGAGCGTCGGCCGCGACGTCACCGACCGCACCGAGAGCGAGCGTGCGCTGACCGAGGCCCGCGACCAGGCCAATGCCGCGAGCCGCGCCAAGTCGCGCTTCCTTGCGATGGCAAGCCACGAGATCCGCACGCCGCTCAACGGCATCATCGGCATGAGCGGCCTGCTTGCTCGACACGCCGCTGACGCCGGAGCAGGCGACCTACGCCCGCGCGGTGAAGACCTCGGGCGATGCGCTGCTGGCGCTGATCGAGGAACTGCTCGACTACTCCAAGATCGAGGCCGGCAAGATCGACCTCGAGACCCGTCCCTTTGCGCTCCCCGCACTGATCGAGGACATCACCGAGCTGCTGGCGCCGCGCGCGCAGGCCAAGCAGATCGAGATCGCCGCCTATGTCGACGAGCGGCTGCCGCTTGAAGTCGTGGGCGACGCCGCGCGCCTGCGCCAGGTGCTGCTCAACCTCGCCGGCAACGCCATCAAGTTCACCTCGATCGGGCGGCGTCGCGCTGATCGTCGAGCCCGGCATCTGGCCGAACGAAATCTCGTTCCTGGTACGCGACACCGGCATCGGCATTGCGCCGGAGGCGCAGAGCCGCATCTTTCGCGAATTCGAGCAGGCCAATGACGGCATTGCGCGCAGCTATGGCGGCACCGGCCTTGGCCTCGTCCATCAGCGAGCGCATCGTGCGGCGCATGGGCGGGCGCATCACGCTGGCGAGCAAGCCGGGCGAAGGTTCGACCTTCGAGGTTTCCATTCCACTTGCCGCCGCGAGCGCCGATCAGCAGACAGCTGTTTTCCTCGCCCGATCTGAGCGGACAGTCGATCATGCTGGTCTCTCCCTCCTCGATCGAGGTCTCGCTGATCGCGCGGCGCCTGCAGCGCTGGGGCGGCCAGACCTGCACGGTCGCCGACATCGAGGTCGCCAAAGCCCTGCTGCCGGAACGCGCCTGGCAGGCGGTGCTGGTCGATCACGCCTTTGGCGCGTCCGCGATCGAGGCCTTCGGCATCGCCGCGCGCACCCATGCGGCGCACCGCATCGTGCATGTTCACGCCGTCGACGCGCCAGGAGCTGCAGCTTGCGATCGGCTCGACCTTCACCGGCTATCTGGTCAAGCCGCTGCGCGCCGCCTCGCTCGCCGCACGCCTGACCACGCCGCCGGAAGTGGCCGCCCCCGACATTGCCGGTGAGCCGCTGATCGAGCCTGCCCGCCAGCCGACGGCCAATCCGGCCGCGACCGGGCTTTCCATCCTTGTCGCCGAGGACAACGAGATCAATGCGCTCCTGATGCGCTCGCTGCTCGCCCGCCTCGGCCACCGCGCCGTCATCACCACCGACGGCGAAGAGGCGCTGGAATCCTGGCAGGCCGCCAGGTCCGCCGGCACGCCCTATGACCTCGTCCTGATGGACATCCAGATGCCGCGGCTCGACGGCATCGAAACCACGTGCCGCATCCGCGCGCTGGAGGCCGGCGAACCCGGCCGCCGCACGCCGATCCTGGCGCTGACGGCCAATACGCTGGTGGAAGATCGCTACGCCTGCTTCGAAGCCGGCATGGACGGTTTTCTGATCAAGCCGCTCGACCGCGAGAAGCTGAGCGAAGCGCTGACGGCGCTTGCCGCCTCGCGCCACATCGCGGCCTGAAATCCTGGTTGAGCATACTCTGACTGCCTAGAGCCGCCGCAGCGCGACCGTCTGCACCACGTGGTCGGCGCCTTTCTTGAGGATCAGGGTCGCGCGCGGCCGCGTCGGCAGGATGTTGTCCTCGAGATTGGCGCGGTTGGTGCGCTCCCAGATCGCAATCGCGGTCGCAATCGCTTCCTCGTCCGACAACAAGGCGTAGCGGTGGAAGTAGGACCGGGGATCGGCGAAGGCCGTACCGCGCAGCGCCAGGAAGCGCCTGACATACCATTCGCGCAGCACCGGCTCGTCGGCATCGATATAGACCGAGAAGTCGAAGAAGTCGGAAACGACCGGCACCGCCTTGCCGTCGCGCGGCAGCCGTCCGGTCTGCAGCACGTTGACGCCCTCGACGACGAGAATGTCCGGCTGATCGACCTCGACATATTCGTTCGGCACGATGTCATAGGTCAGATGCGAGTAGACCGGCGCGCGCACCGGCCGGCGCCCCGCCTTGATGTCGGAGAGGAACTGCAGCAGCGTCGGCAGGTCGTAGCTCTCCGGAAAACCCTTCTTCTGCATGATGCCCTGCCGCTCGAGCACCGCGTTCGGAAACAGGAAGCCGTCGGTGGTGACGAGTTGGACCTTGGGCCGCGGCGACCAGCGCGCCAGCAGCGCCTGCAGCACGCGGGCGGTGGTCGACTTGCCGACCGCGACCGAGCCCGCGACGCCGATGATGTAGGGCACCTTGCGATCGCGAATACCGAGGAACTGGCGCTGAGCCTGAAACAGCCGGGTCGTGGCATCGACATAGATCGACAACAGGCGCGACAGCGGCAGATAGATGTCCTCGACCTCCTTCAAGTCGAGGCGATCATGCAGCGAGCGCAACCGCTCGAATTCGCCGGGCTCCAGCGTCATCGGCGTGTCGTCGCGCAGTCGCGCCCACTGATCGCGCGAGAAGACGCGGTACGGATTATACTGTTGCTCTGGTGCCCGAATATCCATGGCGCCGCCTCTTGAAATTACTCGCGCTTGCGCGAAGCTTTTTCGTCCAATCCCGACATGCCTGTTCGCTGCGCCAGCGCAGCTTCGACTTCTTCCAGTTTCACGCCGCGCGATTTCAGCAGCACCAGGAGGTGAAACAGGAGATCGGCGCTCTCGGCGATAAGGTGGTCGCGATCATTCTCGATCGCGGCGATCACGGTCTCCACCGCTTCCTCGCCAAGTTTCTTGGCGCAGTGTTCCGCGCCCTTGTCGAGCAGCTTTTTGGTGTAGGACGCCTCTCCGTCCGACGCCGCGCGGGCATCGATGGTGGCAGCCAGATCATGAACGGTGAAACGCGACATCAACTCGAACTCAAACCGCGCGTCCGGCCAGCGGACGCCATCCCGCTGTTCCCATAGCATTTTTGTGACGGGGAGTCGTCAGGGATCGAGCCGCATCGGCAAGCCGGCTCGGACCATGTGGTCCTTGGCCTCTCGGATGGTAAATTCCCCGAAGTGGAAGATCGATGCCGCCAGCACCGCGGTGGCATGGCCCTCGCGGATTCCGGCCACCAGGTGATCGAGATTTCCGACCCCGCCAGACGCAATCACCGGTACGGGAACACTGTCGGCGATGGCCTGGGTCAGCGGCAGGTCGAATCCCTGGCGGGTGCCGTCGCGGTCCATCGAGGTCAGCAGGATTTCGCCGGCGCCGAGCGAGACGACCTCCTGGGCGTATTCGATGGCGTCGATCCCGGTGGACTTGCGTCCGCCATGGGTGAAGATCTCCCAGCGGTCCGAGCCGCCCCCGCGGCTGACCCGCTTGGCGTCGATCGCAACCACGATGCACTGCCCGCCGAATTTCTCCGCGCCTTCCTTGACGAATTCCCGGCGGGCCACCGCGGCGCTGTTGATCGAGACCTTGTCGGCCCCGGAGCGCAGCAGCGTGCGGATATCGTCGATGGTGCGCACGCCGCCGCCGACCGTCAGCGGCATGAAGCAGGCCTCCGCCGTCCGTCTGACGACGTCGAGCATGGTGCCGCGGTTCTCATGGGTGGCGGTGATGTCGAGGAAGCAGAGCTCGTCGGCGCCGGCCGCGTCATAGGCGATCGCCGCTTCGACGGGATCGCCGGCGTCGCGCAGATCGACGAAGTTGACGCCCTTGACGACGCGGCCGTCCTTGACGTCGAGACAGGGGATCACGCGAACCTTGAACATCTGTCTCTCACTTTTTTCTTGGGCATGATCTTTTCCGAAAACCGCTTCCCACTTTTCGGGATCATGCCTTAGGCCGCCGCGCGCGCGTTCTTGATCAGCGCCAGGGCAGCCGCAGGATCGAGCCGCCCGTCATAGAGCGCCCGGCCGGCGATGGCGCCGGCCAGTTTCGTGGCCCGTGGCGCCAGCATCGCCTTGATGTCCTCGATCGAGGCAAGGCCGCCGGAGGCGATCACGGGAATGGAGATGCGCTCGGCAAGCCCGATGGTCGCGTCGAGATTGAGACCCTTGAGCAAGCCGTCGCGGGCGATGTCGGTGAAGATGATGGCGGCGACGCCGGCGTCTTCAAAGCGTTGCGCGATTTCCAGCGCCGTGACTTGCGACGTCTCGGCCCAGCCTTCAACCGCAACCTTGCCGTCGCGCGCGTCGAGGCCGACGGCAACCCGGCCGGGGAATTTCTTCGCAGCCGATTTCACCAGTTCGGGATCGCGCACCGCGGCCGTGCCGATGATGACGCGCGCCACGCCCTTGGCGAGCCAGGCTTCGACGGTCGCAAGATCGCGGATGCCGCCGCCGAGCTGCAGCGGCATGGTGACCGCCTTCAGCATGGTCTCAACCGCCGCCGCGTTCATCGGCTTGCCGGCAAAGGCGCCGTCGAGATCGACGACGTGCAAATACTCAAAGCCCTGGGCGGCGAAGGCACCGCGCCTGCGCCGCCGGATCGAGGTTGAACACGGTCGCGCGCGCCATGTCGCCCTGCTCCAGGCGCACGCACTGGCCGTTCTTCAGGTCAACCGCAGGAAAGAGGATCACGGCTTCCACTTCAGGAAATTGGAGATCAGGGCGAGGCCAAAGCGCTGGCTCTTCTCCGGATGGAACTGGGTGCCGATCGCGGTGTCCTTGCCGACGATCGCGGTGACCGGCCCACCATAATCGGCGCGCGCGAGCACATCCGCCTCGTTGGCGGCATTGAGGTGATAGGAGTGCACGAAATAGGCGTGGCGGCCCTTCGGTCCGAGCGGCAGCCGCTCCAGCACCGGATGCTCGCGCACCATATCGAGCGTGTTCCAGCCCATGTGCGGGATCTTCAGGTTTTCTTCGCGCGGCTGGATTTTCTCGACGTCACCCGCGATCCAGTCGAAGCCCTTGGTGATGACGTGTTCCTTGCCGCGCGTCGCCATCAACTGCATGCCGACGCAGATACCAAAGAACGGACGCGCCTTCTGACGCACGGCTTCCGTCATCGCCTCGAGCATGCCGTCGAGCGCATCGAGGCCCCTGCGGCAATCGGCGAAGGCGCCGACGCCGGGCAGCACGATGCGGTCGGCGCGAAACACCGCGTCGGGATCGCGCGTCACCATGATCTTCTGCGGGTCATGGCTCGCCCGCGTCGCGCGTTCGAACGCCTTGGCTGCCGAGTGCAGATTGCCCGAACCGTAATCGATGATCGCAACGCTCATCGCGACCCTCCCGGCTCCGGAAACAATCCGATGATCGCGCCTTGCGGCATCGGCGGCGGCTTCGAGAACGGCTGACCCGGAATGTCGCGGGTCGGCGGCGGCGCCGCCGCGCTCGATCGCCAGGGGATCGTTGACGAAGCGCTGCTTCGCGGTCCAGCGGTCGAAGAAGCGCCGCTCGGCGGATTCTTCATCGTCCGACACCACGATATCGAGCTGGCGCCATTTGCGCCGCGACAGGGTCCAGCGCTGCAGGTTTGCCGCCTCGAAGCCGAGCAGCAAAGCGAGCAGCGCATTGACCATAAAGATGCTGCCGCGGCCGACGCCCAACGTGACGAGCCCGAAATCGACGGCGGCGACCAGCACGATCCAGCCGATCAGCGTCAGCCACAGCCGATGCCAGGCCAGCCAGATCGGGCCTGCGACGGCAGCCCAGAAATGGAAGCCGTCGCGCACAAAGGTGTACTTGTCGGTCGCTGCAAGACCAGCGCCTGATGTCACCGGGGCATGCACCGTATAGACCGGCATCGGACTCTCCGAACCTTTGTTTTAGCATGATCTAATCGGAAAACCGGTACCCACTTTTCCGGATCATGCTCGCAAGAAATCAGCCGCCGAGCTGACCCTTGGTGGATGGCACTTCGCCAGCAGCGCGCGGATCGATCGCGACTGCTGTCCGAAGCGCCCTCGCCAGACCCTTGAAGCAGGATTCGGCGATATGATGGCTGTTCTCGCCATATAGGGTCTCGACGTGCAAAGTCACGCCGGCGTTCATCGCAAACGCGTTGAACCATTCGCGCACCAGCTCGGTGTCGAACGCGCCGACCTTGTCGCGCGGGAATTCGACCTTGAAGACCAGCACCGGACGGCCGGAAATGTCGATCACGACGCGCGACAGCGTCTCGTCCATCGGCATATGGACCGAGGCATAGCGGGTGATGCCCGCCATATCGCCGAGCGCCTGCTTCACGGCCTGACCCAGCGCAATGCCGACGTCTTCGGTGGTGTGGTGGTGGTCGACATGGAGATCGCCGTCCGCCTTGACCGTGATGTCGATACGCGAATGCCGCGCCAAGAGATCGAGCATGTGGTCGAAGAAGCCGATGCCGGTCGCAACCCTGGATACGCCCGTGCCATCGAGGTTGACCGCAACCTCGATGTCGGTCTCCTTGGTCTTGCGCTTGATGGTCGCCGTGCGCATGAAGGCCTTCCCTTGGCCAGTTCTTTGGCCGAAAACGCGGGTCTTTTAACAGGCCGGTCCCACCTTCGCTACTGCGGGATGACGCTTAAATGACTGAAGTTCGGCCTATGGTGACCGGATTTTCGGGATCCAGGACGGCCTGATTGTAACCACGGCGTTCAGGCCTTAAATCTGGCCCCAGATGAGGTCCTTCATGCAAGCATCCCAGAATGAGCTGCCGGTCTGGCACGGCACCACGATTTTGACGGTCCGCAAGGGCGGCAAGGTCGTGATCGGCGGCGACGGCCAGGTCTCGATCGGCCAGACCGTCATCAAATCCAACGCCAAAAAGGTCCGAAAGCTCGGCAAGGGCGACGTGATCGGCGGCTTTGCCGGCGCCACGGCTGACGCCTTCACCCTGTTCGAGCGGCTGGAGAGCAAGCTCGAGCAATATCCCGGCCAGCTCACCCGCGCGGCGGTGGAGCTTGCCAAGGACTGGCGCACCGACCGCTATCTGCGGCGGCTGGAAGCCATGATGATCGTCGCCGACAAGGATGTCTCGCTGGTCTTGACCGGCACCGGCGACGTGCTTGAACCGGAGGCCGGCGTGATGGCGATCGGCTCCGGCGGCAACTACGCCTTGGCCGCGGCGCGGGCGCTGGTCGACAGCGACAAGGATGCCGAGGCCATCGTGCGCCGCGCGCTCGACATCGCCGCCGACATCTGCGTCTACACCAACCGCAACGTGACCATCGAAACGCTCTAGGGAGCGCGGCCGATGCCGCCTTACGTCTTCCGTCCGATGCAAGATGCCGACATGCCGCTGGTGCAACGCTGGCTGATCGAGCCACATGTCGCCGAATGGTGGCACGATCCCGACGACGCTCGAATATGTCAGCGGCGATCTCGACCATCCCGATCTCGCGCAGTTCATCGTCACGCTGCAAGGCCGGCCGTTCGCCTATCTGCAGTGCTACCAGATCAGCGAGTGGCACGACAGTTTTGGACCGCAGCCTGCGGGAACGCGTGGCCTCGACCAGTTCATTGGTGAGGCCGATATGCTCGGCCGCGGCCATGGCTCGGCCTTCGTACGCGCCTTCATCGAACAGTTATTTGCCGCCGGCGTGCCGCGAAGTCGTGATCGATCCGCGCCCGGACAATCCACGGGCGATTCGCGCCTATGAAAAGGCAGGTTTTGAGCCGCAGCATGAAATCGTGACGCCCGATGGTCCGGCGCTTCTGATGATACGCAATCCATGACGGCGCCAGCGCCCACCAGCCGCTACCAGTTCCGCGCGATGACTGCGGCCGATCTTCCGCTGGTGCTGCACTGGCTGAGGCAGCCGCATGTCGTGCAATGGTGGGGCGACACCCACGAGCAATTTGAACTCGTCAGCGGTGATCTCGACGTCGAGGCGATGGATCAGTTCATCGTTGCGGTCGACGACCGGCCGTTCGCCTATATCCAATGCTACGATCCGGAGGTGTGGCCGGACAACGGATTGGGCGCGCATCCCCGGGGCACGCGTGGCATCGACCAGTTCATCGGCGAGCCCGACATGGTCGACCGCGGCCACGGCTCGGCCTTCATCCATGCCTTCATCGCGCGTGTGCTGGCCTCGGGCGCGCCGCGCGTTATCACTGACCCCGATCCCGACAACAAGCGCGCCGTCCGCGCTTACGAGAAAGCGGGCTTTGCACGGGCTCATCTGGTCGATACACCAGATGGAACGGCTCTCTTGATGGTGCACGACGCATGACGCTTCAACGCAATCCGACGATGCTCACCGACGTGTCGAGCCGGCAGTGGCTCATCATTGCGCTGCTGCTTGCTGGCGCTGCAGGCGGCGCTGTTGTTCTGGATGGGCCGCCTGCCGATCTGCGCTTGCGGCTACGTCAAATTCTGGCACGGCGTGGTGCAGAGTTCGGAGAACTCACAGCACATCGCCGATTGGTACACATTTTCCCATGTCCTGCACGGCTTCCTGTTCTATGGCGCGACCTTCCTCGTGCTACCTCGCCTGGCCTGGCCGGGGCGGCTGATTGTCGCGATGCTGGTCGAGGGCGCCTGGGAACTGGTCGAGAACTCGAGCTTCATCATCGAGCGCTACCGCGCCGGCACCATCTCGCTCGACTATTACGGCGATACCATCGTCAATTCGCTGTCCGACACGCTGTCGATGATGCTGGGCTTCCTGCTGGCGCGAAGGCTGCCAGTGGCCGCGACCGTCGCGCTCGGCGTCGCCTTCGAGACTCGCGATGCTGCTGCATATTCGCGACAATCTGACGCTGAACATCATCATGCTGCTGCACCCCTTCGAGGCGATCAAGCAATGGCAGGGTGGCCCGCCGATCCTCTGACGTCGCGCTTGCCGAGCGCCCCATTCCGACATAGCTAGAGACCATGACCGACTTCTCTCCCCGCGAAATCGTTTCCGAACTCGACCGCTTCATCGTCGGCCAATCCGACGCCAAGCGCGCAGTCTCGATCGCGCTGCGCAACCGCTGGCGCCGCCTGCAGCTCACCGGGATCGCTGCGCGAGGAAGTGCTGCCGAAAAACATCCTGATGATCGGGCCCACAGGAGTGGGCAAGACCGAGATCGCGCGGCGGCTGGCCAAGCTTGCCGGCGCACCGTTCATCAAGGTCGAGGCGACCAAATTCACCGAAGTCGGCTATGTCGGCCGCGACGTCGAACAGATCGTGCGCGACCTCGTCGAGGTCGCGATTTCCCAGGTCCGCGAGCGCAAGCGCAAGGACGTGCAGGCCCGCGCCCAGCTCGCCGCCGAAGATCGCGTGCTCGATGCCTGGTCGGCGCCAATGCCAGCGCCGCAACGCGAGATTCCTTCCGCCGCAAGCTGCGCGCCGGCGAGCTCAACGACAAGGAAGATCGAGATCGAGACGCAATCCTCCGGCGGCATGCCGATGTTCGAAATCCCGGGCATGCCGGGCGCGCAGATGGGCGCGATCTCGATCGGCGACATCTTCGGCAAGCTCGGCGGCAAGACCAAGACGCGGCGGCTGACGGTCGCCGACTCCCACGAACTGCTGGTCGCCGAGGAATCCGACAAGCTGCTCGACACCGACCAATTGGTGCAGGAAGCGATCAACGCGGTCGAGAACAACGGCATCGTGTTCCTCGACGAGATCGACAAGATATGCGTGCGCGAGAACCGTCATGGCGGCGACGTCTCGCGCGAGGGCGTGCAGCGCGACCTGCTGCCGCTGATCGAAGGCACCACGGTCTCGACCAAGCACGGCGCGGTCAAGACCGACCACATCCTGTTCATTGCTTCCGGCGCGTTCCACATCGCAAAGCCGTCCGATCTGCTGCCGGAGTTGCAGGGACGGCTGCCGATCCGTGTCGAGCTGCAGGCGCTGACCCGGGACGACATGCGACGCATCCTGACCGAGCCCGAAGCCTCGCTGATCAAGCAATATATCGCGCTGCTGCAGACCGAAGGCGTGACGCTCGATATCACCGACGGCGCCATCGACGCGCTGGCGGACATTGCGGTCGCCGTCAACTCGACGGTGGAAAATATCGGCGCGCGGCGGCTGCAGACCGTGATGGAGCGCGTGCTCGACGAGATCTCCTTTGCCGCGCCCGACCGCAACGGCGAGACCATCACGGTCGACGCCGACTATGTGCAGAAGCACGTCGGCGACCTCGCCAAGAACGCCGATTTGAGCCGGTTTATTCTGTAGCAAGCTGCGGCTGTCGCCCCGGCGAAGGCCGGCCCATAACCACGGCGAGTTGCTAGACGAGCTGGAGCTCCAGCGCCGTATCCAATCAACATTCGTGGTATGGGTCCCGGATCGCGCTCGCTGGTCGCTCGCTTGTCCGGGACGACAGCGGTGAGCGCGTTGCCTACTCCACGCCCCCATGTGATAACGCCCGCCTGATCCACTGTTCGGGCGGGCGATGAATCTTCGGGACTGGCAAAATCCCTGGCGGCTGATGCTGGCCGTCAATGCCGCCGTGTTCGTCGGCGTGTTCCTGCACAAGATCGCGCTGCCGCCCTACGTCCCCTACATCCACCTGCTCGTCGACTATCATTTCGGCTTCACCAAGCGCGCTCTGATCGGCGCTGCGGTCGCGCTGTTCACCGCAAAGGTGCCGGTGTGGCTGGTGTTTGCGCTGGCCGGCGTCGTCTGGCTGGTCACGCTGGGGCTGTTCGCAAGACTGTTTCAGCGCACGTTCGGCTTCACCGGGAAGAACCTGCCGCTGTTCGTCTTCATCGCGGGCTCGCCGTTCTTCCTGAAAAACTTCATGCACACGCTCGGCCATTTCGACATCTATGGCTGCTTGTTCGCGATCATCCTGCTGCTGATGCCGGCACGTTCCGTCGCCTATGTGCTGCTGGCGGCATCGTTCTCGGTCGTGCTGGTGCTGATCCACCACATCCATGTGCTGATGTACGTGCCGACCATCGCTGCCATCGTCGTGCTGCGCCATTACCTCGCCAGCGCGTAACGCCTGCGAACATCTTGGTCGGCATCGCTTCACTGGCGGTGATCGGCACGCTCTTCATCGCCGCGCAGTTCTACGGCACGCTGGCGGTGCCGCAGCAGGCCTTCGTCGACCATCTGCAGAGCCGGATGGCCGATCCGGCGCGCACCGATCTCCTGAGCTTTGCGTTCATCTGGTACCAGCCGCTGGCGAAGGAGATCGCCGACACCTGGGCGCGGCTGCCGCACAATATTCTCGGCGTGCCCGTCTTTGCGCTCTTGATCTGGCTGCACACGCCGCTGTGGCGATATTTTGCCGGTCTGGTCCGCGCGCTAGCCAGCGATACGCATCGCCGCATCGTTATCGCCGCGCTTGCGATCGTCACGTCTGGCTATCTCATCATGTTCGCGATCGTGTTCGACTATTCGCGCTGGGTGTCGAACTGGGCGGTGTGCATGTTCCTGATGCTGCACGCGGTAAAAATGCTGCCTGCGTCGCGCGAAACCTCGTCAGTGCCGTCGAATGACACGAAGACGACGATCTTCGGCGCGATCATCACGCTGATCCCGCGCGTCGGAATCGTGCGGCCGTTTTAGATTCTAGGACCGCACGCGGCGCACCCGCACATAGAGCGCGCCCTCGCCGCCATGGCCGACATGCGCTTCCTCGAAGCCGACCACCAGCGTACGGAACTCCGGCAGCGCCAGCCATAGCGGCACCTGGCGGCGCAGCACGCCGCGCTCGGCCTCCGCGCCAACCTTGCCCTTGCCGGTGATGACGAGCACGAAGGTCAGCCCATCATGATGCGCGCGCTGCAGGAAGCCGAACAGCGCGCGATGGGCACGGATCTGCGTCATGCCGTGCAGGTCGATGCGGGCGTCGATCTCTTTCCTGCCGCGCGACAGCTGCGCGCGCTCGCGGCGGCCGATCGGGGCGAGCGGCGGCGCCTGCGGCTTCGGTGACGGCGGAATTCTTGCGGGCGATACCGGCCTTGCCGTAGCCGAAGCGGGCGCGGCCGGCGCATCCGCGTCCAAAGCTTGCGACTTGGCGAGCCGGCGGCTGGCGCGCAGCGGCTTGACCTGACGCGCCACGCTTTCCCACAGCGCGTGTTCTTCCGCGCTCAGGCTGCGCTTTCGTCGTGGCGTCGGCACGGAATCCGGAATGACAGGTGGCCGGCGCTTCATCGGATACGGTTATTGCGATAGCGCCGCCTGTCGCTCCTCGATGCGATCTTCGGGCGGGCGGCCGGCAGGGGAACCGGCTTTGCGATCGGAGCCGGCGCCGTGGCGGCTGTGCTCGGCGTTGCCAGGCTCGCCGCGGCCGCGGGCTGGCTTTTCGGAGGCTCGACTTGCGGAAACAGTTTTGCGATTTTTTCCGACGGGCGCGCGTCCGGCAGCGGCAGCATGCGGCCACGCGCGGCGGGATCGAGGCTCTTGGGCAGCAGCATGACAAAACGCGCATTGTTCTTCAGCCGGCCGGCCACCCTGCCCGCGTCAGCGCCGGCGCCGAAATAGAGATCGGCGCGCGCCGGTCCGACGATGGCCGAGCCGGTATCCTGCGCGATCATCAAGCCGGCGGAACGGCGTCTTCGACCGCTCCGATTCGATCGGCAATTCGCCCTCGATGAAGAACGGCGTGCCGTAGACATGCAGCGCCTTGTCGACCGCGATCGAGCGGCCCGCCGTCAGCGGCACGCCCTGCGCGCCGACGGCCTCGTCCTTCTCCGACAGGTTCACTTCGCGGAAGAACGTGTAGGCGCGGTTCTGCCGCCGCAGTTCATTGGCGCCGTCGGGGTTCTGCTCCATCCATTCCCTGATCCTCTGCATCGACATCAGCTCGCGCGGAATGATGTTGCGTTCGATCAGGATGCGGCCGACGGCCGTATAGGGAAAGCCGTTATGGGCGTCGTAGTTGATGCGCACCATGCCGCCTTCAGGCAGTTCGATCCGTGCCGAGCCCTGGATCTGCGCGAACAGGAGATCGGTCTGGTTCTTCAGGAACGCGATCTCGAGCCCGCGGCCCTCGATCGCGCCATCCTCGATTTCCGCCCGATCGTAATAGGGCACGAGCTTGCGGCGGCCGATCTTGCGATAGACCGCGCCCTTGTTCGGCAGCCCGACCGAACTCTGGTTGTAGCCCTTGACGAAAAGATTCGAGGGGCGCCGATAGATCGGCACCTTGTAGATCTCGTTCTCCGTCTTCGAGCCATCGAGGATCGGCTCGTAATAGCCGGTGACAAAGCCCTCTGGCTCCCCGAGGCGCGAAATGCGCAGCGGCAGGAAATTCTCCTCAAAGAACGCCTTGGCCGCCGCGGCATCGGCAGGCTCGAGCCCACGGGCGATGCGGCAGGGATCGCGCAACGACGTGCCCAGCGCCTTGGAGTCGGCCGCTGGCCCATTTTGCGCTGATATCGGCCGGCAGCTCTCCCGGAACGCCTTGTAGGCGGCCAGATGGTCGTCATCGCTCCAGCCGGTAACCTCGCTCCAGGCGAGCGGCGCATACTGGCTGCCGGGAATTTCCAGCGGCAGTTCGAGCGTGGGATACGGCAACAGCCGTGGTGGCGGCGGCGGTGGAGGCGCCGGCTCGGTGCGGGGATTGCGGATGCGGTGGCCTGCGCGCGCATCGGCGCTGACCGGCGTCAGCGCCACGACGAGAGCGATCAGCCAGGCGGCTCCGGCAATTTTCCCAAAGCCGCGCGTGATCAGCTGGCGCTGCCGGTGCCAACCAGTTTCCAGTTTGGATCGCGTGAGGCGGTGTCGCGGGCGAAGGTCCAGACATCGGTGATATCGGCGACCTTGTCGGGATTGCCATCGACGATGGTGCCGGTCTTGTCACGGGTGACCGAGATCATCTGCGACACGAAGCGCACGGTGAGTTGCGCGGCGCGATCGCGCGCCTCGGCACTGACAATCTCCGCCTTGTCGATCGAGACGAACCGGGTCTCGGTCTTCTGGTCGTGCTTCTCGCGGTCGCGGATGACAGCGTCGAAGCTCTCATAGACCTCGCTCGAGAGCAGGTCGCGCAGCGCGCGGCGGTCGCCATTGGCAAAGGCGAGCACGATCATCTCATAGGCGCTGCGGGCGCCGGAGAGGAAGTGCCGCGGGTCGAACGAGGAATCCTGCGCCACGATGGCATCGAGCCCCGCGGCAAGGGGGGAGCCCGCCTCGGCAAGGCCCTTCCAGCGATCGGTCGGCGGCGCAACATCGGCGGTCGGCGCCAGCGGCGCCTGGTCGATCACGCTGCCCGGCATCGGCACGACATTGTTGTCCTGGGCGCCCTGCGCGACGTTGCGCGGCGAGCGCTCATAGGGCGGCCGCTCGCTGCCGGTGCGCTGTCCGAGAACGCTGCGCAGGCGCAGGAAGATGAAGACCGCCAGCGCCAGGAAGATGATGGTGTAGATATCCACGTCGCAATTCGCTTTCTTCTTCTCACGCCGGCAACGGGCCCGGCGCTAGAGCGTTCCCAACGACGGGAACGGCCGACAATATATCGCCGATTGAGTCCGCAGCATGTAGGCACGAAACCTTGCCCGGCCAATGGCGCGTATTGGCGCGGGTCAATTGTAGCGCCTTTTGGGCCAGAGGGGAAACCCGATCCTGCCCGGAAATCGCGCATATTCAATAATTTAGGCCGGAATCGCCGGCGCCGGGCCGAGCCGTTATCCCTAACCCCCCGAAAGCGGCGGCGTTTCAGGCAGGCCGCCCGCGGTCATCCTTGTGGAGAGCCGCGCGGCTATGTTAGCCACTCGCGCCGATCAGGGCATTTTCGCACCTAGCGAGCGAATTGCGGCCTGAACCGGTCCCCGCTCGCCTCAGGAGAGATTTTCATGACCAACGGCAATGGCGCCCAAGAGGCAACCCCTCCGCAGCTCAACGTCTTGGCGCAGTACACCAAGGACCTGTCGTTCGAGAACCCGAACGCGCCGGGCTCGCTGCAGCCTCAGCAGACGCAGCCTGCGATCAACATTCAGATCAACGTCCAGGCCAACAACCTCGCCGAAAACGAGTTCGAGGTGACGCTGCACGTCGACGGCAAGGCGGAGAATGCCGGCAAGGTGCTCTTCAAGTTCGACCTCGCCTATGCCGGCGTGTTCCGCATCGTCAATGTGCCGAAGGAAAACCTGCATCCGCTGGTCATGATCGAATGCCCGCGGCTCTTGTTCCCGTTTGCCCGCGAGATCATTGCGACCTCCGTGCGTGACGGCGGCTTCCCGCCCTTGATGCTGGATCCCGTCGATTTCGTCGGCCTGTACCGCCAGAACATGGAACGGCAGGCTGCGGCGCAGGCTGCTCCGGCCAAGCCGAGCTGAACCGCGACCGCTTAGGCCGCCGGCAGAAACTCGTTCCAGATCGGCTTGTCGCCGAGCGTGGCGACAAAGGCGCGGTGCGCGGCGCGGTCTTCGTCGCTCAGGCGCGGCGCGAGCGGTATCTCGCGCTGCCGTCGCGCCATTTCGCCGCCCACCCCGACCCTGATGTCGATGCTGTCGGCGGCCAGGATCAGCTGCGACTGCCGCGCGCCGATCAGGTCGATATAGACCTCGGCCAATAGCTCGGCGTCGAGCAGCGCGCCGTGCTTGGTGCGGCGGGAATTGTCGATCGCATAGCGCGAGCAGAGATCGTCGAGCCGGTTCGAGACGCCCGGATGCTTGCGGCGCGCCAGCAACAGCGTATCGACCAGGCGGTCCCGAGGGATCGCCTGCCGCTTGATGCGGTCGAGCTCGGCGTTGATGAAGCTGATGTCGAACGAGGCGTTGTGGATGACGAGCGGCGCATCCGCAATGAATGCCAGGAACTCCTCCACCACCTCGGCGAACAGCGGCTTGCTCGCCAGAAACGCGGTCGACAGGCCGTGGACCGCAAAGGCCTCGGCCGGCATGTCGCGTTCGGGGTTGATGTAGCGGTGGAACGATTGCCCCGTCGGCATGCGGTTATACAGCTCGATACAGCCGACCTCGACCAGCCGGTCGCCGCGCAGCGGATCAAGCCCGGTGGTTTCGGTATCGAGAACGATTTCGCGCATGGACTTCCGGGTCGATAAGGAGATGCCGGCGAATCAGGCCCGCCGTCGCGGCATCTTAACGACCTCGGCCAAAATGTCCTTGATTTGCGCGCGCACCGGGTCGAGCCCGTGCGACGTATCCACCACGAAATCGGCGCGCTTGCGCTTCTCGGCGTCCGGCATCTGCCGGGCAATGATGGAATCGAGTTTCGCGGCATCCATGGTGCCGCGCGACAGTACCCGCTCGCGCTGCTGTTCCGGCGACGTCGTCACCACCACGACCGCATCGACGCGTTTTTCACCGCCGGTCTCATACAGCAGCGGCACATCGACCACGACAACGGGAACCCCGGCCCGTTCAGCATCGTCGAAGAATTTCTTCCGGCCCGCCCCGAGCATGGGATGCACGATCTGCTCGAGCTGCTTCATGGCCGCGGGATCATGAACCACGCGCGCGCTGAGCTTTTGCCGGTCCACCTTGCCGTCAGCCGTCGTGCCGGGAAAAGCCGCCTCGATGGCCGGAGCCGCCTCCCCCTCGTACAGTTTGTGAACCTCCGCGTCGGCGTCATAGAGCGGCACGCCCGCCTCGACGAACAGTTTGCCCGTCGTGGATTTCCCCATCCCGATCGAACCGGTCAGCCCAAGTACCAGCATTCGTCCCGCCGTATTGTCTAGACGCCGAGTAGCCCCTGCCCGCGCAGGAACGCAAGCAGCGACAATAGCGGCAGTCCAAGGATGGTGAAATGATCGCCCTCGATGCGCTCGAACAAGTGCACGCCAAGGCCTTCAAGCTGATAGGCGCCGACGCTTGTGGTGACGCGCTCGCCGGCGGCGTCGAGATAGGCCGTGAGTTCGCCCTCGCCCATTCGCCGCATGGTCATGCGCGCAACCGCGATGTCGGCAAACACCGGCTTGCCGTCGCGCGCCACCGCAACGGCCGAATGCAGTTCATGGGTGTTGCCGGCAAGCGCGCGCAACTGATCGAGCGCCTGGGCGCGGCCGGCCGGCTTGTTGAAGAGACGCATCCCGAGCGCCAGCGTCTGGTCGGCGCCGATCACGAAGCGGCCGGGATTCTTCGCCGAGACAGCCAGCGCTTTCTCGCGTGCCAGGAGGCTTGCGATCGCGCCGGGCTCCGACAGTTTGGAAGCCTCCTGCACTGCGCGCTCGTCGATATCTGCCGGAACGGCCTCGCAGGCGACGCCGGCATTGTCGAGCAGCATCTGCCGGGTCCGGCTTTGCGAAGCGAGTATCAGCGGATCCTTGCCGCGCCAGATGGTCATGGCAGAAGGCTCATTCCGCAACGCGCGCCCGTTGCCGGTCGGCATAGAGCTTCATGATGGCCGCCGCCGTCTCCTCGATCGAACGCCGTGTCACGTCGAGCTGCGCCCAGCTGAATTTGGCACTGAGGCGTCGCGCATGGGCGACTTCGTCGGCAACCGCCTGCTTGTCGATATATTCCTCGTTGGCGGGCATCGCCCCCATGCTGAGCAGCCGGTTTTGCCGCACCTGGATCAACCGCTCCGGCGTTGCGTGCAGGCTGACAACCAGCGGCTTCTTCAGCATTTCAAGCTGATGCGGCGGCGGAATGCCCGGCACCAACGGCACATTGGCGGTGCGGATGCCGCGGTTGGCAAGGTAGATCGAGGTCGGGGTTTTCGAGGTGCGGGAGACGCCGACCAACACCACGTCCGCATCTTCCAGGCCTTCGACGTGCTGGCCGTCGTCATGCATCATGGTGAAGTTCAGTGCGTCGATGCGCTTGAAATATTCTGCGTTGAGAACGTGCTGCGCGCCGACCCGCCCCGTCGTCGCCGCGCCGAGATAGGCCTCGAACAATTGCATCACGGGTCCGATGATCGACAGGCTCGGAACATTGATCTCCCGGCATTTCGTTTCCAGCTTATGGACGAGATCCTTCTCCAGCAGCGTGAACAGACACGATGCCGGGCGCTTCCTCGATTTCGCTCAGCACCCGGTCGAGCTGCTTCTGGCTGCGCACCAGCGGATAGACATGCTCCACCGCGGTGACATTGGCGTATTGCGCCGCCACCGCGCGCGCGACCGTGATCAGCGTTTCGCCGGTCGAGTCCGAGATCAGATGCAGGTGAAAATAATTGCCTGAGGTGGGCACTCAAAACCTCTGTGTAGCCTGTGAGTCCCTGTGGAGCCTGAGCCCCCCAATCGGGTGGGTGAGCCAGGGCCTGCGGATATCTCGATTTTTCTGCACAGGGCCTCACAAAAGGATAAGTCCGAGCGTGGGCTGCAATGATAGTGAGAATATGTGGACTTGTCTCTGGATATGCTGGCCATCGAGCCAGTCAAACGTCTGAGACTCATGGCATTATTCCAACAGCCGCTTTCCGTGCCGGATCTGTTGAGAGATGTGAACAGCCTCGGGAAACCACCGGAGAGAATGTTGTGAGTCCTATCAACGGTCAATCAGACTCAAACCTTAAGAATCCTAAAGTTATTTGTTTAGAGGAGACCGATTTTGCGGATATGTATCCGTTCCTCGCCGGCACCCCGGTCCGGCAATGCGTCAGGCTCGAAAATGGTTGCAGTGCTGCGAGCGAAAAAATGTGGCCGGCGGTGAGATGAGCGAAGCCGATGTATGAATGGATCAAGGCGCTGCACGTCATCGCGGTCATCTCGTGGATGGCCGGCATGCTCTATCTGCCGCGGCTGTTCGTCTACCATTGCGAGGCCGAGGTCGGCTCGAAGCAGTCGGAGACGTTCAAAACCATGGAGCGGCGGCTCCTCAAGGTGATCATCAATCCCGCGATGATCGTCACCTGGCTCGCCGGTCTCTACCTCGTCTGGGCCGGGCACTGGTATTCGGCGCCCTGGTTTCACGCCAAGCTTGTCCTGGTCCTGGCATTGTCGGGCGTTCACGGCGCCTTTTCGCGCTGGGTGAAAGATTTTGCCGCCGACCGAAATACCAGAACTCAGAAATTCTATCGTATTATCAATGAGGTACCTACAATCCTGATGATCCTCATCGTGATTTTGGTGATCGTTAAACCGTTTTGATCAACAGACGCCCACCCTCGCCTTCTTGCGGAGCAGCGATCGATTTTCTATATTAGTTCATCCCACCCCACGCAGGCGGATGTGGTCGCGTTCCGGTTTCCTCATTGGACCGGCCGTCGCATCAGGTTTGAAGCCCTCACCGGCGCTTTCCTTGCTTAGACCTGCGGACCTTCCTTTTCGCGTCCGCTCTTCGTCAAAGCCTCCTCGCATCCCTTCCAAACAAAGAATTGCTTCACAGGACCACCCCAATGCGGGAAATCAAACTTCAGGACCTCAAATCGAAAACGCCGGCCGAGCTCGTCTCGTTCGCGGAAGAGAATACGGTCGAAAATGCCAGCACCATGCGCAAGCAGGAGCTGATGTTCGCTATCCTCAAGAACCTCGCGGCCGCCGAGACCGACATCGTCGGCGAAGGCGTCGTCGAGGTTCTCTCCGACGGCTTCGGCTTCCTTCGTTCGCCGGATGCGAACTACCTGCCCGGCCCCGACGACATCTACGTCTCGCCCTCGCAGATCCGCCGCTTCGGCCTTCGCACCGGCGATACCATCGAAGGCCACATCCGCAGCCCGAAGGAAGGCGAACGCTATTTCGCGCTGCTGAAAGTCAACACGCTCAATTTCGAAGACCCGGAAAAGGCCAAGCACAAGGTCAATTTCGACAACCTCACGCCGCTGTTTCCCAATCAGCGCTTCCGCATGGAAATCGACGACCCCACGCGAAAGGATCTTTCTGCACGCGTGATCGACATCGTCGCACCCATCGGCAAGGGCCAGCGCGCCCTGATCGTGGCGCCGCCGCGCACCGGCAAGACCGTGCTGATGCAGAACATCGCGCACTCCATCACCGCCAATCATCCCGAATGCTATTTGATCGTGCTGCTGATCGACGAGCGTCCGGAAGAAGTCACGGACATGCAGCGCTCGGTGAAGGGCGAGGTCGTTTCCTCGACCTTCGACGAGCCGGCGGTGCGTCACGTCCAGGTCGCGGAAATGGTGATCGAGAAGGCAAAACGCCTTGTAGAACACGGTCGCGACGTGGTGATCCTGCTCAATTCGATCACCCGCCTCGGTCGCGCCTACAACACCGTGGTGCCCTCATCCGGCAAGGTGTTGACCGGCGGTGTCGACGCCAACGCGCTGCAGCGGCCAAAGCGATTCTTCGGCGCCGCGCGCAACATCGAGGAAGGCGGCTCGCTCACCATCATCGCGACTGCGCTGGTCGATACCGGCAGCCGCATGGACGAAGTCATTTTCGAAGAGTTCAAGGGCACCGGTAACTCGGAACTGATTCTCGATCGCAAGGTCTCCGACAAGCGGACCTTCCCGGCGATCGACATCTCGCGCTCCGGCACCCGCAAGGAAGAGCTCATCACCGATCCGCAGTTGCTCAAGAAGATGTACGTGCTGCGCCGGATCCTCAATCCGATGGGCACGATGGATGCGATCGACTTCCTGCTCGACAAGCTCCGCAACACCAAGAACAACGGCGAATTCTTCGAGTCGATGAACACCTGATGCGTGGCGCTCGTGCGTGGCTGTCGGCGATCACAGCCGTCGTGCTGACGGCAACCACGGCGCTCGCGCAAGAGAAATCGAAAAGCGTCTACGGGCTGTCGATCCCTGACCGGGTCGGCAGCCTTTCTTACAGGCAGTCGGTCGATTTCGAATCGAAGACGCCGGGGCTCGGCTACGCGCTGCGCTTCGCAGGTCCGCCCGGATGGCTGGTCGACGTCTATCTCTACGATCTCGGCCTGAAGACGATTCCGTCCGATCCGGAATCTGATGTCGTCAGGGATCAGCTGGCGCAGGCGAGGGGCGACGTGTTCGAACTCGGCAAGCGCGGCACCTACGCCAAATTGGCCGACAAGGGCGACTTCACGGTTCCCGAGAGCGGCAAGCCGCGCTTCATCTGCTTGAGCTTCTCCTACCTTCGCGGCGACCGCGTCGACATCGACGTCGAGAGCTTTCTTTGCCTGACGTCGTGGCACGACAAATTCGTCAAGCTCCGGATGACCGGCCCCAAGGGCGCGATCGCACGTTCGGATGCGATCGCCTTTGCCACGGCGTGGATCGACCTGCTGCGCCCCTGATGTTGCAGCCTTTGCTGCAGCAATTTTGCAGCATAAGCAGGCGAGGGCGTTAACCATGGTTAACCATATAAGCTACTGACAAATAACGGATAATTCTTATGGCGGCGCGATTTTATGGCGCTGCTGGATTCAAGTTGCAGCATGAATTGCTGCGGCTTTGCTGCGCCCACGTCGATCAGCGCGGCCGAATTGCTTTGCCTTTTCAAGACCTCGACGACAAATAGGGCATGCATCCGCGGGACCAGACCATCTTTGCGCTGTCGAGCGGCCGCGCCCCCAGCGCCATCGCCATCGTGCGTGTTTCCGGGCCGCAAGCCGGGCCTGTGCTCTCGGCGCTGGCCGGCAAGATGCCGACGCCGCGGTGGCCACGCGGGCCTTGCTGGCCGGACCAGGCCAGCGGCCGATCGACGATGCCGTGGTGCTCTGGTTTCCGGGCCCCGCCAGCGCCACCGGCGAAGACGTCGCCGAATTCCACGTCCATGGCGGCCGCGCGGTGCTGGCCTCGTTGTTCGCCGCGCTGTCGGCGTTCGAGAATGTGCGCGCCGCCGAGCCCGGCGAATTCACCCGCCGCGCCTTCGAGAACGGCAAGCTCGATCTCACCGAAGCCGAAGGCCTCGACGATCTCATCCACGCCGACACCGATCGGCAGCGCCGCCAGGCGCTGCGGCAGTTGCAAGGGTCTGCTCGGCGACAAGGCGCGCGACTGGCGCACACGAGATCATCGAGGCGTCGGCGTTGATCGAAGCCGGCATCGACTTCTCCGACGAGGGCGATGTGCCGGCGGAATTGATCGCGCCGGCGCTTGCGAAGATCAAGGCGCTGCTGGCGCAAATCGAAGAAGTGCTTGCGGCACAGGGCCAAACTGAACGCCTGCGCGACGGCCTCGTGGTCGCGATCGCAGGCCCGCCGAATGTCGGCAAGTCGACGCTGATCAATCAGCTCGCGCGCCGCGACGTCGCGATCGTCTCGCCGCACGCCGGCACCACGCGCGACATCATCGAGGTGCAGCTCGACCTCGACGGTTATCCGGTGACCGTGATCGACACCGCAGGGATTCGCGAGACTGACGATCCCGTCGAGCAGGAAGGCGTGCGCCGCGCGCGGGCGAGGGCAGGTGAGGCGGATCTCGTGCTGTGGCTCGCCGACACCGACGACGCACCGATCGCGCATGAGGGAAGCGCGCCGGTCTGGCTGGTGCGCAACAAGATCGATCTCGCCCGGACTGCATGCCGTGCAGCCAAGCGGGGCTGGTCGGCCAATGGCCGAGTTCCGGATTTCGGCGCGCCGCGGGCTCGGGGTCTCCGAGCTGATCGGCGCTCTGGTCATCTTCGCGCAAAATTATTTCGGCGCCAGCGAAGGAGGCTTGATTGCACGCGAGCGGCAGCGGAAGCTCGTGCAGGAGACGGCGGATTCGCTCAAGCGCTGCATCGCCGTGATCGGCGAGGGCGAGGAACTGGCCGCCGAGGAGTTGAGGGCAGCGTCGTTTTCCCTGGGGCGGCTGCTCGGCCGGGTCGACGTGGAGGACATTCTCGACGTCATCTTCCGGGAATTCTGTGTAGGGAAGTAATATTACTTCGTTCAGCCAAGGGAACCGGTGTTTCACGTGAAACAGGCTGGTTCCATGCTCTGAAACCGGCGTTTCACGTGAAACAACGCCTCCGCCCCGCAACTTCTCGCTTTCGGCCTTGGCGGCGCCGGGATAGAAGTTCGCGCCATGATCCCAGGAAATCCTTCGACGTCATCGTGATTGGCGGTGGCCACGCCGGCTGTGAAGCCGCGGCCGCCGCTGCCCGCATGGGCGCGAAGACGGCGCTGGTGACCCACCGCTTTGCCACCATCGGCGCGATGTCCTGCAACCCCGCCATCGGCGGTCTCGGCAAGGGTCATCTGGTCCGCGAGGTCGACGCCCTCGACGGCCTGATGGGCCGGGTGGCGGATGCCGGTGGCATCCAGTTCCGGATGCTCAACCGCCGCAAGGGGCCGGCCGTCCGCGGCCCGCGGGCCCAGGCCGATCGGAAGCTGTACGCCGCGGCCATGCAGGCGGCGATCCGCGAGACCGTCAATCTCAGCGTAATCGAAGGCGAGGCGGACGAGCTGATCGTCTCCAATGGACGGGTCACCGGCGTGCGCCTGGGCGATGGCCGAGCACTTTCCGCCGGCGCCGTCGTCATCACCACCGGCACCTTTTTGCGGGGCCTGATCCATCTCGGCGAGCGGAATTGGCCGGCGGGCCGGGTCGGGGAGGCGCCGGCGATGGGCCTTTCGGCCTCCTTCGAGCGCGCCGGCTTCATCCTGGGCCGCCTGAAGACCGGGACGCCGCCGCGGCTCGACGGCTCGACGATCGACTGGTCCGCCGTCGAGATGCAGCCCGGCGACGATCCGCCGGAGCCGTTTTCGGTGATGACCGACCGCATCACCACGCCCCAGATCGAGTGCGGCATCACCCGGACCACGCCTGCGACCCATGAGGTGATCCGGGCCAATGTGCATCGCTCGCCGATGTATTCCGGCCAGATCAAGAGCACCGGCCCGCGCTATTGCCCCTCGATCGAGGACAAGATCGTCCGCTTCGGCGACCGCGACGGCCACCAGATCTTCCTGGAGCCGGAGGGGCTCGACGACACCACGGTCTACCCCAACGGCATCTCCACCTCGCTGCCGGAGGAGGTTCAGCTCGCGATCCTCGCCACCATTCCGGGCCTGGAGCGGGTCAGGATGGTCCGGCCGGGCTACGCCATCGAATATGACCACGTCGACCCCCGCGAGCTCGAGCCCACGCTGCAGACCAAGCGGCTGGCGGGGCTTTTCCTGGCTGGCCAGATCAACGGCACCACGGGCTACGAAGAGGCGGCCGGGCAGGGCATTGTCGCCGGCCTCAACGCGGCGCTGGCCGCCAGCGGCGGCGATCCCGTCGTGTTCGACCGTGCGGACGGCTATCTCGGGGTCATGATCGACGACCTCGTCACCCGCGGGATCACCGAGCCCTATCGGATGTTCACCTCGCGGGCCGAGTACCGGCTGACCTTGCGGGCCGACAATGCCGACCAGCGCCTGACCGACAAGGGCATCGCCCTGGGCTGCGTCGGGCCCGCCAGGATCCAGCGTCACGCCGCCAAGATGGCCGCTCTGGAAGCCGCGAAGGTGCTGGCGAAGTCGCTTGCGATCACCCCGAACGAAGCCGCCCGGCATGGCCTGGCGCTGAACCGGGACGGCAACCGCCGCTCGGCCTTCGAGCTGCTGGCTTATCCCGAGGTCGAATGGCCGACGTTGCTCGGGATCTGGCCGGCAGCTTTCGGCCATCGATCCCGCGATCGCGGTCCATCTCGAGATCGACGCCAAGTACGACGTCTATCTCAAGCGCCAGACCGCCGATGTCGATGCCTTCCGGCGCGACGAGGGCCTGGTTCTGACCGACATCGACTACGCCGAGGTGCCGGGCCTCTCGAACGAGGCGCGGGCCAAGCTTGAGGCGCATCGGCCGCGGACGGTCGGGCAGGCGGGCCGGATCGACGGGATGACCCCGGCCGCGCTCGGTATCCTGGCGGCCTATCTCCGCCGCGAAGCCCGGCGCAAGAACGCCCGCGCGACGGCGTAGCGTTTCACGTGAAACAAGGACATGGCCCGCGCACCGCTCATCACGCCATCGGCCCTCGCCTCTGACAAAGCCGCAGCGCTCGCCCTCACCCCTGTTTCACGTGAAACGGAAGCCCGGCTCGATCGCTACGTCGCGCTGCTCCTGGAGTGGCAGGCCAAGACCAATCTGGTCGCGCCCTCGACCCTTCCCCATCTCTGGACAAGACATATCTCGGATTCGCTGCAGCTCCTGAGCCTGGCCCCGACAGCCAAAGTCTGGGTCGATCTCGGCAGCGGCGGCGGATTTCCTGGCGTGGTGCTGGCCTGCGCGCTCAACGAGACGCCGGGCGCGATGGTCCATCTGGTCGAGCGGACCGCGAAAAAAGCGGCCTTTCTTCGCGAGGCGATACGCGTCACCGGCGCGCGCGGGGACCGTGCATCCCGCTGACATCGGGGATACTGTGGAAAGATTCGCAGGCGCCATCGATTGCGTTACGGCGCGTGCGCTGGCTCCGCTACATCAACTCATCGGCTTCGCAGAGCCTTTGGTGAAACACGGCGCAAGAGCCTTGTTTCTCAAGGGTCAAGATGTAGAGGCTGAATTGACCGAGGCTACTAAATATTGGAAGATTGAGCCAAAGCTTCATTCCAGCCGCACGGGCGGAAATGGCTGGATCGTCGAACTCGATCGGATCGAGCGCGCGTAACCTTCCGCAGGACCTGCCGGGCAGCCGCCATGACCGAAAATAGTCAAGTATTTCAAGAGGATACGGCGCCGAAGGCGCGGCGCGGCCATCCGCGCATCCTGTCGCTCGCCAACCAGAAGGGCGGCGTCGGCAAGACCACGACTGCAATCAACCTCGGCACGGCGCTGGCTGCGATCGGCGAGCGCGTCCTGATCGTCGACCTCGATCCCCAGGGCAACGCCTCGACCGGCCTCGGCATCGACCGCCGCAACCGCAGCTGCTCGACCTATGACGTGCTGATCGGCGAAGCACCCTTGCGCGAATCGGTGGTGCCGACCGCAGTCCCGCGGCTGCACATCGCGCCCTCCACCATGGATCTCTCCGGCCTCGAGCTTGAGCTCGGCACCACCCCCGGCCGCGCCTTCCGTCTGCGCGATGCGATCGCCGCGCTGAACAGCAATGCCGCTGACGATAGCGACTACACCTATGTGCTGATCGACTGCCCGCCGTCGCTCAATCTGCTCACGGTCAATGCGATGGCCGCATCGGATGCGATCCTGGTGCCGCTGCAATGCGAGTTCTTCGCGCTCGAAGGCCTGTCGCAACTGCTGCAGACGGTCGAGCAGGTGCAGGACCACGCTCAATCCGAACCTGTCGATCCACGGCATCGTGCTGACCATGTTCGACAGCCGCAACAATCTGTCGAACCAGGTCGTCGCCGACGTCAGGCAGTTCATGGGCGCCAAAGTCTACAACACCATGATCCCGCGCAACGTGCGCATCTCCGAGGCGCCGTCCTACGGCAAGCCGGTGCTGGTCTACGATCTCAAATGCGTCGGCAGCGAAGCTTACCTCAAGCTCGCCACCGAAGTGATCCAGCGCGAGCGCGAGCTCAGGACGCATTGATCGCGTCATCGCAGCTGCGCGACAGATCGTGAAATTCTCGAGTTTGCCTGGAGTGACTGCGAGTGAATCCAAGGGAGCTGGCGATGGCCGACGAAGCGCGTTCGCGACTGGGCCGCGGTCTTGCAAGTCTGATCGGTGATGTCGGCGGCGAGGCGGCGCATGTCGATCGGCCGCGCGGGCAGCGCAAGGTGCCGATCGAGTTTCTCAAGCCCAATCCGCGCAACCCGCGCCGCGCGTTCTCCGAGGCCGAGCTCAATGAGCTCGCATCCTCGATCAAGCAGCACGGCGTGATCCAGCCGATCGTGGTGCGGCCGGTGAAGGGCGCGCACGATCGCTTCGAGATCATCGCCGGCGAACGGCGCTGGCGCGCCTCCCAGCTCGCCGGCCTGCACGAAGTGCCGATCGTGCCGGCCGATGTCAGCGACAGCGACGCGCTGGAAATCGCCATCATCGAAAACGTCCAGCGCGAAGACCTCAACGCGATGGAGGAGGCGCAGGGCTATCACGCGCTCGCCGACGAGTTCAAACGCAGCCAGGACGACATCGCCAGAATCGTCGGCAAGAGCCGCAGCCATGTCGCCAACATGATGCGGCTGACCAAGCTGCCGGCCGAAGTGCAGGCCTATATCGCCTCGGGCCAGCTCTCCGCCGGCCACGCCCGCGCGCTGATCGGCGTGCCCGATCCGCTCGCGGCGGCCAAGCGCATCGTCGAAGAGGGCCTCAACGTCCGCCAGACCGAGGCGCTGGCGCATGAAGAGGGCGTGCCTGCGCGGAAAGCCCAGAAGGCGCGCGCCGGTACCGCCGGCAAGACCAAGGACGCCGACACGATCGCGCTGGAGAAGCGCGTCAGCGACGCTTTGGGCCTCGCGGTCTCCGTCAACCACCGCGACCCCGGCGGCAGCGTGCAGATCAGCTACAAGAGCCTCGAGCAGCTCGACGAGGTGATGCGGCGGCTGGCGCGCAGCAGCTAGTATTTGTCATTCCGGGATGGTCCGAAGGACCAGACCACAGATGCGCAATTGCGCATCGTGGAATTGATCCGGTTCGATGCTTCGCATCGCCCCGAAGACGGACTCACAATCACCCCCGCCGCTTCGCATTCGCCGCGATCGCCAGCAGCGTGCGCTGCGCGATCGCTGACGCCAGCGACGTCTGCTTGCGCATGTCGAGCGACGCCGTGCCGAGCTGATCGATGATAACGACCAGCCGCGGCGGGCTGAAATTTCGCAGCGCCGTCTCGACCGCGCCCTTGCGGGAAAAATGCAGGCGAGGAAAGCCGCCATCGAGCACGCTCGACAGCGGCGTGCCGTCGGCGACCGTCAGCGCGGATTTGTGCAGCCACGCTGCCTGGCGCAGCGCGGCCGAAATGATCACGCCGGGATAGGTGCCGGCGACCATGGCCTTGGCGAATTCGCTCTCGACCACCGCGGGGTTGCCGGCAAAGGCGGCATCGACGATCGGGTCGAGCTTCAGGTCCGAGGCGTCGGACACCACCGTCATGACGTCGTCGAGGGTGATCTCGCTCTTGCCGTGCGAATAGAGCGCGAGCTTGCGCAGCTCGTTGCGCGAGGCCTGGCGGTCGCCGCCGAGCAGGCCCATCAGCGTGGCGCGCGCGTCCTGCGCGATGCGCAAATTCGACGGCCGCAATTCCTCGTCGATCAGCCGCGCCAGGTCGCGCTCGCCATCGGGATAGCAGCCGATCGCGACCGCATTCTTGGCTTTCTCGCAGGCCTTGCGCAGCGGCGATTCCGGCCGCAGTTCGCCCGCCTCGATCACGATGCGGCAATCCCGGATCGCTATCTCCGCCAGCGTATCAACTCCGCTGGCAAAACTGCGCGAGCCGGCGCGAACGCGGATCGCGCGGCGTCCGCCGAACAGCGGCACGGTCATGGCCTCATCGACCAGCCGCGACGGTTCGGCCGCGAGTTCGTCGCCGTCGAGCCGCACCAGCGAGAAAGGATCGTTGGGATCGTCGACGGCGGAGGCCATCAGCGCGTCGGCGCGCTCGCGCACGAGGCCAGCGTCAGGCCCGTAAAGCAGGATGATGGGACGGCTGGAATCGGGCCGGGCGAGGAAGGTGTCGATTTCTTTTCCGCGAAGCGCGACCAATGGCGTCAGGTGCCGGCGACGAAATAGGACGCAAGCCGCGTCTGGATGTTCTCGGCGATCTCCTGCGCGGCGCGATCCTCGGCATCGCGCAAGGCGCGGGCGCGGGCGAAGCGCTGCAGATAACCCGGGATGTCGTAGGACACCCGCGAGAATGTCGTGCCGGTCATCACCGATTTGTTGGTGGCGATCTCGACCAGATTGTACTGCGCGTCGATGCCGTAATTCTCGCTCGAGGGCAGCGCGGTGTTGGGGTCGACCATCAACGAGGAGGCGCTGGTCGAGAAGCGGATCACCAGGCGATGGGTCGGCGGCATGCCGGTCGCCTGGCCGTAGAGCTTGAACGCCAGCGCGTTGCGGATTTCGACGCCGAGGCGCGCCGCGCGCGAGGCGTTCGGCTTGTCGATCGGCGGCAGTTCGACGCCCATCAGCTTTTCGCGCAGCCCCGGTGTCCCGTCGGCGCGCTCGGCATACATCGGCTGGAAGCAGCCGGCCGTGAGCGCGGCCAGGGCGGCCACGGCCAACAGCCGAACGGCGATGCGGATCCTAGCCGACGACATTCACGATCCTCATGGGCACAACAATCACTTTGCGGACGGGTTTGCCGCCCAAGGCCGATTTTACCGCATCGAGGGCCAGAACTGCACCCTCAATTTCCGGATTTTGGGCGCCCCGTGGCACGGTAACATCACCCCGCTTCTTGCCGTTGACCTGGACCACCAGGGTCACGGTGTCTTCAACCAGCAAATCGCGTTCGATTTGCGGCCAATGGGCCTCCGAAATCAGCCCCTTCTGCCCCAGGACCTGCCAGCACTCCTCGGCCAGATGCGGCATCATCGGCGAAATCAGTTGAACAAGGATGACCGCCGCCTCCCGGACCGCCCAGGAAAATCTGCGCGAGGTCGGGCGTGGGGGTTCTCCTTGGCCGATTGGCCAGCACGTCGGCCAGCGCATTGGTGAACTCGCGGATATGGGCGAGGCAGACGTTGAAATGCATCCGCTCGATCCCGGTCGACACCTTGTCCAGCGTGCCATGGGCCACCTTGCGCAGCGCCAGTGCCTCGGGGCCGAACGTCGCCGGCCGCGCCGCCGGTGCCGACTTGGCGACGGCTGCGAACTCGTTCACCAGCCGCCACAGCCGCTGCACATAGCGCGATGAGCCCTGCACGCGCTCGTCAGTCCAGATCACGTCGCGATCGGGGGGTGAGTCCGACAGCATGAACCAGCGCGCGACGTCGGCGCCGTAGGTGGCGATGATGTCGTCGGGGTCGACCGTGTTCTTCTTCGACTTCGACATCTTCTCGATCGGGCCGATCGTGACCGGCTCGCCACCATCGATCATGATGGCGCGGCGCTCGTTGCCGATGACCTCGATCTTCACCTCAGCCGGGGTCACATAGGTGCCATCAGCCTTGCGGTAAGTTTCGTGGACGACCATGCCCTGCGCGAACTGGCCGGCGAAAGGCTCGTCGAATGCGATGTGGCCGGTGGCTTTCATCGCGCGCGTGAAGAAACGCGCATAGAGCAGATGCAGGATCGCGTGCTCGATGCCGCCGATATATTGATCGACCGGCATCAGGCGATCGACGACGGCGCGCGTCGTCGGCTCCTTCTCGTTCCAGGGATCGGTGAAGCGCGCAAAATACCAGGCCGAATCCACGAAAGTGTCCATGGTGTCGGTTTCGCGCTGTGCCTTGCCGCCGCATTTCGGGCAGGTGACGTGCTTCCAGGTCGGATGATGGTCGAGTGCATTGCCCGGTTTGTCGAAGGTGGCGTCCTCCGGCAGCGTCACCGGCAGCTCCTTGTCCGGCACCGGCACGACATCGCATTTCGGGCAATGGATCACGGGGATCGGGCAGCCCCAGAAGCGCTGGCGTGAAATGCCCCAGTCGCGCAGGCGGAAGTTGACCTGACGTTCGCCGATGGGCGCATTGCCGCGGGTCTCGCTTTCCAGTCGCTTTGCCACTTCGTCCTTGGCCTGGTCGATGGTCATGCCATCGAGGAAGCGGGAATTGATCATGCGGCCTTCACCGTCATAGGCGGTGTCGGTGATGACAAACGTCTTCGGATCCTGGCCGTCAGGGCAGACCACCGGCACGTTGCCGAGATCGTACTTGTTGACGAAGTCGAGGTCGCGCTGGTCGTGCGCGGGACAGCCGAAGATCGCGCCGGTGCCGTATTCCATCAGCACGAAGTTCGCGACATAGACCGGCAGCTTCCAGTTCGGATCGAACGGATGGATCGCCTTGATGCCGGTGTCAAAACCCTGCTTCTCGGCGGTGTCGATCAGTTCCTGCGCGGTGCCGATCCGTTTGACGTCGGCGATGAACGCCGCGAGCTTTGGGTTCTTCGCGGCCGCCGCTTGCGCCAGCGGATGATCGGCCGAGATCGCCATGAACTTCGCGCCGAACAGCGTGTCGGCGCGCGTCGTGAAGATCTTCAGCTCGGTTTCGCCGGCCGGCGAGGTCGCAGCATCCAGCGCGAAGCGGATCAGCAGGCCTTCGCTGCGGCCGATCCAGTTGCGCTGCATTACCTTCACCCTGTCGGGCCAGCGGTCCAGGGTGTCGAGCGCGTCCAGCAGCTCCTGCGAGTATTTCGTGATCTTGAAGACCCACTGGTTCATTTCCCGTTGTTCAACAACGGCACCGGAGCGCCAGCCGCGGCCGTCGATCACCTGCTCGTTGGCGAGCACGGTCATGTCGACGGGGTCCCAGTTGATCTTGCGCTTCTCCCGCTCGGCGAGGCCCGCGCGCATGAAGTCCAGAAACATCTTCTGCTGATGCTTGTAGTAGGAGGGATCGCAAGTCGCGAACTCGCGTGACCAGTCCAGCGACAGTCCGATCGACTGCAGCTGCTTCTTCATGGTGGCGATGTTCTCGTAGGTCCACGCCATGGGCGCGACCTTGCGTTCGATTGCAGCGTTTTCGGCCGGCAAGCCGAAGGCGTCCCAGCCCATCGGGTGCAGGACGTTGAATCCCCTTGGCGCGCATGAAGCGGGCCAGCACGTCGCCCAGCGTGTAGTTGCGGACGTGTCCGATATGGATGCGCCCGGACGGGTAGGGGAACATCTCGAGGACGTAGTATTTTGGCCGCGGGTCGTCGTTTTTGGAGGCGAAGATCGCCTTTTCGTCCCACTGGCGTTGCCAGCGCGGCTCGGATTCGCGGGCGTTATAGCGGTCGGAGGTCATGAAATCGCTGGGCTTTTCGGATTCGGGGGTCCCGTCAAAAGACGGCGGACTAGGCCACAAAAGACCGTTGGGGGTCAACGCCTTGGCGTTGCAAAGCCGGCTTCCGGCGGCCCGGCCGGCGCCGGCTCAAAAAGGCCCGGCAAGATGGAACCGGATTGAGCGGCATTTAACCATTTCATGAGACCTTCCCCGCCTAAGAAGAAGAAACGACAGACCCACAGACCCCTCCGATGGAAACAAGCACCCCGCCTTGGCCGACGCTTTCGACGAGCTGGATTTCGAATACGCGACCGGGGTGGCGGAAAAAGCCATGCTCGCGATCGCCGAGCAGCGCGTGCCGCCGACGCCGAACAATTTTCATGTCTGGTTCAAATATGCGCTGGGCGCTCCGCCCGAACTGAAGCGCACCATCAACATCCTGATTGCCGGCAAGAAGAAGTTCGACGCCGCCACCAACCGCGACCTGTTCAAGACCTATGTCGGCTCGAAGGCCACCGACGATGCGGTCGCCCACCACGTCTCGCAGCAATTGCACGGGGTGATGGATGCGGCGCGCAGTTTCCTGTCGACTGCGATTTCCGAAAACCGCACCCAGATGAAGGCGATCAGCGATGTGGCCGATCGCACCGAGGCCGGCGCCGACGATCCCAAGGTGCTGATCGAAACCCTGATGAACGAGCTTGCCAAGGCGGCGACCCGCGCCAGCAAGCTCGAGGCGGGCTTTGCGGAAAAGTCGCGCGAGCTCGACATGATCCGCGAATCGCTGTCGCAATCCGAGGAGCGGGCGCGCACCGACACCCTGACCGGGCTTCCCAACCGCCGGGCGCTGGAAGAATTTTTCCGCGCGGCGCAAGCCGACGCGATGGAGCAGGGGCAGCCGCTCAGTGCGCTCTTGATCGACATCGACCACTTCAAGCGCTTCAACGACAGTTTTGGTCACGGGGTCGGCGACCAGGTGTTGCGGCTGGTGGCCAAGGCGCTGCGCGAGCGGGTGCGGGAAATCGATCTGCCGGCCCGCTATGGCGGCGAGGAATTGATTGCGGTTCTGCCTGATACAGATCTGGCGGGTTGTGCAGTCGTCGCTGAGCGCATCCGCCGCGCGCTTTCGGAGTGCAAGATCACCCGCCGCTCCACCGGCCAGGAACTGCCGGGGATCACCGTGTCGATCGGCGTCGGCCAGTTCCAGCCCGGCGAGTCGATGGAAGACTGTGATCGAGCGCTGCGACCGCGCGCTGTACCAGGCCAAGCGTACCGGCCGTAACCGCGTCGTGACCGAGCAGGAGCTCGAGCCGGAGCCCGCGCAGGCGACGGGGTGACGCGTTACGCGGATCATTCCGGGGCGTGCGAAGCACGAACCCGGAATCTGCCCGAGAAAGTTCCCCGATGCGCAGTGCGCATCTGAGGTCTGGATCCTTCGGACCATCCCGGAATGACGGCATCAGACATGCGATCTCAGTCTCACAGCGCGATTTCCGCTTGAGCTTTGCAAATTCGTTGTCCCTCTCTTGCCGAAAGGGCGCAGGGAAAGCCGGGCGCTGACTGCGCCCGCAGCACCGCGTGCAAAAAGAGAAACAACGCACACGGATTAAACAGGTACAGCCGAGACGTCCCGGCTTTCCCCACGCAATGGCTTTACGGCTTATACGTGCTCTCCCCGGTGAGCGGCGTTTATTGTCACCGTTGCCAAACCCGCACAGGCGGGCCGGATAGACGCCACGGTCGCGGCGCCAGGACCACACGACTTCGCCGTACGCTGCAGACGTTTCGCCTGGCGAGCGAACCCGCCTGACGCCGCAGCGTCCATCGCATCCCGCGCCCAACGTTCGTGACGATCGTGATACGTCCCCTTTGGTTGGCACAGGGTGAGGAAGACGTATTCTGATTTACGGAAGATGTCAAGCGAAAATTTTGTAATTCCGAAATCAGCCCGGGTTGCCTGCCCAGCAGGGATTGTGACATTCCAGTCACAACCAGCATGATTCGTGCTGGCGGGGTGGCGACTTCCCAACACCCAACCTAGGATTGTTGGGCAAATTGGGGGACGATCATGGCAAAGAGAGCCAACCGCACAAAACCGGCGGCAGGCAAATCCAAGGCGAAGAAAGCGGCGAAGCGGGGAGCGAAGAAGGCTCCCGGGATCGCCATAGACCCGCTGGCCGCGCACCCGTTGAATTCTCTGCTCGTGAGAGAGGTTTCAAATCACGTTTTTCGAACGCTTTCGGATCGGAAAAGTGACGCGGTGAACGCGTGCGTCAACGCTCAGATGGACAAGATTACCCCCCACTGGAATGACGCGGGCCACATGGACAAGGATTATCATCAGAACAAGAACAGCATGGTGGCGTTCCTGAGTGGCGTCCGTGCTTGCCTTCAGGGGAGCAATTTCGATTTCAAAATGAACGATCCTGCTCTGGTCGCAGCCTGCGTCACTGCGGCCGTGTATCAGGTCAAATTGCTTGTTTACGGACGAACGACTTAAGAGGCGGTCTCGAGCGAGACCTCGTTTTTTATTCTTTGTTTTAAGGAGGCGGCGCCATGAAGCGGCTGTTCTTGTTCGCCTTGATTTTGCTTGCCGCGTCGGTCCACCCTGCATTGGCAGACATGTTCCCAAGGCACGCGGACATCTGCGTCGGCGGCATAGTATCCAAGGAAAAGCTCGCAAGAGCCTTCGTGCGGATCGATCCAGCCTGGTACGATCTTTACGTGAAGTTACTCGAGTCGGCGAGCAACCGGACAACCGTTTGGCGCGCCATCTTCACTGACGATCAGTTTTGCACGAATAATCAGGCGTGCCTTTCGCCCGATCCGGACGCAAAGCCTTCAACTCCGCCCAAGCTCACCACCGTCGCTGCGAAGAAGACCCTTGACGGATTGCGGATTGCCTTTCGGAATGCCCTGACGGACGAAACCAAGCCCGGGAAGTCGTATGCGATTGCCAGTATTCCTCCCAACGCGTCCTACTTTCTAGGTCCCGACACGCAGAACGCGATCCGATGTCTCAGTAACGAGCCTGCCGTTGCGGCGAAGCCCCCGCGTATTGAAGTCCCGAGCCAATTGCGGCTACGAGCCAATTCGGACGATTTGAAGATTCCGGCAGATAGCGAAGCGTTCGTAGGTCTCACGCCCGCAACCCTCACCTACACGAGAGACGGCGTTGGCACAAAGACTAACACAACGAAGATGCAAGCTGCCCTTGGCTATGCCATCGAACTGGGACAATTGTTCGCGGACTCACCGGCTTTTAGTTACCTCGACGGCGAACTCGTTCCCTACCTCTCGGCAACTCAGTCCGTTAGCAAAGTTGCGGGCAGGCCGGCGACCTTCGCTGAAACCAACAATGTGGCCGTCGGTGCGCTGTACAATACCAGGCTGTCGCTCGAGCAGATGCCGGACGTTGCGCACGTTATTGCGGCGAAGCCGCAATATCTCTGGAACACCAAAGACAAGAGCGAGATTTTCAGCCTGAGAGCCAGTTACGAGCCTTGGACCCAGAGTAATTTTCTTCCAATCAATACCGCGTTCCAACGCGAGTCCAGTGGTGACGCCTGGTGGCAAATCCTGTTCGACCTCAGGACTGACGTCGGCGAGTACACAAAGGCTGGAATCGATCCAACGCGGACCTACGATTCCTTCCTGCGCTCGGGTGCTCGCTTCGGGTTCACCGTATCTACACCCGCGGATGGCGCCCACATTGTTCTCAACGTCACGGAGACGATGATGTACGGGCTAAAGGGAGGTGTCAGACGGTTGAGCTTCTTCGATTCGAGTCTGTCATTCTACTTCGACAGCACGAGCCGGTTTGCCGTCACATTGAAATACACAAAGGGTCAGGACGTCGACACGACCGAGTGGAACCAGAAGGCCATTGTGGGGATCGCAGCAAAGTTCTAGCCCGCGAGCACCATGCCGGCCTCATCCACCAGCCGGACAAAGCCGTGCTCGACCACGGCATTGCGGCCGCGGTGTTTGGCGGCGTAGAGGGCGGCGTCCGCAGCCTCGATCAGGTCGCCGGGGCGCTGGGTTTCGCTGGGCAGTGTGCAGGCGACGCCGACGCTGACGGTGACGGCCTGGTGGCTGGAGGTCATGTGCGGCATGGCGAGCGCCTGCACGGTGGCGCGTACGGCCTCGCCAATCCCCATCGCGAGTGGCGCGCTGGTATTCGGCAGCAGCAGGCAGAATTCCTCGCCGCCATAACGCGCGGCGAAGCCCATATTGTCGGCGGCAATTCCGGCCAGCGTCTCGCCGAGACGGGTGAGGCAGGCGTCGCCCTCCGGATGGCCGTAAGTGTCGTTGTAGAGCTTGAAATGATCGACGTCGATCATCAGCAGCGACAGCTCGATGTTATATTGCTGCGCCTTCATCCATTCGAAGTCGAGCCGGCTCTGGAAGCCGCGCCGGTTGGCCAGCCCCGACAGCATGTCGATCGAGGCGATCACGGTAAGCCGGTCGTTGGTGGCGACCAGTTCGCGCTCGCGGCTAGAGAGTTGCGCGGCCATCGCATTGAAGGCGCGCGCCAGCGGCACGAATTCGGACGGCAAGCGGCTGTGCTTGACGCGGGCAGAAGTATCGCCCTCGCCAAAGCGCCTGGCCATGTCAGTCATCATCTCGATCGGCTCGATGATCAGCTTTTCCGCACCGATCAATGCGCCGAGCAGCACGAACAGACAGACAAAGGCGAGCTGCCAATAGGCGGTGCGAATCTCGCGGTTGATCGCCGCCGTTACCTTGGCCTCGTCGATGCTGACGATCACGCGCGACTGCGTGCCGGATATCAGCGCAAAGTTCACCAGGCGTCGCGACCCGTCGGACGACGTGAACGTGATCGATCCGACCGGCGCGCTCGAGTTCAGCGCCCTTTCGGCTGCCGCCGACAACAACGGCACGGCGTCGATCGGCTTGCCGATCAGGCTCGCCTGGTCGGAAGGTGCGGCGAGCACGGTTCCGGTGGAATCGACCAGTACGGACATGATGCCGGGCCGGCCGGAGAGGTTGGTCATCAGCTTCGACATCCAGTCCAGCCCGATGCTGGCGATGATGACAGCGTCCGAGTCGGCGTTCAACGCGGAGACCGGATAGGCCGCCATGATCATCGGCGTGTTGGTGGGCCTGGCGAGCAGGAAGTCGGAGAACACGAAGTTGCGGGTTTCGCGCGCCTTCTTCAGATAAGGACGGTCGGAGAGGTCGGTGCCGATATACAGATTGTTGGTCGAGCACTGGATGCGTCCGTCGCCGCCGACGATCATCACGACGCGGATCCAGGGCAGGTTAGTGGGCAGGCTGGCGCGCATGATGTCGCAGCTGCGGGCGACGCCGCCGGAAGCGCGGATGTAGGCGGTCGATTTGAGGATGGTCTCGACCGAGGAAACGATCTCGCGCTGGGTATCGCTGGAATGCTGGACGAGGTTGGAATATTCCTGCGAGGTCTGCGCGATCTGTTTGGTGCGCGTGTCCTCGAGCGAGCGGACGCGTTCCACCATCAGGGGCGCCACGAGCAAAAGCGCCAGCAGCGCCAGGCGCGCGCGGATGCCCAGAAGCTTCTTGAGTTTCACCCGCTTGCGGCTGAAAGTAACCCGTGACATTCGATCCCCTACCCCACATCAAGGTAGCCGGAAGGGTTCAAGAACCCTTTCCCGAGTTTGGTAAAATTCGAGGAAACCCCGTGAATTCAAATACCGGTGGTCACCATGACGACTGAGACGTCCGCACCGCTAACTTCGTCTTTACCAAGCGGGCTCGCTGCGGTGACGCAGGAGATCGCGCGCGCAGCGAAGGAGGCGCGGCGTGACCCAGCGTCGGTGACGCTGATTGCGGTGTCAAAAACCTTCGACGCCGACGCCATCACGCCGGTGATTGCGGCCGGACAGCGCGTCTTTGGCGAAAATCGCGTGCAGGAGGCCAAAGCGAAATGGCCTGCGCTGATTTCGGACCATGCGGGCCTCGTGCTGCATCTGATCGGCCCGTTGCAGTCCAACAAGGCGAAGGAGGCTGTGGCGCTGTTCGACGCCATCCATTCGGTCGACCGTCCCAGCATTTGCGAAGCGTTAGCCAAGGAGATCAAATCTCAAGCGCGGCATCCGCAGCTGTTCGTTCAGGTCAATACCGGCGAGGAGCCGCAAAAGGCCGGCGTCGCACCCGATGAGGCCGACGCCTTCATCGCCGCCTGCCGCGACAAATATGGCCTGACCATCTCAGGGCTGATGTGCATTCCACCGGTCGACCAGGCGCCGGCGCCGCATTTCGCGCTCACCGCCAAGATCGCCGCGCGCAACGGGTTGAAGAATCTCTCGATGGGCATGAGCGCGGATTTCGCCACCGCCATCCAGATGGGCGCGACGCATGTCCGCGTGGGCTCGGCGATTTTCGGGCATCGATAGCTGCCGCCGCGCAAGCTTCTCTCCTCACCCTGAGGAGGCTGCGCAGCAGCCGTCTCGAAGGGCGAGGCCACAGGCGGGGCCTTCATCCTTCGAGACGCGCGCGATGCGCGCTCCTCAGGATGAGGGTCGAGAGGTGCGCGCTACGCTCCTCGCAATGACGGGGTGGGAGCCTAGCTAAATCCCACCGACACTTTTCCCAACACACCGAAATCCGCGGCGAAGAAATCGCCGGCCGCAATCGGCAGCGGCGGGTGGCAGGTGCCTGTGGTGACCACCCTGCCCGCTTTCAAGTTTATGCCAAGCCCGCGCAATTCGTTGGCAAGCCAAGCAAGCGCAATACGGGGATCGCCGAGCACGTTCTTGCCATGGCCGGTAAATCTCTCCCCGCGCATGGTGATGACGGGACGCTCCTCGACCAGGTCGATCGCCCGCCAATCCACCGTCGTGGCGGGCCCAAGCACGAACTGATGTGCGCAGGCATTATCGGCGATCAACTGCGCTTCGCCGGCGCCAACAAAATCGGCAAAGCGCGAATCCGGAATCTCGATCGCCGGATGCAGCGTGTCGACGGCATCGAGCACCTGCTGCACGCTGTAGGGCGCCGAACGTGCCGGCAGGTCGACCCGCATGCGGAAGGCAAATTCCGGCTCGGCGACGGCCATCGCGTTGCCGGCCATCGACGCCGTGCCGCCATCGGCAATCACGGTTTCAGCCAGAATGCGCCCGGCCATGGGGCCAGCGACATTGATGTGCTTTTGCCCGGCCTCGCTGGTGGCAGCGATCTTCCAGCCGAACAGATGCGTGGTGGAATAGCGCTCGATCGCGGCCTGGATCGCATAACCTTCAGCACGATCCCCCGGCCGAAACCAATCGTCCAATGCGGTGAGCTTGCTCCCCGCCCTCCAGTGGTCATGCAGCGTCTGCGACGCGGCCGCCACCTGATTTCGTTCCAGCATAATGCGTTGTCCCCAAAACGGGCTTCATCCAATTACAATCCGGGTCTCTCGACCCATCCGTCGCAATAATCTCAACATCGCCGCTTCGGTCATCGAAACACATCCGGCGGTCGGGGAAAAGTTGCTTCGTGCCAGATGCAGAAACACGGCACTGCCGCGGCCGGGGATGCGCGGCGCGGCGTTGTGGTCGATCTCGACAATGAAATCGTAGAGGTGATCTTCACGAGTTCAGGCGGTCGCCGGCCTGGCCAGGTGCCAGCCTGACCGGCTGGTTGTAGTGGCGGTCATCGGGGTCTTCGCACCAGGCGTCCTCGTGTCTGATCGGCCGGACCGGCAGAAATGTCGGGGGACGGCTGTGCCGGTCGGCGCGCCACCACAATTGCCGGGGACGGAAGGTGCCGCGCGGGGTGCCGCCGTCGCCCTCCCGCTTGTTGGCCTTGATGCCGCCACGGCCGAGCGCGACCGGTATGGTCCACCCGTCGGCCGTCAGCCAGCCCCTTTGCGGATTGCCGGCAGCAGGTCTAACCCTGATCAAGGACAACGGGCGATCACGCGCATCTATCCTATAAGTGATTGGAATATCAGGGCTTCCCATGCAAATCGCCAAATCCCCGTTGCCATGATGCCTGAAACTGATCTATTTCCGTGCGCTGGAAAACTAAGTTCGAAAAATACCGCTGATTCTAAAAATACTGCCAATTCTGGAGTATCGGTTCGATGATCAGCTTTTCCGCACCGATCAGGGCGCCGAGCAGCACGAACAGGCAGACAAAGGCGAGCTGCCAGATAGGCGGTGCGAATCTCGCGATTGATCGCTGATGTCACCTTGGCCTCGTCGATGCTGACGATCACGCGCGACTGCGTGCCGGATGATCAGCGCAAAGTTCACCAGGCGCCGCGACCCGTCGGACGACGTGAACGTGATCGATCCGACCGGCGCGCTCGAGTTCAGCGCCCTTTCGGCCGCCGCCGACAACAGCGGCACGGCGTCGATCGGCTTGCCGATCAGGCTCGCCTGGTCGGAAGGCGCGGCGAGCACGGTCCCGGTGGAATCGACCAGCACGGACATGATGCCGGGCCGGCCGGAAAGGTTGGTCATCAGCTTCGACATCCAGTCGAGCCCGATGCTCGCGATGATGATAGCGTCCGAGTCGGCGTTCAGCGCGGAGACCGGATAGGCCGCCATGATCATCGGTGTGTTGGTGGGCCTGGCGAGCAGAAAGTCGGAGAACACGAAGTTCTTTGTCTCGCGCGCCTTCTTGAGATACGGCCGGTCGGAGAGGTCGGTGCCGATGAACAAATTGTTGGTCGAGCACTGGATGCGCCCGTCGCCGCCGACGATCATCACGACGCGGATCCAGGGCAAATTGCTCGGCAGGCTGGCGCGCATGATGTCGCAACTGCGGGCGACGCCGCCGGAGGCGCGGATATAGGCGGTCGATTTCAGGATGGTCTCGACCGAGGAAACGATCTCGCGTTGGGTATCGCTGGAATGCTGGACGAGGTTGGAATATTCCTGCGAGGTCTGCGCCATCTGCTTGGCGCGCGTGTCTTCCAGCGAGCGGACGCGTTCCACCATCAGGGGCGCCACCAGCAAGAGCGCCAGCAGCGCCAGACGTGCGCGGATGCCCAGAAGCTTCTTGAGTTTCACCCGCTTGCGGCTGAAAGTAACCCGTGACATTTCGATCCCCTACCCCACGTCAAGGTAGCCGGAAGGGTTCAAGAACCCTTTCCCGAGTTTGGTAAAATTCGAGGAAACCCCGTGAATTCAAATACCGGTGGGCACCATGACGACTGAGACGACCGCGCCGCTAACCTCGCCTTTACCAAGCGGGCTCGCTGCGGTGACGCAGGAGATCGCGCGCGCAGCGAGGAGGCGCGGCGTGATCCGGCGTCGGTGACGCTGATTGCGGTGTCGAAAACCTTTGACGCCGATGCCATTACGCCGGTGATTGCGGCCGGACAGAGCGTCTTTGGCGAAAATCGCGTGCAGGAGGCCAAAGCGAAATGGCCGGCGCTGATCTGCGGCCCATCCTGGCCTCGTGCTGCACCTGATCGGCCCGCTGCAGTCCAACAAGGCCAAGGAGGCCGTGGCCCTGTTCGACGCCATCCATTCGGTCGACCGTCCCAGCATTTGCGAAGCGTTAGCCAAGGAGATCAAATCTCAAGCGCCGGCATCCGCAGCTGTTCGTTCAGGTCAATACCGGCGAGGAGCCGCAGAAGGCCGGCATCGCACCGCAGCGAGGCCGACGCCTTCATCGCCGCCTGCCGCGACAAATACGGCCTGACGATTTCAGGGCTGATGTGCATTCCGCCGGTCGATCAGGCGCCGGCGCCGCATTTTGCGCTCACCGCCAAGATCGCGGCGCGCAACGGGCTGAAGAATCTCTCGATGGGCATGAGCGCGGATTTCGCCACCGCCATCCTGATGGGCGCGACCCATGTGCGCGTGGGCTCGGCGATTTTCGGGCATCGGGGCTGAAGTAATAGCTGTCGTCCCGGGCAAGCGAGCGTAGCGAGCGCGACCCGGGACCCATAACCACCGTTGTCAATTGTTAGCAGGCGCTGGGGGCTCCAGCTCGCTTCCACAACAATACTCGGTGGTTATGGGTCCCGGCTTTCGCCGGGACGACAGCGGAGTTTGCAGCAGCGTCTAGCTAAATCCCACCGACACTTTCCCCAGCGCACCGAAATCCGCGGCGAAGAAATCGCCGGCCGCAATCGGTAGCGGCGTGTGGCAGGTGCCGGTGGTGACGACGCGGCCCGCCTTCAGGGTGACGCCGAGCTGGCGCAGTTCGTTGGCGAGCCAGGCGAGCGCTGACGCGGGGATCGCCCAGCACGTTCCTGCCATGGCCGACGAAGTCTTTCGCCGCGCAGGGTAACGATCGGGCGCTCCTCGATCAGATCCATCGCCCGCCAGTCCGCCGTCGTCGCGGGCCCGAGCACGAACAGATGCGCGCAGGCATTGTCGGCGATCAGCTGCGCTTCGCCGGCGCCGACAAAATCGGCAAAGCGCGAATCGGGAATCTCGATCGCCGGATGCAGCGTATCGACGGCATCCAGCACCTGCTGCACGCTGTAGGGCGCCGAGCGCGCCGGCAGGTCGACGCGCATGCGGAAGGCGAATTCCGGCTCGGCGACGGCCATCGCGTTGCCGGCCATCGACGCCGTGCCGCCGTCGGCGATCACGGTCTCAGCCAGAATGCGTCCGGCCATGGGACCAGCGACATTGATGTGCTTCTGTCCGGCCTCGCTGGTGGCGGCGATCTTCCAGCCGAACAGATGCGTGGTGGAATAGCGCTCGATCGCGGCCTGGATCGCGTAACCCTCGGCACGGTCCACCGGCCGGTACCAATCGTCCAATGCGGCGAGCTTGGTCCCCGCCCGCCAGTGGTCATGCAGCGTCTGCGACGCGGCCGCCACCTGATTTCGTTCCAGCATAGTTCGTCCCCAAAACGTGCTTCATCCAATTACGATCCGGGTCTCTCGACCCATCCGTCGCAATAATCTCAACATCGCCGCTTCGGTCATCGAAACACATCCGGCGGTCGGCGAAAAGTTGCTTCGTGCCAGATGCAGAAACACTGCACTGCCGCGGCCGGCGATGCGCGGCGCGGTGTTGTGGTCGATCTCGACAATGAAATCGTAGAGGTGATCCTCGCGCGTCAGGCGGTCGCCGGCCTGGCCGGGTGCCAGCCTGACCGGCTGGTTGTAGTGGCGGTCAGTCGGGATCTTCGCACCAGGCGTCCTCGCGCCTGATCGGGCGGGCCGGCAGGAATGTCCTGGGACGGCTGTGCCGGTCGGCCCGCCACCACAATCGCCGTGGACGGAACGTGCCGCGCGGGGTGCCGCCGTCGCCTTCCCGCTTGTTGGCCTTGATGCCGCCACGGCCGAGCGCGACCGGTATGGTCCACCCGTCGGCCGTCAGCCAGCCCCTTTGCGGATTGCCGGCAGCGGGTCTAACCCTGATCGAGGACAACGGGCGATCACGCGCATCTATCCTATAAGTGATTGGAATATCAGGGCTTCCCATGCGAATCGCCAAATCCCCGTTGCTATCACGCCTGAAACTGCTCTATTTCCGTGCGCTGGAAAACTAAGTTCGAAATATACCGCTGATTCTAAAAATGCCGCCGATTCTGGAGTAGAATGCCGCTTGGCTTGTGAATCCGTAACAGGCCCTTACCTCAATACGAATTGGTGAGCGACCAGCCTGGTCGTTCAAGTATCGGCCTAAGCGCTTCCGCTTGTGTCCGCTGCCTGCCCCAAAAGGACTGCCCAAGAGGATCGTACCGATGGCCAATGCCCGCAAGATATTGATCGTGGATGACGACACCGATTTGCGCGACACGCTGGTGGAGCAATTGTCGCTGCATGAGGAGTTCGAAGCTTCCGCCGTCGATACCGGCGCCAAGGGTGCGACCGCCGCCAAGAACGATTCGCCCGATCTCGTGCTGATGGATGTCGGGTTGCCCGATACCGACGGCCGCGAGGTGGTGCGCAGCTTGCGCAAGGGCGGCTTCAAGGCCCCGATCATCATGCTGACCGGCCACGACACCGATTCGGACACCATTTTGGGTCTCGAGTCCGGCGCCAACGACTACGTGGCCAAGCCGTTCCGTTTCGCAGTGCTGCTGGCGCGAATCCGGGCGCAGCTGCGCCAGCACGAGGCGAGCGAGGACGCGGTGTTCTCGGTCGGCCCCTACAGTTTCCGCCCCGGCTCAAAAATGCTGACCGCGGCGAATGCGCGCAAGGTGCGGCTCACCGAGAAGGAAACCGCGATCCTGCGCTTCCTGTACCGCGCCGGCCAGCAGCCGGTGTCGCGCGAGACGCTGCTGCAGGAGGTCTGGGGTTACAATTCCGGCGTCACCACGCACACCCTGGAAACCCACATCTACCGGCTGCGCCAGAAGATCGAAAAAGATGCGGCTAACCCGGAAATCCTGGTGACGGAAGCCGGTGGCTACAAGCTGGTGCCGTGATACGATTCGCCCCGAATCGACAGTTCTGTTGACATGTCTTCGACCGCGCCATTGATCAGCTTTACCGGACCTGCATGTCGATCGAAGATGACGTAGCCCTGCTCGAGCGCGTTCCGACCCTGCGCCTTCTGGGGTCGGCATCGCCTGCGCATGCTGGCGATCGGATCCGAACAGCGCAATTTCGGCCGCGGCGACGTGCTGTTCAATGTCGGCGACGAGGCCGACGCCGGCTACATCGTGCAGCACGGCGCGTTCCGCGTCGACGACGGCGCCGGCGCCGAGATGATCGCGGGACCGGGCGTGCTGATCGGCGAGCTCGCGCTGGTGGTGGCGATGCGGCGGCCTTCGACCGCGATCGCGCTCGACAATTCCTCCGTGATCCGGATCGCCCGCAGCCTGTTCCAGCGCGTGCTGGAAAGCGATCCCGCCGCCGCGCGCCGCCTGCGCGACGATTTCGCCGCCCGCACCAGCCAGATCGCGAGCGATATTTTGATGGCAGGCGGGAAGCTGAGTACCTGACCGCTCCTCAGGATCGCAGGGCCTGGAACTCGCAGCCCCCAGAGCTACACCTCCAGCACCGCGGTGACCGGCACATGGTCCGACGGGCGCGTCCAGCCGCGGGCGTCGCGCAGGATGCGGAAGTCGCTGACATGGTCCTTGAGCGCGCGCGACACCCAGATGTGGTCGAGCCGGCGGCCGCGATCGCCGACGGTCCAGTCGGCGGCGCGGTAGCTCCACCAGGTGTAGACCTTCTCGGAAAACGGAATGCGCTCGCGCGCGACGTCGTGCCAGTCGCCGGCACCGAGTGCGGCGAGCAGCTTTTCCGTCTCGATCGGCGTGTGCGAAACGACTTTCAAAAGCTGTTTGTGCGACCACACGTCGTTCTCGTGCGGCGCGACGTTGAGGTCGCCGACCAGGATGTGGCGGTCGTCGCCGCGCGGATGCAGCGGCTCGCAGGCCTTCATCTCGTCGAGGAATTTCAGCTTGTGGTCGAACTTCGGATTGAGCGCGGGATCGGGAATGTCGCCGCCGGCCGGCACATAGAAATTGTGCAGCACCAGCGGCTTTGCGAGCTGCGCCTTCTCGCCAAAGGACAACGGAGATGTGGCGGGAGTCCACCTTGTCGCAGAAGGTCCTGATATCGCTGCTCTCGAACGGCAGCCGCGAGATGATGGCGACGCCGTGATAGCCCTTCTGCCCGTTCAGCGCGATGTGCTCATAGCCGAGCCGCTTGAAGCGCTTGCGCGGAAAAGCGTCGTCGATGCACTTGGTCTCCTGCAGGCACAGCACGTCCGGCCGATGCGCCTTGATGAATTTGGCGACGAGATCGATGCGCAGCCGCACCGAATTGATGTTCCAGGTTGTCAGGGAGAAACGCATGGGGAGTGCGTCTCTAGCACGGTTCACGGCGCGGCATCGGCATGCTTGTCCACAGGGATGGTTGCTACGAGATTGCGCGATTGTGGCGGCTAGCCCGGCGGGACCGAGTAGTTGGTGAAGTCGATCTTGAACAGGCCGGGATCGACCTTCTTGTTGGCGTCGAGATTGTAGACGGCAACCGTCGTGTCGTAGCCCTGCGGGTCGGTGACGGTCCATTGCTTGAGCTGGCCGTCCTTGGTGCCGATCATCAGCATCAACCGGCTGGTGCCGATCAGCGCCTGCTTCTCCTCGATGGTGACGCTGATGAAGACGTCGTCGGCGGTGACGCTGACGACGTTGGTGTCCTTCAGGAGATCGATGCGGTCGGACAGCAGGAAGCGCAGCGGCGTCTGCGACAGCGGATAGACGTCCTGCGTCGCAAGCTTGCGGTCGCGCACCGCGAGCGAGGAGCCGTCGGCGATGATCGCGATCGGCGTCGGCGGATCGTATTCGAAGCGCACCTTGCCGGGCTTCATGATGTAGAAGTCGCCCTTGGTCTTGCTGCCGTCGGGGCCGACCTGCACGAAATTGCCGCTCAGCGTCTGCAGCGACGACAGATAGCTCGAGACCTTTGCGGCCTGCGCCTTCTGGTTCGCATCGAAAGTGGCAAAAATGCTCGCCGGCTGATTGCGGCGCGGATCCGGGATGACCGGGTTCGGCGGCGTGGCCGTCGCGCCCGTGGTCAATGGCGCTTTCTCGCGACGCACTCATCTGGGTCTGCGCGATTGTCGCGCGCCTTCGGCGCCGGCTTCGGCACCGGGACGGTCTGCGCGGATGATGCGGTGATGCTGCCCGCAAGCGCAGCCGCAATCGCAAGCGCCAGCGCGGAGCGCAGGCGGGGCCCTGAGGATTTGCTTGTCATCCGAACTTCTAGACTTCCGTTCAACGCATCGCCCCGCTTTGTGATGGCCCTTTTATCGCGATTTGGGCCTGAGGAGGTATCGTTTTTCCGTGAAAATATGACGCAAAATCAGGCCGATCTCAGAATCCGCCCTCTTCCTCGCCGACCAGAATCTCCCGCTTGCCGGCGTGATTGGCCGGGCCGACGATGCCTTCGAGTTCCATGCGCTCCATCAGCGAGGCGGCGCGGTTATAGCCGATTTGCAGCCGGCGCTGGATGTAGCTGGTCGAGGCCTTCTGGTCGCGCTTGACGATCGCAACCGCCTGCTGGAACAGATCGCCGCCTTCGCCGCCCATGCTGGTGCCGTCGAATACAGCGCCGCCGTCCTCGTCGGTCTCCTCTTCCGCGGTGACCGCTTCGAGATATTCCGGCGAGCCTTGCGTCTTGAGGTGACGCACCACCTTCTCGACTTCTTCGTCCGACGCGAACGGGCCGTGCACGCGGCTGATGCGGCCGCCGCCCGCCATGTAGAGCATGTCGCCCTGGCCGAGCAGTTGCTCGGCGCCCATCTCGCCCAAGATGGTGCGGCTGTCGATCTTGGAGGTGACCTGGAAGGCGATGCGGGTCGGGAAGTTCGCCTTGATGGTGCCGGTGATGACGTCGACCGACGGACGCTGCGTGGCGAGGATCACGTGCAGGCCGGCCGCGCGCGCCATCTGCGCGAGGCGCTGCACCGCGCCTTCGATGTCCTTGCCGGCCACCATCATCAGGTCGGCCATTTCGTCGACGATGATGACGATGTAGGGCAGCGGTTCGAGATCGAGCTTCTCTTCCTCGTAGATCGCCTTGCCGGTCTCCTTGTCGAAACCGGTGTGCACGGTGCGGGTCAGCTCTTCGCCCTTGGCCTTGGCTTCGCCGAGCCGCGAATTGTAGCCGTCGATGTTGCGCACGCCGAGCTTGGACATGCGCTTGTAGCGCTCCTCCATCTCGCGCACGGCCCATTTCAGCGCGACCACCGCCTTCTTCGGATCGGTCACGACAGGCGTGAGCAGATGCGGGATGCCGTCATAGACGGAGAGTTCGAGCATTTTTGGATCGACCATGATCAGCCGGCACTGGTCCGGGACGCAGCCGGTAGACCAGGCTGAGGATCATGGTGTTGATGGCGACCGATTTGCCGGAGCCGGTGGTGCCGGCGATCAGCATGTGCGGCGTGCGCGCGAGATCGATGATGACAGGATCGCCGCCGATGGTCTTGCCGAGGCACAGCGGCAGCTTGGCCACGCTGTCGGTGGTTTCCTTCGCGGTCAGGAGTTCGCGCAGGTAAACCTTTTCGCGATGCGCGTTCGGCAGCTCGATGCCGATGGCGTTGCGGCCGGGCACGACCGCGACGCGTGCCGACAGCGCGCTCATCGAACGCGCGATGTCGTCGGAAAGCCCGATCACGCGCGAGGACTTGATGCCGGGCGCGGGCTCGAGTTCGTACAGCGTGACGACGGGGCCGGGATTGGATTTGACGATCTCGCCGCGCACGCCGAAATCGCCGAGCACGCCTTCCAGCGCGCGCGAATTGGCTTCGAGCTCGGCCTTGCTGAGCGGCTGCCGGTCGGAGGCTTTTGGCGCGGCGAGCACCGAGACCGACGGCAGCTCGAACTTGCTGTTGGATTTCTTCGGACGCGGCTCCGGCTTCTTGCGCGGCGCGCGAGCGACGGGCTCTTCGTCCTCGTCTTCCTCGTCCTCGTCCACTTCCTGCTGCTGCGGCGCCAGTGTGGGCGCGCGACGGCCGTCGAGATTGGGCTCCTGGCGATCGAAGGAAATGCGCGGCGCCGGGCTCGAGGACACCAGCGAGCGATAGGCGGTCGAGAAGAACCAGCCGATCCGCGCCTTGGCGCTCATGATGGCGTGGAAGATCAAGCCCAGCGAGACCGAGCTGCGGCTCTCTTCCTCCTCGACGAACGGCTCGTCGTCGTCCTCGATCGGCGTCAGCGCCTCGTCCTCGCGCGGCTTCGAGCCCCAGCCCGAGGCGAACAGGAAGCTTGCGATCATCGCCGCGAACAGGATGATGCCGAGCACGAGGCGATAGATGACACCGGCCGGCCCGAACACGACTGCAGGCGCGCGCACCAGCGCATCGCCGACGACGCCGCCGAGGCCGGTCGGCAGCGGCCATGCGCCGCCATGGCTCCAGCAACTGGCAAAGCCCGCGGCGATCACGGTGCAAAGGATCCAGCAGCCGAGCCGCAGCGCTTCGCGGTCGAAGGTGCGGTGGGTCAGCATGCGCCAGCCCCACACCGCGATCGGCAGGATCAGCATGATCGCGCCGAGGCCAAGGATCTGCATCAGCATGTCGGCGCTGATGGCGCCGGGATAGCCGAGGATGTTGCGGATCGGCCGCGAGGTGGCGTGGCTGAGTGAGCGGATCCTGCACCGACCAGGTCATCAGCGCGGCCGATGCGACGCCCGACAGTGCGATCAGGCCGACGCCGCTCAATTCGCGCATACGCCGCGTCAGCGCGTCGCGGATCGATGCCGGCAAATGGCTCACCAGGGGAATGACTCGTTCGATCGCTGCCATGCTCAAAGGCGCCTTGCGACTAATCCAGAGTTTCGACCAGCCGATGCAACGCCTCGGCTGTAGATTCAGAATCGGACACCAGCGCAAGCCGGATATAGCCTGCGCCGGGATTGGAGCCGTCGTCCTGCGGCCGCGCCAGATAGCTGCCCGGAATCACGCGCACGCCGGCATCGCGATAAAGCCTGACACATGTCGCCTCGTCGCCGCCGCGGTCGGAGACGTCGAGCCAGACGCAGAAGCCGCCGGCGGGCCGGCGATAGCCGTAGCGACTGGACAAGGATCTGGTCGGCGAGATCGAACTTGATCCGGTACAGCTTGCGATTTTCCTCGACATGCGCCTCGTCGCCATAGGCGGCGACCGCCACCTGCTGCAGCGGCACCGGCACCTGCGGTGCTGCGACATTGCGCAGCTCGAGAAACGCGGCGAGGAATTTCCTGTCGCCGGCGGCGAAGCCGACGCGCATGCCCGGCAGGTTCGAGCGCTTCGACAGCGACTGGAACACGACGACATTGGCGAAATCGGGTCCTGCCGCCTCCAGCGCGCTGCCCGGTGCTTCCTCGTGTGTAGATTTCCGAATAGCACTCGTCGCTCAGGATGAAGAAGCCGAAGCGGTCGGCGAGTTGCTTCAGCCGCGCAAAATAGTCGCGCGAGGCGACCGCGCCTTGCGGATTGGCGGGCGAGGCGATGAACATCGCGACCGTGCGCGCGAGCAGCGCATCGTCGAGCGAATCGAGATCGGGCAGGAATCCGTTGGCGACGGTGGTCGGCAAATAGACCTGCTCGCAACCGGCGGCGCGCGCGCCGGCGCCATAGGCCGGATAGAACGGATTCGGCATCAGGATCGCCGGCCGGCCGCGGCGGTTGCCGACATAGACGCGATGCGGTGATGGCGGCGAAGAACAGTCCCTCGCGGCTGCCGTTAAGCACCAGCACTTCGCTCTCGGGATCGACGGCGCGCGGCAGCTGGAAGCGGGTCGACAACCAGTTCGCCACCGCCGCGGCGGAACGGCTCGATGCCCTTGGCCAGCGGATAGCGGCCGAAATCGGCGATGTGCTTTGCCAGCACCGGGCCGACGAAGTCCGGGGACGGGGTGCTGCGGTTCGCCTAATGACAATGTTATCAATGGCTTACCGGGCTGGTAGGGCGCCAGCAGCTCCGTCGTCCGGACAAACGGGGAGCGCTCGGCCTGACCGGCAGCAGGGACGCTGCCGGCGCCTTGCGCCACGCCGGAAGAGGCGGTCATTGCCATGTCTGAAACGCCAGCACTTTCAATACGGCCGCGCGGAAGAATGCCGGCCGAAAGACCCGATCAAGCCACCATAGATACGGCGAGGTTAAGACGCGATTAACCATCGGCCGTGCGCATCGTCCAGACCGGTAAATTCCGCGCCAGACGATCGGTGCAATGACGTATTGCTCCGACCGTCAGCCGAATTCCACGCATTTTAACGAACGGCTTCGCGTGCGGTTTACCGGTCTCACTGGAACCGATTTGCGCTTAGGAGTTCGTGGGCGACCGAGGTGTTAGCTGTGGTCCATAGGGACTTCGGGATCCATGGCCTTTCACATCACCACCGACGCTGATGTCATACGCCATACGGCAGGACGGGTTGCCGTGGCGACCGGTCTTACCGTGGTGATGACGGTTGCCATCGCCACGATGCATCTCGGCACCAATCTTTCGGCGCTGGTGCGCGTCGGCGATGTCATGATCATGAGCCTCTGCCGCCTGCACCACGATCTCGGCGCTGCTGTCGGGCATCCTGAGCTACCGCTCGGCGCGGCTGATGCAGGAACTGACGCTGACGCGCAGCGAAATGTCGCGCATCTCGCAGACCGACCAGCTCACTGGAACTTTTGAACCGGCGCGGCTTCGACGACGCGGCGATGCCGGCGCTTGCGCTCGGCCTATCACGCGGGGCTCCCCGCCGTCGTGTTCATGTGCGACATCGATCACTTCAAATCGATCAACGACCGTTTCGGCCATGAGTTCGGCGACAAGGCCCTGATCGCTGTCGCCGACGTGCTGCGGCAATTCTCCCGGGCGCGCGGCGCGCTGGTCGCACGTCACGGCGGCGAGGAATTCGCCGCGCTGATGATCGGAATTTCGCGCGAAACCGCCGAGGAATATGCCGAGGAGATCCGCCGCACCTGCGCCGCGCGCGAGATCACGAGCGGCGAGCTCTGTGAGCGCCTCACCATCAGCATCGGCTTCACCGTGGCACGCGGCGAAACCGATCTCGCCAAGATCATGCGCATTGCCGACCAGGCCCTCTACATGGCCAAGCGCCAGGGCCGCGACCGCGTCATCCGCGCCGACGAGGCCACGCTCGCGGCGGCTTCGCTTTCCTCGGATTCGTCCCGGCTGCAGCGATGCGGCTCAGCAATCTGACGAACGTGGATGATTGCAACACAATCACTCCCTTCTGAAGTCCTATTTCATTGTACCAAAGTCGTTCTGAATACGAGCTTCTGCACCGGACCCACCAGTAAGCACATCGTTAGACGTCCCAGCAAACATCTGCGCCATTTTCGCCCGAAAGAGTCTGTCACCGAGAGTTCCATCGACGATGCTTTGCCATTGCCAGTCGTGATAATCTGCCCTGCGTCCCTGAAAAATAAGTCTGCCCTTCGCAGAGTGTGACTGTCAGGTTCGCTGTTGAGTTCCGCCGTAGCGTCGGTTACTGCATACGAGAAATTGTCTTGAGCGACGCCATCGTGCCGGAAGACTGCGTTTCCGTCCGATTGATAAGAGTAATGTCCATCAGAGTACAAAGTCAGCCATCCTAGTTGCCATGCAGTTGTTGCCGAGAGCACCGCCGTTCAATGACGCTAGTGCGATCGCGTCGCCATCAGTGTCGAAATCTTTAACGCGAGCACATTTCCGCATACCAGACCTCCCTGCTACACCGCAACATCGGCATTAGCGACCGGCCGCGTTGAGCGTGATGTCGAGCGTGCGCTGCCGTCCGTCTATTATTATAATATTATAGGGTCGAGCTTCTCGTCTCTAGTCCGAATTGCGCTGTGAAGCAAGTCGAGGCCCACGCCGGGGTGAACCACGCTTGCGAGGCACCCGTGATGCCGCCGTGCAGCTCGGTCACCTGTCCAGGGGCCGTCCAATGGGCATCGAGCGAGAAGCCGAGCGTCGCCGCCGCGACGCGTTGCAGCGCCGCGGCCTCTGCCTGTGTGATGCCGAGATCGGCCGCGGCGTGCTCGGCGGCACCGAGCGAGCAGGGGGTCGAGACCCGTGAGCGTTCCGAGCAGAGTCAGCGCACTGAGATATGAGCCGTACTTGCTGGCATGCAGATTGTCGTCCCACCACAGGTCGACCTTGCCGTCCGTGCCCGCATCGGGTGCATAGGGATCGCGGGTCGCCGTGCCGTCCTGAACGGCGCGCAGGAAGGCCGCTCCAACAGGAGCCGCTCCCGCGAAGATTGGATTGGCCGCGGCAAGGCCCTCGTAGGCGGCGCGCAGATCCGCTGTCATTGCCTCCAGCGAGAGGTAATACTCTGGCGCTGTCGTCGCCGTCGTCGTGACGGCCCCTGTCGTGTCGTTCGTGGTCGCGACATGCGCACCCGCAACCATGTTCGGTCGCGCCCAGGTTTCGTACAGGTAAACGTCGGTTGCGGCATTGGCGTTCGGGTTGGCCGGAATGGCACCGTCGGCCGCACCCGTCGTCGCATACTGCGCGAATTTCACGGCGTAAGTGTTGAAGGACTGCAGGTTCGGATCGGCTGCCCCTGCCGTTGAGAAGCTGTTTGCGCCGGTGACGGTGAAGTCGCTCCCCGGCAGCGTTCCCGTTCCCGACACGCTGAAATTGACAGTCAAAGGTGCAGTGTTCGAGCCTGATCGTGTGAACAGGTAGACCAGGTTGCCCGAGCCATCCTCGTAAACGGCTGATGAGGCGAGGTTAAGCGAGATGTTCGGCAGCGTGGTATTGGTGAAGTCGTCGTTCAGAATGGTGGCGGCGACGGGGCCCTGCGTGCCGACATTGTAGTTGGCGTTAGCGCTCAACGTCAGGCGGATGAACTCATCAGTCTCCACCGCGGTGTCCGGCCTCGGATCGAGCGTGAAGGTCACACTGCTGGCGCCCGCCGGAATGATGACGGTGCCGCTGCCGGGGGTCGTAAAGCTGACGTTGCCGGCCGCTTGCTGGCCGGTGTTGGCCTGGAAGCTGGTCGTAAATTGGCTGACGTTGCTCTCGAAGTCGCCGCCGGTGGCGACCGAGGGCGCCGTGCCCCCGTCACGGGCGGCGCCGAATTGCACGGTCAGCGACGAGGTCGTCGGTCCCGTGCGGGTGAAGGTGTAGACGAGCTTCTGCGTACCGTCCTCCAGCACCGCACCAGGAGAGGCGACGAGCGTGACGGTCGGGAGCGCAGGATTGACGACGGGGCCGGTCGGATCGTCGTTCAAGATGGTTCCAGTGACAACTCCCGCGCTCGTCTGATAGGAGGAGCTGCCGGTGATCTGGATGCCGATCGTCTCGTCGGTTTCCGCGTTCGTGTCGGCCGTCGGATCGATGATAAGCGTCGCCGTCGAGGAACCTGCGGCGAAGGTGATGGAGCCGGCACCCGAGGGCAGTGCCTGGGTGCTGTTGTCCTGCAGCACGACGACGTCCCAGGACTGGCTCGCGACGTTGCCGCGCAGGTCCCAACCGGCGGGATTGCTGTTGAGGTATTGGCCCTGCAGCGTCGCGGCGTTACGGGCCGAGATGGCGACGTCGAGCTCGAGGCCTAGCTGATCGGCGAAGGCCTCGAAGATGCCGGGAACGCCACTCCAGGGATGTGGCTCGTACGGATTGGAGCCGGTTAAGTTCGCGAAGGTGGTGCCGGGCACCGGCTCCGTCAGATCCCTTACGTTATCGGTGTTGTAGCTCAATACCGGATCGACGCGGCCGAAGGTGAAGCTGTTGCCCACGAAGAGAATTGAGCCGCCAGAATCGAGCTGGATCGAGCTGTCAGTCATGACTTTCCTCCCGAAACGACAAGCGGCTCATGCGCTCATCACATCGTTGTTTTTGTGGTTTTTTCTCCGACCGGACCCGGTACCTCAATATTGAGCGGGCGATCGGTGATGGTCGAGACAGCACCAATTCTGCGTCGTGATGTCAAATATATGCAAATTTGATATACGATACTTTATGCATATGGAACTTCGACATTTGCGCTACTTCGTGGCGGTTGCCGAGGCCGGGCACCTGACCCGCGCCGCTGCTCAACTCAACATCCAGCAGCCGCCGCTCAGTCAGCAGATCAAGGCGCTGGAGAGCCATCTCGGCATGGTGCTCTTTCGTCGACATTCAAAGGGCATGGCGTTGACCGAGAGCGGCGAGTTCTTTCTCGAAGAGGCCCGGCGCATCCTCGACAGCGTTGCCGCAACGGAGCAGCGCATGGCGCGTGTCGCAAAGGGCATGCGCGGCCGTCTCGCGATCGCCTTCACGACCTCGGCGGCCGCCCATTTATTGACGCCGCGAGTGCTGCGGGTGTTTCGCAGCCGGTATCCCGAGATAGAGCTCTCGCTCTCCGAGAACAACGCAGCCGAGATCACCGAGCGAATTGCCTCGGGTATCCTCGATTGCGGTTTTCTGAGAGTGCCAGTCTCAAGGCCGCCCGGCCTGGTGTTCCGGACGTTGTTGAGAGAACCGGTGCTCGTAGCGGCGCCGCTCGACCACCACCTGGCGCGAAAGCCTCGTGCCGGCAAGAACGCGGCAGTCGCGCTGAAAGATTTCCAGGGCGAAAATCTGATTCTGGTGCGACGCTCCGGGGCGCCCGGGCTCTATGCCAACCTGCTGACGCTGTGCGCGGAAGGGGGAATCTATCCCAACGTTGTGGCCGAGGTCGAACGCATGATGACAAATCTCAATCTGGTGGCAGCGGGTGCAGGGATTTCTGTCGTTCCGGCTTCGATGCAGCACGTGCACGCGAAAACGGTTGCATATCGCCCACTCCGGAAGAGCATCCATCTGAATGCACCTCTGACCCTCGTGTACCGCGCCGCCGCCGACACTGGCGCGATTGCTTTTTTCGTAGAGCTGGTACGCTATCCGCCGCCAACGGCGACGCGCTCTCGCGCACCCTAGAGATGACGAACCGAAGCCTACCGCGGCGGGAACCGCTCGAACGCGGGCAATCCTTCCGGGATGACGTGGAAGGGCTGCTTGTCGATGGTGTTGATCGCGGCTTGCGGCATGATCTGGCCGGGCTCGTCGAGCGTGCCGACCTTGATCACGACGATCGGCCGCGGCGGACGCGTCACGACATGGGTGCCGCACTCGGCGCAGAACTCGCGCGTCACCGGATTTGCCAGATCCTTGCGAGAAAACTGCTTCGGCGCGCCTTTGGTATATTTGAAGCCGTCGGGCGCCATCGCCACGAACATGTTGGGTGAACCGCCGGTGATGTACTGGCACTCGCGGCAGTGGCACTGCGCCTTCATCATCGGCTCGCCTTCGGCTTCATAGCGCACCGCGCCGCAATAGCATCCGCCTGTGAGTGTCATGACGCTCTCCCTCCTGGGTGATCAAGTCGCGCGTTCGTGAAGCCTGCCTGCTCCGCGTTCTTGCCGCGCCGGCAGCGTAGCAAACAGCAGGGTCCAAAGCGACAGCATCGACGATCGGAATTGTATAGTAAGGCGTAACAGATCGGGTGGGTCATGAAGAAGGCGATGTTCACCGCGAGGTTCATTGCAACGACCCGCGCGACCTGTCGTGCGCCAGGCGAGAAACGTCGATCCAGTTCAGGGCCGTCCACGCTACGGCCGCAACCAGCAGGAAGAACTGGACATCGACCAGATAAGACCTCAGCACGGCTGCACTCAGCTCCGGCGGCACGACGTCGACGCTGCCATAGGTGGTGGCAAAGGGGCTGCCGGCATTGATCGCGTTCGCAGCAAGCGTCGGCGCCATGCCGATCAGGAAGGCGATGCCGAACGCCAGGCCTTCGCCGAAGGCCTGCCTGCTTCGCGCAACCAGGAATGCGACAAGGAAGTAGATGCCATAGCCCGCCGACAGGAACAGGTTAGGCAAGCGGAAATTGACGGACAAACCGATGAGCAGCCCGACGGCGACCGCCAGCCACAAGCGCTCGCGCGACGCGGCGGACGAAAACAGCCTCGCCGTGAGCAAGCCGGCGGCCGCGCAAACCATCATGGTCGGCGCGATCGAATAGCTTGCCTTGGTCGGATTGATCATCAGATAAAGCGCGGCAAGGCCGAAAATCGCGGCCAAGCGTGACGGAGTGTGGCGGTCGACGCGCGCATCAGTGCGACGAGCGCAGAGGCAAGGACGATCACGTTCGCCGTGACATGAAGCGAGATCACCTGGAAGCCTTCAGGGAATAGCGCCAGCGCTAAACCTGTGCCGGGCGGATACTGCAGCACGAACTTTTGCCCGCTGCTCGCATCCACGGCATGGCACGGTGCGGTGCTCGGATCGTTCGCATTCGGCATAGTCGATTGCGCGCAGCTTGTCGCGCGAAATAGCCGATCGTCGTCCTTCGTGCAATATCCGTGTCGATGCCGGCGAGGCCAAAGCGCTCGAAACAAGTGCGCCTGGCGCAAATAGCAGAGGTCGTCGTAGACGCCGCGGTTTTCGCTCCAGCCGAGATCGTCCAGACATTGCTGGCCAGTACGCCGAGGAACACGCGGCCGATGATGAGTTAGCCGCTTGAGGAATTTCAGGGTCGCCATGGGCTGCTTCACTTTCCGGACGTCGAAGCAATCCGTTTCCGCCGGGTCGGACGGGCATTTGCCCTCGAGCCTCCGCCGATACCGGATCGTACGCGATCGCCGTGTCCACGTTGACGCACATGGCGCCATTTGCCGTCGAATACCTGGCGACGCGCGTTTCGCAACGCCGTCGCAGCGGGCCGTATCCTTCAGTGCTCTAGCCACCTATTGGCGCCTCACCGCGCTGCTTTTCCGCGCCGCTTCGTTGTTGAGGACGATCAGTCCATCCACGGCAACGCCGAGCTTGCTGTTGATCAGGAACGGGTTGACGTCGATCGAGGCGATGCGATTTCCGGCATCGGCCATCAGGTTGGAAAGGCCGACCAGCGCCTTCACCGCTGAAGCTTCATGCAGCGCGGGGCGGCCGCGATAGCCCTTCATCTTCACGCCCGCCTTGGTGCGCCCGATCAATTGCCTTGCTTCGGCCGCGTCGATCGGCGCGCCGGCGAGCGCCACGTCCTTCATCAATTCGATATCGACGCCGCCGGTGCCGAACAGCACCACCGGGCCCATCTCGGCATCGAGCGACGCGCCGACCACGAGTTCGAGATCGGCCTTGACCTGCTGGGCGATCAAAATGCCCTCGAGCTTGGGCTTGTTCTTCAGCTTCCTGACGCGCTTGGTGATGTCGTCAAAGGCCTTCTTCACCTCAGTAGCGCTGTTGATGTTGAGCACCACGCCGCCGATGTCTGACTTGTGCAGGATGTCGGGGCTGACGACCTTTGCCACCACGGGGAAACCGATCTTCTTCGCAATCTTTACAGCTTCCGCTGAAGTCTGCGCGATCGCCTCCTTCGAGATCGGGATGCCGTAAGCCTGCAGCAATTTCTTGGAGGCGACTTCGTCGAGGGCGGCGGCGCCATTCGCCTGCTTCAACATCTTTTCCAGCATCGCGCGCGCTGACGCCTTCGAGCTCGAGACGATGTCGGGCACTTCCTTGTGCAAGGATGCATAGTCGATCAGCGACTTGATGGCGCCGACCGCGCGGTCGAGCCCCTGCAGCACCGCGATGTTCGGCAGCGAGCGGCGCAGCGCCTTGGTGTGCTCGGTAAAACCGATCGACATCGCGCTGATATAGATCACGGGCTTGTTGGCCTCGCCCGCCATCTGGTTGACGATGCCGAGATTGCGCTCGCGCAGTTCGTGCGGCGCCTTCGGCATTTCGGCGTCGATGATGACGATATCGGTGTCGGGATCGTCGATCATGATCTTGATCGACCTCATGTAAACGGAGGGATCGACCACGGCGGCAAATCCCGCATCGAGCGGGTTGCCGACGATGCTGCCGGGGCCGAGCATCTTGGCAAGCTGCCCGGACGCATTGGCCGAAAGCGGCGCAAAATTCAAGTCCGGCCGAATAGAAGGCGTCGATCAAGAGGCCGCGCTTGCCGCCCGACAGCGACACCCCGGCGAGCCGGTTGCCCTTCGGCGTGTCGGCATGGACGAAGCACTCGGTGGTCTCGATCAGCTCGTCGAGGCCGCGCACGCGGATCACGCCCTCGCGGGTCGAGATCGCATCAAAGGTTTCGATCGAGCCGGCAAGCGCGCCGGTGTGCGCCATTGCTGCTGCGCGGCCGCCCTCGGAAGCGCCGAGTTTCAGCGCGATCACAGGTTTGCCGGCGGCGCGTGCGGCCTTGCAGGCTTCGCGGAAGACTTTTGTGTTCCGCACGCCCTCCAGATACACGACGATGACCCGGATCGACGGATCGGCGGCGAAATAGGCCATCAAGTCCGGGGTTTCGAGCCCGGTCTCGTTGCCGGTCGTGACCATGTAGCCGACGCCGACGCCGCGATCCTCCAGCGTCTGGCGGATCGCCATCACGATCGCGCCGGACTGGCCGGCGATTGCGACCGGTCCCTGCTCCATGGTGACGATGCGGTCGTCGATATTGGTGAAGAGGTTTTCGCCGGCGCTGAGATTGCCGAGACAATTCGGACCGGTCACCGCGAGTCCGGTTTCCTTCACCGCCTGCTGCAGTTCGACGGCGAGCCGCTGGCTTTCCGCGTCCTGCAATTCGGAGAAGCCCGAGGTGACGATGGTGGCCGAGCGTGCGCCGGCCGCGGCCGCATCGCGGATCACCTGCACGGCAAAGCGCGCCGGCACCAGCACCAGCACATGGTCGGGCTTTTCGGGGAGGCTCGCGAAATCCTTGTAACAGGGCACGCCCCAGATCGTTTCGCGTTTCGCATTGACCGGGAACAGCCCGCCGCGATACCTGTATTTGATCAGGTTGACCCAGATGCGCTCGGCGTAATTGCCTGGCTTGTCGGTGGCGCCGACCAGCACGATGTTGCGCGGGTGCAGCATCGCATGAATGCTCTTGACGATGCGACTTGCGTCTGGCGCGGGCGACCATTGGCTGGCGTGAGCGTCCATGAATGTCTCGTCCCCTCAAGCGGTCTTGTTTTACGGGACGGAATTTCCGCCCTCTTGGTTGGGCTGGAAGCAAACCGGTCATTTCGCCCGCCGTCAACTCGCGTGGCGGGCATCTGCCACGCGCAATCGCCGGAACTGAGGTGGGAGAGCGGCGCTCGCGTCGCGAAAGAAAAAAGGGGCTCCAACTTGCGCTGGAGCCCCTCAACGGTCGAGGGCATTGCCGGGTATGTGCCCCAAACCGGAGTTGTGGACGCGGCCCGTGAGAAGGCCGCGCCCCGGGAGATCACATGTTGTAGGCGCGCTCGGTGTGCTCGACGAGGTCGAGACCCTCACGCTCTACTTCAACGGTGGCGCGCAGGCCGACGATGACGTCGACGACCTTGTAGAGGATCGCCGAGCCGACGCCGGACCACACCAGCGTGGTGCCGACGCCCCAGCACTGCGAGATCATCTGCGCGACGAAGTCGTAGTCGGCGACCTTGCCCACGGCGTAATCCATCACGCCGGTGCCGCCGAGGGCGGGGTTCACCAGGATGCCGGTGCCGAGCGCGCCGATGATGCCGCCGACGCAGTGCACGCCGAACACATCGAGCGAGTCGTCATAGCCGAACGCGTTCTTCACGATGGTGCAGAAGAACAGGCAGGCCACGCCGACCACGAGGCCGAGCACGATCGCGCCCATCGGACCGGCGTAACCGGCCGCCGGCGTGACCGCGACGAGGCCAGCTACCGCGCCCGAGATGACGCCGAGCATCGAAGGATGACCGCGGAAGATCCATTCGGCGAACATCCAGGCCAGCGCCGCCGCCGCAGTCGCGACAAAGGAGTTGGTCATGGCGAGCGCCGCGCCGCCCGAGGCTTCGAGGTTCGAACCGGCGTTGAAGCCGAACCAGCCGACCCAGAGCAGCGAGGCGCCGATCATCGACATGGTCAGCGAGTGCGGCGCCATCAGCTCCTTGCCGTAGCCGATACGCTTGCCGATCAGGAGCGCGCCGACCAGACCGGCGATGCCGGCGTTGATGTGCACCACGGTGCCGCCCGCGAAGTCGATCGCGCCCTTCTTGAAGATCCAGCCGGCGTCGGCGTTGACTTCATCGAGCTTGGCCTGCGCTGCGGTCTTGGCCGCGCCGTCAGCCGCGGCCGCCAGCGCCTTGGCGGCATCCGCGATCGCGTCCGGACCGGCCCAGTACCAGACCATGTGCGCGATCGGGAAGTAGATCAGGGTGACCCAGAGCGGGATGAACAGCGCTACGGCGGCGAACTTCATGCGCTCGGCAAAGGCGCCGACGATGAGGGCCGGCGTGATCGCCGCGAACGTCATCTGGAAGCACATGTAGATGAGCTCCGAGATGTTGGCGTCGACCGAGAAGGTCGCGGCCTTGGAGTCCGTCGTCACGCCCATCAGGAAGGCCTTCGAGAAGCCGCCGATGAAATCGGAACCGCCGGTGAAGGCGAGGCTGTAGCCGTAGAGCGCCCAAAGGATCGTGACGATGCAGACGGTGTAGAACACCTGCATCAAGACCGAGAGCATGTTCTTGGAGCGGACGAGGCCGCCATAGAACAGCGCCAGCCCCGGAACCGTCATCAACAGCACCAGCACCGTCGACGTCAGCATCCAGGCGTTGTCGCCCTTGTTGACGGTAGGTTCTGCATAGGCCGCGGTTGCGGCGAACAGGCCGACTGCGAGAGCCGCCAATCCCGCGCTATAGGGACGTTTGAACGTCATTTTGTCTTACTCCTGAGTGGGTATTGTTTGAGCGCGAAATCAGAGGGCAGCGGCATCGGCCTCGCCGGTGCGGATACGAACCGCATGGTCGAGGTTGATGACGAAGATCTTGCCGTCGCCGATCTGGCCGGTTTTCGCAGCCGACGTGATCGCCTCGATGGTCTTGTCGACCTGGTCTGAATTGACGGCGACTTCGATCTTGATCTTGGGCAGGAAACTCACGGCGTATTCGGCGCCGCGATAGATTTCCGTGTGGCCCTTCTGCCGGCCGTATCCCTTGACTTCCGTCACCGTCAGACCGTGAACGCCGATGGCGGTCAGGGCGTCACGGACTTCTTCGAGTTTGAATGGCTTGATGATCGCCATAACAATTTTCATGGGTCTTATTCCCCGCTTGGGCCCGGAGCGCGCCGGGCAGATACTGACTGACGTCACCACGCGGAGAGGTCGTTCACTACGCGGGCACAGCCTTGCCCCGTAGAATCAAATGCCGTGCCAGAACGGCGGCATTCCCTAACGGTTTATGAATGCGGACCTTTTCGCCCTTGTCCGGGGAGGGGGCAGGATGCGCTATTCGGTCGCGCCTAATAGCTGATCAGGCCTGCCTAGATCGTGGGCAGGGCCGCTCGCGGCGTCATCGTGCCCACGGCACGTGCACTTTAGCAGGTATTCAGGTAGCGATTACTGCAGCGCTTCGCCATGCTGGGAGATATCGAGGCCTTCGAGCTCCTGCTGCAGCGAGACCCGCAAGGGTGCGAACACGCCGACCAGCTTGAGCAGGACGAAGGTGAGCCCGCCCGACCAGACCAGCGTGATGGCGACGCCGTAGAACTGGGTCAGCACCTGCTTCGGGTTGTTCTCGAGCAGGCCTGCGGTGTCGCCGATCGCGGCCACGGCAAAGACGCCGCAAAGCAGGGTGCCGGTGATGCCGCCGATGCCGTGGACGCCGAACACGTCGAGCGAGTCGTCATATTTGAAGCGCTGCTTCAGCGCGGTACAGGCCCAGAAGCAGACGAGGCCGGCGACCGACGCCGATGACGACGCCGTGCCATGGCGCGACGAAGCCGGAGGCCGGCGTGATGGTGCCAAGGCCGGCCACCGCGCCCGAGATCATGCCGAGCACGGAGGGCTTGCGCCGCGTCGCCCATTCGATCGCGCCCCAGGTCAGTGCGCCGGCGCAGGCGGCAAGATGCGTGGCGGTGATGGCCATCACCGCGCGCGAATTGGCGCCAAACGCCGAGCCGCCGTTGAAGCCGAACCAGCCGACCCACAGCATGCCGGTGCCGATCACCGCGAGCGAGAGATCGAACGGGGATTGGTTCTCGCTGCCGTAGCCGTGGCGATTGCCGAGCACTTTTGCCGCGACCAGGCCGCCGATGCCCGCGGACAGATGCACGACGAGACCGCCGGCGAAATCCAGCACGCCCATGGTTTGGAGGAAGCCGCCACCCCACACCCAATGCGCCAGCGGCACATAGACGAAGGTGAACCAGCCGATCGCGAACAACAGCCAGGCCGAGAAGCGCATGCGGTCGGCCACGGCGCCTGACACCAGCGCCACCGTGATGATCGCGAACGTCATCTGGTACAGCATGAAAAGCGCTTCGGGGATGGTCTTTGCGGCGGGATTGACCGAGTCCATCGTCATGCCGGCGAGGAACCAGCGGTCGAGCGTGCCGATGAAGCCGCCGTCGCCGACGAAGGCCAGCGAATAGCCGTAGGCGACCCACAGGATCGAGATCAGCGCCACCGCCGACAGGCTTTGCGCCATGGTAGCGAGCACGTTCTTCTTGCGCACCATGCCGGAATAGAACAGCGCCAGCCCCGGGACCGTCATCATCAGCACGAGCGCAGTGGCGACGATCATCCAGGCGGTATCGGCGCCGTTGATAGTGGACGCTTCGGCGGCAAAGGCCGGCGTCGTCAGCGCGACAGTAGCGGCGAACGCCGCGAGCGCGGCGCGCGAGAGAGCCCCCATGATATCTTCCCCGGCATTACGATTGCACAATTTTGTCGGCCGCACGTCGTTGGTCGCGTGCGTGAGAATTCTTCAGAGCGCGTCGCTGTCGGTCTCGCCGGTGCGGATGCGCAGCGCATGATCGATCGGCGTGACGAAGATCTTGCCGTCGCCGATCTGCCCGGTGCGCGCGCCTGACGTGATGACCTGCACCACCTTGTCGGCGATGCTGGAATCGACGGCGACCTCGATGCGCAGCTTGGGCAGGAAGTTCACCACATATTCAGCGCCGCGATAGATCTCGGTATGGCCCTTCTGGCGGCCGTAGCCCTTCACTTCGGTCACGGTCATGCCGTGGACGCCGACGGCGGTCAGGGCCTGGCGCACCTCGTCCAGCTTGAACGGTTTGATGATCGCGACGACGAGCTTCATGATCCGGCCTTGTTCCCTGTCATGCAGGCGCAGTGTGACTGCCTGCCGCTTTTTGCCAATGTAAATCTGGCATCTTTCTGTGCAAATGGCATAAAAAAGTTGCAGGGGTAAGGGGAAACATTCCGTCCTGCCCGTGACGGTCTCTGTACAGCGGGGCGGATCGTCCGTCAGAATGCGGTCGTCCGGTCGGGATACCCTGTGGCCCAGCCAGCCCGTCGCGCGTCAACGCGAACGAGCCCAGGAAGTCGCCAAGGAAGTCATCAGGGAAGCAGTTGAGGGGGAGTGCATGTCGAACTGGTTTTTTGCCGCCAACGGCCAGCAACAAGGTCCTTATCCCGAGGCCCAATTCCGCGACCTGATCGGCAACGGGACGGTCCGCGCCGATACCCTGGTGTGGACCGAAGGCATGGCCGGTTGGCAGAAGGCCGGCGAAGTCCCCGGCCTGGTGGCGACCCCGCCCGGGCCGCCCACGCTGCAGCATGGAGCACCGCCGATGATGGCGGGCGGCGCGAGTGGCGCTCCCGCCAGCGCAAGTGGCGCGC
>CAWFLW010000013.1:0-106074 GCA_963816655.1 uncultured Alphaproteobacteria bacterium | reverse complement strand
TTCGCTTCAAGCTCCCTGGTGATCGGAGCCGCAACGGGAACGCGATTGTCCGAACTGTCGACGCGGCCGCCGGGAAAGACGTATTTGCCCGGCATGAACACCACCTTGTCGTGGCGTTTGCCGACCAGCACCTTCGGCTTCTCACCGGTGCGGTCGATCAGGATCAGCGTGGCTGCGTCCTTCGGCCGGAAATAGGGATGATGATCGGCTTCCTTTTCTTCCTTCTCGGCGGTCGCAGTTCCGGTCATCCCATCCCCATTCGTCTTGTTTGTTTTGTGACTTTCCGTGTCAGCCGGGCGACATCTCGTCGGGCGCATTCTCGTCGAACCCATGCATGCGCAGCGCCCATTGGAAACCGACCACCGCGCCCTTGACCGGCTGCAGCAGCGCCAGCGACAGGATCAGGGTGAGGGGCAGGTAGGTTGCAAGCTGCATCCAGACCGGCGGCGAAAAATTGGTCTCGATCGACAGCGCCAACGGCACCACGATGTGGCCGACGATGACGATGACGAGGTAGGCCGGCAGGTCGTCGGCGCGATGCGGGGTGAAGTCGAGGCCGCAGGCCGAACAGCCGTTGTCCACCTTGAGGAACGCGCGAAACAGCTTGCCTTCGCCGCAGCGCGGGCAGCGGCCGCGAAAGCCGCGCTTCATCGCGCCCCAGACATCGCGCTTCTCGGCAATGACGGTCTCACGGGTCCAGACCGTCGTCGCGGGGGTTACCGTTTCCATGACTTGCCTTTCCCCGGTTTGCCGGCCTTGTGCTTGCCCGGCCGACGATTGTTGTTGGGCTTGGTGCGACCCGCCTGGCCCTTCGCGGCGAGCGATTTCGGTGCCCCGCGCTTGGCTTGGTGCTTGCCTTGGCGTTTTCCGCCGCGCGGGACGACCTGACCTTCAGATAAGAGCTCGAAGCGCAGCGCGCCAGCCACGGGAGCAGCTTCTATCAGACGAACGTCGACGACGTCCCCCAGCCGGTGCATGGCACCGCTGCGCGAACCGACCAGCGCGTGGCGGGTCTCGTCATAGTTGAAATATTCGCTGCCGAGGGTGCGGATCGGGATGATGCCGTCAGCGCCGGTGTCCGCCAGCTTCACGAACAGACCGGCGCGGGTGACGCCGGAAATGCGGCCCTGGAAACTGGCGCCGACGCGATCGGCGAGGAAATGCGCGATCAGGCGGTCGGCGGTCTCGCGCTCGGCCTTCATGGCGCGCCGCTCGGTGACGGAAATCTGCGCTGCGACTTCAGCGAGATGTTCCAGTGTTTCGTCCGGGGGCAGGGCGCCGTCGCCGAGCCCGAGCGCACGCATCAGCGCGCGGTGCACGACCAGATCGGCGTAGCGCCGGATCGGCGACGTGAAATGAGCATAGCGACGCAGGTTGAGACCGAAATGGCCGTAATTCTCCGCGGAATATTCCGCCTGTGCCTGCGAGCGCAGCACCACCTCGTTGACCAGCGGCTCGTGATCCTCACCCTTCACTTGCGTCAGCACGCGATTGAACATTGCGGGCCGCAGCGCGCCGGCCTTGGCAAAGGAGAGGTCGAGCGTCTTGAGGAATTCCTGCAGGTTGTGCACCTTTTCCTGCGTCGGCTGATCGTGCACGCGATAGATCAGCGGCAGGCCCTTTTTCTCCAACGCCTCCGCGGCTGCGACGTTGGCGAGGATCATGAATTCCTCGATCAGCCGATGCGCATCCAGCCGCTCCGGCACGACGACGCGATCGACGGTACCGTCGGGCTTGAGCAGGATTTTCCGCTCGGGCAGGTCGAGGTCGAGCGGCTCGCGCTCGTCACGCGCGATCTTCACGAGTCCATAGGCCGCATAGAGCGGCTTGAGGATCGGATCGAGCAGGGGGCCCGTCGTATCGTCCACCCGGCCGTCGATCGCGGCCTGCGCCTGCGCGTAATTCAGCTTCGCCGCCGAGCGCATCAGCACGCGATGAAAGCTGTGCGAGCGCTTGCGGCCGTCGGCGCCGATCACAAGCCGCACCGCGAGCGCGCCACGCGGCTCACCCGGCACCAGCGAGCAGAGATCGTTGGAGATACGTTCCGGCAGCATCGGCACGACGCGATCGGGGAAATACACCGAATTGCCGCGCGTCAGTGCGTCGCGGTCGAGTGCCGAACCCGGTCGCACATAATAGGCGACGTCCGCGATCGCGACATGGACGATGTAGCCGCCCTTGTTGTTCGGATCGGGATCGACTTCTGCATGCACGGCATCGTCGTGATCCTTGGCGTCAGGCGGATCGATGGTGACGAGCGGAATATCGCGCCAGTCTTCGCGTCCTTCGAGTTTTGCGGGCTCGGCCGCTTCCGCCTCGCGCACGGCGGAAGGTGAAAACGCCTGCGGAATCTCGTGGGCGTGGATCGCGATCAGGCTGATCGCTTTCTCGGTCGCGAGCGAGCCGAGCCGTTCCTTGACCTTGCCCGACGCAAGCCCAAAGCCGCGGGTACGGATCAGGTCGACACTGACGAGGTCGCCGTCCTCGGCGTCCATGCTGTCGGTTTTGGCGATGTTGAGCTCGCGGCCGACCTGTTTCTTGTCGATCGGGATCAATCTGCCGCCGCCGTCGGGGAGTTTGCGGAACACGCCGAGCAGGCGCGCGCGCGCCTGCTCGATGACGCGGACGACGCGACCACGGTAAAGTGTGCCCTCGCTCTCCTCGGTGCGCTCGATCCGCAGCAGTGCGCGATCGCCAACGCCAGCGGTGGTGCCCGGCTGCGGCCTTCGCGGGAAGGCGATGCGGATCTTTGGTGCCGCCCCGCTTTCTTCCTCGTCCCACTCGGTGGGGACAGCGATCAACTCGCCGTCGCTGTCGCGGCCGGTGATGTCGGCAACGACCGTCGGCGGCAACTCCGCCGGCTGGTGCATCTTGCGGCCACGCTTGGCGATGGCGCCTTCGTCGGAGAGTTCGCGCAGGATGCGTTTCAACTCGACACGGTCGGCATTCTTCAGGCCGAACTCGCGCGCGATCTCGCGGGTGCCGACTTTTCCGGGATGGGCGCGGACGAAGGCGACGATGGCTTCACGGCCCGGAAAGCCCTGGTCGCGCGGCCGTTTCACTTATCCCCGTGCCTTGCCGGCGCTCTTCTTTGCGGCCGACTTTGCGGCAGGCGCAGGCTTTGCCGCCGACGTCTTGGCGGCAGGAGCGACCGGCGCGCGCGCCTTGCTGATGGCTTCGGCCTTCGGCTTGGCCGCGGCTTTCTTGGCGACCGCCTTCTTGGCGGGCTTCGCCGCAGCATCAGCCTTGGCCGCGTCGGCCTTGGCCTTTGGCGCGGCTTTCTTCGCGCCGCGCTTGGGCTTGCCGCCGCCCTTGGCGGCACGCTCGTCGATCAACGCGATCGCCTGCGCCAGCGTAATCGTTTCCGGCACGATGTCGCTCGGGATAGTGGCATTGACGCCGCCCGAGGTGACATAGGCGCCGTAGCGGCCGTTCTTCATGGCCACCGCACCCAGGCTCGGATGATCGCCCAGCGGCTTGCCGGGATCGGCGCCGAAGCGGCGGCCGCTCGGGCCCTTGGCGATCTTCTCGGCAATCAGCGTCACCGCGCGGTTCAATCCGACGGTGAAGACTTCATCACCGGCCTCCAGGCTCGCATAGGTCTTCTCGTGGCGCACGAACGGGCCGAAGCGGCCGAGGCCGGCGGTGATCGGCTCGCCACTTTCCGGATGCTTGCCGATTTCGCGCGGCAGCGACAGCAGCTTCAGCGCAAGCTCAAGGTCGACATCGCCGGGCGAGGTGTTCTTTGGAATGCCTGCACGCTTCGGCTTCTCGTCCTCCGCGTAATCCTTCTGCTCGCCGAGCTGGATGTAGGGGCCGAAGCGGCCGGCCTTCACCACGACGTCACGATCGGTCTCGGGATCCTTGCCGAGCACGCGATCGGCGCTCGCCTCGGAATCCGCGGCCAGCGGACGGGTGTAGCGGCACTCCGGATAGTTCGAGCAGCCGACAAAGGCGCCGAACTTGCCGGCTTTCAAATTGAGCTTTCCGGTGCCGCAGGTCGGGCACTGCCGGACGTCGCCGCCGTCGGCGCGCGCCGGATAGATGTGCGGGCCGAGCATGGCGTCGAGCGCGTCGAGTACTTCGGAAACGCGGAGATCCTTGATGTCGTTCACCGCGCCGATGAAGCCGCCCCAGAACTCCTGCAAGACCTGCTGCCAGGAAATCTCATTGTTGGAAACGCGGTCGAGCTTCTCCTCGAGGTCGGCCGTGAAGTCATACTCCACATAGCGGGCGAAGAAGTTTTCCAGGAACGCGACCACGACGCGGCCCTTGTCTTCGCCGTGCAAGCGCTTCTTCTCAAGCTTCACATAGCCGCGGTCCTTGAGCACCTGCAGGATCGAGGCATAGGTCGACGGCCGGCCGATGCCGAGCTCCTCCATGCGCTTGACCAGCGAGGCTTCCGAGAAGCGCGGCGGCGGTTCGGTGAAATGCTGGGTGACGGAAAGGTCCTGCCGCTTCAGCGGCTCGCCTTCGCTCATGGCGGGGAGGCGGCGCGCATCTTCGTCCTCTTCGTCGTCGCGGCCTTCCTGGTAGAGCGCAAGAAAGCCGTCGAACTTGATGACCTGGCCGGAAGCGCGCAGCTCAAGTGCGCGGGAGCCAGCCTTGGCCTCGATGTCGACGGTGGTGCGTTCGAGCTCGGCCGATTCCATCTGGCTTGCGATGGTGCGGGTCCAGATCAGCTCATAGAGCCGCGCCTGGTCGTTATCGAGCTTGCGGCGCATCTCCGCGGGCCGTCGCGACAGATCGGTCGGGCGGATCGCCTCGTGCGCTTCCTGCGCGTTCTTGGCCTTGGTCTGGTACTGGCGCGGCGCATCGGGGACGTAGGCATTGCCATAATCCTCGCCGATCACCTTGCGCGCCTGCGTGATCGCGGAAGAGTCGATCTGCACGCCGTCGGTTCGCATATAGGTGATGAGGCCGGTGGTCTCGCCGCCGATGTCGATACCCTCATAGAGCCGCTGTGCGATGCGCATGGTGTGCGCCGGCGCAAAGCCGAGCTTGCGGCTGGCTTCCTGCTGCAACGTCGATGTGGTGAAGGGAGCGTGCGGATTGCGCCGCGCCGGCTTTGCCTCGACGGTTGTGACCTTGAAGGCCGCAGCCTCGATCGCCTTCCTGAAGTCTTCCGCTTCCGCGCCGGAGCCGATGTCGAGCCGCTGGATCTTCTTGCCGTCGGCGCCGACGAGCCTTGCTTCAAAGGCATCGCCGCGCGGCGTGGTCAGCGTCGCCACCAGCGACCAGTATTCCCGGGGAACGAACTTTTCGATCTCGAGCTCGCGGTCGCAGACCAGCCGCAGCGCCACCGACTGGACCCGGCCCGCGGAACGCGCGCCCGGCAGCTTGCGCCACAGCACGGGGGAAAGGGTGAAGCCGACCAGATAGTCGAGCGCGCGGCGCGCCATATAGGCATCGACCAGCGCACCATCGATCTGGCGCGGCACCTTCATGGCATCCGTCACCGCCTGCTTGGTGATGGCGTTGAAGACCACGCGCTCGATCTTATGATCCTTGAGCGCGCGCTTCTCCTTCATCACTTCGAGCACATGCCAGGAGATGGCCTCACCCTCGCGGTCGGGGTCGGTTGCGAGAATGAGGCGGTCGGCGCCCTTGAGCGCCCTGGCGATGTCGTTGAGGCGGCTATTGGCCTTGGGGTCGATCTCCCAGATCATCTGGAAATTGGCGTCTGGATCGACTGAACCGTTCTTGGCCGGGAGGTCGCGGACATGGCCAAATGAAGCCAGGACCTCGTAGGAGGGACCCAGATATTTGTTGATCGTCTTGGCCTTGGCGGGAGACTCCACAATGACGATATTCATGTCATTCCAATAGCTTACGCGAAAAACTGCGGGCCGGTTCCGCGAGACTTCGCGGCCGGCCGATTCGAAGGCGAACATGGGTGGTGAGGCCCTCGCTGTCAAATAGCCAGATATTGAAGGGGGACCAAAGGGATAGGTGACATATACGGAAAGTTGTGGTCTACCTCCAAGAGTTGCACACCCAAGAGCTGTATTGGCTGAAATTTTCGCTGTTTGGAATATTCATTGAGTAAAGCCGGGGGCGGCCGGAAACCCAGGACCTCGCGGGCGAAGGCCTCTAGCAGAAATCAAAGGTCGCTTGGAAAAGCCGCCTATGGGGGTGGCGGACCGGAGGAGGCTGCGGCCTTCATTGCAGGGACGGCCGCCGAGCTTTCAAAGATCGCGCAGCGGCATGGGCTTCCCATGCTCGAGCACTTGCTCGACATGGTGCAGCTCGAGGCCGACAGCTGGCTTCGCAGGAAGCGCAGCCTGTCTTAGCGGAAACTCAGGAATTATTCGTCGATGGCGGTGCGACGGCGGCGCCGGCTGGTGCGCCGATCTATCGCTGACCACGGCGCGTCATAGCAGCGACACCAGCCCGCCGCCATGGCGCTCCAGCCGCCCGGCGAGCTCGAGTTCGAGCAGCACCGTCCGCACGATGGCCGGCGACGCGTCGGCCATCCGGATCAGGTCATCGAGGCTGACCGGGGTCGGGCCGAGCAGCGTCACGATGCGCGCGCGTTGGCCCGCATCGGGCTCGCCGTCGAACGGGTCGTTGTCGGGCTCGTCGGCACGAAGCGCGATCGGTCGCCCCAAGATCGGCTGCACGGCATCGATGACGTCGGCGGCTTCGGTCACCAGCGTCGCGCCCTGCTTGATCAGGTCGTTGGTGCCGGCGGCGCGCGGGTCGAGCGGCGAGCCGGGAACGGCAAACACCTCGCGGCCCTGTTCGGCGGCCATCCGCGCCGTGATCAGCGAACCCGAGCGCTGTGCTGCCTCCACCACGACGACGCCGAGTGAGGCGCCTGATATCAGGCGGTTGCGGCGCGGAAAATCATGCGCGCGCGGCGCATAGCCGGGCGGCATTTCGGAAATCGCAGCTCCCGTTGCCAGCAACGATGCAAGCAGATCCTCATGCTCGGGCGGATAGATCCGGTCATGGCCGCCCGCCAGCACCGCGACCGTGCCGCCCGCAAGGCTCGCCCGATGCGCCGCCTGATCGATGCCGCGTGCGAGCCCCGAGACGATGATGAAGCCGGCTTCAGCGAGATCATGGGCCAGCGTCTGCGCGAACTTCAGTCCGGCACCGGAGGCGTTGCGCGAGCCGACGATGGCGATCGTCGGCCGCATCAAGGCGTCGAGCAGGCCGCGTACGCCGAGCAGGGGAGGTGCATCGTCCAGCATGGCGAGCCGCGGCGGATATCCTGCCTCCCCCGGCGCGACCAGGCTGACGGCCATCTTCCGGCAGGAGGCAAGCTCGGCCCGCGCATCGTCCTCGCTGCAGATGCGTCCCGACCGCGCAGCACCACCGCGCCGCGCCAGGTCCGGCAGCCGTGCGAGGGCCGTGCGCGCATCGCCGTAATGGCGAAGCAGGGCGCTGAAAGTGCGCGGGCCGATATTGTCGGAACGGATCAGCCGAAGTTGATCAAGCCGTTCCTGGTCGGAAAGTTGCGGTGTGCTGGAGAGACGGTCGTTCATGGTCCGAGCTTCCCTCAACCGGAGGGTGCGATCAAGGCTCCACCCCGCTTGCCCCGGCAATTCGGGGTCCGTAAAAGCAGTCAAGATTTGCCATCAGCAAGACTTTGCCAACAGCAAGACTTGGCCATCAGCAAGACTTTGCCGTCAGCAAGATTTGGCCATCAGGAAGGCTCGCCCCATGATCTCGCTCGCCGATTTGCAACGCCGCATTTCCCAGGGAGACCTCGCTGCCGATGAGGCGATTGCGCAGTCGCAGCAGGCGATCGCAGAGCAGGACAAGACTATCGGCGCCTTCGTCAGCCGCGATCCAGCGGCGCGAGCAGCCAAGGACGGCCCTCTGCGCGGCATCGCGGTCGGGATCAAGGACATCATCGACACCGCGGATTTCCCGACCGAGATGGGCTCGCCGATCTATCGCGGCTTTCGCCCGCGCGCCGATGCGCCCGTTGTTGCGATGCTGAAGCAGGCCGGCGCCACCATCGTCGGCAAGACCGCGACCACGGCTTTTGCGGCCAACGATCCGACTGCGACGCTCAATCCGCACAACCATGCCCATACGCCTGGCGGTTCGTCGTCAGGTTCAGCCGCTGCGGTCGGTGGCGGAATGATACCGCTTGCGCTGGGCACGCAGACCGGAGGCTCGGTGATCCGGCCCGCGTCGTTCTGCGGCGCGGCTGCGATCAAGCCGACCTACCGGCTGTTGCCGACGGTCGGCGTCAAATGCTTTTCGTGGTCGCTCGACACGGTCGGGCTTTTCGCCGCCGGTGTGACCGACCTCGCGCAGGGCTTGTCGGCCATGACGGGCCGGTCCGAATTGCTGCTGCCGGCATCGATCCCGACGCCGCGCATCGGCATCGTGACCCAGGATTTCGCCGGCAAACTGGAGGCGGCGAGTGTGGAAGCGTTGCGCGTCGCACAGCTGGCGGCTGAACGCGCCGGGGCCACTGTGCGGTCGCTGGCGATGCCCGGGATATTTGCCGAAGCCTGGCACATCCACACCACCGTGCAACAGTTCGAGGCGCATCAATCCTTTGCCTGGGAATACCGCGAGCGTTACGAGGAAATGGCGCCACTGTTGCGCGGCCGGCTCGACGAGAGCCGGGACATCCCGCCGGCCGAATATGACGATGCGCAGCGCATCGCCGCGCGTGCCCGCGCAGCGCTCTCCGCCATCTTCGCTGACGTGGATGTGATCCTCACCGTCTCTGCGCCGGGCGCGCCGCCGAAGGGGCTCGATTCCACCGGCGATCCCACCTTCAACCGGCTCTGGACCTTGCTCGGCACGCCCTGCGTCAATGTTCCCGTCTTGATGGCCGATGGCAACCTGCCGGTCGGCGTGCAGGTGATTGCCGGGATCGGCGACGATGGCAAGGCGCTCGCCGCGGCCCGCTTTGTCGAGCAGGCGCTCGCTGGCCGATAGCAGGCGCGCGCGCCCTACAAACTAGGCTGCGCGCACCGTTGCGAGGAATTTGGCGACTTCCTGCTGCAGGAGCTCGGACTGCTGCGAAAGCTTGTTCGCCGAGCCGAGTACTCCGCTTGCGGCGGTTCCCACGTTGCCGGTGGCTTCGGTCACGCCGGCGATGTTGCTGCTGACCTGTTCGGTGCCGTTGGCGGCCTGCTGCACGTTGCTGGCGATGTCGCGGGTCGCAGCGCCCTGTTCCTCGACAGCCGAAGCAATGGACGAGGCAATCTCATTGACCTCGTCGATTGTCGTTCCGATCGCCCGGATTGCCGCGACGGCGTCTTCCGTTGCGCCCTGAATGCCCTGGATCTGCGTCGCGATCTCTTCGGTGGCCTTGCCCGTCTGTTCGGCCAGTGCCTTCACCTCGCTGGCGACGACGGCAAAACCCCTGCCGTGCTCGCCGGCCCGCGCCGCTTCGATGGTGGCGTTGAGGGCCAGGAGGTTGGTCTGGCTGGCGATGTCCTGGATGAGCTTCAGCACGGTGCCGATCTTCTCGACGAAGTTCGCAAGTCCCGTGACCGAGTTATCGGTGCGCTGCGCCTCGCCGGCGGCCTTGGTGGCAATCTGGGCCGACCGGGTTGCCTGTCGGGCGATCTCGCTGATCGAGGCGGCGAGCTCTTCGGTGGCGGCCGCGACACTCTGCACGCCCGTTGCGGCCTGCGTTGAAGCATGCGCGACCGTGTCGGTCTGGCGGCGGGTTTCCTGCGCCGTCGATGCCATCGCCTGCGCGGCCTGTTCCATCTCCGTGGCGGTCGAGGCGACCGTGCCGACGATTCCGCCGACGCTGCGTTCGAACGCGTCGGCCATGCTGTGCAATGCGGCCGACTGCTCGACGGCGGCCTGCGCCTTTGCCTCGTCCTGCTCCGCGACCAGACGGTCGTTCTCGATCATGCTTTCCTTGAACACCTGCATCGCGGCGGTCATCTGCCCGATCTCGTCCTTGCGGCCGGCACCGGGCACGTTGACCGTCTTGTCGCCGCTGGCGAGATGGCGCATGGCCTCCGTGATCGCTTTCAACGGCGAACTGATGCGCCGCGCCACGAACATGGCGATGGCGGCCAACAGGCCAGCGACCGCCAGGCCGCCGATCAGGATGAAGCGGGTCAAGCGCTCGCCGCGCGCCAGCGCAGTGCCGAGGTCGCTGTTGACCTCAAGCACGCCGCGAACATCGCCGAGCTTCCAGTCCATTTTCGGCGAGCCGGCAAGGGTGTTGTGGCAAGCAACGCACGACGCGTCGCTCATGCGGTCGGCGAGGGCGACGCGCAGCGTCTCCTTGCCGTCGACGATCTCGCGCCGCGAGAAGACCGCGTCGGGATTTCGCGAGAGGGCATCCCAGGCGCTGGTGGCGAAATCGTCCAGCCGGCGCGTTGCGCGGTTGGGGAAGGGGTAGGGGCTGTAGAGCTTGATGGATGTGCCCTGCTGCTGCAGCAGCGCGCTCAGGTCCTGAATCATCGTCGCCGGAAGGGGAATGGCATCGGCTTTGTCCTGATGATCGAACCCTGCCTTCAGCGAACTGCCTTTCGTCACCTTGGCCACGACTGCCTTGGTGTAGTAGCCGCGCAAAGTGCGGAACTGGCCAACCGTCCGCTGCGCCTCGGCCAACGCGCTTTCGACCGCGTCGCTTGCGATCAGCGGAGGAACGAAATAGGCGGCGGCTGCGATCGCGATCCCGGAGACGATCGGGATCGGCAGCAGCATCTGCCAAACCACACTGTGCTTCATTGATTCCCCCATCAAGCTCGAAGCCACCGTGGCGAGAACGTCTTACACTGAAGTGAACATCCGGAACCCGGCCCAAATTGCTGCCGCGCGCAAAAGCACATTGCAGAGTTGATGAAAGCCGAGCCTGCCGTCGTAAAGTTGTGTTGGGTAAGACTGGAAATGCGAGCAACATCAGCGGTCAGGCGTATTTTGACGCGCCCGATTGCCGAGCAACTCGTTTCTTGCACGCGTCTGCTGTTCTAACCGAGGGCCCCGTAGTCTTGCGGGCACTGCTCGGTGCCCCCGGTGCGCAGGCCATCGCTGGGACCGACGACGATGGCGAGGTCTTGTCGAGCGAAGCGCTACGGCAGCGCCAGTTCTTTCGCCAGCTCCCCGATCAGGAATTTTGAACCGGTGTCGGACAAATGGGTGTTGTCGGTCACCAGCACTTGGCTGGCATCCGGTCCAGCGCGTGTCAGGCATCCATCTGAATTGCACAGCGCGCGCCAGACCGAGACATATTCAATACCCTCGGCCTTGCTGAATGTGCGCATTCTTTCGTCGGCTTCCGGGCCAGAGACGCCGGTTGTGATCCGGTCCGGTATCCGATGCTGGAAGCGGTAGTAGTTGATGAGGGTATGAGGAAGCGTTCGTTTCCAGACCGGAACGGGACCCAGCAGCATAATCCTGGGCACCTTGCTGCTTCTCAGCCGGTCGATGGTGCCGCGCAGTTTCTCCAGATCGTTTTTGTCGCTCCACATCGCGTGCAGCAATACGATGTCAGGGCGGGAGGATTTAATGAAATCCAACACGATCCTGTTCGACTTGTCGCATCGCTCGTTCGTTCCCTGATCCAGGATCGGCGCGCAGGCAGCCGCACTGAATCGCGCCAGCCGAAACGATTGGCGCTTGCGCGCGGCATCCTTCAGCCCGGGATAGAGGGCCGCCGCGGTGGAATCTCCCCACAGGAAGACAAGCGGCTTGCTTCCTTTCTCGATGCAACTCTCGGTGAATTCGGCGCCGGTAGGTTCAAGGAAACACCCGTCGGAAAATCCGCCATTGACGCCCGGAGCGGTCTGCGCGATCGAGCGGACTTCCGGTGGAAAGCGGAAATTGAATCCGCCTGCCGCGACGGTGACCACACCTGCGACGCCGGCGAAGGCAAGGCCGAAGGACAGTTTCGCGACCGCATCCTTGCGCCGACGCAGCGGCAGTTCGACGAACCGGTACGTCAAATAGGAGAACACGGTCGCAACGAATCACGGCCGCCCAGATTTCCAGGAAATTGGGCACGCCGTTGCGCAGAATGGCGAGGTACGACAGCATCGGCCAGTGCCACAGATAAAGCGGGTAGCTGATGAGGCCGATCCAGACCATCGGCCGGCTCGACAGGAAAAACCTGCTCACGAGCGAGTTTGGCGAGGCGATAATCATCATGGCGCCCAACACCGGCAACAAAGCGTAGAGGCCCGGAAAGGAACGCGTTCTGTCCAGCGCCATCGCTGCGACGCATATGGCGGCGATGCCGAGGCCGCCGAGCAAATTGCTCGAGATAAGGCCGAAGTTCATCGGCTTGCGCCGCGCACGCTCGGCAAGCAAGCCGCCTGCAAGAAGTTCCCACGCCCTGGGCAAGGGCGAGTAGAACGCCCAGTCGCTGTGGCCGGCGAAGATGCTGAGGCTGACGCAGAAGGATGCCGCAGCAAGAGCCACGATCCATGGCATCCGATTCTTCAAGCGGGAAATGAGGAGCAACGCCGGCGGCCAAAAAATGTAGAACTGTTCTTCAACGCCCAGCGACCAGATATGAAGCAGCGGATTGTCGGCGGCGTCTGGCGCAAAGTAGCCAATTTGCGTGAGCTGAAACAAATTGGCCGCAAAGGCGACGCTGGCGACAATGTTCTTGCCGAGCAAAGTGAATTGATCGGGCAATAGAATCGCCCAGCCGATCAAATAGGTGGCAGCAAGAACGACGAGCAGTGCTGGGACAATGCGGCGGACGCGCCTTGCGTAGAAATCCAATATCGAAAAGACGCCCGACTCGTGCTGGCTGATGATGATGCGGGTGATGAGAAAGCCCGAAATAACGAAAAAGACGTCGACGCCGACGAATCCGCCCGGCACCAACCAGGGATGCGCGTGGTAGGCGATCACAAGCAGGATGGAAACGGCTCGCAACCCGTCGATGTCGGGGCGATAAGGAGTTTCGCGATCGGTCACTGGTTGGGCCTCTGCGGAGATCGCCGGGCTACTTCTGCCCGATCTTTCCTTCGGTGCCGGCCTGCAGCCGCTTGATGTTTTCGCGGTGCGCGTAGAACAGCAGCAGCGTCAGCACGGCAAACAGCGAGGCGAGCGCCGGATGGCCGAAGAACCACAGGAAAATCGGCGTGACAAAACTTGCGACCAGCGCTGACAGCGACGAATAGCGCGATGTGAAGGCGGTCGCGAGCCAGATCGCACCGAACATCGCAGCCGCCGGCCAAAACAGGCCGAGCAGCACGCCGATATAGGTGGCAACACCCTTGCCGCCTTTGAACTTGAGCCAGACGGGATAAAGGTGACCGAGGAACGCACCGAGGCCGGCCAGCATCGCAGCGTTCGGTCCCCAGAGCGTGCCGGTCAGTACGACGGCGGCCGTGCCCTTGAGCATGTCGCCGAGCAGTGTGCCGGCCGCCAGCCACTTGTTGCCGGTGCGCAGCACATTGGTGGCGCCGATACTGCCGGAGCCGATCGAACGCAGGTCCTGCGTACCGGCGAGCCGTGTGAGGATCACGCCGAACGGAACCGAGCCGAACAGGTAGCCGATGACGAGCGCGATTGGCAGAAAGACTTCAGGTCCCATCGGCGGCGCTCCTGCGGCAAATTTTCCGCGCATTGCAGTCTGTTGCAGATGCGTCAGACGTGTTCATACACGGTCCGTCCGCCGACAATAGTACGCACGACGCGGCCGGTGAAGCGGGCCTCGTCGAAGGGCGTGTTCTTGCACGCCGATTTGAGATCGGCGGGGTCGAGCACCCAGGGTATATCCGGGTCAATCACGATGACGTCGGCGGGCGAGCCGCCACGCAGCGAGCCGCCGGGCAGCCCCATAAGTTCCGCCGGGCGTGTCGACATCGCGCGGATCAGGGTTTTGAAGTCGATGTCGCCGTTGTGAATCAGCCGCAAGGCGGCCGGCAGCATGGTCTGCAATCCGATTGCGCCGTAGGCGGATTCCGCGAACGGTAGCCGTTTCACCTCGACGTCCTGCGGGTTGTGATCGGACATGATGACGTCGATGAGGCCGGAACCGACGGCTGCCACCAGCGCCTGGCGGTCTTCTTCGGTGCGCAGCGGCGGCGACAGTTTCAGGAAGGTGCGGTAGGGGCCGATGTCGTTTTCGTTCAGCGTCGCATGGTTGATCGAGATCGAGGCGCTGACGTCGAGCCCGCCATCGCGGGCGCGCTTGAGGATTTCCAGCGATTCAGTCGAGGTGAGCGACGCCGCGTGATAGCGCCCGCCCGTCAGCGCCACGAGGCGCATGTCGCGCTCGAGCATGACCGATTCAGCCGCATTGGGAATGCCGATGAGCCCGAGCCTTGTCGCGAACTCGCCCTCGTTCATCACGCCTTCGCCGACAAGGTGCGGATCTTCGGTGTGATGCACGATCAGCGCGTCGAAGTCGCGCGCATAGGTCAGCGCGCGCCGCATCAGTTGGGCGTTGGTGACGCTCCTGTCGCCGTCCGTAAATGCGACCGCACCGGCAGCCTTGAGCAGGCCGATCTCGGTCATTTCCTCGCCGCGCATGCCCTTGGTCAGCGCCGCCATCGGGTGGATGTTGACGATCGCGGTGTCGCGGGCGCGGCGCAGCACGAAGTCGACGGTCGCGGAATTGTCGATGACGGGCGATGTATCAGGCTGGCAGATGATGGTGGTGATGCCGCCGGCGGCAGCCGCCTGGCTCGCTGAAGCAAACGTCTCCCGGTGGCTTGCACCGGGCTCGCCGACGAAGGCACGCATGTCGATCAGCCCGGGCGCGACGATCTTGCCGGCGCAATTGACGATGTCGGTGCCCTCAGGCACGCCGGCAGCACCAATGCCGCGCCTGGAATCGCGGATCATGCCGTCGGCGATCAAGACATCACCGGGACCGTCGAAATCGCGTGAGGGATCGATGACGCGGGCGTTGGCCAGCAAGATGGGGCGGCGGTCGGTCAGCATCAGGCGTTCGGCAGGTTGCGGGCGAGTGCTTCCAGCACCGCCATGCGCACCGCCACTCCCATTTCAACCTGCTCGCGGATCAGCGACTGCGCGCCATCGGCGACCAGCGAGTCGATCTCGACGCCCCGGTTCATCGGCCCCGGATGCATGACGAGCGCATCGGGTTTTGCGTAGGCAAGCTTCTTCTGGTCGAGGCCGAAGTAATGGAAATACTCGCCCGTCGAAGGTACGAACGAGCCATTCATGCGCTCGCGCTGCAGCCGCAGCATCATGACGATGTCGGCGCCGTTCAATCCCTCCCGCATGTCGCGGGCGACCTCGACGCCCATCCGCTCGATGCCGCGTGGCAGGAGCGTCGAGGGCGCCACAATCCGCACCCGCGCGCCCATGGTGTTGAGCAAGAGGATGTTGGAGCGCGCCACCCGCGAATGCATGACGTCGCCGCAGATCGCCACCACCAGCCCCTCGATATGGCCCTTGTTGCGGCGGATGGTCAGCGCGTCGAGCAACGCCTGGGTCGGGTGCTCATGGGCACCGTCACCGGCATTGATCACGGAACCGTCAACTTTGCGCGCCAGCAGTTCCACCGCACCCGAGGCGTGGTGGCGCACGACCAGGATGTCCGGGTGCATGGCGTTGAGCGTGACGGCGGTATCGACCAGCGTCTCGCCCTTGCGCATCGATGACGAGGAGACCGACATGTTCATCACGTCGGCGCCCAGCCGTTTTCCGGCAATTTCGAAGGAGGACTGGGTCCGGGTCGAGGCCTCGAAGAACAGGTTGACCTGGGTGCGGCCGCGCAAACTCGTGCGCTTCTTGTCGACCTGGCGGTTGAGCTCGACATATTCCTCGGAAAGGTCGAGCAGGCCGGTGATATCGGCAGCGGAAAGTCCCTCGATTCCCAGCAGATGCCGGTGACCAAGGACGAAAGTCGATTTCGATGCAGGGGTCATTAAAACGAGAGCTATAGGCGGGGATGGGTGGCTGGGCAAGCGCGAATCCGGCACGATTGAGTTATCCCCCGCTCTGTCCGGGGACAGGGTAAAGAGGGTGGCTGATGGTGGCCGGAACGGGCTTTTCCGCGAGTGCAGGAATGCGGAATTTGAAACAGATTGTTGTGGTTGCCCTGCTGGGCGCTGGGTGGGGTCCCACAGCAGCCACCGCGCAAAACCTGCCCTCCGGTTTCGTCTATCTCCGCGACATCGATCCAACGATCATCCAGGACATCCGCTACGCCACGGCGAACAATTTTGTCGGCCATCCGCTCGCCGGCTATGGGGCGGCCGAATGCGTGGTCAAGCGCGAGGTGGGGCTGCGGCTGAAGGCGATCCAGCAGGAACTGGCCAAGGACAAGCTCTCTCTCAAGATGTTCGACTGCTACCGGCCGCAACGGGCGGTCATGGACATGGTGCGATGGTCGCGCAACGGCAACGAGACGGCGGCCGAGCGGCGCTACAATCCCGCCTTCCGCAAGGCCGATTTGTTCCGGCTCGGCTACATCGCGGCCTATTCCGGCCATTCCACCGGATCGGCGCTGGACCTCACGCTGGTGGACCTTTCCGCCGACAATTCCGCCCGTTTCGATCCCGCAAAATCCTATGCCGCTTGCACGGCGCCGGTGGAGGCCCGCCCGCCCGAAGGCAGTATCGACATGGGCACCGGTTACGATTGCTCCGACGTGAGGTCACACACCAACGCGCCAACGGCTACCCCGGCGCAGCGCAAGTGGCGCACCACGCTGGTGGCTGCGATGCGCAAGCAAGGCTTTGTGAACTATTGGAAGGAGTGGTGGCACTTTTCGCTGCCCGGCGTCGGCGGCCAGGCCTATGATTTCCCGATTCCCCCGCGTCGTCCCTGATTCCGGGAGAGCTGCCGTGACACAGACAGCATTTGCCACCCACGAGGTGTTCAACCAGTCGCCGCCGTTCGAGGACGTCGATCTCTATCTGGCAGATCGCCCGTTGGTCGAAGCGGTGGCTGCCAGTGGCGGTGCTTCGGCGGAACGGGAGCTGTCCGATTTCGGCAAGCATTGGGGCTCGGCCGACATGGCCGCGCGCGGCCGCGTGGCGAACGAGAACACGCCAAAACTGCGCAGCTTCGATTCCCGCGGCAACCGCCGCGACGAGGTCGAGTTTCATCCGGCCTATCACGAGTTGATGGCGCATAGCGCGCATGCCGGCGTGCACAATTCGACCTGGACGCGGGAGGGCGCACCCGCCGGTGGCGCGTCCGAAGTGGTGCGCGCGGCAAAATTCTACATCGCCTCGCAGGTCGAGACCGGCCACCTCTGTCCGATCACCATGACGCGCGCCTCGGTCGCGGCGCTCGCATCACAACCAGGCCTGCTCGCAAAGGTGATGCCGGTGCTGTCGAGCCGCGCCTACGATCCGTCCTTTACGCCATGGTGGACCAAGCGCGGCATGACGGTCGGCATGGGCATGACCGAGAAGCAAGGCGGCACCGATGTGCGCTCCAACATGACCCGCGCCGAGCGCGCCGCCGAGGGCTACCGCATCACCGGGCATAAATGGTTCATGTCGGCGCCGATGTGCGATGCCTTCCTGGTGCTGGCACAGGCCGGGCAAGGCCTGAGCTGCTTCTTCGTGCCGCGCTTTGTCCCCGACGGATCTATCAATGCGATCCACTTCCAGCGCCTGAAGGACAAGCTCGGCAACCGTTCCAATGCCTCGAGCGAGGTGGAATTTCACGGCGCTTATGGCGAACTGGTCGGCGAGGAGGGTAAGGGCATCCGCACCATCATCCAGATGGTGCAGTTGACGCGGCAGGATTGCGCCATTGCGTCGGCCGGTTTGATGCGCTCGGGGCTCGCGCATGCGACGCATCACGCCCGCCATCGCAGCGTGTTCCAGAAACATCTCGCCGATCAGCCGCTGATGCAGGCGGTGCTGTCGGACATGGCGCTACACGTGGAGGCCTCGATTGCGCTCGTGATGCGGCTCTGCCGCGCCTTCGACCGCGCGCCGCAGGAAGCTGCCGAGGCCGCCTACATGCGGTTGCTCACGCCCGCGATCAAATACTGGGTCTGCAAGAGCGCGCCCGGCTTCCTGTATGAGGCGATGGAGTGCCTTGGCGGCAATGGCTATGTCGAGGAAGGAATTTTGGCGCGGCATTACCGGGAGTCGCCGGTCAACGCGATCTGGGAAGGGTCGGGTAACGTGATGTGCCTCGACGTGCTGCGGGCGCTGTCGCGCGAGCCGGATGCCGCGGCCGCGGTGCTGCAGCAGCTTGCGGGCGAGAGCAGGGGGCTCTCCGGTGCGGCGGAAGCCGCAGCCTTTATTGCAAAGGCCTTCCGCCGCTCCGATGGCGAGCGCGTTGCGCGCATTGCGGTGGAGAAGTTGGCATTGCTGGCGGCGTGTGCGGCGCTCAACGCCGTGGCCCCGCGCAGCGCCGAGCTGTTTGCCAGTACCCGTCTTGCCGGGACTCACGGTGGCATGTACGGCGCAACCGAGATCGCCGCCGATGACGTTCGGCGGCTGCTCGAACGCGCATTACCCTGAAAGCCTGATTGAATGGATTCCCTTAGCGCTGCAAGCCCTGTCGCCCTGGCGCCTCCACGCCCGCCAAAAGTCTGGAAGTTCTGGGGCACCACGCTTTGGGGTCTCTTCATCTTTGCCGCGATGTTCGCCGGCCAGGTCGCGGTGCTCGGCTATTTCGTGCTGCAGAGGCCCGGTCCGCTGGACATCTCTGCAGCCGCGCTGATGGCCGCAAGCGGCCTGATGATATCCTTGTCCATCATCATGGGCCTGCCGGCGGTCGCCGGCGCCTGCTGGATCGCGATCCGGCCGACGCGCACGCTTTATGCCGATTATCTCGCGCTGCGCTGGACCAGCTTTCGAAACGTTGCCATCGGCATCGTCTCCCTGTTCGTGCTGGTCGCGTGCTGGGATCTGCTGTCACGCGCGCTCGGTCGCGAGATCACGCCGGGCTTCATGGGTGACGTGCTGAAATCCGCGCAAGACGAGGGCGCGCTGTGGCTGCTGGTGATTGCCTTCTGCGTCGCAGCACCCGTGTCGGAAGAATTCATGGCGCGCGGCTTCCTCTATCGCGGCTGGTCGGAGTCGCGCCTTGGACCAATCGGCGCCATCCTGTTGTCGTCGCTCGCCTGGACCTCGCTGCACCTGCAGTACGATTGGTTCTTCTTTGCCGAGGTATTTTCGATCGGTCTTTTGCTCGGCTATCTGCGTTACCGCACCGGCTCGACCTGGCTGACCATCTTGCTGCATGGGCTGAATAATCTCGCCGCGACGGTGCAGACTTTTGTGCTTTCCAACTGACGCTCATCCGGCCATCGCGATCACGATCGGCATCGTGATCGCCGCAAAGATCGTCTGCAGCGTGATGATCTGGGCCAGCAGCGGTGCATCGCCGCCCATCTGGCGCGCCATCACGTAGGCGCTGGAGGAGGTCGGCACGGCCGAACACACCGCGACAATCACCAGGCTCGAACCGGTAACGCCGAACCACAGCGCAAGGGCGACCGCCAGCACAGGCATCAGGACCAGTTTCAGAACGACCGGCGACCGATGCGGCGATGCTCGGGCGGTACAGGCCCTCGAGCTGCAATCCCGCGCCGGTCACCAAAAGGCCGATGCCGAGCGAAGAGCGGCCGAGTGCATCGGCAACGTCATGCCAGATTTTTGGCAACGGCAGTTGCGTGACGTTGATCGCAAGGCCAATGACGCAAGCCCAGATCAGTGGGTTTTTCACCACCGCCATGACGATGCTGCGCGCCGACTGCTTCTCCGTGCGAGGCGTACTGCGCGAGCACCCAGACGCTCAGCACGTTGATCAGTGGAATGAGCGCAACGATGGCGACGGAGGCGAGCGCGAGCCCGGTTTCGCCAAAGAGATTGCTGCACACCGCAAGCGCGACATAGGTTTGCCAGCGCGTGGCGCCCTGGAAGATTGAGGTGAAGGCGGGTCCGTCAATTTCGAGCCGCAAAAACAGTGGCCGAAGCGCGAGGCACAACAGCGACATCGCGAGTGCGGAAAGAAAGAGCGCGCCGCCGACGCCGGCGACCGGGACCTTGGACAGGTCGGCCTTCACCAGGGTCTGGATCAGCAAGGTTGGGAACAGCACAAAATAGGTCAGCCGCTCCAGCCCGTTCCACTGCGTTTCCAGCCGCATCAGGCTGCGCTTCAAGATGAAGCCGAGCACGATCAACAGGAACACCGGCAGCAGCGCCGCGACGACGACCGCCATCGCTAGCGACCTCCACGCAGCGTCTTCAGCCGGTCGAGCGCACCCTGCAGGATGAAGATCGCGGCATGTTCGTCGATCACCCCTGCGCGCTTGGCGCGGCTGACATCCATGCCGATCAATTCGCGCTCTACCGCCGCGGTGGACAGCCGTTCGTCCCACAATCCGATCGGCAGGTCCGTCAGGCTGGCCAGGTTGCGGGCGAAGGCGCGGGTCGATTGCGCGCGCGGACCCTCGCTGCCGTCCATGTTGATGGGCAGTCCCAGCACGAAGCCGGTGACGCTGCGCTCGGCGGCGAGCGCCAATAGCCGCGCCGCATCCGCCTTGAACGCCTTGCGCAGCAGCGTCTCGACGCCGGTCGCAAGCCGCCGGTCCGGATCGGAGACGGCAACGCCGATGGTCTTGGTGCCGAGATCAAGGCCGATCAGCGCGCCACGCTCGGGCCAGCGGGCGGCGGCGTCGATCAGCGGGAGGATGGGGGCGGGCATGAACAGCGCATACCACGCGCCGGATAGGGCAGGCAAAGGGCGACATGGCGTCCTTGCGGCCGCCACGCCCCTCGCGAAGGAACCACTTTTGTCCGCGTGTCAGGCCGCGATGTCTTCGTCCCGCTTCCTGAGGCACGAGACGAATCCGCGGAGCGCGCTGTACTCGTGGGCGGCGCGACGCGCGATGAACAGCGTCTCCACCCGCGACAGCGCAGGGTCGAGCGCGTGAACGCGAACGCTTTCATTGCGTCCCACCACAGCGCGCGGCAGCAAGGTGACGCCCATGCCGGCGGCAACGCAGCCGATCATGCCGTCGAGCGTACCGAGTTCGAAGCGCGCCGCCGATGGCCAGCCGAATTCGGTGAGCACCTGTTCCAGCCGCTGCCGGTAGGTACAGCCGGTGCGGAACACCAGCGCCGTCGGGCCGGACTCCGGTGTTGCCGCGCGCAGCTCGGCAAGGTTCTTCACCTGACGTCCCGTGACCAGCACCAGCTCTTCGCGGAATGCGACCGTGGCTGTCAGCTCGGCATGCTCGATCGGACCGGCGATGAACGCACCGTCAAAGCTCCCGTCGAGGACGCCGGCGACGAGGTCGGCCGTGGTCGCGGTGCGCAGGCTGAGCCGCACGGCGGGGAAGCGGCGATGGAAATCGGCCAGCAGCGCCGGGAGGCGGACGGCTGCTGTCGTTTCCATCGATCCGATAGCGAGTGGTCCCCTGGGCTCGCCATCGTCGCGTGCGGCAAGCATCGCTTCGCGCGATAATGCCGCCATACGTTGCGCATAGGGGAGGAGGCGCCGGCCCGCGCCGGTCAGGGTCATGCCGCGGCTGTGCCGCTCGAACAGGGCGGTGCCGATCTCGGCTTCCAGCGCTTTCACGCGCTGGGTGACGTTGGACTGCACGGTATTGAGTTCTTCGGCCGCGCGCGTGATACCGCCAGTGCGCGCGACGGCCGAGAAGGTCAGGAGATCGGTCAGTTCCACGGGTAAATCTCCGTTTCGTTTTACAGATGCCTGCATTCTCAAGTATTCGCTTTTTGAGAATGATAGTCCGGCGTAGGGTCGCTGTCCAGACAAGGAGGAATCGCATGCCGATTGCAACGCCGCTGACCACGCTGCTCGGGATCAAGCATCCGATCATGCTGGCGCCGATGGACACGATCGCCGGCGCCCGGCTGGTGCGGGCGGTTAGCGAGGCCGGCGGTTTTGGCCTGCTCGGCGGCGGCTATGGTGACAAGGCCCGGCTGGAAACGGAGACGGCGAAGCTGAAGGATTTTTCCGGGAGGTTCGGCATCGGCTTCATCACCTGGAGTCTCGGCAAGGCAGCCCGAGCTTCTCGACATCGCGCTTGCGGCGCGGCCGCGTGCGATCATGCTTTCGTTCGGCGATCCCGCACCCTTTGCGCCGCAGATAAAGACGGCGGGTGCGCTGCTGATCTGTCAGGTGCAGAGCGAGGACATGGCAAAACAGGCGCTGGATTTGGGTGCCGACATTTTGATTGCGCAAGGCACCGAAGCAGGCGGCCATGGCGCATCGCGCACAACGCTCGACATCGTGCCCGCGATCATCGACCTCGCCGCGGGCCGTGTCCCGGTGATCGCAGCAGGCGGTATCGCCGACGGTCGAGGCCTTGCAGCGATGCTGATGCTCGGTGCTTCCGGCGTGCTGATGGGCACGCGCTTCTACGCCAGCATCGAGGCCGATGGCGCCGACGAGGCGAAACGGCGCATTTGCGCCGCCGGCGGCGGCGATACTGTGCGCGGCGTGGTGTTCGACTGGTCACGCAACATCTTTTGGCCCGCGCCGTTCACGGGGCGCTCGCTGGTCAACGACCACACGAAGCGCTGGTCGGGCCGCGAGGCCGAACTCATGCACAATATCGGCAGCGTAACCGCCGAATACGCCGCCGCCCGAGCGGCCGGCAATTTCGACATCGCCGTGGTCTTTGCCGGCGAGTCGGCCGGCCTGATCCATGATATTCCGCCGGCGGCCGAGATCGTCGAACGCATCGCCAGCGAAGCCGAGCAGCTCCTGCTCGGACGCCGTAACTTCTTCGCCGCCGCCTGATCACCACTCCAAACAACGAGAAAAGCCATGTGGCCGGATCGCCGCCTCATCGACCTCTTCAAGACCGAATTCCCGATCGTGCTGGCGCCGATGGCGGGCATCATGGACCACGAGCTCGTCATTGCCGCCGCGGAAGGCGGCGCGCTCGGTTCGCTGCCCTGCGCGATGATCACGGCGGAGAAGGCGCGCGAACAGATCAACATCATCCGCCAGCGCGTCTCTGCGCCGCTCAATCTGAATTTCTTCTGCCACAAGCCGGTGGACGCCGATCCCAGGCGCGAAGCCGGCTGGAAGCAGCGCCTTGCCGTCTATTACAAGGAATTCGGTCTCGATCCCGCAGCGCCGATCAACGCCGCCAACCGCGCGCCGTTCGACAGCGCCTACTGCGCCGTGGTCGAGGAGCTGAAGCCCGAGGTGGTCAGCTTCCATTTCGGACTGCCGGCGCCTGACCTCGTCAAGCGCGTCAAGGCGGCCGGCTGCATCGTGATGTCATCGGCAACGACTGTGAAGGAAGCGATCTGGCTCGAGGAGCACGGCGCCGACGTCGTCATTGCGCAGGGCGCGGAGGCCGGCGGCCATCGCGGCATGTTCCTCACGGAAAATATCGCCGAGCAGCCCGGCACCTTTGCGCTGGTGCCGCAAGTGGTGGATGCGGTGAAGGTGCCTGTCATCGCGGCCGGCGGCATCGCCGACGGACGTGGCATCGCGGCGGCCTTTGCGCTCGGCGCCTCCGGCGTCCAGATCGGTTCGGCCTATCTGCGCTGCCCGGAATCGAAAGTGATCGCGCCGGCACGCCTCGCGCTGGCACAGGCCACCGATGATTCCACCGTCATCACCAATGTCATGACCGGGCGGCCCGCGCGCGGCGTCGCCAATCGTGTCATGCGCGAAGTCGGCCCGATCTCGCCGGATGCGCCGGCCTTTCCCCATGGCGCTACGGCGCTTGGACCCCTGAAGGCGGCGGCCGAAAAGCTCGGCCGGGTCGATTTCACCAATCTTTGGGCAGGGCAGGCGGTGCGGATGGGCAAGGAAATGCCCGCGGCCGAGCTGACCCGGGCGCTGGCCGGCGGCGCGCTGGCCCGGCTCAGCCAAATGGCTGGGTGAGAGGCCGTCAGTCCGGTTGCGGTGCAAAAGCGGCCTCTGCTATACGGGCTGAAACCCCCGTTTGAGGCCATATATAATGTCCGTGGACGCCACGACCGTTCGCCGTATCGCGCATCTGGCGCGGATCGCGGTCACCGACGCCGAGGTTCCCCATCTGCAGGGCGAGCTGAACGCGATGCTGGCCTTTGTCGAGCAGCTCTCGGAGGTCAATGTCGACGGCGTCGAGCCGATGACCTCGGTGACGCCGATGGAGATGAAGAAGCGCGCCGACGTCGTCACCGACGGCGAGATCGCCGACGACATCGTGAAGAATGCGCCGGCGACGGAGAATCACTTCTTCCTGGTGCCGAAAGTCGTTGAGTAAGCGAGGACAGTCCGATGTGTCTGCTCTGCGACGATGAAAAGGCCTATCAGGCCTACATGAACTACCTCGACGCCATGGAGCGGCAGGGCAAGACTGCCGATCCCGACAAGGCGATCGACGCCGTGCTCGATGCGCTCGAGGCCAATGAGCGGACGCGTCCGAAGCAGGACGACCCCGCCAACGACAAGACGCTCTCTCCATTCTTCTGCAGCCCGATCAATAAATGACACGATTTGACCTCGATGACGATCGCCGAGGCCCGCGACGGCCTCGCGAAAAAGTCCTTTACGTCGCGTGAACTGACCGATGCGCATCTCGCCGCGATCGAAGCGGCGCGCTCGCTCAACGCCTTCGTCCTGGAGACGCCGGAAAAGGCGCGCGCGATGGCGCAGGCGGCCGACGACAAGATCGGCAAGGGCGAGGGCGGGCCGCTCGACGGCATTCCGCTCGGGATCAAGGATCTGTTCGCACCAAGGACGTGCGCACCACCGCGTGCTCGAAGATCCTCGACAATTTCGTGCCGACCTACGAGTCGACCATCACCTCGCAGCTCTGGCGCGACGGCGCCGTCATGCTCGGCAAGCTCAACAATGACGAGTTCGCCATGGGCTCGTCGAACGAGACCTCCTGCTTCGGCCCGGTGGTCAATCCGTGGCGGCGCGAGGGCTCCAACACCTCGCTGGTGCCGGGCGGCTCGTCCGGCGGCTCGGCCTCCGCGGTGGCGGCGCTGCTCTGCCTGGGCGCGACCGCGACCGACACCGGCGGCTCGATCCGCCAGCCGGCGGCCTTCACCGGCACCGTCGGCGTCAAGCCGACCTACGGCCGCTGCTCGCGCTGGGGCATCGTCGCCTTTGCGTCCTCGCTCGACCAGGCCGGTCCGATCGCGCGCACCATGCGCGATGCCGCGATCCTGCTGCGCTCGATGGCCGGCCACGATCCGAAGGACACCACCTCGGTCGACATCGCCGTGCCGGACTACGAGGCCGCGATCGGCAAGTCCGTGAAGGGCATGAAGATCGGCATCCCGAAGGAGTATCGCCTCGACGGCATGCCTGACGAGATCGAAAAGCTCTGGAGCGAGGGTGCGCCAATGGCTGAAGGCGGCCGGCGCCGAACTCGTCGAGGTGTCGCTGCCGCACACCAAATACGCGCTGCCGGCCTATTACATCGTGGCGCCGGCGGAAGCCTCCTCCAACCTCGCGCGCTATGACGGCGTGCGCTACGGCCTGCGCGTGCCCGGGCGCGCCATCATCGACATGTACGAGAACACCCGCGCCGAAGGCTTTGGCGCCGAGGTGCGCCGCCGCGTCATGATCGGCACCTATGTGCTCTCGGCCGGCTATTACGACGCCTATTATCTGCGCGCGCAAAAGGTGCGCACGCTGATCAAGAAGGATTTCGAGGACTGCTTCGCCAAGGGCGTCAACGCGATCCTGACCCCGGCGACGCCGTCGGCCGCCTTCGGCGTCGGCGAGAAGGGCGGCGCCGATCCGGTCGAGATGTATCTCAACGACATCTTCACGGTGACCGTGAACATGGCGGGCCTGCCGGGCATCGCGGTGCCGGCCGGCAAGGACGCGCAGGGCCTGCCGCTCGGGCTGCAGCTGATCGGCCGTCCCTTCGACGAGGAGACGCTGTTCTCGCTCGGCGAGGTGATCGAGCAGGCGGCCGGCCATTTCACCGCGCCGAAATGGTGGTGACGATGGCGGACCTGAAGGCAAGCCTTGCCGATGCGGAACCGGATGCGGCGCTGAGCCCGCCGCTGGCCGCGTTGTGGTGGGCCGCCAAGGGCAATTGGGACGAGGCGCACAAGATCGTCATGAACGAAGAGACCAAGCGAGGCCGCCTGGGTGCACGCCTATCTGCACCGCGTCGAAGGCGATCTCGGCAATGCCGGCTACTGGTATCGCCAGGCCGGCCAGCCCGTCGCGAAGGATTCCCTTGAGGCCGAATGGGCGCGGATTGTTGCTGCGCTCGGCGGAGGAGGACGAGGCATGACGGCGACCAGCGGCAAGCTGATCAAGGGCGCGACCGGCGACTGGGAAGTCGTGATCGGCATGGAAATCCACGCCCAGGTCACCTCGAACTCAAAGCTGTTTTCCGGCGCCTCGACCGCGTTCGGCGGCGATCCCAATACCATGTCTCGCTGGTCGATGCGGCCATGCCGGGCATGCTGCCCGTGATCAACGAGGAATGCGTGCAGGCAGGCGGTCCGCACCGGGCTCGGGCTCAACGCCAAGATCAATCTGCGCTCGGTGTTCGACCGCAAGAACTATTTCTATCCGGACCTGCCGCAGGGCTATCAGATCAGCCAGTACAAATCGCCGGTCGTCGGCGAGGGCGAGGTGGTGGTCGAACTCGACGGCGGCAAGACCGTCACCATCGGCATCGAGCGGCTGCATCTGGAGCAGGACGCCGGCAAGTCGCTGCACGACCAGTCGCCGTCGCATGTCCTTTGTCGATCTCAACCGCTCCGGCGTCGCGCTGATGGAGATTGTCTCGAAACCGGACATCCGCGATGCCGAGCAGGCCAAGGCCTATGTGACCAAGCTGCGCTCGATCCTGCGCTATCTCGGCACCTGCGACGGCGACATGGAGAAGGGCAATCTGCGCGCCGACGTCAACGTCTCCGTGCGCAAGCCGGGCGCGCCGCTCGGCACCCGCTGCGAAATCAAGAACATGAACTCGATCAACTTCATCGGCCAGGCGATCGAGCACGAGGCGCGGCGCCAGATCGAGATCATCGAGGATGGCGGCGCGATCGAGCAGGAGACCCGCCTGTTCGATCCCAACAAGGGCGAGACGCGCTCGATGCGCTCCAAGGAAGAGGCGCACGACTACCGCTATTTCCCCGATCCCGACCTGCTGCCGCTGGAATTCAGCCAGGCCTTTGTCGACGACCTGAAGGCGCAGCTGCCGGAACTGCCGGACCAGAAGAAAGCGCGCTTCATCGCCGACTTTGCGCTGTCGGCCTATGACGCCGGCGTGCTGGTGGCCGAGCGCGAGAGCGCGGATTTCTACGAAACCGTGCTGGCGAAGCTCGCCGACAAGGCGCGCGACGGCAAGGTCGCGGCCAACTGGGTGATCAACGAGCTGTTCGGCCGCCTCAACAAGGAAGGCGGAGATATTGCGGCTCGCCCGGTCTCCGCCGCGCAGCTTGGCGCCATCGTCGATCTGATCGGCGAGGGCACCATCTCCGGCAAGATCGCCAAGGACCTGTTCGAGATCGTCTGGACCGGAGGGCGGCGATCCCCGCGCGATCGTCGAAGCGCGCGGCATGAAGCAGGTCACCGACCTCTCGGCGATCGAGAAGGTGGTCGACGAGATCATCGCGGCCAATCCCGACAAGGTGGCGCAGGCCAAGGCGAAGCCGCAGGCGCTCGGCTGGTTCGTCGGCCAGGTGATGAAGTCGTCCGGCGGCAAGGCGAACCCGCAGGCCGTCAACGAACTCCTGAAGAGCCAAGCTCGGCATCTGAAGATCGCGCGCGCGCGGCGCTTCGCCGTCACCTCGCCCGCATTGCGCCTTCGTCGCATCGCCTTTCCATCGCAAAGAGATCACGCGCGAGGAGCGCGAGACGATGCGCGTGTTGCGAATCGGAGGCGGTGCGATTCGCAACAGCGACCGCGTTTTCCGATCGCGACCGAACGATCATGCCGGTGAGCATGAAAATATTTTGATTGCCAAAGTTCGCGACTCAGAGTCCACGCACGGCGCCGTTAACTACATTGCGCGACTCACGCGAACACAGCGCGCGCAACGAACGCATCGAGCGTGAATCAAAGAAATCCCTGCGGCACAGGCATTTCCTGCAATCTTGACAAATGCCGATGCAGACGACGCAGGCATTTCTCGCATCGTGATGCGAACACCTTCTCGCATCGTCGAATGATGCGCGCGATGCGCTCGCGCGCCGACGCGTCAACACTTCCTTAAGCTGGACGCTGTTTTTTTGAATGCGTTGGTGTATTCGGGATGAAGTGCATTTCAATTCCCGAGTGCACGCAGCGAACTGAAGCCATCTCACTACATTAGGAGGGCAACATGGCCAAGAAAGCTAAGAAGGCGAAGAGCGCAGTGAAGAAGACTGCGAAGAAGACCCGCAAGGTCGCCAAGGCGAAGAAGTAACTCTCGCCTTGAGAGGATGCCGGTGTCTCTGATGCCGGCGCGTCATCAAGGGCCTTCAGGCGAGCGGCTCAACGAGCCTCTCTCATCCTGACAGCTCTGGTCGACGAGAGAGGGTGTCGGCGAGACATCAGGTCAACGGCTGGATCGAATTTTCGAACCTCGAAGATGCGGTCCGGCAGAAGAAACCGAGTTTCTTCGTTCGGTGCGGATCAAACCGATCCGCAGTTTCATCCAGGGCCGCTTGGCCCGTGGTGGGATCTGGTCCTGACGTGTTCGCCGACGCCCTCGCTTCACATGCCGGGGGATCGTGCCCGGCTTTTCATTTCCCAACCATTTTCCCGACATGCCCTTTGCGCCGCCCCAAGCGGTGCGCGTTTGCGCGCAATGGTTATCGGCTGGCGAAGCCGCAAGGTAAACCGAACTTCACGATTGCAAGGAAACGCCTGCGGCACAGGCACTTCCTCGATTCCGTCCGCGCCGGGCCGGCCGCGCGCGTTTACAGCCCGATTCATCGCGATACTTAAACTGCCCTTCAAATTTGATCGGCCATGATCGCCTCAACAACAAACCGGCAAACGGCTGTTGGGGACGAAGGCGTTTTGACAGTTGGGACAGGGGCCGCACTCGGGGGAGAACGCGGCCAACGACAATAAAGGGGAGACCAAACATGTTTCACGGGACATTGGATCTGGATGCAGCAATGCCGGTCACGGAGACCGCGATCCAGGACGTGCTGTTCGAGCGCGGGCTTTACTGGGCGAGCGGCCGTTCCGGCGTCGTCAATCTCGTCGCCGCGCACAAATGGTTCAATCTCGCCGCGCTGAAAGGCCGCCCGGATGCGATCGCGCTCCGCCGCGAGGTCGCCGAGCAGATGAGCGAGAGCGAAATCGCCGCTGCCCTCGGCGAAGCGCGCGCCTGGATGACGACGCACTGATATTGCGCTGAGCGCGCCGATCGAGATTGGCGCGCCGTCGCCGAAGCTCGATGGCCGGCTGCTCTAGCGCGCAACGATACGCAGTCTGCGTGATCTCGTTGCTCATTGTTGCGGCAGTCTGCCGCCACAATTGATGGATGACGCGCTCGCGACGCGGATGCGCGAGCTGATATCGGGATATTCGCAGCAGCGGTCGCCAACCTCACGCGGCCGCGCGCATGTCGCGCGATACGCCACGCACAACCACACACTATATATGTGAGCTGGGATACCTGTGATCCGGCCGCCCGCCGAAGCGAAAGGGGCTTGCCGCGCCGAAGCGAAGGCGAACTGGCGGAGACGGAGGGATTCGAACCCTCGATAGGCCTTTACAAGCCTATAACGGTTTAGCAAACCGCCGCCTTCAGCCACTCGGCCACGTCTCCGTTAAGGGCCGATATGCCCGACGCTGGCCTGAGCCGCAAGCGACAGATGTGGAGAGCGGCCCGAACCTTGGCGGGGCGGGCTCGTGAGCCCCGGAAAGCGGCCACCACCGTGTCGAAAATGCGACACCGGCGCCAACAACAGAAGCAGACACGATCATCCAGGTCGCGCGGCGACGCTGGCACACGCCAAGCGTGTTGATTTTCAGAAAAAGCCCGGCTGCAGGACGTCGCCAAGGTAAGCAAGGATTCGCCGGCGCGGCGAATTTGATTGTCCGGGAGCGCCGAACGTTGCCCTCCCGTCATCGTTATCGATTCAAGTTAGGCCTGTGAAATAAGGGTTTCTTGCATTCTGTCGAAATCGCACGCTCCGCTGCGCGACGCCACCCGGTGCTCACTGCGAGCGTCGTGTCGACTCAATATCGAGAGAGGGCGGTCGAGGTTTCGCGCGGTCGATTCCCGCCGGCGATTCGACGATTATCGTGTTTGGGCAGTGGAAAGCACGCTCCCGCGCCGCACGCATGATGGACTCCTCGTAAGGTGGAACTTTCCAGAAAACGTATTATATTTCAATGGCTTGTGGAGTAAGTTCCGGAAGTGCTGCGTGCTATTTGTGCAACAGGTCTCCAGAAACGCGCCGACTGAGGCCTTCCGAAGCGGTTCCTTTGTTGCGTGTGCAGAAGTCATCGGTAATTGTGACCGTGCGACGGAGGGGGGCATCCCGAGGTCGCCCCGTTTTAGGTGGTTCGCTTAAGTCCCTCGCGTTCAGCGGGTGTGTCCGAAGGCGCGAAGCGACTAAGCGGTGAAATTGGGGACAAGGGAACCAACCTTAAGGGTGCTTCACCCAGCGGATCCGGAACCTTCCCTTTCAGAGCAACTTGGAGGTTTATCATGAAGATGGTTAAGAGCCTTATCCTCGGCTCCGCGGCGGGTCTCGTCGCAATGGGCGGGGCACAGGCTGCCGATCTTCCCGTCAAGGCCAAAGCGGTCGAATACGTGAAGATCTGCTCCCTGTACGGTGCCGGATTCTACTACATCCCGGGCACCGACACCTGCATCAAGCTGGGTGGCTACCTGCGCGTTGAAACCGCGCTCGGCACCAACAGCGTGTTCAACGGCGCGTACGCCAGCGCCGGCGGGCGCGCATAACCGGCTGTCCAACTACTACACCGCTCGTTCCCGTGAAGACCTCAACATCGATACGCGCACCGCGACCGAGTACGGCGTGGTCCGCACCTACTTCGATGCGACCTTCAGCTGGACGACGGACAGCTATCGGCAACGCGGCCTACGCCCGGTGCGCACGGATCTACTCAGCCCATCGGTGGCGGCGGCACGGTTCCGGCGGCTTCGGCGCCGAACAACGCCAACGCTGGCGCGGTCGCCGGCGGTACGGTCGGCGTGTACTACGCCTTCATCCAGTTCGCCGGCTTCACGATGGGTAAGGCCGTGTCGCAGTTCGACGCTCCCTGGACCAACTATCCCGGCAACAACTTCGACGGTCTCGTCGGCGGCGGCGGCACGGTCACTGGTGTGAACCAGTTCACCTACACCGCTCAGTTCGGCAACGGCGTGTCGCTGGCCTTGTCGGCTCAGGATCAGACTGCCTACTACCAGGCTGGCATCGATAACCTGAGTGCGGCTTTCGCTCGCCGGCATCCTTGGCGGCGCGCTCGGTGTCAGCGACTATCGGCGGGACGCGTGCTCCTGATCTCGTCGCCACGCTCCGCGTCGACCAGGCCTGGGGTCTGTTCCAGTTGTCGGTCGCGGCGCATACAACCATGCCGGCTACTATGCGGCGACTGCGCTGGTCGAGAACCGACCGGCCATCCGGACGACAAGTGGGGCTGGGCTGTTCAGGCTGGCCTTGTCGATCAAGAACATCCCGACGGGTGCGGGTGACACGATCAACATCCAGGCCGTCTATACGGACGGTGCGACCCGCTACAACTTCCAGGACCTGCGCTGCCGGCAGACTACTTCGATGTTCGGTGGCACGGCGTGCCCGGCGCCTACCAGAGCGTTGGCTCTCGCCGCTGCGCCTGACAGCGTGTTCGTCGACCGGCAACGCCAGCTGACACGATCAAGACCTGGGGTTTGCGCGGTGCGTACACCCACAACTGGGATCCCTACTGGAACACGGCGATCTACGGTGCCTACGCCGCGGTGCAATACGACGACTTCGGCCAAGGGCCACGATCTGCTGGCGTTGCAGCTCGCGGTAGCCACCGCGGGTGTCACCACCTGTAACCCGAACTTCAACATCGCGTCAGCTCGGTTTCATCACCCGCTGGACGCCAGTCAAGAACCTGACGTTCTCGGCGGACTTCCCTACACCATCTCGACCAGAAGTACGCTGGGTGTGCACACGACGGCGAGCTGCCACTGCCGCGGTCGGCAAGCCGGCGCGCGACCTACGAGCTCAAGGATCAGAACACGCTCACCTGCTGCTCCGCGCTCAGCGCAACTGGTAACGCACGATCGTCTACGACGAGGAAACCTCCAAGGAACGAAGCCCCGGCGGGAAACTGCCGGGGTTTTCATTTGTGAGCTGTGCAGAGGTATGCGGAGCGCGCTGCTCAGCGATTCCCGCGGAAAACCCGTCTTGCACTGCCACAGTAGCGTATAGCCCCTACGCCGGTCATCCAGAATCGATTGAACCAAAAACGCCGATGCCTTTTCGGTCAGGTGCACCTGATCGCTGGCTGTAATATCCTCCGACCTATCGCCGATACGGGTGAGGCAGCCGTCGGCGTTGCACATCACATCCCATACGGAAATGAACTCAGCGCCAAGCGGTACCAGCTTCTGACGCAAAGCAGCACCGGAGTTGTCTGGTTCTGCGCGACGGGATCGTTCCGGAATGAGACGATGATGCAGCATAAAATACCGCAAGACCTCACTAGGCAGCCCGCGCTTCCACCACGGCACCGAACCCAGCACGATGACGCGCGCGTTGGTCTGTTTCTTCAGCGCTGCCACGGTCTCGGCCGCGCCATCGAGATATCTGTCCCAAGTGCTGTGCAGCAGCACGATATCGGGTTTGATCTCGCGGGCGAGCGACAAGACTTGGTCGTTGATCGCGCGGCAGTTGGGTACGCCGGCCACGTCGGTGTTGAGTGCCGGAACGCAAGAACTGGAGGTGAACTGGGCAATACCGAGTTCCCGGTTTTCCTGAGCCTTGCGCAGCCCGGGCATTAGCGCACCGGCTGTCGAATCCCCCCAGACAAGGATAAGCGGCCGTCGATTCCGATCAACGCAGCTTTCGGCGAATGACATCTGGTGGCTGAGGTCAATCAGGCATTCATTAACCCGCCATTGCGCGGCTTGAGTGGGCACATTGGCCATCGCGCGAATTTCAGCGGGTAGCCGAAAATCGAGCCCGCGTCCCAAGACAACAACACCGCCGCCAGTCGCGATCAGTACCATTGCGACGCACAGCCCGGCAATCTTGAGCCGGGTTGGACGACCAAACCGAAGCGGTGATTCGACAAACCGATAGGTGAGCCATGCCAGCGCAATACTCAACCCGACAATTAATCCGCGCTCCAGCAGCGTCAGCGGAGCAAATTTGATGAGCGCGAAAAATACCAATAACGGCCAGTGCCACAGGTAGAGCGGGTAGCTGATCAACCCGGTCCAAACCATTGGCGGGCTGGTCAGAACATGGCGGCAGCCCCATGCCGTGGGCGCAGACAACAACAACGCGCCGCCGGCAACCGGCAATATCGCCCACCATCCGGGAAAGGCGCTGTGTGTGTTGAGCACGCCGGCAGCCGCCGCGATCAGCATTAGCCCGGCAGCCGCGCGCCAGTTGCTGGCTCGGTAAGTCTGGTTAAGGTGGCTCCAACCACAGGAGAGCGCTGCGCCGGTCAATAGCTCCCAAGCCCGTGTAAAGGGCAGATAGAACGTCGCGACCGGGTTTGCCCCGATCAGCACGACATTCAACACGAAAGACCCCAGCCCGATCACCGCTGCCGTGGCCAGAAGGCTAATGCGAAGTCGGGCGGCCAGCATCAGGATCAACGGCCAGAACAGGTAAAACTGCTCCTCGATGCCGAGAGACCAGAGATGCAACAGCGGCTTTTGAGCGGATTGAATGTCGAAATAGCCGGACTGCAACAGTAGCGCGATATTTGCAAAAAAAGCCGCGCTTGCGAACACGTCGCTGCTGAGTTGCGCATAGGCGGTCGGCAGCATCCACAACCAGCCCAGCATCAGGCTCGCGCCAAGCACGACGATGAGGGCCGGGAAAATACGTCTGACCCGCCGGTTATAGAAGGCCAAGAGGCTGAAGCCCTGTCGCTCTAGTTCGCGCGCAACAATGCCGGTGATCAGGAAGCCGGAGATGACGAAGAAAATATCGACGCCAATAAAGCCGCCCGGAATCGCCTCCGGAAACGCGTGGAAGATGACGACCAGCATCACGGCAATAGCCCGGAGGCCGTCAATGTCCGGCCGATATCGATCTGAGGGCTGGGTCAATTCAGAGATCATACGAGGGATTTTCTAGATGTGATCAAGCAAATCGAGTACCGGAAGTCAAAGACCCTTGAAGGACCGGAAATCTACCGTCCGCTGGCTGATGCCGATGTCGGGAAATGGCACTTAGCAGACACGGAACGATTTCTGGGACCCATGTCCGCTATGCGCTCAAGAGCGGGCCAGCATGAACGCGAGACTGTCGTTGGGGCACGCGGGCCACCGAGCAACTCTGAGGAGCCCTGCGACGACTTGGAGTGCTACTGCACCCCGAGCCCTTGGCAACTCAAATTCCATCGGTTGACGAAGGCGCTCCCCCAAGCCCAGACTAGAGGCCATAGGTGGCATTGGGAACACTCATGTCTGAGCTTACGGACGTCAGCGCAACTGGTAAGTCTTCAGATCGACTTAGCTCCGAAGACAGGAAGGCCCCGGCGGGAAACTGCCGGGGTTTTTCTTTTGACCCCAAGGGTCCCCCGACCGTTCAGCACGCTGGGCCGAAACCCCAAATCACGATAAGGAACGCGCAGGAAACAACTTGGGTCTGAAGGCTGAACAGGCTCCCGCGTGTCGGTTTACTTTTGCAAACACCGCCGCACAGCGCTCGCTACGTAGCCACAGACTTCAGTAAGACAGATGCTTCGAGTGACCAAGGGACTTACGATAAAGCCGCAAGCCCGCCTTTCAAGCTAAGGTAAACCAGGGTGGCGTGGTGGTTTCGCAGGGAAAGAGGCCGCATGACCAACGAAAATAAGCTTACGCTCAAATTCCGATGCCCGCCTGACTTGGAAGGTCTGCTCCCGCCGCCCGTTCCTGCAGCTCAAGGCGTTCCCGACTGGCTCAAGTCGATGCCCACGAGCGCCTACAGCTCAATCAACCAGCACGAGGAGCAAACCGTGAAACGGTGCCCTCCTTTTATCGATGCCATGACCTGCGGCTTCCTGATCCCCCTTTTCTGCGAACTGAAGGTCGACGAGGATGGGATCACTTGGGACAACGAGATTCCTGCGGGCGGGGCGCTGGAATTTCCGCGGTCGCCGATCAGCTTCCATGACAGCAGCCAAGTCATCGGCACGCCTCTGTTCGAGCCCGGCCGGTTCATGATCAAATTCCACAATCTGTGGACCGTCGAGGCGCCGGAAGGATACGCGGTGCTGTTCACGCATCCGCTCAATCGCTTCGATCTGCCCTTCACGACGTTGAGTGGTCTCGTCGACTGCGACCTCTACACCGACAATTGGGTGCATTTTCCCGCTTACTGGCACAATACGGGTTTCCGCGGCGTTGTGCCCAAGGGTACCCCGATCGCGCAGTGCATTCTGGTGAAGCGCGAAACTTGGACGGCGCAGAAGTCTTCTTTCACCGATGAGGAAGTGCGCGAGGTTCACGCGTTTCGTAGCGAGCTATCGCGCGAGAGCGGCTTGTATCGCCGCAAATACCGGGCCTAGCGGCCCAAACTCATTTGACCCCAAGAAACTTCGTAGCGGTGCTTAGGTAGAAGAAGCAGCGGCCATGCGAGGCCGCCGTTAGCGCGTAGATCGCACGCCCAATCATGTCCGGTCGGCCGCGTGCCATGGCGCGCAAGGTGGCTTCGGCGTCGCCACGCCTGCCCATTTCGAGCAAGCAGGCGGCGAGGTTCGCCCGCGACAAAGCATCGTCCGGACGTAGCGCTAACGCGTGGCGATACGCTTCGGTTGCAGCCGCGTAGTCGCCTGCGAGCAGCAGGGCACGGCCAAGCTCGTTATGGATCTCGGATCGTCCGGGGGCGGCTTCGCGGGTGGCGGCCAGGATTTGCGAGGCCCTGGCGGGCGCATTGTTCTGGATCAGAAGGCGGCCGAGATCGAGCTTCAACTCGACGCTGTCGGGTGCAAGTGCCAAGGCATTTTCGATTACGTCAATGGCCTGGTCAAACTGTCCTGTCTTGGCCGATTGGCCTGCGAGTTCCTGAAACGCCGGCAAGTAGGCAGGACGCCGCGCGGCGGTTTCACGCAATTGCGCCATGCCTTCAGCGCGCCGCCCCGAATCGCATAATACAGCGCCAAGCAGGGTCTCGACCTCCCCATCACTGCCGCGACGTGCCAGCCGTTCAAGCGGCGCAATCGCCTCAGCTGTCCGGTTCTGTCCCAGCAGCGCGTGCGCGAGGATGAGAACCGCATGTCTTTCCGTGCGGTTCGATTTCAGGATTTTCTCCGCCAGCTGCTCGGCTCTTCCAAATTCCTTCGTGCGCAGCGCCATCGCGGCTTCCTGAATCGCTTTGGGTAAAGAGATACTTTGCGAGCACACGAATCGCCCTCTCAAAATCACTGTTCAATACAGGCATCGGGGTACACAGACGCGGGACGCTGCTCATGCGACTGCCGCCTCTTGGTCGGTCGCTATCGTAGCAGGCGCAACAAAGCCCTGCCAGCATGCCGATGACTTGAGTGCCGCTCGAACACCCGTGTTTAACGTGTAGTCTTTCAAGTCGGCGGTGGATTGTTCAAAGGCAAATGGCTCAAGGCCGGTTTCGCGTTACCCGAGAATGACGTGGGGCCCGCACGTAAGGTTCCGTACGAAAGGCGAAAGGCGAATGGTGAATACGGAGAGCCCGGGCTGGACCGATGGTCCACTCGCCATTCGCTATACTCTATTTTGGTTATTCGACGCTGGCGCCGCGGCGCAGGTCTGCCTCGATCTGCAGCTTCGTCCCGCCGCCGAAACGGGCGCGGTAGACCTGCAGGTTCTCCATGATCCGCTGCACATAGTTGCGCGTCTCGGAGAAGGGGATCAGCTCGACCCAGTCCACCGCGTCGACCTTGGGATCGCGCGGATCGCCATAGCGCTCGATCCACTTCTTCACGCTGCCGCGGCCGGCATTGTAGGCGGCAAACGTCATGATGTAGGAGCCGCGGTAATCCTCCAATAGCCCGCCAAGCTCGGCGGCGCCCAGCGTGGCGTTGTAGGCCGAGTCGTTCTTCAGCCGGGCGAGGTCGTAGGTGGCGCCGTGGCGCTTGCAGACATAGCGCGCCGCATCCGGGGTCACCTGCATCAGTCCATAGGCCTGCGCCGGCGAGACCACCGTGGGGTTGAAGGCGCTCTCCTGGCGGGCAATCGCGTAGACGAGGCTTCGCTCGACCTCGGGCCCGATCTGCTTGAACGACGGAATCCCGTTGACGGGATAGGCGTAGAAGTCGAACGGCAGGCCGCGGTTGAGCGCGGCCTTGCCCATCAGCAGCATGCCGCGGGCGTCGCTGGCGCGGGCGGCCAGCTCGCCGAGCCCGACCAGCGCCTCGGGATCGCCGTTCTCGCCCATGTCGGCGAGCAGCGGGATCGCAAACTCGCCTTCTTCGAGCTCGTAGAGCAATTGCGCAGCACGCACGATCTCGAGCCGCTCCGGGCTGCGACCGCGGGGTACGCCATTCAGCTCGATCTGCGGCAGGCCGAGCTTGGCGCGCGCGAGCTGTCCGTAATAGCTGGTCGATTGCTCGGCGGCGCGGGTGTAGGCGGCGCGGGCCTCCTGGGCCCGGCCGGCGGCTTCCGCGGCGCGGCCCTGCCAGTAGCCGGCGCGTGCCAGCGTGGTCGGATTGACGCTGCCGACGCCGATGCGGGCAAAATGCTGCGCGGCCAGCGCAGGGATCGTTGAGGAAGCGCAGCGCGATCCAGCCGGCGGTGAATTCCTGCTCGGTCTTGTAGATGTCGCGCGAGGGCAGCGCCGCATCGCGCGCGATCAGATAGGCGGTGCGGAATTCGTTGGTGTCGATCATCTTGCGCGCCAGCAGCCGCCGCTCGATCCACCATTCGTCGAGATTGTGCAGTCGCGCCGGCATCCTTTGGCGCGCTCATCATCAGCTTTGCGGCGTCGGCGAATTTCTCGTCGCGGCGCAGCATCTGGATTTTTGCGAAGAGTGTAGCCGGGGTCGGAGTGCAGCTCGTGCGGTACGGCGTCGAGCAATGCCTTGAGGTTGCCGCCCTTGCGGTTGGCGGCAATGCGCGCCTTCGCCAGCGCGACATGGCCGGACCCGAGCCGCTTGGCGGCGCGCGTGCCGGCCGCCTCGTTTTCGGTGCCGTAGAGCAGGGTGTCCATCCGCGCCTTGTGATCGCCCGCGGTCAGGAACGCACCGAACATGTCGAGCACGCGCTTTCGGTATCCTCCGACATCGGGTCGTGGCGCCAGGCCTCGCGCACCAGTCGCTCGGCATTGCTGCGGTCGCCGCGGCCGATCATCACTTTGGCCAGCGCCAGCCGGCCCTTGGCCGAGATCGGAGATTCGTTTTCGAACCACGACCAGATCGCAGCGTCATCGCGCTTGTCGTCCCACAACGCCGCCTCCAGCCTGCGGCGCAGGAAGGTCTGCGACGGCCAGCTCGGATTTGACGCAAGGAAGGCGCGATAGCGCTCGACGGTGACGTTGTTGCTCTCGCTGCGCAGGATCAGCCATTCGGCGAGCTTGCGCGCCACCGGATCCGAAATCGTGGCTTCGGCTTGCGTGGCCTCGTCCGCCTTGCGCTTGCGCAGGAGCTCGATGACGTTTTCCAGCGCGTCCTTGTCGGCCTGCGAGGTGGTCGAGGTCGCGGCAACAGCGGCGGGTGTGATTGGTTTCCGCGTAGCGACCGATGGCGCGCGGAGCGGCGGGCCGAGCGGCGCAGCCGATGGCGCGTGGGCGGTCTGAGGGGTGTCGGCAATCCGTTCTTGTCGGCGGCCTTCGGTGCTGCGGCGCTGGTCGCCGGAACAGATGCCGTGGCGTTGGGTGCTGCCGTCGCGACGACACTGTTCCGCGCGATCGGGCGCGGCTTTGGCAGCGGCACTTTTGGCGCAGCTTCGGCGAATCGCCAATGCGGCCGCCAGCGCCAGGCATGCTGCCAAAGCGGTGGATCGCAACGCTGCTGCGCGCACGGTTCGGGTCACGGCATTCCTTCGCGGCGAATCGTTCAGGTCTGAGAAGCCCCAGTCCTATTTGATTGAATATGTGGACGAAATACTAACAACCCCCTTCGGGCCCGCGCTGTGTGCGCCAATACCGCGGCAAAATCGCGGCTGACTGACGGTGGAACAGGCCCGCTACGGCCCTTTCGCGCGCGACCGCAGACCCTATATGAATTGCCTTTCAGTTCACCTGCTGCGCGCAGGTTTGGGAGGAAGTCCATGGCAGCCAAGACAAAATTCACGGGCTCGTTCACCGCCTTGGTCACGCCGTTCAAGAATGGCGCGCTCGATGAGGCGGCGTTCCGCGGTCTCGTCAGCTGGCAGATCGACCAGGGGTCGCACGGTCTCGTTCCGGTCGGCACCACCGGAGAAAGCCCGACGCTGAGCCATCAAGAACATCACCGTGTGGTCGAGATGTGCATCGATGAGGCAAAGGGACGCGTCCCCGTCATCGCCGGTGCGGGCTCGAACTCCACGCGTGAAGCCGTCGACCTGGCCGTCCATGCCGAGAAGGCCGGCGCCGATGCCGTACTGGTGGTGACGCCGTATTACAACAAGCCGACCCAGGAAGGGATGTATCAGCACTTCAAGGCGGTCAACGATGCGATCGAAATCCCGATCATCATCTACAACATCCCGCCGCGCTCGGTCGTCGACATGTCGGTGGACACCATGACCCGGTTGTTCGAATTGAAGAACATCGCCGGCGTCAAGGACGCCACCGCCAATCTGGCGCGAGTTTCGCAGCAGCGCCACGCGATGGGACCGGATTTCATCCAGCTTTCCGGCGAGGACATGACGGCGCTGGCCTACATGGCGGCGGGCGGACATGGCTGCATTTCCGTCGTTGCCAATGTGGCGCCGAAACTGTGCGCGGAGTTGATGACCGCCGTGCTGAAGGGCGATTACATCACCGGGCTGAAAATTCAGGACCGGCTGACACCGCTGCATGACGCCATCTTCAAGGAGCCAGGCCTGGCTGGCGACAAGCACGGGCTCAAGCTGCTGGGGCGGCTGGAAGAAGAAGTGCGTCTTCCGCTGATGAATGTGACGCCGCCAACCGGCAAGGTGATCCGCGCACGCCATGGTGCATGCCGGGCTGATCAACTGAGCTTTTCGACACTGCCGACATGAGTCTTCCCATTCGCGAGGCTGAGGAGAAGGGGCTGCGCATGCTCAAGGAGTTTCGCGAATTTGCGATGAAGGGAAATGTCGTCGACCTCGCGGTCGGCGTCATCATCGGCGCGGCCTTCGGCGGTATCGTGACATCGCTGGTCGCCGACATCATCATGCCGATCGTCGGCGCGGTCTCCGGCGGCCTCGACTTCTCCAACTATTTCACGGGGCTGGCGAAGTCGGTGACCGCGACTAACCTCGCGGACGCCAAGAAGCAGGGCGCCGTGCTGGCCTGGGGCAATTTCCTCACCCTGACGATCAATTTCGTGATCATCGCCTTCGTGCTGTTCCTCGTGATCCGCGCCATGAACCAGTTCAAGCGCAAGGAAGAGGCCGCGCCTTCGCCGCCGAAGCTGACCAAACAGGAAGAGCTGCTGGTCGAGATCCGCGACCTCCTCAAGAAAAACTAAAGTGGCCGCTGAAAAGAACGAACGCCCGATCAAGGTTGTCGCGGAAAATCGCAAGGCCCGCTTCAACTATGCGATCGAAGATACGATCGAGACCGGCATTGCGCTGACCGGCACCGAGGTCAAGTCGGTCCGTAGCGGCAAGAGCACGATTGCGGAATCCTATGCCGATTCCAAGGGCGGCGAACTCTGGCTGATCAACGCCAACATCCCGGAATATCTGCAAGGCAACCGCAACAATCACGAGCCGAAGCGGCCGCGCAAACTGCTGCTGCATCGCAAGCAGATCAACAAGCTGATGGGCGCGGTCGATCGCGAAGGCATGACGCTGATCCCGCTAAAACTCTATTTCAACGAGCGCGGGCGGGCAAAACTGTTGCTGGCGGTCGCCAAGGGCAAGAAACTGCACGACAAGCGCGAGACCGAAAAGAAGCGCGACTGGAGCCGCGAGAAGGGCCGCTTGATGCGGGCGCGGGGCTGACTATTTCCTACCTGGCTGGGCGAGATCTGCGATGAACCAGAAAAACCTGCTCGAAGTCGACTGGAGCAAGATCCCGGCGCCGAAAGACGACGGCGGCGCGGCGCATCTGAAGGGGACGAAGATTCCCTCTGTCAGCCTGCTTGCGACCGATGACACGACGGTCGACCTGTCGCAGCTTCCCGGCCGCACCGTCGTGTTCGCCTATCCCCGCACCGGCGAGCCCGGCAAGATCAGCCTCGTCGACGACTGGGACATGATCCCGGGCGCGCGCGGCTGCACGCCGCAGACCTGTTCGTTTCGCGACCTGTTTGCCGAGCTGAAGGCGGCGGGCGCAAAGCAGGTGTTCGGCCTGTCGACGCAAAGCAACGCCTATCAGGCCGAGATGGCGGCGCGGCTGCATCTGCCGTTTCCGGTGTTGTCGGACGAAAAACTCGATCTGACCGAGGCGCTGCAGTTGCCGACCATGCAGGTGGCTGGGCTGACGCTGATCAAGCGGCTTGCGCTCATCGTCGATGACGGGCGCATCACCCAGGTGTTCTATCCGGTGTTTCCGCCTGACAGCAACGCCGGCGACGTGCTGGCGTGGCTGAAGGAAAATCCCAAGGCGCTAGGATAGCTCGGCGCGCACCCGCGCGAACACGCTGCGGAACATCTCCGTCGTGAGCACGCCGGTGTTCGTGTTGTAGCGCGAGCAGTGGTAGCTGTCGTAGAGGCTGAGATGGCCGGCCTGATGTACGGCGCCATGGCCGAACGGCGCCGCCGAGCCCTTCAATCCGAGCGCCTTCACGGTTGATTCGTGGGCGATCCTGCCGAGCATGACGATCGATGTCAGCCGCGGCATGGTCGCAATGGTGGCGGCGAGGTACGTCCTGCAGGTGTTGATCTCGGCGGGCAGGGGCTTGTTCTGCGGCGGAACGCAGCGCACGGCGTTCGAGATGCGGCAATCGACCAGGGTCAGCCCATCGTCAGGCCGCGCCTGGTAGCTGCCCTTGGCAAAGCCGAAGGCGAGCAGCGTCGAATAGAGCAGGTCGCCGGCATAGTCGCCGGTGAACGGGCGCCCGGTCCGATTCGCTCCTTGCAACCCTGGCGCGAGTCCGACAATCAGAACTCGCGCATTAGGATCGCCGAAGGAGGCCACCGGCGCATTGTGCCAGGAGGGCTCACGGACGCGGATCTGCGCGCGGAACTCGGCGAGCCGCGGGCAGAGGGGGCAGTTGCGGTCAGGTTCCTTGGAAGCAGCGCCGGGCTTATTCTTCGAAGTCGTCGTCACCGGCCCCCCGGGGCGCCATCGTGGTGGCGCGCTGCAGGAATTGCGGCGCATGGTGACGGGGTTCGCCATGACGGGCTTCGCGATCGCGCGGGGCGGGGCGCTCGGACGGATCGCGGCCAAGCTTGGACTGCAGCTCGACGAGGTCGGTGAACACGTCGGCCTGGCGGCGCAGTTCGTCGGCGATCATCGGCGGCTGGCTGGCGATGGTGGAAATCACCGTTACCCTTACGCCACGGCGCTGAACGGCTTCCACCAGCGAGCGGAAATCGCCGTCGCCGGAGAACAGCACCATCTGGTCGATATGCTCGGCGAGTTCCATCGCATCGACGGCGAGCTCGATATCCATGTTGCCCTTGACCTTGCGGCGGCCCGAGGCGTCGATGAATTCCTTGGTGGCCTTGGTGACCACGGTGTAGCCGTTGTAGTCGAGCCAGTCGATCAAGGGCCGGATCGAGGAGTATTCCTGATCCTCGATGATGGCGGTGTAGTAGAAGGCCCGCAGCAGCGTCCCGCGACCCTGGAATTCCTTGAGCAGGCGCTTGTAGTCGATATCAAAGCCGAGCGTCTTCGCCGTGGCATAGAGGTTGGCGCCATCGATGAAGAGCGCGATCTTGTTGGAAACGGGTGTCGACATCAAAGCAAGCCTTCTCGCGTAGTAGTTGTTATCATGTTTTCGCGCAGCGGCAACGGGCCGCGTGCACTTTCACGCCATGCTGCCTAAAGTTCGGTGAATCCATCCCGCCTACAGTCACCACCGAAATTATGGTGAGGCGAGGGCGAAAAACCTATACTTTTGACACTGCAATGAAGTGGGTTTGACTTGTCCCGGACGGCACATTGCCAGGTCACGGGACGCTCCGGCCTTCTGGCCCCGATCCGGGGTTAGCAGAGGCCGCCAGCCACGCCAAATCACAAATTGGCCTTGCGTATTGTTACCGGGCCCTATAACTAGCCCCCAATAATCAGCAATTTAGGCCCATTTAACGGAGCGACAGCAAATGGCGCGCGTCACCGTCGAAGACTGCATTGACAAGGTGGACAACCGGTTCGACCTGGTCCTGTTGGCCGCGCACCGCGCGCGCATGATCTCGTCCGGATCGCAGCTCACCGTCGACCGGGACAACGACAAGAACCCCGTCGTATCGCTGCGTGAAATCGCCGAATCCTCCATTTCGCCTGAGGATTTGAGGGAAGAACTGGTGCATTCCCTGCAGAAGTTCGTCGAGGTCGACGAGCCCGAGCCGGATACAGTGCCGCTGATCGGCTCGGCCGGCGCCAGCGTGGATGCCGACGACACCGAGGTCGCCGTCGAGCGCATGACCGAAGAGGAACTGCTCAAGGGCCTCGAGGGTCTGGCGCCCGCCGGAAGAGCAGCCCGAAGAAGACGAGTAATCGGCGCGGTTGCACGTAAATTTACCCAAAGGCCCGGACAATTGTCCGGGCCTTTGCTTTTGTTGACATTTTTTGGGTTACGATGCGTTCTTGATACGACGGATGCGCGGCCAGTGCCCGGTAGGGTGCAGCCCGCTTCGAGGCTAAATTGGAGTATGCGGAACGGGTCCAACGGCTCCGCATAAGCAGGCGGCGAATCGATGGTGTTTTGGCGTCGCAGTTCACGGCAGATGCAGGCTGCGACCGAACAGGTCGCGGTGGCACCGAGCGCTGCGCCATCGCGCCCGGCCAAGCCGCGCGCCGGCATCATGCGGCAATATGACCTCGTCGAGCGCGTCCGCTCCTACAACCCCGACACCGACGAAGACCTGCTCAACCGCGCCTATGTCTACGCGATGAAGGCGCATGGCGCGCAGACCCGCGCCTCCGGCGATCCGTATTTCTCGCATCCGCTCGAGGTCGCCGCGATCCTCACCGCGCTCAAGCTCGACGACGCCACCATCGTGGCGGCGCTGCTGCACGATACCATCGAGGACACCGAGGCGACGCGCGCGGAGATCGACCAGATTTTCGGCCACGAGATCGGCGCGCTGGTCGAGGGGTTGACCAAGCTGAAACGGCTCGAGCTCGTCTCGCGCGAGGCCAAGCAGGCCGAGAACCTGCGCAAGCTCCTGCTCGCCATTGCCGACGACGTCCGTGTGCTCCTGATCAAGCTCGCCGACCGCCTGCACAACATGCGCACGCTGGAATTCGTGCCGCCGGCCTCGCGCCGCCGCATCGCCGAGGAGACGCTCGACATCTATGCGCCGCTCGCAGGCCGCATGGGCATGCAGGAGATGCGCGAGGAGCTGGAGGATCTTTCGTTCCGTTCGATCGATCCGGAAGCCTATGATGTGGTCAAGCAGCGCCTCGATGCGCTCGCCGAGCGCAACCGCAATCTGATCGGCGAAATCGAGAGCCAGCTGCAGAAGAACCTGCAGACCAACGGCGTGGTCGCCCATGTCTATGGCCGCCGCAAGAAGCCGTTTTCGATCTGGACCAAGATGGAACGCAAATCGGTCGGCTTCGAGCAGCTCTCCGATATCTTCGGCTTCCGCGTCGTGCTCGACAGCGTGGAATCCTGCTATCGCGCGCTCGGCGTCGTCCACACCACCTGGCCGGTGGTGCCCGGCCGCTTCAAGGACTACATCTCGACGCCGAAGCAGAACGACTATCGCTCGATCCACACCACCGTGATCGGCCCCGGCAACCAGCGCGTCGAGCTGCAGATCCGCACCGAGGAGATGGATCAGATCGCCGAGTTCGGCATCGCCGCGCACGCTTTCTACAAGGACGGCGTGGGCTCGCCGACCGAACTTCTCAAGCGCGAGTCCAACGCTTTTGCCTGGCTGCGCCACACCGTCGGCATCCTTTCCGAAAGCGCCAACCCCGAGGAATTCCTCGAGCACACCAAGCTCGAACTGTTCCACGACCAGGTGTTTTGCTTCACCCCGCGCGGAAAACTGATCGCGCTGCCGCGTCACGCCAACGTGATCGACTTTGCCTATGCCGTGCATACCGATGTCGGCAACAGCGCGGTCGGCTGCAAGATCAACGGCAAGTTCGCGCCGTTGTCGTCGGAACTCGCCAACGGCGACGAGGTCGAGGTGTTGACCTCGGAAGCGCAGTCGGCGCCGCCGTCGGCCTGGGAATCGCTCGCCGTGACCGGCAGGGCGCGGCAGGCTATCCGCCGCGCCACCCGCACCGCGGTGCGCGACCAGTATGCGGGCCTTGGCCGGCGCATCATCGAGCGCCTGTTTGCCCGCGCCAAGATCGACTATGCCGACGACAAGCTGAAGGGCGCGTTGCCGCGGCTGGCGCGTGCCTCCATCGAGGACGTCATGGCCTCGGTGGGACGCGGCGAGCTGAAGGCCTCCGACGTCGCCCGCGCGATGTATCCCGACTACAAGGAAGAGCGGGTGGCGCGCTACGGCGCCAAGAAGGGGCTCGCCGCCAAGCTCAAGCAGGCGCAGCCGCATCATCCCGCGCGCAGCGCTTCCGTGATCCCGGTCGGCGGCGGCAATGCCGACCTGCCGATCAAGTTCGCTCCCAATGGCGGCGCGGTGCCGGGCGACCGCATCGTCGGCATCATCACGCCGGGCGAGGGGATCACGATCTATCCGATCCAGGCGCCGGCGCTGAAGGATTACGAGGACGAGCCGGAGCGCTGGCTCGACGTGCGCTGGGATATCGACGAGACCACGCCGCAGCGCTTCCCCGCGCGCATCCGCATCGACAACGTCAACGAGCCCGGCAGCCTTGCCCAGGTCGCCACCGTGATCGCCGAGCACGACGGCAATATCGACAACATCAGCATGTCGCGCCGCTCGCCCGATTTCACCGAGCTCACCATCGACCTCGAGGTCTATGACCTCAAGCATCTCAGTGCAATTATCGCCCAACTCCGTGCAAAGGCGGTCGTCGCGCGCGTCGAGCGGGTTAACGGCTAGCGATTTTGTCGTTGCCGGGCTTGACCCGGCAATCCATCATCTCCCAAGAAGATGGATGCGCGGGGCATCGGCGAGCGGAAGCACGCCGCTTCGCGGCTGCCCGCGCATGACGATTGAGACTCCGAATTGCGAGCCTGCCCATGCCCAAAGCTCCGCCGCTGCGCCTCGGCGTCAACGTCGATCACGTCGCCACCTTGCGCAATGCGCGCGCAGGTCTGCGGCCCGATCCGGTTCGCGCCGCCCTTGCCGCCATCGAGGCCGGCGCCGACGGCATCACCGCGCATCTGCGCGAAGACCGCCGCCATATCCGCGACGAGGACATGACGCGGCTCAAGGCTGAAATCTCCAAGCCCTTGAATTTCGAGATGGCGGCAACCGACGACATGCTGCGCATCTCGCTCGCGACCAAGCCGCATGCGGTTTGTCTGGTGCCGGAGCGGCGCGAAGAGCTCACCACCGAAGGCGGGCTCGACGTCGCCGGCCAGCACAATCACCTGCAGCCCTTCATCGCAAAACTGAGCGATGCCGGCGTCAGGGTGTCGCTGTTCATCGCCGCCGACCCGCGCCAGATCGAGTGGGCGGCAAAGCTGCGCGCGCCCGTGATCGAGATCCACACCGGCGCCTGGTGCGATGCCGTCGTCGACGGCCACACGGCCAAGGCCGAGGCCGAGTGGCAGCGCATCGCTGCCGGCGCAAAACTGGCACGCGCCGCGGGGCTCGAGGTGCACGCCGGCCACGGCCTCGACTACGAGACATCAGAGACGATCGCGCGCCTGCCCGAAATCGCCGAACTCAATATCGGCTACTACATGGTCGGCGAGGCGATCTTCGTCGGCATCGGCGAGACGGTGCGCAAGATGCGCGCGGCGATGGCGCGCGGCCGCGAGCGGCTGGAAAGTGCCGCATGATCATCGGCGTCGGCTCCGACCTGATCGACATCACACGCGTCGCCAAGGTGATCGAGCGCCATGGCGAGCGCTTCCTCGAGCGCATCTTCACCGAGGCCGAGCGGGCCAAGGCCGAGCGGCGCGCCAAGAACGAGAAGATGGTGGTGGCAACCTACGCCAAGCGCTTTGCCGCCAAGGAGGCCTGCTCCAAGGCGCTGGGAACCGGCATCCGGCAGGGAGTTTGGTGGCGCGATATGGGGGTGGTGAACCTGCCCGGCGGCCGGCCGAGCATGCAGCTGACCGGCGGGGCACTGGCCCGCCTGCAGGCGCTGACGCCCGACGGCTTTGAGGCGCGGATCGACCTCACGATCACCGACGATTGGCCGCTCGCGCAGGCCTTTGTCATAATTTCGGCGGTCCAGCCGAGCAAACCCTGACTGTCGCGGCGGCCGCGCCGTCACCGGGTGGGGAAAAACTAAAAAATCGTTGATATTTCAATAGATTATGATAGTTTTGACACCGCCCTTGATTGCGCGCCTGCGAACAACCGTCTAAAACGCCGCGGGGTTTTCGAAAGTCGAGTCAGGGCGAATCTTGGTCTTGCACCGGAATTCGTTCCCAAACACCAGAAACGAGACCATTTTCCTGGGCGCGGACGAACAGCCGATTCGCGTCAGGAAAACGTTCTGCCACCACGCGGGCCACCCGCGACCGGACATTGGGAAAGCGATGAGCGTGACGTCAGGGACAAAATCAGAGAGCGGATTTGGTGAAACCATCCGTGTCGTCATTCATGCCCTGTTGATCGCGCTGGTGATCCGCACCTTCCTGTTCCAGCCCTTCAACATCCCCTCCGGATCGATGAAGGCGACGCTCCTGGTCGGCGACTACCTGTTCGTCTCGAAATACTCCTACGGCTACAGCTACTATTCGATCCCGCTGTCGCCACCGCTGTTCTCCGGCCGCGTTTTCGGCTCCGAGCCGTCGCGCGGCGACATCGTTGTGTTCCGTCTGCCCAAGGACGACTCCACCGATTACATCAAGCGCGTCATCGGACTGCCCGGCGACCGCGTCCAGATGAAGGAGGGGCTGCTCCATATCAACGACGTGCCGGTCAAGCGCGAGCGGCTGTCCGACTTTGTCGGCGAAGATCCTTGCGGCTCCGATGCTCAGGCGCGCGTCAAGCGCTGGAAGGAGACGCTGCCCAACGGCGTCAGCTACGAGACGCTCGATTGCGTCGACGTCGGCTTCTACGACAACACCAACGTCTACACCGTGCCGGCCGGCCATTTCTTCATGATGGGCGACAACCGCGACAACTCCACCGACAGCCGGGTGCTGTCGGCGGTAGGCTACGTGCCATTCCAGAACATCATCGGCCGCGCCCAGATGATCTTCTTCTCCATCGCCGAGGGCGAACACGCCTGGATGTTCTGGCGCTGGCCGACCGCCGTGCGCTGGAACCGTCTCTTCTCCATCGTGCGATGATCGACGATACGCCCGTCATTCGGACTGCATCGACACCGGGCGACGCAAGTCCTGACGCCGCGGGCAAGGATTCGCCGAAAAACACGGCTGCGCCGAAGAAAAAGCCGCGCAAGACGGCGGCGCTGAACTCCATCGAGTCGCGCATCGGGCATAAATTCGCCAAGCGCGCCGTGCTGGCGACCGCATTTACGCATGTCTCGGCGCTCAACCCGGCCAAGCGTCATCGCGCCGACAGCTACCAGCGCATGGAATTCCTCGGCGATCACGTGCTGGGTCTTGTCGTCTCCGACATGCTCTACCAGGCGTTTCCACGCGCGGACGAGGGCGAGCTTGTCGAAGCGTCTGGCCGACCTCGTGCGCAAGGAAACCTGCGCGGATGTCGCAAAATCGCTCGGGCTCGGCGAGGACATCAAGCTCGGCGCCGTGGGCAACGCGAACTCCGAGGCGCGGCTGCGCGAGTCCGTGCTCGGCGACATCTGCGAGGCCGTGATCGGCGCGATCTATATCGACGGCGGCTATCCGGCTGCCGCTGCCTTCGTCGAAAAGCACTGGACCGAGCGGATGCACAAGCACCGCCGGCCGATGCGCGACGCCAAGACTGCGCTGCAGGAATGGGCGCAATCGAAGGGCCTGCCGACCCCGGTCTATCGCGAGGTCGAGCGTACCGGGCCGCATCACGATCCGCAGTTCCGCGTCGCCGTGAACCTTCCGGGCCTCGAGCCGGCCGAGGGCGTCGGCGGTTCCAAACGCGCTGCGGAAAAGAGCGCCGCGCTCTCGATGCTGGCGCGTGAAGTCGGCGGCAAATATGAAGGTTGAAGGAGAGCGCGACGGCACGCGACGCGCTGCGGCTTCGTGGCGCTGATCGGCGCGCCCAATGTCGGCAAGTCGACATTGGTCAATGCGGTGGTGGGCGAAAAGGTGACGATCGTCTCGCGCAAGGTGCAGACCACGCGGGCGCTGATCCGCGGCATCGTCGTCGAGGGCAAGGCGCAGATCATCCTGGTCGATACCCCCGGGATCTTCGCCCCGAAGCGGCGGCTCGATCGCGCCATGGTCATTACCGCATGGACCGGCGCGCATGATGCCGACCTCGTCTGCGTGCTGCTTGACGCAAAGCTCGGCCTTGACGAGGAGGCGAAGGCGATTTTCGAGAAGCTTGCCACCGTCCCGCATCCAAAGATCCTGGTGATCAACAAGATCGATCTTGTTCCGCGCGAAAGGCTGCTGGCGCTGGTGCAGGCCGCCAACGATCAAATCGCGTTCCAAAGCACCTTCATGATCTCGGCGTTGTCGGGCGATGGCATCGACGATCTGCGCAAGGCGCTCGCCGCAGCGCTACCCGTGGGGCCGTTCCTCTATCCGGAAGACCAGATGTCCGTGGCGCCGCTGCGCCATCTTGCTGCTGAAATCACCCGCGAGAAGATCTTCCAGCAGCTTCACCAGGAGTTGCCGTACCAGTCGACGGTCGAGACCGACAGTTGGACCGAACGCAAGGACGGTTCGGTCCGTATCGAGCAGACGATCTTTGTCGAGCGCGAAAGCCAGCGCAAGATAGTGCTCGGCAAGGGCGGCGCCGCCATCAAGGCGATCGGCGCCGAGGCGCGCAAGGAGATCGCCGAGATCGTGGGGCATCCGGCGCATCTCTTCCTGTTCGTCAAGGTGCGCGAAAACTGGGGCGACGATCCCGACCGTTACCGGGAAATGGGACTCGAATTCCCCAAGGAATAGGCGCCCTCGCTATGACCCTGCCCAAGAATGTCTGGTGGTTCGAGGTGCTGCTCTATGCGTCGCTGACGCTGGACGCGGTATCGGTGGCGTTCCAGGAGCGCACGCCGAGCGCGTCCATGACCGAGCACATGATCAATGTCGCGACCCTGATGGCCGCCGCCATGATCCTGCTGCTGTTCTATTTCGTATGGCTCGCCGCGCGCCGCCGCAAGAACTGGCCGCGCTGGGTGCTGGTGGCGGCACTGGCGCTGTCGCTGGTCTCGCTGGTGCAGGTGATCAGCGAGGGCGGCCTGCAATTCGACAGCGCGATCGACGCCATCTCCTGTGGGCTGACCGCGCTCGGGCTGTATTTTGCTTTCACCGGGGACGCGAAGGATTGGTTTGACGGATAGGCGGTGCGTAGGACGGGTTAGCCGTCAGGCGTAACCCGCCGCCCGCAAATTGCCGTGAATTGGCGGATTACGCATTCGCTAATCCGCCCTACAGGACTGTATTCTTCCCCCAATGGAATGGACCGACGAAGGCATCGTGCTGGGCGTGCGGCGGCATGGCAAATCCTCAGCCATCGTCGAACTGATGACGCGCGCGCATGGCCGGCATCTCGGCCTGGTGCGCGGCGGCGCCGGTTCCCGGATGCGGCCGCTGCTGCAGCCCGGCAACAGCGTGCGCGCGGTGTGGCGGGCGCGGCTCGATGAGCATCTCGGCACCTATGCGATCGAAGCCACGCATGTGCGCGCCGCGAACCTCCTGGCGTCATCGCACGCCGTCTACGGCGTGACGCATCTCGCATCGCTGGCGCGGCTGTTGCCGGAGCGCGATCCGCACGAAGACATCTACGAGATGCTGGAGCACACGCTCGATGATTTCGAGGACGCGGGCGAAGCCGCCGTGCATCTGGTGCGCTTTGAGCTTGCGATGCTGGCCGAACTCGGCTTCGGGCTCGATCTGGAAAATTGCGCGGCTACCGGCGAGACCGGGGAACTCGCCTATGTCTCGCCGAAATCCGGCGGCGCGGTGTCGCGCACGGCCGGCGAGCCCTGGCGCGATCGATTGCTGCGGCTGCCCGCCTTCCTGCACGCCGGCGAGGGCAGCGTGATCGCGTTCACCGATGAGGACCTGCAGGACGGATTCCGGATCACCGGCCTGTTCCTGCTCCGCCACGTGCTGGAGCCGCGCGGGCAGGGCCATTCCGATGCCCGCGAGGGGTTTATCAACGCGGTGATCCGTCGCCGTACACAGACGGCGCTGCCGCAGCGATCGTGACTAATCCCGAGGAGCGCGAGCGCAGGAAGTACCGCTGGCAGCAGTTCGAGCGCCAGTGGAGGATTGCCAATCGCATTAGCTTCTGGCTGCCCATCGCCTTCTTTGGCGGGATCTTGCTGCTGACGGCCCTGTTCGCCAACACCAGGCGACATCGCGTTTGAGCGACCGGCGACTGGGCCTCACTCGATCAGCTCGTCGGCGCTCGCCAGCAGCGCAGGTGGAATCGAGAGCCCAAGCGTCTTGGCCACCTTCATATTGATGATCGTTTCGAACTTGGTCGGCTGCTGGATCGGCAGTTCGGAAGGCTTTGCGCCCTTGGCGATGCGGTCGACATAGCTGGCCAGCCGTCGATACTGCTCCGATTGCAGCGGTCCATACGAACAGATGGCGCCGCTTCGGGCGAAGACCGACCATCCGGCAACCACTGGAATGCGCTGATCAGCTGCGAAGTCGAAGATCAGCTTCCGGTTCTGAACCGCAAAGCCGTCGGAAAACACCGAGATCGCCTGCGCAGGGTCGGCTTTCATCGCGACGAGGGCAGCGTCAAGCGCCGTGGGGGATGGCGTGGGGTAGTAGCGGATTTCGATGCCCAGGCGTTGCCCGGTTTCCTCCGAGTTGCGGCGCTCGAGATTGACGCCGTGATGCTCGGGATTGGCGATGATGGCGACGCGGCGTAATCCCGGAACGATATCGCGCAGGATTTCCAGCCGCTTGCTGTTCAGTTCGGCAGCCATCAGGGTCAGGCCGGTCATGTTTCCTCGGGGGCGCGATAGGCTTTCTGCCAGGCCCGCCGAAACCGGGTCGCCGCTGAAGACGTAAACGATGGGAACAGCAAGGTTGAGTTTTGCAATCTCGGATACCGCAGCACCCTGGGCAATAATCAGCTCGACACCGGACTTCACGAGCTGCGCGGCAAGGCCTGGCACGCGGTCAAGCTGGTCATCGCCGAAACGGTATTCGATGACGAGGTTCTGGCCCTCGACATAACCGAGTTCGCCAAAGCCTTGCCGGAACGCGGTGAGATAGGGCGCAAAGCTCGCTTGCTGTTGCGCCGACAAGTAGCCAATTTTCAGGGTTCTTGCCGGACTTTGCGCAGCCGCAAATTCGGGCAGCGCGGCCATGGAAGCCGCCGACATCAAAAAAGCGCGCCGGTCCATGCTTTTTTCCTCGACCGCCCTCTATGCCGGGCCTAACAGGCAGGCCAAGGCGACTGCAGATACTGCCGGATTTTAGCACCTTCCGTGGTTCCGCGATGCCCCCGTACAGCCTAAATTGGGCTGCTGATTCGCAAAGACGCTCACCCAAAATCCAACGGTCCCATGGGAAAACAGATTACTCCGCCGCAACCGGCCGAGATCCACGAGGTCATGCTGCGCGATGCGCTGGAAGAGCGCTATCTCGCGTACGCGCTCTCGACCATCATGCACCGCGCGCTGCCGGATGCGCGCGACGGGCTGAAGCCGGTGCACCGGCGCATCCTTTACGGCATGCGGCTGCTGCGGCTCGACCCGGGCTCGCCCTTCAAGAAATCCGCAAAAATCGTCGGCGACGTGATGGGCTCGTTCCATCCCCATGGCGACCAGGCGATCTACGACGCCATGGTGCGCCTGGCGCAGGAGTTTCTCCTCACGCTACCCGCTGGTCGACGGCCAGGGCAATTTCGGCAATATCGACGGCGATAATCCCGCCGCCTACCGCTACACCGAAGCGCGCCTGACGGATGTCGCGCGGCTGCTGCTCGATGGCATCGACGAAGACGGCGTCGAGTTCCGCCCCAATTACGACGGCCAGACCAAAGAGCCGGTCGTGCTGCCCGGCGGCTTCCCGAACCTGCTCGCCAATGGTTCGCAGGGCATCGCGGTCGGCATGGCGACGGCGATCCCGCCGCACAACGCCGCCGAACTCTGCGACGCCGCGCTGCATCTGATCGAAAAGCCTGAGGCCAAGTCGAAGACGCTATTGAAGTGGGTCAAGGGGCCGGATTTTCCGACCGGCGGCATCGTGGTCGATTCCAAGGAAGCGATCGCGGAAGCCTACGTCACCGGCCGCGGCTCGTTCCGCACCCGCGCCAGGTGGACGCAGGAGGAGGGCTCGCGCGGCACCTGGGTGATCGTGGTCACCGAGATTCCGTGGCTGGTGCAGAAGTCGCGGCTGATCGAGAGGATCGCCGAACTGCTCAATGAGAAGAAGTTGCCGCTGGTCGGCGATATCAGGGACGAGTCGGCCGAGGACATCCGCCTCGTGATCGAGCCGCGCGCGCGTACGGTCGATCCCGAACTGATGATGGAATCGTTGTTCAAGCTCACCGAGCTCGAAAGCCGCATCTCGCTGAACCTCAACGTGCTGATCAAGGGCAAGGTGCCCAGGGTCGTTGGACTTGCCGAGTGCCTGCGCGAATGGCTCGATCATCTGCGCGATGTGCTGGTGCGCCGCACCAACTTCCGCAAGGGTCAGATCGAGAACCGGCTGGAGATCCTCGGCGGTTATCTGATCGCCTACCTGAACATCGACAAGGTGATCAAGATCATCCGCACCGAGGACGAGCCGAAGCCGGCGCTGATCAAGGCGTTCAAGCTGACCGAAAATCAGGCCGATGCCATCCTCAACATGCGCCTGCGCTCCTTGCGCAAGCTCGAGGAAATGGAGATCAGAACGGAGGACAAGGACCTCCGCAAAGAACTGAAGGGCGTCGAGTTCGCTGCTCGGCTCGGACAAGCAGCAGTGGGACAAGGTCGGCGAGCAGGTCAGCAAGGTTCGCGACATGTTCGGGCCGAAGACGCCGCTCGGCAAGCGCCGCACGACATTCGCCGACGCGCCCGAGCATGACCTTGCCGCCATCGAGGAGGCCTTTGTCGAGCGCGAGCCGGTGACGGTCGTGATCTCCGAGAAGGGCTGGGTCCGCACCATGAAGGGCCACATGCAGGATCTGTCGGGGCTGGCGTTCAAGACCGACGACAAGCTCGATCACGCCTTCTTCGCCGAGAGCACCTCAAAGCTCCTGGTGTTCGGCACCAACGGAAAATTCTACTCGCTCGATGTCGCGAAACTGCCGGGCGGCCGCGGCCATGGCGAGCCGATCCGCATGTTCATCGATCTCGAGCAGGACGCCGCGATCGTCTCGCTGTTCGTCAACAAGGGTGGCCGCAAATTCCTCGTCGCCAACACCGACGGCCAGGGTTTTGTGGTCAACGAGGACGATTGCGTCGGCAACACCCGCAAGGGCAAGCAGGTGATGAATGTCGACATGCCCGTGGAGGCCTGCGCCATCGCAACCGTTGCCGGCGACACTGTCGCCGTGATCGGCACCAACCACAAGATGGTGCTGTTCCCGCTGGAGCAGGTGCCGGAAATGGCGCGCGGCCGCGGCGTGCGGCTGCAGAAATATTCCGGCGGCAAGCTGTCCGACGTCGCGGTGTTCGATGCCAAGGCCGGGCTGTCGTGGAAGGATTCCGCCGGCCGCGACCAGGGGCTTTCCATGAAGGAATTGTCCGACTGGCGCGGCAACCGCGCCGACGCCGGCCGCCTCGCGGATGGCCTGCCGAAGTCGAACAAGTTTTTGCGCGGCGTGGAGTAGGGCGCCGGCCTCCTCAAGAAATCGTCATGCCCGGGCTTGTCCCGGGCATCCACGTCTTGTCTGATCGACCGCGCAAAGACGTGGATGGCCGGGCATAGGCGAGCGGAAGCGACGCCGTCCTTCAGACGGCTATCCGGCCATGACGAGCGAGGCGGGAGGTGGCCATGGGCGTCGCATGTCGACCCTGGCAAGGGCTCGCTCGCCAGTCATCGCGTACTCGCGCTCGCCGCACCCGCCGCGCTCCACTGCCCAAACCATCCCCGGCGCGCTGCCGGAATCCGCAAAAGCGCTCGCAGCCGGCGAATGGCCGGCCTATGCCGGCACCTATGCCGCCGCGCGCTATTCGCCGCTGACGCAGATCAACAAGGACAACGCCAAGAACCTGCGCGTCGCCTGGCGCTGGAAATCGCCGGATACGGCGGTCCGCGCCGCGAACCCGGCGAGAGTAGCACAGAGTTTCCTCAATGAATCCACGCCGCTGATGATCGGTGGCGTGCTCTACACCTCGACGTCGTTGTCACAGGTCGCGGCCATCGACGCCGCGACCGGCGAAACCAGATGGGTGTTCGACCCGAAGATTTACGAGAACGGTCTCGGTATTCCCCCCAACAACGGCTGGCTGCACCGTGGCGTCGCCTATTGGCGCAATGGCGACGACGAGCGCATCATCATGCTGACCGCGTTTGGGCAGATGTATGCGCTGGATGCCAAGACCGGCAAGACGGTTGCCGGCTTCGGCAAGGACGGCCGGGTTGATCTTGTCGAAACCCTGCGCCGACCGGTCGATCCCAATTACTACACCATAAGTTCGCCGGCGGTGATCGTGCGTGGCGTCATCGTGGTCGGCTCCTCCGTGTTGGACTGGTGGGGCACGCGGCCGTCGCCGCCCGGCGATGTGCGCGGCTTTGATATCGCAACGGGCAAGCTGCTCTGGACCTTCCACACCGTGCCGCAGGGCGAGGAGCCCGGTGTCGAAACCTGGCAGAAGGAATCCTGGAAGGAGGCGGGCAACGCCAATGTCTGGGCGCCGATGAGCGCGGACGAGGAGCTCGGCTACGTCTATCTGCCCGTCAGTACGCCGACCAACGACTACTACGGCGGCCATCGTCCGGGCGACGGCCTCTACGGCGAAAGCCTCGTCTGCATCGAGGCCGCGACCGGCAAGAAGGTCTGGCACTACCAGCTCGTGCATCATGGCTTGTGGGATTACGACCTGCCGGCCGCGCCGAACCTGATCGACATCACCGTCGACGGCAAGAAGATCAAGGCAGTGGCGCAGCCGACCAAGCAGGCCTTCCTCTTTGTGTTCGATCGCGTCACCGGCAAGCCGGTGTGGCCGATCGAGGAGCAGCCGGTGCCGGCCTCCACCGTGCCGGGCGAGGTGGCCTCGAAGACGCAGCCGTTCCCGTCAAAGCCCGCGCCGTTCGATCTGCAGGGCGCGCGCGACGAGGATCTCATCGCCCTCACGCCGCAAATTCACAAAGAGGCGATCGAGATCGCCAATCTGTTCGACCGCGGCGGGCTGTATACGCCGCCGTCGCAGCGCGGCACCATCGCGGTGCCCGGCAATGCCGGTGGTGCGAGTTGGTCGGGCGCCGCGATCGATCCCGACACCAACATGCTCTATGTTGGAACCTACCGCATTCCTTCTCTCATCAAGATCGAGAAGCCCGAGCCGTGGCAGGGCACCTATGACTTCATCGGGATTGCGCAAACCTGGCTGCCGGGGCCGCGCGGGCTGCCGCTGCTGAAGCCGCCATTCGGCAGCATCGTGGCCATCGACATGAACTCCGGCGATCATCGCTGGCGCATTCCGGTCGGCCGCAGCGTCGCGATGGCGCCGGTCATGCGTGTGGCGCCGTCGGGCGATTTTGGCTTGCCGTCGCGCAGCTGGGCGCTGCTGACGAAGACGGTCATGATCGTCGTGCAGATGGGATTCGTCGGTCCGCCACGCATCGACCTAAGCTTCAATATGCCGCTGCGGGATCTGCGAAACATCGATCCGCATCTGTGGGTCTACGACAAGGCAACGGGTGAAAAGCTGGCGCAGATCGAGCTGCCGGCCAATGCGACGGGATCGCCGATCACTTACATGGCTGGTGGCAAGCAGTTCATCGCGTTCTCTACCGGCGGCGGAGGGCTTGACGAAGAGCTGATCGCGGTCGCGCTGCCTTAGATCAATCCGGCCAGCCGCAGCAGCACGCCGATCGCGCAGCAGCCGCCGAGCACGGTCAGCATGCCCATGTTGAAGCGGAAGATCGCGGTTGCGGCCGCCACCGCCAGCAGCAGCGCCGCCCAGTCGAGGCTCGAGGCCACCGGCATGTCGAACGACAAGCCGTAGCTGTGCACCGGCGTGGTCTGCCGGAAGACCGTGTGCAGCGCGAACCAGATCGAGAGATTGAGGATCACGCCGACCACGGCGGCGGTGATTGCCGACAGCGCGCCGGCGAGCCCCTTGTTGCCGCGCAGCCGCTCGATGAAGGGCGCGCCGAGGAAGATCCAGAGGAAGCAGGGCGTGAACGTCACCCAGGTCGCAAGCAGCCCGCCGAGCGTGGCGGCCAGCATCGGCGACAGCGTGCCGGGATCGCGGTAAGCGGCCATAAAGCCCACGAACTGCAGCACCATGATCAGGGCCCCGGCGTGGTCTCGGCCATGCCGAGCCCGTCGAGCATCTCGCGCGCGTCGAGCCAGTGATAATGCTCGACCGCCTGCTGCGCCACATAGGCGAGCACCGCATAGGCGCCGCCAAAGGTCACCATCGCCATCTTGCTGAAGAACAGCGCGATCTGGCTGAACACATTGGCCTCACCCAGCGTGATCAGGATCGCAGCCACCGGCACCAGCCACATCGCAAGCCAGAACGCCCCGACGCGGATCGCGCGCGCAACGTTGGGTCTGATGTGCTCGGGCACGGCGTCGCCGAGCATGCTGTCGATCGCCGCCGCCTTGCCGCTGGCGCCATGCTCGCTGCCGGCAAATTCGCTGCGGCCGGCTCTGGCGCCGAGATAGCCGATGATCCCGGCCGCGATGATGATGATCGGGAAGGGCACGTTGAAGAAGAAGATGCGCGACAAAGGCGATGCGCCGCCAGCGCCAGCATGACGTTGTTGCGCAGCGCGCGCTTTCCGACGCGCACCAGCGCCTGGATCACGATGGCGAGCACCGCGGCCTTCAACCCGAAGAACAACGCCTCGACGAAGCCGACGTTACCGTAGGCCGCGTAGATGTAGCTCAGCCCCATGATGGCGATGATGCCGGGCAGGATGAACAGCCCGCCCGCCATGATGCCGCCGGCGGTGCGATGCATCAGCCAGCCGATATAAGTTGCGAGTTGCTGGGCCTCCGGGCCCGGCAGCAGCATGCAGTAGTTCAACGCATGCAGGAACCGGCTCTCGGAGATCCACCGTTTCTCGTCCACGAGGATACGGTGCATGACCGCGATCTGGCCCGCCGGTCCGCCGAACGAGAGCATGGCGACGCGCAGCCACACCCAGAACGCCTCGTCGAAGCGGACGCCGTGGCCGGCATCCGCTTCCCTGGCTCTGTTGTGCCGCGCCGTCCATCACGCCTTCGCCTTGTTGGTCGGCCAGTTGTGAGCCTCGGACGTCGCATCGCGGCACCAGCGATAGAAGGCGTCGTAGAGCAGCATGCCGGCCTCGAGCTGTTCGAGGTCGTCGTCGTACATCCGCGACAGCCCGAGCGAAGCCGCCAGCAGGCCCGGCGCTTCCGGCGCGAGATCCGGCCGCCCGGTGTCGGCGCCGCGCACCATGGTGGCGAGCCGCGAGAGCGCCGGCGTTGCGAGACCAAACTCCTCGATCATGACGTCAAAGGTGCATTGGTCGCCGCGATGACTCCAGAACACGTTCTCGACGTCGTAAGGCGCGGCGTTGAAGCGCTCGCCGACTGCGATCACCTCCGACGGCGCCACATAGAGGAACACCGCACTGGGATCGACGAAGCGGCGGATCAGCCAGGGGCAGGCGATGCGGTCGACCTTCGGCCGCGCCCGCGTCACCCAGACCGTGCGGCCCTTGGCGTCGCGCGGCGGCAGCTTTGACGCGTCGATCAGCGGCAGCTTGGCCTCTTTCCAGCCTTCGAAGCCGCCTTCGAGGGTTTCGGCGGGAACGTCGAGATGCCGGAGCCAGGCGGCCGCACCCTGCGCGAGCTTGGCGCCGCGCAGGCAGACCACGATGGCATTTTGCCCGGAAAACTCCTCGCCCCATTCGGAGGCCTTTGGCGAAATCGCGCCTGACCGCGCCCGGGATCAGCCTGGGATCGGCGGCGAAAGTCCTGTTCGGTACGCACGTCGATCAACACAGGCGTTTTCGCCGTGCCGATCAGCCGCGCCAGTTTGTCATGGGAAATAGAGGTAGGGGTAGACATGGTTGCGCCCTCGCTTGAGACAACGGGACGCGATACTTGGGCATGACGCCTCGTGGGGAGATCGCAAAATCCCCATGGGTCGCGAAATAACCGATTGCGCCTTGCGCTGTCAACCGCTCTCACGTGGCTTGCGCTTGGCCGGGTCAGAACCTAGCTTATGGAAATCGGGGACACAGCAGGCTCCCCGTCAGACGGCCTTTTCGTCCAAGCTCTGCGCACCGCTCGACGTGTCGAGAGGGAGGCGCTTGTGGACGGGTCAGGGCCGATTTTTTTGTCATACTCGCCCCATTCAGTGCGCCGCGCTCGCCGTGTCGACGCGTATAACCTTGCCCTGAGGGACTGATGACGAGCATCGCAACGGAAAACCCTGCCGTCTCCGCGCCGATCCCGCTGCTCTATGCGGCACGCGCGCTGCGCGGCTTCGGCGACGGCTTTGCCATCATCATCCTGCCGGCCTACATGACCGCGCTCGGGCTCGATGCGGTCGCCGTCGGCCTTGTCGCCACCGCCTCGCTGCTCGGCACCGCGGTGCTGACGCTTGCGATCGGCTGGATCGCGCCGCGCTTCGATCTGCGGGCGCTGCTGCTGTTCGGCGCCGGATTGATGATCGCAACCGGCATTGCATTTCCCAATGTCGAGCATCTGGCGCTGATTGCGCTGGTCGGCTTCATCGGCACCGTCAATCCGTCCGGTGGCGATCTCGGCGTGGCGGTTCCGCTGGAGCACGCTGTGCTGGCGCGCAACGCGCCGGACGATCGCCGCACGGCGGTGTTTGCGCGCTACAGCCTGATCGGCGCGCTGTGCGCGGCGGCAGGCTCGCTTGCAGCATCGCTGCCGGATTTTCTGGTGGCGGCGGGAAGCTCGCAGCTCGGTGCATTCCGGGTGATGTTCTACGCCTATGCCGCGCTGGGCGTGATCTGCGCGCTGCTCTATCGCCGGGTGCCGCATGCGCGCGGCGAGGAGAGGGCGCCCCATGCGCCGCTCGGCCCCTCACGCCGCACCGTCTACAAGCTCGCCGCCCTGTTTGCCGTCGACGCCTTTGCCGGCGGCTTTGTCGCGCAGTCGCTGCTGGTGCTGTGGCTGTTCCAGCGTTTCGACCTGTCGCTGTCGGCGGCGGCCGTGTTCTTCTTCTGGGCCTCGACGCTGTCAGCGCTTCTCCTATCCGGTCGCGGCCTGGATCGCCAAGCGCATTGGGCTCGTCAACACCATGGTGTTCACGCACATCCCCTCCAGCATCTTTCTGATCCTGGCGGCATTCGCACCCAATCTCTATGTCGCGCTGGCGTTGCTGCTGCTGCGCTCGGCGCTGTCGCAGATGGATGTGCCGACCCGCACCTCCTACGTCATGGCCGTGGTGACGCCGGCGGAGCGGCCGGCGGCCGCCAGCGTCACCGCCGTGCCGCGCAGCCTTGCCTCCAGCATCAGCCCGGCGATTGCTGGCGCGCTGCTGATGACGAGTTTTTCCGGACTGCCGCTGGTCGTCTGCGGCGTTCTCAAGATTGTGTACGATCTCGCGCTGCTATTCTCGTTCCGGCATATCAAGCCACCGGAGGAAACAGGCGTATAGTTGGACCGCGGGAACGGATGTGAAGGAGACCGTCATGCGCGTCCTTGCTCTGACTATCCTGACGAGCGCAACGCTGCTTGCCGCAACACCGGCACATGCGCAGACCTACGCCCCCGGCTATCCGGTTTGCCTGCAGGCCTTCACCATCGACGGCGAGCATATCGAATGTGCCTACGCCACGATGGCGCAATGCCAGGCCGCCGCAGCCGGTCGCGGCGCGCAATGCCTGACCAACCCATATTACGGCAATGTATCAGGCAAGCCGCCTGGCGCTCGCCGGCGGCCGGCCCGATTGGCCGGGATGATCTCGGTGTGATAGTATTCGCTTTTCGAAGCGCTATATCGGCTGGAAAGCGGCGCGGCTTGCGCCCGGAGACAGCCATGCATACGCATTCCCTCGACCGATGGACCCACGACCACGTCTTCCTCGGCTCGAAACACGTCCGCAACGAACGCCGCACCTGGCTCGTGGTGGCGCTGACCGCGGTCATGATGCTCGGCGAAATCGTGGCGGGATCGATGTTCGGCTCGATGGCGCTGCTTGCCGACGGCTGGCACATGGCGACCCATGCGGCTGCGCTCGGCATTGCGGCGCTCGCCTATTTCTTCGCCCGCAAGCAGGCGCGCAATTCGCATTTCACCTTCGGCACTGGCAAATTCGGCGATCTCGCCGCCTTTGCCAGCGCGGTCATCCTTGGCATCGTCGCGATCCAGATCGCCTTTGAGAGCGTGGAACGGCTGATCAATCCGGTCGCGATTGCCTATCGCGAGGCGATCGTCGTTGCCGTGCTCGGGCTGGCCGTCAATCTCGTCAGCGCCTTCCTGCTGCGCGAGGAGCACGACGACCATCACCACGGCCATGCCCATGGTTCACACCACCCCCACGCCCATCGCGATAACAATTTGCGCGCTGCCTACGTCCATGTGCTGGCCGACGCCGCCACCTCCGTGCTGGCCATCGCGGCGCTGGTGACCGCCATGATCCTGCAATGGAGCTGGGCCGATCCGGTCGTCGGCATCATCGGCGCGGTCGTGATCGCGAGCTGGGCGATTGGCCTCGTCCGCGCCTCCGGCAGCGTGCTGCTCGACGTCAACAGCGACGGCAAGATGGCAGGCCTGATCCGCGAGCGGCTGGAGACGCGGGGCGACCGCGTCACCGATCTGCATCTCTGGCAGATCGGCCCCGGCCATCGCGCCGCCATCGTCTCATTGATCTCGGACGATCCGCTGCCGCCCTCGCACTACAAGCGCAGGCTCAGCGGCCTGCATGGGCTGAGCCACGTCACGGTGGAAGTCGAGACCTGTCCCCATGAGCGGGAAGGGGCGTGCTGACGCTCCGGATGGGTAGAGTGTACGCGAAACCCAGCAGTGATGCTCGCGCTCAACCCACCCTATGATCGCGCATCACGGCGTTGCGGCGAACTTGTACGAGAGGCCGCCGCGCACGAGGCATGAATTCCGTTTTCACGAATTCGTGAAATCGTAAATTATCCCTTGCCTCGTCGGGCAAATCACTGGCACTGGTCCGCTCACCCCGTGCCGACCAAAGGGGACGGATCGCGATCGTCACGAAACGTTGGGCAGGGATGCGATGGACGCTGCGGCGTCAGGCAGGTTTGCTGCCGGGCGAAATCGCTGCAGCGTACGGCGAAGTCGTGTGGTCCTGGCGCCGCGACCGTGGCGTCTATCCACGCCGGCCCGTGCTGGCGTGGCAACGGTGACAATCAACGCCGCTCACCGGGGAGAGCACGTATAAGCCGTCAAACCATTGCGCGGGGAAAGCCGGGATGTCTCGGCTGTACCTGTCTAATCCGTGTGCGTTTTCTTTCTACCATTGCACACGGTGCTGCGGGCGCAGTCAGCGCCCGGCTTTCCCTGCGCCCTTTCTTCGGAGAGGGACAACGATCTTGCAAAGCTCAGGCGAAATCGCGCCGTGAGAATGATCGCTCGTGTCTCCACGCTGCTGACACATCCCGCCATCCGGAATGATCGCTGTGCAAAAGCACGAGCTCCGCTGTTGGTCGGTCCCACCTTCGTGCCTACTTGAAGCGAACGATACCAGGAGAGGCTTGCGTGACCGAGTGGATTGGCGTTGCGATCGCGCTGGTGTCGAGTTTGCTTGGTGGCTCCGCCGCGGCGATCACGCGCTATCTCGCAGGTCACAGCGATCCGGTGACGCTCGCGATCCTGCGCTGGGGCATCGGATTCCTCTGCGTGCTGCCCGTCGCATTGCTGCTGCGGTCAAAGTGGCCGCCGGTGCGAGACTTGCCCGCCGTCGCAGCGCTCGGCTTTGCCTTCTTCGGCGTGTTCTTCGTGCTCTACAACATCGCGATTTCCTACACGACCGCGGCGCGCGCGAGTCTGGCGCTCGCCACGCTGCCGCTCTCGACCATGGTGGTCGGTGCGGTGCTGCGGGTGGAGGCGCTGACCTTCCGCAAGACGATCGGCGTGCTGATTGCCGTGCTCGGCGTCGCCGCGGCGCTGGCCGCGGGGTTGGCGTCGGCTCCCCCTGGCGCCTGGCGCGGCGAACTGATCATGATGGGCGCCGTGCTGTGCATGGCGTTCTACAACGTGCTGTCGCGGCCGTTCATCCGTCGCTCCAGCGCGCTCGGCTTCCTCACCGTCGGCATGGGCACGGGCGCGGCCGCGCTGATCGCCGTCGGTGCGGTGACAGGAAGCCTCGCTTCGCTTGCGCAATTCACGCAGCCGCAGTGGATCGCGGGCATCTATCTCGGTGTCGGGGGCGGGGCGGCGGCCTTCATTCTCTGGGTGATGGCGCTGGAGCGAGCCTCGCCGACCCGCGTCGCCAACACCATGACCGTCAACCCGATCGCCGCCGGCCTGCTTGCGACCCAACTCGTCGGCGAGCCGATCACCGCAAACCTGGTGCTGGGACTGATCGCGGTATTCGCCGGAATCTGGATCGCGACGTCGGAGAAGCGGACCGGATGAAGGTTCTACGCTGCCGCGATCGCTTCAATCTCGATCATGAAATCCGGGCCATAGAGCTTCGAAACCTCGACCAGAGTCACGGCGGGTGCAGCCGGTGGCGTCACGGTGGCAAAGAAGCGGTTTCGTGCCTCGCGATAGCGTCCGAGTTTCTCCATATCGGTGAGGAACACGGTGAGTTTCACAAGGTTGGCGGCCGTGCATCCGCGCGCCTGCAGGGCGATAGAAAGATTGTGGAATACCTGTTCAGCTTGTGCGGCAAAGTCATGCTTGCCGACGACTTTACCCTCCGCATCGACTGCGGTCTGGCCCGAGATGAAGATGATACGGCCGGCCGTGATCTCGACAATCTGGGAATAGCCTGGAGGCGAGCCAAGCTCCGGCGGATTAAGGCGACTGATCGTCGGCGATGTCATCTGGTCCTCCCGCCAATTCTTAATTGCCTGGCGCCGCCGGCACCGACGCCGGCGCGGACTTAGGCCGGTCGGTCCCTTCGGCTTCAGCGTGCCGGCGTAGAAAGACAGCACGAACACCAGCACCAGCGCGGCCAGGTACATCATGTAGGACTGCGGCGGCGTGATCGCCCATCGCCACCAGCTTTCAGGATTTGTCTCGTTGTCCATGATGCCGTTCTGCGCGATCAGGTTGTCGAAGGGAAGTCACAATTTGTCAGCTCTTGCGCGAAGCCGCCGTCTTGTCGAGCAGGAACAGCGCCGCCAGCGCGGCAAGGCTCAGCGCGGACGACACGATCAGCACGCGGCTGCCCATCACCTCGATCAGGAGCCCGAACGCCAGCGGTGCGGCGGCCTGCGCCATCCGCGAGGGTGCGCCGAGCAGGCCAAGGCGATAGGCATAGTTCTTCGAGCCGAACAGCGCGAGCGGCAGCGTGCCGCGGGCAATGGTCAAGATGCCGTTGCCGGAGCCGTGGAAGATCGCAAACACGCTTGCCGCAGCGCCGCCGAAGATGCCGACAATGATCGCGCCGATCGGATGGGTGATGCAGGCAAGGCGCGTCGAGACCAGCGGATGATAGCGGCTGAGGAAGCCGGCTTCGAGAATCCTTGCGGCGACCTGCGCCGGACCGATCAGCGCGCCGGCGGCAATCGCCTGCAGCGGCGTCGCGCCGGCGGCCTCGAGGATGCGGGGAAAATGCGCGGCCATCGCGCCGGTCACGGTCCAGGCCGCGGCAAAGGCAAAGGCCAGCAGCACCATCGGCCGGTCGATCGGGATGTGCGGCTTCACGGCGTTGGCGACTGCCGCCTTGGCGCCCTGGACCGCCGGCAGCATGAAGAAGTTGATGGGAAGCCCGAGCAGGATGTGCGCTGCCGCCCAGGCAAAGCAGGTGTTGCGCCAGCCGATCTGCTCGAGCCCGAGCGCGGTCAGCGGCCAGCCGACCGTGGAGGCAAAGCCTGCGATCAGCGTGATGCCGGTGATCGAGCGCCGCGCGGCGTCGCCATAGATGCGGCCGAGCGCGCCGAAGGCGGCATCATAAAGACCCATCCCCATGCCGACGCCGAGCAGGAGCCAGGCCACCACCAGCACCGGAATGGAATAGGTGAAGCCAAGCAGTGCGAGTCCGGCGGCAAACGTCAAATTGGAGATGCAGAGCACCGATCGGCCGCCGACCAGGTCGATCTGCCGGCCGACGCGGGGCCCGAGAATCGCCGAGATCACCAGCGAGGCCGAGAAGGCGGCGAAGATCCAGTTCGAGGAGACCCCGAGGTCGCGGCCGATCGGGTCGGCGAGGATCGCAGGCAAATAGTAGCTCGAGGCCCAGGCCAGCGTCTGTGTGGTGCCGAGCGCCAGGATGATTGGAAGCTGCCGCGGGTTCATCTCAACGCGTATCCGTGTCCCGCCGGCGGCATCCGCTTCTCCTTGTTGGGAACCGCATTTGCCGTTGTCACAATCATGTCGTCAAGGCGGCCAGGACATTGCAGGCCAACGCTTTCGTCACGCCTCATTGCGCGGCATAATGGACCGATGGATTTCATTCCCCGCCTTAAATTGATGAACTGGCTGGTCAGCCAGGGCCTGACCGGTTTGCCCGAAAACGAACTCGTCCGCGGTTTCTGCGAGCGCTGCCGCGCCGAGGGAATCGCGCTGTCGTACGGCCTCGTCGTCATCGACACGCTGCATCCGATTTTCGAAGGCCGCGGCTTCCGCTGGCACGATATCGAGACCAACAAGCCCGAAACCTTCGAATATGGCTCGAGCGAGCAGGGCGATGCGGCTGACGCCTGGCGGCGCTCGATCTTCTACGACATGCTCGAGCAGGGTCACGAGCAGCGCGTGGTCGACCTTACCGACATCAGCTCACACCGTTATTCGCGCTTCGACGAGTTCGCCGCCAAGGGCCACAAGCACATCACCTCGTTCGTGCACCGGTTCGGCGAGGCCGGAACGCATGGGCCAGATGGATTGCGTTTATTCCAACTGGACGACGCGGCGCGACAGCGGCTTTGGCGAAGAGGGATTGGCGGCGCTGCGTGATCTCGTGCCGGTGCTGGGGCTTGCCATCAAGTCGGCGGCGCAGGCCGATATCGCGCGCACGCTCGGACGGGTCTATCTCGGACGCGAAACCTCCGAACAGGTGCTGCGCGGAAAGATGTCGCGCGGCATCACCGAGAAGATCAAGACGGTCTTGTGGTTCTCCGACCTGCGCGCGTCGACCGCCATCAGCGAGCGGATGGAGCCCGGCGAGATCATTCCGTTCCTCAATGACTACGCGCAGGCCTCGATCGACGCCATCCATGATGCCGGCGGCGAAGTGCTGAAGCTGATTGGCGACGGCGTGCTGGCGATGTTCACCAACGAGAACATGGCGATTGCCAAGCGCAACGCGCTGCGCGCCGAGCATCGCTTCCGTCACAACATGGATGTGCTCAACGCGCGCCGTTCCGCCGAGGGCCGGCCGATCACGACGGCGCATGTCGGCCTGCATATCGGCGAAGTGTTTTACGGCAATATCGGCAGCGACGACCGGCTCGACTTCACCGTGGTCGGACCCGCGGTCAACGAGGTCAGCCGCATCGCCTCGATGTGCCGCTCGGTCGATCGCGAGTTCCTGACCTCGGCCGATTTCCGCAACGGCCTTGATGCCACGGGGCGCAACTACCTCGTCTCGACCGGCCGCTACGCGCTGCGCGGCATCAGCCACGCCCAGGATCTCTACACGCTGGATCCCGATATCCTCACGGATGAAGTCGTCGCGGGAAAATACGCGCGCTATGTGGCGGGATGATCGGTCCTGGCGCGCAACATGTACAGCCCGACCGCAACCAGCGAAAACACCGCCAGCACCAGGGCGAGCGCGAACATCGCGTCGGACGAAAGCGTTGCCGCAAGCCAGACGCCGATCGCCGCGTTCATCATCTGCCAGAAACCGAGCAGCGCCGAAGCCGCGCCGGCCTTCTCGCCAAAGGGGGATAGCGCCTGTGCGCTGCCGAGCGGATTGACGATGCCCATGCCGAGCAGGAATACGCTCATCGCGCCGAGAAAGGGTAAGAAGGAGGGAGTGAAGCGCGCCACCGCAAGCATCGCGATGCTGCCGAGCGCGGCGGCAAACAGCCCGCCACGGATCGAGCGATCAAGCCCGTAGCGCGGCGCCAATCGCGTCGCCAGCATGCCGGCGGCGAAGACGATCAGGACCGTGCCGGCGAAGAATAATCCGAGCTGGATCGGGGAAAAGTGCAACGTCTCGATCAGGACACGGGGCGCAGCCGAAAACATCGCAAACAGCCCGCCCATGATCAGGCTGACGGTGGCGGCCGGCACCACGAACCGGCGGTCTACGATCAGGCCGATGTAATTCCTGGTGATGGCAAGCGGGTTGAGCGGCGTGCGTGTCGCGTTGTGCGTTTCACCGAACACGCCGGCATAGGCAAAGGCGCCGATGGCGGCAAACACGGCGACGAGGACGAATTCAGAGCGCCAGCCAAAAAGGTGATCGAGGGCGCCGCCAAGCAGCGGCGAAAACCCGGGAGCGGCTGCCATGGCGATCATGATCAGGGCCATGGCACGCGCCAGCGGCGCACCGGAAAACATGTCGCGGGCGATGGCGCGCGACAGCACCGACGTGGCACAGGCTCCGGCAGCCTGGATCACGCGGCCAATGAGCAATCCCGGCAAGTCGGTTGCCAGCGCGCACCAGGCGCTGCCGGCGAAGAACACCGCGAATCCGATCAGGACCGGCCATCGCCGCCCAAACCGGTCCGAAATCGGCCCTACTGCGAGTTGGCCGACGGCGAACACCGCGAGGAAGACCGTGATGGCTGATGTGACCGCCGGGGTCGATACTTTCAGCGCCACCGCCATCTGCGGCAGCGAAGGCAGGAGAATGTTTGTGGCGAGCGTCCCGGTCGCCGCCAGTGCGGCCAAGGACCGCGATCTGCAACACGGTCGAGGAAGCCTGTTCCCTCGGGGCGGGAGGGGCGTCGATTGCAACGGTATGATCAGCCATGGTGCCTCCCGCCAATTTAGATGATGAGCATCATATAAAACGGCAAATAGAAAGGCCAGCTCTCGTTTTGCATGCATTGTCTGCAGAATCGGTCGGCAACGACCTCGAAGTCTCCGCCCGACGAGGGTCAGCCCCTCGCGGGCTCGCCGACCATGTCGGGCTGGCGGGCCAGCGCCACCGCCGGCGACAGCCAGATCACCAGCGCCTGGGCGGCGAAGATCGCGGTGGCGAGATAGAGGCACATTTCCGCGCTGTAGAGCCCGCCGACGATGGCGCCGAGCGCCGAGCCGAGCGGGCGGGCGCCATAGCTCATGATGTTGATGGCGGAGACCCGGCCGAGCAGCGAAGGCGGCGTCACCGATTGTCGCAGTGTGGTGGTCGAGATCACCCACAGGATGGGGCCGACGCCGAGCAGGAAGAAGCTCAGGCCGGCGAGGATCGGCGAGGGGACGAGCACCGTCAGCGCCATCAGCGCGGCCGAGATGAAGCCAGCGACCGGTCCGAGGCCGATCACGGTGCCGAACGCGATGCGTCGCATCACGCGCGTCGCGAACAGCGCGCCGACCACCATGCCGACGCCGTACATCGCAAGCGTGGTGCCGACGCCGGTTGCGGACAGGCCGAGATGGCGCACCGCGTAGGGCACGAACACCGCGAGCTGCAGGAACGATGCGGTGTTGAAGATGAACTGGGTGATGAAGACCGGCCGCAGCAGTTCGTGGCGCATGACGAACACCGCGCCTTCCTTGATGTCCTGCAGCGGATGCCGGCGCGCGCGCCGGCTGACGGGCGGGTTCGTAAATGCCGGACAGCGCCACGGTTGCCATCACCGAGAGTGCGGCGGCAAAGCCGAAAGCGGGCGCGGCGCCAACCCAGCCGACCAGGACGCCGCCGAGCGCAGGGCCGCTGGCAAAGGCGATGGTGCGCGCGAGCTCAATCCGCGCATTGGCCGCCGGCAACTGCTGCGCGGTCACGAGCGAGGGCACCAGCGCAGGTGCGGCGACGCTGTAGACGACGGTGCCGCACACCGCGACGAAGCCGAGCAGCGCGAGCAGCGGAAGATTGATGGCGCCGGCCCAGATCAACAGCAGGATCGCCGCCAGTGCGGCCGCGCGCAGCGCTTCGGCGCCGGCCATCAGGAAGCGCCGGGACATCCGGTCGGCGAGCAGGCCGGCCGGGATCGCGAACAGGACGAAGGGCAGCGTCAGCGCGGTCTGCAGCAGGCCGGTCTGGCCTTCGCCGACGCCGAGCAGCAGCACCGCGACGATGGGGGCCGCGGCCAGCGCGATCTGCTCGGCCGATTGGGCCGCCAGATTCGACCAGGCGAGGCGGTTGAAGGTCGGGGGCAGGTGAACCGGCTGGGTAGTGGACATGGCGCATTTCCGAAATTGTGGGTTGCGGGCATCCTCCGCCGTCACGACGGCCGAACCCACCCGCTTCCCGACAACACGATTTGGGGAACGTTCGCAGCGCTAATGGCGGGATCGGCCTTCCCAGGGGCTCCGCCTTGGCTAGATGCAGTTGCAAATGAGTTGCAATAAGGATTGAGATCGGCCATGATGGGTCAATGGATGCACGACTCCCAGTTTGACCCCCGATTCCCTGACAACCGGAAAAGCCGCCGGCTGGCGAGTCGAGGCCGGCCGCGCCAGCCTGGCCGAGGTGAACGCCACGGTCGCCGTCCCCGCGATGGGGGGATTGTGGTGGCGGCGGCTGCTCGCCTTTGCCGGGCCGGGCTACCTGGTCTCGGTCGGCTACATGGACCCCGGCAACTGGGCGACCGACCTCGCCGGCGGTTCCAAGTTTGGCTACACGCTGCTCTCGGTCATCCTGCTCTCGAACCTGATGGCGATCCTGCTCCAGGCGCTTGCGGCACGGCTCGGCATCGTCACCGACCGCGATCTCGCGCAGGCCTGCCGCGCCAGCTATTCGCCGCCGGTGAACTTCATGCTGTGGCTCGCCTGCGAGGCGGCGATCATCGCCTGCGATCTCGCCGAGGTGATCGGCACGGCGATCGCGCTGAAACTGCTGTTCGGCATTCCCCTGATCGGCGGCGCGCTGATCGCCGCGCTCGATGCCTTCCTGCTGCTGCTCCTGATGAATCGCGGCTTCCGCTTCCTCGAAGCCTTCGTCATCGCGCTGCTTGATCGTGATCGCGGTCTGCTTTGCGATCCAGATCGCCGCCGCGGCGCCGCCGGTCGCGGCGATGCTCGCAGGCTTCGTGCCGTCGAGCGAGATCTTCACCAATCCGGAGATGCTCTACATCGCGATCGGCATCATCGGCGCCACCGTGATGCCGCATAATCTCTATCTGCATTCCTCGATCGTGCAGACGCGCGCCTATCAGCGCACCGACGAGGGCCGGCGCGACGCGATCAAATGGGCGACGACGGACTCGACCATCGCGCTGATGCTGGCGCTGTTCATCAATGCCGCGATCCTGGTGGTGGCGGCCGCGACCTTCCACAAGAGCGGCCATTCCGACGTCGCCGAGATCGGCCAGGCCTTCGAGCTGCTGTCGCCGCTGCTCGGGCTCGGCATCGCCTCGACGCTGTTTGCGGTGGCGCTGCTCGCCTCGGGCCTCAATTCGACGGTGACGGCGACGCTCGCCGGCCAGATCGTGATGGAAGGCTTTCTCGACATCTGCGCCTGCCGAGCTGGGCGCGGCGGCTGCTGACCCGCGGCATCGCCATCGTGCCGGTGATCATCGTCACCGCGATCTACGGCGAGCGCGGCACGGGCAGCTGCTGGTGTTCAGCCAGGTCGTCCTGTCGATGCAGCTGCCGTTCGCGGTGATCCCGCTGGTCCGCTTCGTCTCCGACCGCCGCAAGATGGGCAAGTTCGTCGATCCCGACCGCCGTCGCGGCGATCGCCTGGATCGTCGCGGGCGTCATCGTGATCCTGAACGTGAAGCTGCTGTTCGATACGCTGTTCGGGTGAGCTCAGGTCCGGCCGCCGTTCACGCTGAACGTTTGCTGGGTGATCATGCGGCTGTCGTCGGCGGCCAGAAACAGCGCCAGGTTGGCGATATCGGCTGGGCATGACGGCGTCGGGCAATGAATTGATTGTTGACGACCTCCGCCACCTTCTCAGGCGGTCGGATACCACAGACGCTGCTGCTTCTCCGTGAGCACGAGACCCGGCGCAATCGCGTTGACGCGGATGCGGTGCTTGCCCGACCTGACGCGCGAGCGAATGCGTGAAGCCGACGACGGCGGCCTTGGCCGACGGCGTAACCCATCAGGTCCGGCGCGCCGATTTGCCACGTGATCGACGACATGTTGACGATCGATCCGCCGCCGCGCTCGATCATCTGCGGCACGACCGCCTGCGAGGCAAAGTAGGTATGGCGGAAATTCACCGCCATGGTCCGGTCGAAATCGTCCGGCGTCACGTCGGCGAAGGTCTGCCGCTGGTCGTTCGCCGCGTTGTTGATCAGCGCGGAGGCCGGGCCCGAGCTTCTGCCGCACCTCGGTCGATCGCAGCCTTGAGGTCGGTCAGTCCGGGTCACATCGCAGCGCAGGAACAGCGGCGCGTGCCGCCGAGCCGGCCAGCGCCCTTGCCAGCGCCTGACCGGCGTCCTCGTTGAGATCGAAGAAGGCGACCTTGGCGCCGTTCTCGGCGAAGGCCTTGACGAACTCCTCGCCAATGCCGCTGGCGCCGCCGGTGACCAGGACGACGCGATCCCTGAGACTTTCGTATTTTGTGAAATCCATGCGATGCCGAGAGGCTCAGTCCTGCGGCTCGGACGCACTTCGCCGGACGCGTCGACGCGCAGCCAGCCGCTCGGCGCGAGCCGCTGCTGCGGCAGGAAGCGGCCCTTGTAGTCCATCTTCTTGGAGCCTTCGATCCAGTAGCCGAGATAGACGTAAGGCAGTCCGAGCCGGCGGGCGCGGGCGATGTGGTCGAGGATCATGAAGGTGCCGAGCGAGCGGTCCTGCGCCGACGGCTCGAAGAACGAATAGACCATCGACAGCCCGTCGCTGAGCACGTCGGTCAGCGCCACCGCGATCAGCTCCTCGCCGCGGCCGGTGATGCCGCTGTCGGGGCCGCGCTTGCGGTATTCGATGATGCGGGTCTCGACATGGCTGTCCTCGACCATCATGGCGTAGTCGAGCACGGTCATGTCGGCCATGCCGCCGTGGCGGTGGCGTCTGTCGAGATAGGCGCGGAACACCGAATACTGCTCCGAGGTCGGCACCGCGCTGCGCTGCTCGCCGATGATGTCGGCATTGCGCGCCATGATCTTGCGGAAGATTGCGGGAGGGGCGGAACTCGTTGGCGATCACCCGCACCGAGACGCAGGCGCGGCACTGGTCGCAGGCCGGCCGGTAGGCGATCGACTGGCTGCGGCGGAAGCCGCCATGGGTCAGGAGGTCGTTGAGGTCGCCGGCCTTGTCGCCGACCAGATGCGTAAACACCTTGCGCTCGTGCCGGCCCGGCAAATACGGGCAGGGCGAGGGCGCCGTCAGGTAGAATTGCGGGGTGTCACGCGAATGCTGGGTCACGGGATGTCGTCAGGCCTCCGAAGCAGCCGAAAGCCAGCATCGCGCCACGGAGGCCCACCGTCAATCGGATTGACAATACGGCTCAGTAAGTCCGCGCCGGTTGCGCCGCCTGGGTGCGGCCGAGGCTGTTGATAACCACCGTTCCGAGCACGACGTCGTGCAGCAACCGCCGGCGGCCGTTGAACAGGCCGACCAGCACGCACGAACGGCGACAGGAACGAGATCGACACCCAGAACAGCACGGCGTGCATGGCACCAAGCACGAAATAGCCGGGCGCGCCGTACCAGGTGCGCAACTCCAGATCCATCACGCGCATGCCGATGGTCGCGGAATGCGGCCCGCCGAGCGTCGCGCCGTAATAGACGATGGCCCAGACCACCGAGGCCGGCCAGGCCAGCCAGAACAGCGCCCAGCCGAGGCCGAGCGTCACCACGCCGAACACGCCGATGAAGAGGTAGCCGAGCACCACGGGGACCGAGAGCACGACCAGGTCGATCAGGAAGGCAATCGACCCGCTTGGTCAGCAACGCCGCTGAACAGTTCCGGCTGCAGCAAGGGATCGAAGGCATGCGGCTGCGCCCCGCCGTCATTGCGCCAGGTACCGCCCGTATTATCCGAACCGCCATACGTCATGGATCATTCCTCCAGATCAAGTGATCCCGCGACAAGGACATGGGAACAGCCCGTCCGGTCGCAAGGCCAAGGCAACATTAACTGGCGGAAATATTCCGGCAAAACCGCGGCCAAGTGCCTTGCCGGCTTGTGAGCCGAGGCCATCCCGGCGACATTGAAAGCAGATGGGACCGGCCGGAGGGGACTATGGCGAAAGAGGTGGAGGTACGCTGCCGTTGCGGCGAGGTGGTCGGCATGGTGGCGAACGCATCGCCGCAAAAGGTCAACCGCGTGGTCTGCTATTGCGACGACTGCCAGGCCTTCCTGCACCAGCTTGGCCGCGCCGATTTGCTTAACGCCCAGGGCGGCACCGATATCATCCAGGTTGCGCCGGCCTCGCTCACCTTCATCAAGGGCCAAAATCGCATCACGGGCGTGCGCCTGACGCCGAAGGGGCTGTTCCGCTGGTATGCGACCTGTTGCAACACTCCGGTCGGCAACACGCTCGGGCCCGCAATTCCCTTCGTCGGGATCGTTGCACAAACTTTCGACGGTGGGGTCCAGCGCGCGCAAAGCGTGTTCGGCGCCCCGACGGGCGCCATCCTGACGAGATACGCGATTGGACCGGTTCCGGCGGGATCAACCGGCATCAGCCTGACGCTGCTGCTGCGCGCGATCACCAAGGTGCTGGGCTGGCGGCTGCGTGGGCGCGGCTGGCCGAATCCATTCTTCCACCTGAAGACGCGCGAGGCGATCTATCCGCTGCAGGTGCTGTCGAGCGAAGAGCGCGACGAGTTGCGGCCGCTCTGTGGACCGCACCCGGCGGCGAAACCGATCAGCGCTGCGCCTTGATCTTCTCGGCCGCCTGCGGCGCGAAATAGGTCAGGATGCCGTCGGCGCCGGCGCGCTTGAAGCCGAGCAGGCTCTCCATCATGGCGCGCTCGCCATCGATCCAGCCGTTCTGGCTGGCGGCCGCGATCATCGCGTATTCGCCGGACACCTGGTAGACGAAGGTCGGCATCGCGAAGGTGTCCTTCACCCGCCGCACGATGTCGAGATAGGGCATGCCGGGCTTCACCATCACCATGTCGGCGCCCTCGGCGATGTCGAGTTCGACCTCGCGCAACGCCTCGTCGGAATTGGCGCTGTCCATCTGGTAGGTGCGCTTGTCGCCGGTCAGCGTCTTGGCCGAGCCGATGGCGTCGCGGAACGGGCCGTAGAAGGCGGAGGCGTATTTCGCCGCATAGGACATGATCTGCACGTCGAGGAAGTCGGCGTCGTCAAGCGCCATCGCGGATCGCGCCGACGCGGCCGTCCATCATGTCGGACGGCGCAATCACGTCGCAGCCGGCCTCGGCCTGCACCAGCGCCTGGCGCACCAGCACGGCGACGGTCTCGTCGTTGAGGATCTTGCCGTCGGCAATCAGCCCGTCATGGCCGTGGCTGGTAAAGGGATCGAGCGCGACGTCGCAGAGCACGCCGAGGTCGGGAAACTCCTTCTTGATCGCGCGCACCGCCTGGCAGACGAGGTTGTCCGGATTGAGCGCCTCGGAGCCTTGCTCGTCGCGCAAGGACGGGTCGGTGTAGGGAAACAGCGCGATGCAGGGGATATCGAGCTTGGCTGCGCGCTCGGCGTCGCGCACCGCCTGATCGACCGTGACGCGATCGACGCCCGGCATCGAGGCGACCGCCGTGCGCGCGTTGTGGCCGTCGACCACGAATATCGGCCAGATCAGATCGTCCGTCGTCAGCACGTTCTCGCGCACCATGCGCCGCGTCCATTCGGCCTTGCGGTTGCGGCGCGGGCGGATCGTCAGATCGAGCGGGGGCGCGGAGAGCGGCGGCCGGCCGCCGCGGCCCGTCGCGCATTTCGATCGGGCGCCCGAATTTGATCGCCATTGTTAACTCCTGCGAGAACGGCCGGTCTGGAACTGGTTTAAGTCCAATTCTAGCACCTTGCACGGGGTGCGTCACCGCATGCTTGATCCCGCGCAACGGCAATTGATTTTGCCGCCGGAGCGGGCCAAGACTGCAGGCGAGCGCAGGAGACTGCGCCGGGCGGAGGGCGTCCTCCCGTCCATCCGAGCAACATGAGCTGATGTCAGACACTTCTTCGCGGGACCCATCGCGCGACGCCATGTCGATGGCGGCGCTCTCGACCGAGCGCATCGAGCCGGACGAGAACGCATGGACGCGGCGGCTCGTGCTGTTCCTGCGCGTGATGGCGCTCGTCTCCATTGCCGAAGGGCCTCTATCACTGGGCGCAGGTGACGGGCTTCGTCGGCGGCGAAGAGGAAGCCTTCGAAAACCAGACCATGGCCTGGCAGACCGCGACGATCTATTTCGCCGTGATCGAACTCGTCGCTGCGGTCGGACTGTGGCTCGCCACGCCGTGGGGCGCGGTGGTGTGGCTCACGACCGTGGTGTCGATGGCGGTGATCGAGCTGATGTTTCCCGGAATCTACGGCGGCAGCCTCGTCGTGGTGGGCGTCGAAGCCGTCATGCTTGCCGCTTATCTCGGCGCTTGCCTGGATGGCCGCGCGCGAACGGCCGCCATAGCGGCGCCTCCTGCGGGCAGGGATACGCGAAATTTACCGCGTCTCGATCGGGTTTTCGTGAAAATTTGCGGGTAACTTTCCGCTCACCGTAAAGGGTTCCCTCATACCCGTTACGGAGGCTGTTTCGAATGCGCGCATGCCTGTTTTGGAATGCGACAGATGGTGCAGACGAAGCGTGAACACGGCCCATTACGATCAATGAAAGATTGCGAAAAGCCCTTCTGGCACAGGCTTAATCTGCAATTCACTGTCTTAAATTCATGATCTCTTTATTGTCTTGTTTAAGCTGATCTTCAAACGCGCCCCTTTAAGTTGCGGCTATCAGGCGAGACACAAGTTTCGTCGAATAAGTCGATAAAAACGACAACAGGGGAAGTGTCATGATGAAAGCCGTTGCCACGGCGGTGGAGACTGCTGACCGCGGTGCTGGTCAGGCCGCAGTACAGCCGCTCTACCTGGAAGCTTTGACTCTCGTTGAGCGGCTGCATCGCCGGCTCCTCGACGTCATCAAGGACGAATTCGATCGTCGCGGCCGCGCCGACATCAACTCGGTGCAGGCGCTCCTGCTCTATAACATCGGCGACAAGGAGCTGACCGCGGGCGAGCTGCGCACGCGCGGCTACTACCTCGGCTCCAACGTCTCCTACAATCTGAAGAAGCTCGTCGAGCTCGGCTTCCTCGATCATCAGCGTTCGCGCGTTGATCGCCGCTCGGTCCGCATCCGTCTGACCACCAGGGCCAGGAAATCCGCCGCATCGTCGATGCGCTCTATCAGAAGCACGTCAAGACCGTCGAGCAGGTCGGCGGCATCTCCAACGAGGAGTTCGCGACGCTGAACAAGTCGCTGCACCGCCTCGAGCGCTTCTGGACCGACCAGATCCTGTATCGGCTCTGAGAATTTCCGGCCAAGATTTCCGGCCAAGTCGGCCCTAAACAAGACCGACAGCCGAAAAACCTGAAGATACTTCCCAAAAAAGCGCATCGGGACCGGATTTCCGGCCCCGGTGCGTTTTTGTGTTTTTTATGTGGAAAAACCCCGACATCCCAAAATGGAACTTATTTGTGGGCTCCGCTTTATCGGTTCGTAGCGGAGGACTTGAACATGCTGGTCGAACGCGGGTTGCAGGTAATGAATGTCGAGGCGGTGGGCGAAGCCTACGCCATCGCGTCGAACTATCTGCGCAAGACCGGCGCGATCGCCGATACGCTCGCCACCAATGATCGGCTGCTCGGCATCATCGTGCAGCTGTTCCAGCGCGGCGAGTACAACAAGATCAGGCTCGCCAACAAGGCGATTGCGAAGTTCGAAGCCGAGACGCTCATCATTGCCTGATCCCGCAACATTGCCTGACCCCGCAACGGAGCCATCCATGGACGCCGCCATCGACCGCATCATGCAGACCTACGATCTGCTGGTGAACCAGACTGCTGCCTCGAGCGCCGAGGCGCGCGAAAAGGTGACGGACTACGTCAAGACGCTGTTCGACGCCGGCGAAAAGGACGAGCACCGGCTGACGGTGTGCGGCCTGACCTATCTGCGCCAGCTCGACGGCAGCAACGATCCCGTGAAGGCGGGATATACGGGGCTGTAGAGCGAGGCGTGCGGCCTCGGCATACGCCCGCATTCGCGGCGCGATGACGTTTGTGGCTATGGCTGATACACCTCCGGTCACAACAAGAACCCCGGGGAAACGCCATGCTCACGCTCCATCATCTCAACGACTCCCGCTCGCAGCGGATTCTGTGGCTGCTGGAAGAGCTCGGCACGCCCTATGAGATGAAGCGCTATCAGCGCGATGCGCAGACGCGGCTGGCGCCGCCGGAATTGCAGGCGGTGCATCCGCTCGGCAAGTCACCCGTGATCATCGACGGCGATGTCCGCGTTGCCGAATCCGGCGCCATCGTCGATTACATCATCCGCCATTACGGCCAGGGGAACGGCAAGCCAGCGATGATGCCGGCGCCCGGCAGCGCGGATTTTGAAGTCTATAACGAGTGGCTGCACTATTCCGAGGGCTCGGCGATGCTGCCGCTGATGCTGAATCTCTACGTGTCGCGGCTGAAGGAGGCGGGCGGTCCGCTGCATCCGCGCATCGACAGCGAAATCGCCAACCACCTCGGTTTTGTCGAAGGCGCGCTGAAGGGGCGCGAGTTCTTTGTCGGCTCCTCGCTGACCGGCGCCGACATCCAGATGAGTTTTGTGGGCGAGATGGCAAAAGTGTTCGGCAAGCTCGGTCCATACCCGAACCTTGCCGGCTGGCTGGCGCGGATGCACGCGCGGCCCGCGTTCAAACGCTCCGTCGAGAAGGGTGGGGCCTATCGGTTCGCGGCCTAGGACGCGCCGCTTTGCTGCGGGGAGGTGTCGGTTACGGCTCCTGCCAGTCAGCCAGCGCGTAGGTTCGCTTGTCGAGGTGCTCGACAAGCAGTTGCCGGTAGTGGACGGCCATCTCGTGATAATGCTGCCTGGAAATGGGATCGGCCGCGCTTTGAGCGCGCTCCTCGAACATTTCGGCCTTCTGCCGCAGGACTGACGCTTCGGACATTGGTTCGCTCCAAGCGTATTGGGTAGTTCACCTAAGAGTTAGTCTTGGCAGCAAAAGGATCGTCGCTTCACGATCGAGTGACGCCCATATGACGGCCTGGTTTTCGGGCGGATTGGGCAGGGAATCGGGCCGGCCGCGGTGCGCGGTATCCCTGTCCGGGATGGGCTGCCAATGCCAGCCATCCCCACCATATATTGCACAAGTATCAGTCGCTTACCGCAATCGCTTGGCCATTCCGGCCCGATATGGTATGGCGCAGGCGCTTCTTTCGACCGCCAAACCAGAACCGACCGCACCGCCTAACTGGCTGCGGCGGTGGAGATATTTCGCCGATGAGCTCTTCCAGCGCCAAAACCGCTTCTGCGCCCGACTCCTTCTTTACCGCCACCCTTGCCGAGGCCGATCCGGAGATCGCCGCCGCCATCAAGGGCGAGCTCGGCCGGCAGCGCCACGAGGTCGAGCTGATCGCTTCGGAAAACATCGTCAGCCGCGCCGTGCTGGAAGCGCAGGGCTCGGTGATGACCAACAAATACGCCGAAGGCTATCCCGGCGCGCGCTACTACGGCGGTTGCGAATGGGTCGACGTCGCCGAGACGCTGGCGATCGACCGCGCCAAGAAGTTGTTCGGCGCCGGCTTTGCCAACGTTCAGCCGAACTCCGGCAGCCAGATGAACCAGGCGGTGTTCCTGGCGCTGCTGCAGCCCGGCGACACCTTCATGGGCCTCGACCTCGCCGCAGGTGGCCATCTCACGCACGGCGCGCCCGTCAACATTTCCGGCAAATGGTTCAAGGCCCAGCACTACACGGTGCGGCGCGAGGACCAGATCATCGACATGGATGCGGTCGCCCGCCGCGCCGAAGAGGTGAAGCCGAAGCTCATCATCGCCGGCGGCTCGGCCTATTCGCGGCCTGGGACTTCAAGCGCTTCCGCGAGATCGCCGACAGCGTCGGCGCCTACTTCATGGTCGACATGGCGCACTTCGCCGGCCTCGTGGCCGGTGGCGTGCATGCCTCGCCCGTGCCCGTACGCGCATGTCACGACCACCACCACGCACAAATCGCTGCGCGGCCCGCGCGGCGGCCTCATGCTGTGGAACGACGAGGCCCTCACCAAGAAGTTCAACTCGGCGGTGTTCCCGGGCCTGCAGGGCGGGCCGCTGATGCATGTGATCGCGGCCAAGGCGGTGGCCTTCGCCGAGGCGCTGCGGCCGGACTTCAAGGTCTACGCGAAGAACGTCGTCGAGAACGCCAAGGCGCTTGCCGAAAGCCTGCGCGCCAACGGTCTCGACATCGTCTCCGGCGGCACCGACAACCATCTGATGCTGGTCGACCTCAGGCCGAAGGGCCTCAAGGGCAATGTGTCGGAGAAGGCGCTGGTCCGCGCCGCCATCACCTGCAACAAGAACGGCATTCCGTTCGACCCCGAAACCCCGTTCGTCACCTCGGGCCTCCGTTTCGGCACCCCGGCGGCGACCACGCGCGGCTTCGGCGTCGCCGAGTTCAAGCAGGTCGGCGGCATGATCGCCGAAGTCCTCAATGCGCTCGCGCAGTCGCCGGACGGCAAGGCGCCGCTGGTGGAAGCTGCGATCAAGGAACGGGTGAAGGCGCTGACCGACCGCTTCCCGATCTACTAGTTAAGGTTTCGCCCGCATGCGCTGCCCGAGCTGCAACAGTCTCGATACGCAGGTGAAGGATTCCCGGCCGACCGAGGACTTCGGCCGTGATCCGGCGGCGGCGCGTCTGTATCGCCTGCAACTTCCGCTTCACCACCTTCGAGCGCGTGCAACTGCGCGAACTGACCGTGATCAAGCGCAACGGCCGCCGCGTGCCGTTCGACCGCGACAAGCTGGTGCGCTCGCTGCAGATCTCCTTGCGCAAGCGCCCGGTCGAGCCGGAGCGGGTGGAGAAGATGGTTTCCACCATCGTGCGGGAGCTGGAAAGCGGCGGCGAGAGCGAAGTCTCCTCGGAGGCGATCGGCGAGATCGTGATGGAGCATCTGCGCGAGCTCGACGACGTCGCCTATGTCCGCTTCGCCTCGGTCTACCGCAACTTCCGCGAGGCCAAGGACTTCGAGACCGTGCTCGGCGAGCTCACCAGCGATGAGGACGCCCGGCTCGCCACGATACGAAAATGATCTTCCGTATCCTGGAAGACCAGTACAGGCAGACATTCCGCGACGCTAAATCCGCCGACCAGCGCTACATGCAGCTGGCGCTGGCGCTCGGCCGGCGCGGGCAGGGCCGCACCTGGCCCAATCCGGCTGTCGGTGCGGTCGTGGTGAAGGATGGCGTCATCGTCGGTCGCGGCTGGACGCAAGCCGGCGGCCGCCCGCACGCCGAGCCGGAGGCGCTTGGCCGTGCAGGCGAGGCCGCGCGCGGGGCTACGCTCTATGTCACGCTGGAGCCGTGCTCGCATTTCGGCAAGTCGCCGCCTTGCGTCGACGCCGTGATCGCCGCCGGCATTTCGCGCGTGGTGTCGGCGATCGAGGATCCCAATCCGGAAGTGGCAGGGCAGGGGCATGCCAAATTGCGCGCCGCCGGGCATCTTGGTCGATGTCGGTCTCTGCGCCGCGGAAGCCGCGCATGACCATGCCGGACATTTTCGCCGCATCCGCGACCGGCGTCCGCACGTGATCCTGAAGCTTGCGGTCTCCGCCGACGACAAGATCGCTGCCGCCGGCCACCAGACGGTCGCCATCACAGGCGAGGCCGCAAAGACACGCGTTCATCTGCTGCGCGCCCACAGCGATGCGATCCTGGTCGGGATCGGCACGGTGCTGGCGGACGATCCGCTTCTGACCTGCCGGTTGCCCGGCATGGCGGCGCGCTCGCCGGTGCGCATCGTGCTTGACCGGGCGCTGCGGACACCGGGGGCCAGCAAACTCGTGCATTCGGCGCGGCAGACGCCGCTATGGGTGGCGGCAGCGGAAACGGCGGAGGCGGCCGCGGCGATGAAACTGGGGGCGGCCGGCGGGCAGGTGATCCGGGTGGCCACCGCCGCCGGGTCGCCGGGCCTCGATCTGCCGGCGGTGCTTGCTGCACTCTCGGAAAAGGGCATCACCCGGCTGATGGTCGAGGGCGGGGCCCGCGTGGCGTCCTCTTTCGTCGCAGCAGGGCTTGTCGACGAAGTCTGGCTGTTGCGCGGACCCGGTCATGTCGGCGCCGATGGCGTGGCTGCGCTCGGCGCATTGCCGCTGTCATCAATCACGCAGTCGCCCGCCTACCGCGTTCGTGCTAGCGAGACGCTGGGCAAGGACACTCTCACAATCTACGAGCACGCGTAAATGTTCACGGGTATCGTCACCGATGTCGGCGAAATCGTCAGCCTGAAGCCGGTGGCGCAGGGCCAGCTGCACCGCATGCGTATCGGCTGCCGCTATGACCAGAAAACCATCGCCGATGGCGCGTCGATCGCCTGCAACGGCGTGTGCCTGACCGTGGTGGCCTCCGGCGTCGCTGACGGCAAGACCTGGTTCGAGGTCGACGCCGCCGCCGAAACGCTGTCGATGACCACGGCAAGACACTGGACGATCGGGCACCAAACTCAACCTCGAGCGCGCGCTGAAGATCGGCGACGAACTCGGCGGCCACATCGTGGCCGGCCACGCCGACGGGATCGCCACCATCACTTCGCGCGACGATCTGCCCGATATGGCCCGGATCACGCTGCGGACCACGCGCGAACTCGCTCGTTTCGTCGCCACCAAGGGCTCTGTCACGCTGGACGGCGTGTCGCTGACCGTGAATACGGTCGAGGATGTCACCTTCTCGGTGCTGATCATCCCGCATACACTTAGCGTGACCACGCTGCACGGCTGGCGCGCCGGCAGCGAGGTCAATATCGAGGTCGATCTGATGGCCCGCTATGCAGCGCGACTGTCGGAAATGAAGTGACGGCCCTTGGCAGGGCGTATGCGTGCGCCTAAAACGCCCAAATGTTGACGGTCAACACCAGCGTTGACAATTCGCAAGACAGACGGATCGAAGAATGGCAGACGCGCGGCGCGCACCCCTGAAGGACCAGACCGACATCTCGGGCGCGCGCGCGTTGATCGTCGAGGCGCGCTTCTATGATGACATCCAGGATGCCATGCTGGAAGGCGCGATCGCGGAACTGAAGCTGGCCGGCGTGTCGCATGACGTCCTCACGGTCACCGGCTCGCTGGAGATTCCCGCAACCATTGCGATCGCGCTCGACGCCGCCGAGAACAATGGCAAGCCGTATGATGCCGCGATTGCGCTTGGCTGCGTGATCCGCGGCGACACCATCCATTTCGAGATCGTTTCGATGGAATCCTCGCGTGCGCTGATGGATATGGCGGTGGCGCGCAAGCTTCCGCTCGGCAACGGCATCATCACCGTCAATACCGAGGAACAGGCCTGGGCGCGGGCGCGCGTCAAGGAACTCAACAAGGGCGGCGATGCAGCCCGCGCGGCGCTTGCGGTGCTGCGCATCAAGCGCCGGCTGGCGAAGGGCTGACATGGCCGAGGACAAGAACAAGCCGGCGAAAGCCGCCGACAAGGGTTCGGACAAGAAAGCCAATCGCCGTGGCGCGGCGCGGCTCGCCGCCGTGCAGGCGCTCTACCAGATGGACATCAGCGGCGCGGGGATCAACGACGTCTTCGCCGAGTTCGAGAGCCACTGGATCGGCAACGAGGTCGAGGGCGAGAAGTACCTGCCGGCGGAGGCTGCATTCTTCCGCGACGTCGTGGCCGGCGTGGTGCGCGACCAGGCGAGGCTCGATCCGCTGATCGACGAGGCGCTGTCAAAGGGCTGGCCGCTGAAGCGGATCGACGCCATCCTGCGCGCGGTGCTGCGCGCCGGTTCCTACGAGCTCGAGCACCGCAAGGACGTGCCGGGCCGCGTCGTGGTGTCGGAATATGTCGACGTCGCGCATGCCTTTGTCGAAAAGGAAGAGACCGGCATGGTCAACGCCGTGCTCGATCAGATCGCGCGTCAGTTCCGCGTCGACGAGTTCACACGTGGCTAGCGCGCCCGCATCCGGCGAAGACTCGCTGATTGCGCGCTATTTCAAGCCGATCGCGACCGACCCCGGCGCGTTCAATCTCGACGACGACGCGGCCCTCCTGAAGGCGCTCGGCGAGGACATCGTTGTGACGACCGACGCCATCGTCGAGGGCGTGCACTTTCTGGCTGATGATCCGCCGGAGACGGTCGCGCGCAAGGCGTTGCGGGTCAATCTGTCCGATCTCGCAGCCAAGGGCGCGTTGCCTGCCGGCTTTGTGCTGACGCTGGCCCTGCGCTCCGTCGACGACGGCTGGCTCAAGCCATTCGCGGCTGCGCTGGGGGAGGACGCCAAATCGTTCGGTTGTGCGCTGCTCGGCGGAGACACCGTGTCGACACCGGGGCCGCTCACCATTTCCATCACCTGCTTTCGGCCGCGTGCCGGTGAACAGGATGGTTCACCGCAGCGGTGCCCGTCCCGGCGACCGCGTCGTTGTGACGGGAACGATCGGCGATGCCACGCTCGGCCTCGACATCCTGAAGGGCGGTACCGCTGCTGCGGCGTTCGCAAACGACGATGCGGCGCGGCAGGCTCTTATCGCCCGTTATCGTGTGCCGCAGCCGCGCAATGCGCTGGCCGGCGCTGTACGCGAACACGCCAGGGCCGCGATGGACGTCTCCGATGGCCTGGCGGGCGATTTGACCAAGCTGTGCGCCGCCTCAAGCGTGTCGGCGGCGATCCATGCCCCAAGCATCCCTCTCTCGAAGCCGGCCGCCTCGCTGCTCTCCCGCGGCATCGTCAGCGTGGAAACCCTGGTGTCGGGCGGCGACGACTACGAAATCCTCTGCGCCATCCCGGAGGCAAGTATCGATGCCTTCTCACAGGCCGCCCGCAAGGCCGGCGTTGCGGTCACCCCGATCGGCGCGATCATCGCGGGCAATGCCCGTCCCACTTTCCTGGACGGGCAGGGCAGGGAACTGGCGTTGAAACGCCGCTCCTGGAGCCACTTCTAGCGCCGGGGCGCAAATCAGCCCGAAAGCGCGGTTGTGGGCACCAAATACCTGCCAAAATCACCTGTTTTGGCCCTTGGCGGCGTTGCGCCGGGGGTGCGATTTTGGCATGGTCCCGCCGATTTGAGGCCGCCCTTTTGGGCAGGGCAGGCCTCCTTTTTATGCGCCCGCCGCGTCCGCGGCGCCGGCGTGGGGTGACAATCAAGACTGAGGCAAATTCAATGACAGCATTATGGATGATCGTGCTCTGCGGAGTGCTTTCAATCGTTTACGCCATCTGGGCGACCATGTCGGTCCTCAAGGCCGATGCCGGCAATCCGCGCATGCAGGAAATCGCCGCGGCCGTGCGCGAGGGCGCGCAGGCCTATCTGAAGCGCCAGTACATGACGATCGGTCTGGTCGGCATCGTGATCTTCGCGCTGCTCGCCTACTTCCTCGGCATGCTGGTCGGTATCGGTTTTCTGATCGGCGCGATTCTGTCGGGCGCTGCCGGCTTCATCGGCATGAACGTCTCGGTGCGTGCCAACGTTCGCACGGCACAGGCGGCGACCACCTCGCTTGCCGGCGGCCTCGAACTCGCCTTCAAGGCGGGCGCGATCACCGGTATGCTGGTTGCGGGTCTCGCACTGCTCGGCGTCACCATCTACTTTGCTTACCTGACGCAGATGCTGGGCCTGAAGGCCAACGATCGCGTCGTCGTCGATGCGCTGGTGGCGCTCGGCTTCGGCGCTTCGCTGATCTCGATCTTCGCCCGTCTCGGCGGCGGCATCTTCACCAAGGGTGCTGATGTCGGCGGCGACCTCGTCGGCAAGGTCGAGGCCGGCATTCCCGAGGACGATCCGCGCAACCCCGCGACGATTGCCGACAACGTCGGTGACAATGTCGGCGACTGCGCCGGCATGGCGGCCGACCTGTTCGAGACCTATGCGGTGACCGCGGTCGCCACCATGGTGCTGGCCGCGATCTTCTTTGCGACCTCGCCCTTGCTGGTGAACATGATGACCCTGCCGCTCGCCATCGGCGGCGTCTGCATCATCACCTCGATCATCGGCACCTTCTTCGTCAAGCTCGGCGCCAACCAGTCGATCATGGGCGCGCTGTACAAGGGCCTGATCGCGACCGGTATCCTGTCGCTCGCGGGCGTTGCCGGCGTGATCTACTACCTGATCGGCTTCGGTCCGCTGGCAGGCGTCAAGTACACGGGTCTGGCGCTGTTCGAATGCGGCGTCGTCGGCCTCGTCGTCACCGGCCTGATCATCTGGATCACCGAATACTACACCGGCACCGATTATCGCCCGGTGAAGTCGATCGCGGCGGCCTCGGTCACCGGTCACGGCACCAACGTGATCCAGGGCCTCGCCATCTCGATGGAATCGACCGCGCTGCCCGCGCTCGTCATCATCGCCGGCATCCTCGTCACCTACAGCCTGGCCGGCCTGTTCGGCATCGCGATCGCCACCGCCACCATGCTGGCGCTGGCCGGCATGATCGTCGCGCTCGACGCGTTCGGTCCGGTCACCGACAACGCCGGCGGCATCGCCGAAATGGCAGGCCTTCCCAAGGAAGTCCGCAAGTCGACCGACGCGCTCGACGCGGTCGGCAACACCACCAAGGCGGTCACCAAGGGCTACGCGATCGGCTCGGCCGGTCTCGGCGCGCTGGTGCTGTTTGCGGCCTACAATGAAGACCTCAAATTCTTCATCGCCAATGCCTCGAAGTACGCCTACTTCCAGGGCGTCGCGCCGGACTTCTCGCTCAACAACCCCTACGTCGTGGTTGGCCTGCTGTTCGGCGGCCTTCTGCCGTATCTGTTCGGCGCGATGGGCATGACCGCGGTTGGCCGTGCGGCCGGCGCGATCGTCGAGGAAGTGCGCCGTCAGTTCCGCGAGAAGCCGGGCATCATGCAGGGCACCGACAAGCCGGACTACGGCAAGGCGGTCGACCTGCTGACCAAGGCGGCGATCAAGGAAATGATCATCCCGTCGCTGCTGCCCGTGCTGTCGCCGATCTTCGTCTACTTCGCGATCTACGCGATCGCGGGCGGTGGTGCAGCCGGCAAGTCGGCGGCCTTCTCCGCCGTCGGCGCCATGCTGCTCGGCGTGATCGTCACCGGCCTGTTCGTGGCGATCTCGATGACCTCGGGCGGCGGCGCCTGGGACAATGCCAAGAAGTACATCGAGGACGGTCACTACGGCGGCAAGGGTTCTGATGCCCACAAGGCGGCCGTGACCGGCGACACCGTCGGCGATCCCTACAAGGATACGGCGGGTCCCGCCGTCAACCCGATGATCAAGATCACCAACATCGTGGCGCTGCTCCTGCTCGCGATCCTCGCGCACTAAGCCTCGGCCAAGACTGCATAAACGAAAACCCCGCGGCGCAGGCCGCGGGGTTTTTGCTTTTCCGGATCGAGCGAAGGCCTCAGTTCACGTCCATCTGCAGGCCTTCCTGCTTGATGATGGCGGCGAATTTCGCCGTCTCGGCTGCAACGAAATCCGAGAACTGCTGTGGCGTGCCCCAATCCGTGCGTGCGCCCATCGCGCCGATACTTTTCTTGGTGTCCTCGCGCTCCAGGAACACCTTGATCTCCTTGTTGAGCGCCTCGACGACAGGGGCCGGTGCAGCCTTCGGCAGGAAAATGCCGAACCAGGACGAGACGTCGAACTTTGCGAGCTCCGGCCCGGCTTCGCGCATGGCGGGGAGGTTGGGCGCAGACGCGCTTCGCTCGGGCGTCGTCACGCAGAGCCCGTTGAGCTTGCCCGCCTCCACCTGCGGCAGCGTCGGGTACAAATTGTCAAACAGGACCTGGATGTCTCCGGCAAGTGCCGCCTGCAGCGCGGGTCCGGCGCCGCGGAACGGCACGTGCACCATCTTCAATCCCGTGAGCTGGAGGAACCAGGCGGCGGTGAGATGGGGGCTCTGCCCAACGCCGGACGACGCATAAGTCAGCTTGTCCGGATTTGCCTTGATGTAGGCGATCAATTCGGGGATCGACTTGATCCCGGTCGAGGGTTGCGCCGACACGATGTTCGGAATCCGGATCAGATTGGAGATCGGCTGCAGCTGATCCGCCTTGTAGGTGAGGTTGCGGAAAATGCTGTAGGCGATCGCATTGGGGCCGGGGTTGCCGACCAGAATTGTATGTCCGTCGCCTTTGTTGCGAACCACTTCGATGGTTCCAATCGTGCCGCCGCCGCCGGAACGATTTTCCACGATGGCGGACTGGCCCCAGGCGGCGTGCAAATGCGCGGCGAGCATGCGTCCCATCACGTCGGTGCTGCCGCCTGCGGCCGCAGGTACGATCAGCCTGACGGTTTCGGTCGGCCGCCAGTCGCCGGCACCGAGGCTCGCGCGGGGCAGGATGGCCGCTGACGTCAGCGCGGCCGCGCCGGTCAGCACCTTGCGGCGAGACAGCAATCGGGTCTTCACGATATTCCTCCCTACGGGATTGTTACTTTGGGCCCAAAGGGTAGGGAGCAGCGCGCAGTTCGGCAAGCGCGCGATTGCGCGCATGATCCGAAAGTGGGAACCGGTTTTCGGAACAGACCGAGCCTATTGAGAGAGCAGGCGGATGACTTCTTAAAGCGAAGTCATCTCGCGCCTTTAGTTGAAGCTGATCAGCTTGAACAGCGGCGTCAGGTAGCTGAGCTCCTGGCCCGAGGTGGTCGTGGTGCGGCTGATGAAGTCGAAGATGCGGCCGTCCTGCAGCCCGTAATTGGCGATGCGGCGGATCTGCCGCTTCTTGTCGAAATAGATCGCGATCACCCGCTGGTCGATCACCTGCTGGTTCATGAACGCTACTTTGCGCTCGGTGCGTTGCGAGATGTAATAGAACACCTCGCCGTCGAGGGTCGCGACCGTGGAAGGCGTGCCCATCACGATCAGCACCTGATCCTGGCTTGCGCCGATCGGAAGCTGCTCGAGTGCGCCGGGCGGCAGGATATAGCCCTTCTGGAACTGCTCGCCGGTGCAGGCGCCCAGCGCCGCGCAGACCAGTGCAGCCGCGGCCACGGCGCGCCAACGCGCGATGCCGCGCATCAGCCGACGGCTGGTATAGGCAAATTCGGTCATATCAAGAACTGTCTCGTCCCCTTGCCTCCAGCGAGGCGTTGACGTACCGGGCTCTCCAGCAGATTGCAACACAAGCGGGCTTCCTGGGTCCGCTCATGGAACCCACAATGCTCTGGCCGTTCAATCACTTCAGGAAGCCCCAGATCGCCCCGCCCGGCACCATCGAGGCCATCTATGGCATGATCGTGACGCAAGCGCGAGAACCCTTGTTTTACCGGGACTTGGGCGTGCCGGATACGGTTAACGGCCGTTTTGACCTGCTTCTCCTGCATCTGTGGCTGGTGTTGCGACGGCTCAAATCCGTTGCGGCCGGAACGGCCCTGTCGCAGGCCCTGTTCGACCATTTTTGCGCCGATATGGACGACAATCTGCGCGAAATGGGGGTAGGCGATCTCGCGGTGCCCAAACGCATGCAGGCCTTCGGCGAGGCCTTTTATGGCCGTACCGCGGCGTATGACATGGCGTTGACCGACGGGCACGAAGCGCTCGCCCAGGCGCTTTGCAAGAACGTCCTCAATGGCGAGAACATCGACAAGGCGACGGCAGCTTGCCGTCTATGCCGAGACCGCCATGGCGGAGCTGACGCGGCTCGACGAGGCGACGCTGCTGAGCGGGGCCTTTCGCTTTCCCATACCCGAACAAGCGAGTGCGCCGTGACCAACCGACAGGACAGAGCCGATCCCTGGCGTTCACTGGTCGTCGTTGCCCAGATCCCGGAACGCGGGCTGCATCGCGAACTCGAAGCGGACGAGGCGCAGCGCAAGGCGATGGCCGAAGCTGCCGGGCTGCGCAGGGTCCTCGCCGCGCATGCAACGTTCGACGTTACGGCAGGAAAAGACGGCCGCTTCTACGTGGCGGGACGGGTGCGCGCCACGGTCGAGCAGACCTGCGTGGTGACGCTCGACCCGATCGAAAATGAAATCGACGAGCCGATCGATCTGACATTCGCGCCGCCGGAGCAGATTCCGCAACTTGCCGATCTCGTCGACGATGCGGAAGCTGATAACAACGAGTCCGATCCGCCCGAGCCGATCATCAACGGTGTCATCGATCTCGGCAGGCTTGCGACCGATGCGCTTTTCCTCGGCATCGATCCCTATCCGCGCAAGCCGGATGCGGTATTCGCGCTAGAGGTCGCGCCGCCCGATCCCGAGGATCATCCCTTCGCTGCGCTGAAGGCATTGAAGGTCAAGCCGAAGGCCGGCACGAGGAAGAAATCAAAGGGCAAGTAAATCACGGCTTGCAGCGGCAGGGTTCCGCATCCCGCATGAGCGGAATGTGGCGCTTGTTCAATGAGTTTCGATAACGCTGTTGAATTAGTTATCCTAATCCAGATGTTGCGAATCTTGCTTTGGACCGCGGGGTTTTCGCGGATAAGGCGGTCAAGAGGTTGTATCGGGCTTAAGACAAGCTATTGTCGCGGCCCGGCCGGGGCGCAGGCGGCACTTGGCCGCGCTGCATTCCGTTACGGCCTCCAGTGCGCGGCCTTTGGCACTTCAAGACCGCAAGAGATCAGGTTTCCGGGACGTTCATGCCGCAAAAGGTTCGAATTGCGCTTGACGCCATGGGTGGCGATGCTGGCGCATCGGTGGTCATTCCCGGCGCCGCGATTTCGTTGAGCCGGCACCCCAACACCGAATTCCTTCTGTTCGGCGACCGCGCCACCATCGAACCCGAACTCGCCAGATATCCAGCGCTGAAGGCTGCCTCGCGCGTCATCCACACCGATGTCGCCGTCAGCTCGCACGACAAGCCGAGCCAGGCCCTGCGCCGCGGTCGCAAGACCTCGTCGATGTGGCTTGCGATCGACGCGGTGAAGAAGGGCGAGGCCGACGTTGCGGTCTCCGCCGGCAACACCGGCGCGCTGATGGCGATGGCGCGCTTTTGCCTGCGCACGCTGCCCGGCATCGACCGTCCGGCGATTGCCGCAGTGTGGCCGACCGCGCGCGGCGATTCCATCGTGCTCGATCTCGGCGCCACCATCGGCGGCGATGCCCACCACCTCGTCGCGCTGGCCGTGATGGGCGCGGCGATGGCCAGCGTGCTCTTCGAGAAGGAGCGGCCGACCGTCGGCTTCCTCAATATCGGGGTCGAGGAGGTCAAGGGGCACGAGGAAATCCGCGAGGCGGCCGAATTGCTGCGCGCGCTGAACCTGCCGCAGCTCGAATATGTCGGCTTTGTCGAGGGCGACGGCATCGGCAAGGGCGCCGCCGACGTGATCGTCTCCGAGGGCTTTTCCGGCAATATCGCGCTGAAGGCCGCCGAAGGCACGGCGCGCCAGATCAGCGAGTTCCTGCGCACCGCGCTATCGCGGACCTGGCTTACCCGGATCGGCTATCTCCTTGCCCGGCGCGCCTTCAAGGAATTGCGGGACAAGCTCGATCCCAACAAGTCCAACGGCGGGGTGCTGCTCGGGCTGAACGGCGTCGTGGTGAAGAGCCATGGCGGAATCAGCGCCGAAGGCTTTGCCTATGCGGTCGATGTTGGCTATGAGACGGCGCACTACGATCTCCTCACCAAGATCAACCTGATGCTCAATCGTGACGGCGGCGCGCTGGCCAAGGCGCAGACCGCACAGGAGGCTGTTTCGTGACTGCGATACGTTCGGTCGTGCTCGGCTGCGGCTCCTATCTGCCGCAGAAGGTGCTGACCAATGCCGAACTGGCGGCACGGATTGACACGACCGATGACTGGATCGTGCAGCGTACCGGTATCAGGCAGCGCCACATCGCGGCCGACGACGAATTCACCTCGCATCTCGGCCATCAATGCGGCGCGCGCGGCGCTGGCCGATGCCGGCGTCGATGCCCAATCGATCGACCTGATCGTGGTGGCGACCTCGACGCCCGACAACACCTTTCCGGCGACCGCGGTCGCGATCCAGAACGGGCTCGACATCCACCATGGCGCGGCCTTCGACCTGCAGGCGGTCTGCTCGGGTTTCATCTTTGCGCTTGCCACCGCCGACAATTTCCTGCGCGGCCGCGCCTACAAGCGTGCGCTGGTGATCGGCGCCGAGACATTTTCGCGGATCCTCGACTGGAACGACCGCACCACCTGCGTGCTGTTCGGCGACGGGGCGGGCGCCGTGGTGCTGGAGGCCCGGGAACAGCCGGGCACGACCTCCGACCGCGGCATACTGACCACGCATCTGCGTTCCGACGGCCGGCACAAATCCAAGCTTTACGTCGATGGCGGCCCCGGTTCGACCAGGACGGTCGGGCATTTGCGGATGGAAGGCCGCGAAGTCTTCAAGCATGCGGTCGGCATGATCACCGACGTGATCGTCGATGCCTTCAACGCCACGGGAACCTCGGCTGAGGACCTCGACTGGTTCATTCCGCACCAGGCCAACAAGCGAATCATCGATGCTTCCGCGCACAAACTGCATATTGCGCCGCAGAAGGTGGTCCTGACGGTGGATCAGCACGGCAACACTTCGGCTGCCTCGATACCGCTGGCGCTGTGCGCCGCGGTGCGCGACGGACGTGTCAAGAAAGGCGACCTTCTGATGCTCGAAGCCATGGGCGGCGGCTTCACCTGGGGCTCGGCGCTCGTGCGCTGGTAAGCACACCGTAAAAAAGAGCCTGCAATTTAGTCCATCTTTCATGCGTCTGCATGTTGGTCGCTGTTGACCATCGTCAGCTAAGCTCCTAATTTCAGGCGATAAATTGTTCGCCGGAAGTGCGGGGCAGGCGATGAGCGGAACGGGCAAAACAGTCACACGTGTCGATCTGTGCGAGGCGGTCTATCAGAAGGTAGGCCTGTCACGGACGGAGTTGTCGGCGTTCGTTGAACTGGTTCTCAAGGAGATCACCGATTGCCTGGAGAAAGGCGAGACGGTGAAGCTGTCGTCGTTCGGCTCTTTCATGGTGCGCAAGAAGGGTCAGCGTATCGGACGCAACCCGAAGACCGGCACCGAGGTGCCGATTTCGCCGCGGCGTGTCATGGTGTTCAAGCCGTCGGCGATTTTCAAGCAGCGCATCAACGGGCATGCTGTGACCAACGGCGACGCCAAGGACGATTAACGCTCACGCGTCCGGCGCTCAGATGTAGCGAGCGGAAAGGAGCGGGCATTTGGACAAGGCGCCCGATGCGTTCCGTACCATCAGTGAAGTCGCTGATGAACTCGACATTCCCCAGCACGTGCTGCGTTTCTGGGAGACGCGCTTCGCGCAGATCAAGCCGATGAAGCGCAGCGGCGGCCGCCGCTATTATCGCCCTGACGACGTCGACCTTTTGAAAGGCATCCGCCGCCTCCTGTACGGCGAGGGCTACACCATCCGCGGCGTGCAGCGGATCCTGAAGGAGCACGGCATCAAGGCCGTGCAGGGCCTGTCGGACTCCTCGGTCGCGGCTTCCTTCGGCGCGGTGGAGAAGTCGCTCGAACTGAGCCTCGCCGAGGATGACGGCGAACCCGTCGCCTCCTTCGAGGGCGACGACGAGGATTACGAGGGCGGCGACGAGGGCATCGATTTCCGCTTCGTCGAACTCGACGACGACGGCATCGCGCGGAACCTGGATGCGCTCGGCCATCCCCAGCGCGCGCCCGGTCGACCGTGTCCGCCTCGAGGCGTGCTCAGGACCTCGTCGCCTGCCGGCAATTGCTCGACCGGCCCTGAAGGACGGCTGAACGGCCCGGCATCCCTCCGGGGACAGGTCGTTTCCGGCGCAATTTCCGGCCCTGTCAGCTGCCTTGCACGAAGGAGCGATGGAGGCTAAGGGAACGGCATCGGAGCGTGGCGCAGCCCGGTTAGCGCACTAGTCTGGGAGACTAGGGGTCGGAGGTTCAAATCCTCTCGCTCCGACCAACAAAATCAAGCTCTTAAGGGCTCTTTTTTCGCTCTATCACTGAAGGTGATTTGAGAACGAAAGGGAGCCATTGTGCTGAGTTGGGCGCAGAAAGTCCCGAAATAGTCGCGAAGGATGTTCGCGACCCGTTCGCGCCGCTCATTCAGCGCGATGATGGCAAATGGGCGATAGGTTGGCACGACGACGCGCCTGGCCCGTTTGATAGCCGCGCGGACGCCGCTCGCATCGCCAACGGCGACGAGCCGATTCCTGCGACAAATTACCGCCGCATCAAGATCCGCGGGGTTAGAAGTCATGCCCCCCGTCTAATCCAAAAAGCGAAAGGGCCGCCCTGGCAGGCAGCCCCAATCGCAAAACCAACTTCCTTGAGCCCGAAGAGCCTACCGAGACGGTCCGCGAATTTCAAGCGACATCGTTGCGTCGCCGATTTGCTCTTGGCTGTGTGGGGCTGCCGCGATGAACCAGCACACAAAACCCCCAACGCTCAACCGTGCTCCTTCAATGGATTACACGCTCGCCCTCATCCGTGTTGTCAGCCGCCGACTGAAGCACATCGACGAGGAGGTCGTTTCCATTGGAGTTGCACTCAGCAACGGCTTAGTAACGGCAGCTCAGGCCAGAGAACTGGTCGACGAAATTGCTCCCGGCTGCATCGACGCTGTCGCCCTCTCGATATTAGAAGGGACGGCTGAATGACGGGCGCGAACGCTGCAAGCCTTTATGGGTCATCGCTCAATCGCGAACACCGTTGTCTATACCGCGGTGTCCGACAAGCGGATCCGAAACATCTGGGGCAAATGACTGCGAAGACCAACCGCATTCTCAAGCACGATGAGTTTACTCACAAATGCCTGCGGCGTCTGTGATGTGAACCCGGTGGCACTATTCGGCCACAGACCCCTAAGCACATCGCCATCCGCATGGCTTGCACAACTTCCTGCAACAGCCTGACTTTAAGTTTAGGTTCGAGGTGAGCCAAGAAAAGCCGTTGGAAGGGGACCGCAAACGGCAAAAGAGCGAAAGCTAACGATCGGGAGTTAATTGAGTAGTTTGGCGCCCACCATTCATCTCTTTAAGCTCGTTTACGTACCCCTCAGGCATTTGTAAATGGGACGGAACCTTCAAACCCATGAAGGTTGCTATGCGACCAATGAAAGCAGTGCAGTTGTCTGTTTCGGCGTTCCAGACGGTCGAGGTCGCCTGAAGATGCTTGATATAGGCAAAAACCTTCTTCGCGTCCGTCTCACTCAGATAAACTCGGTAACTTGCAGTTAAGTACTGAACGTCTAGGTCCCCGAAGCTCGCCCCCGTCTCAGCGGGCACCCACATAAGATGTCCCAGTATGTAAGCCAGTTCGTCGCCTTTTGGATGCAGGCCGGCAACTTCGACCTGCTCTTCGCTCGTCTTACCGAACCAAACAAATGCATGGCCGTAACTGGCTGCGGTACGGGCACGAAAATCGACGTAATAGGGCCCTAAGGCTGTAGCAGCAGATTGAGGCTTTCGCGTCGGTTTCGCGTCTGCTGCAGACAACATGACGTTAATATGAACAGATCCTGGCGGAAACGGCGGCTGACCCGCGCGTGGTTGTCCGACACCCCACCCGACGCGCGGCCGAGCGCCGAAGATTTCTGTTACCTCCGCGAACCCGGCGAAGAAGAACGCAATCCCTTCGACCGGCGGCTCGCGTTTTTCCGCTGGCAATGGCTGCTGCTCAGAAACCGCTTGTTCACCGGCGGCGGGTCGCGGGAAAATCTGGATTTGAAAAAGGGCCAGCAGGGATCGGTCGCCGTTGAACTCACGCCGCTGCGCCGGGGCGTGATCCGTTTCAACGACCTGCGCCTCCAGTTGCCCGATCCGCTTGGGCTTGTTCCAACGCTGCCGGAAAGTGAACGCGCCGCCGGCGACTCTCATCGTTTTGCCACGCCGCTATCCGCTGCCTCCCATCGAACTGCCGGGTGGCGCGGCGTTTAAAATCTCGGGCGAAGCGAACACCAACAGCATCGGCACGTCGGGCGAATTCGTGGGCCTGCGCGACTACCGGCCCGGTGATCCGCTGCGGCAAATCCATTGGAAAAGCTGGGCGCGCGCGGGCAAGCCGATCGTGAAGGAACTCGAGGACACGTACTATCCGCGCTATGGGCTGATCGTTGACACGCTTTCGACCGGCAACACCGATCACGCGTTCGAAGAAGTGATCTCCGTGGCCGCATCGTTCGCGGCGTCGCTCGATACCAGCGAGTCGTTGCTGGATCTGATGTTCATCAAAAACGAAGCGCACATCGTCACAGCCGGCCGGGGTGTGGAGCGCGCGGAAAAATTGCTGGAAGTGCTGGCCGGCGTATCACCCGAACGAACGCCGCATTTCGACGCGCTCTCGCGGCTCGTGATCCGGCATCGCGACGACCTGACGTCATGCCTCGTGATTTTCAACGGCTGGGACGATGCCCGTGCGGAATTTTTACAAAGCCTTCTCCAGCACGGCGTCGTCTGCGTTCCGCTCATCGTTGGAACCGGACCCAAGCCACCCGGAGCTCCCGGCCATTGGCTGGAATCCGGCAACATCGCCCGCGATTTGCGGAAGTTGCCAACGCGCCTTTCCTCGATCCAATTAATCCTATCAACCGCGTCCAACCACCACCGCGCTTCCTGCTCGGCACATCGCTCCTGTTCTGGGGCTTGATGACGGACCGGTTGCTGATCGCGTTTCTCCTCGCGGTGCTGGTCGAGTCCGCGCACTGGGTGAAAATCCGCTGGGACTTCGACGACGATGGCCGCGCCCGCGCGTGGCAGCTCACATCGATCGCCATCATCATCGCCGGCGTCCTGATTTTTCTCGATGGCGTGCCCTACGTGGCGCTGCCGAACCTGCTGACCTGGCTGCCGCTGCTGCTGGTGCCGATGCAGTTCGTGCAAAGCTTCGGGTTTGCGCCATCGATGCCGCTCAACACGTTTTCGTTCCTCGCGAAAACCCGCCGCCGCCGCAACCTGCGGCTCGGTCTGACGGAATCGGTGGTCTTCATCAATTTCGGCAATGTCTATTTCGTCGCCTGCCTGATCGCCGCGACGTTGGGCACGAACGCGAACTCGGAGGCGCTGTCGATGATTTATCTGCCGGGCGTGGTCGTTCTAACAGGATGGATCCTTTTCGCCGCCAGCGGCAGCCGGTCTGTTGCGCTGGTGATTGCGCTGGTCGCTCGCGGGCTCGATTTCGTTCGCGGGTCAAAAAGGATCTGGAGGAACTGCAAATCCGCGCTCGGCCGTGGCGGCGGTGTCAGACCCACTGACTTCGATCCGAATTCGGTTTCGACGATGATCGGCAAACCCGGCACCGTCTTCGCAATCGCCCGACATCGTCTGGCGCATGAAGCCCGGAGCGGGACTCCCGCCACCAAGCTGTTGCGGATCGCGAGCTACGATCTTTATCTGCCGCGGAAAATGGTTCAACCAACTGCCGCCCCTGACTTCGTTTCAAGGACCTGGAAACATTTCCGTTGAGGGCGCAGACCTACTCGATCGTTACCTCCCCGGACGCGGACACGCACGCCGGTCCGAGGCCGTCCGGCCGAGCTTGCCACGGTTCGAATTGCGCGGGTCGCGCGGCGCAGGACACGCCATTGCCATTGCCTGGTGACGCAACCAGTTTGAAGGACTTCGATCTGGACGGCGTCGAGCGCAACGCCATGGGCACGATCCGTATTTCTCCAAAGCATTCGGTCATCGCAAGGAACCGTCTTGTGGCACGGCGAAACCAATCCGGAAGTCAAGCCGGTGGCCGGCACCGACACGCCGGACTCGCCCGTCGAACGCGAAAAAATCCCTTCCGCCGTGCATCGAGGAGCGGCAGGTGCTGCAAGAGATCCTCCGTGATCTGAAATGGAATAAATTGCCTTCCCTCGACCGCCAAGCTAGGGGTCCTGCACGACGTGGTTCCAATCCGAATTCAAATACTCGCGCAAAGTGGACATCGTAAGCTCAAGCCCAGGTTGCTGCAAGGCCGTCAGCCATCCAGCAATTTCTAACAACCGAGCGTTCCGGGCATTGCGAATATTTCGCGACCGCGGCCGTGCTGTTGCTCCGCGAAGCCGGCATTCCCGGCACGTTACGCCACCGGCTATGCGGTCTTCGAACGCGATCCCAAACGCGAGACTTCATCATCCGCGGGACTCATGGCCATGCGTGGTGCCGCGTGTGGGACGCAGCCGCGGGACGCTGGATCGACTTCGATGCGACCCCTCAAGCTGGCAGGGCCACGGTGGCGTCGATGAATCCGAAGATGCAAAATTTCAACGACGCCCTCAAGCGGATGCGCGAGGACTTTTTCCTGTGGAGAAATCGCCCGACCAACCGTCTCGCCGTCACCCTCGTCATGTCCGCGATCGGGCTTGCGGTGATTGGCTTACGTGGTCGAAACGGCTGTGGAAATCGAAACGCCTTCTCGAAGCCGAAAAACGTGCTAATGGTTACGCCGGCGAAGTCGTCCGCACGCCGCTTCACGATCTCGAAGCGTCCGCGGAGAAAATCCTCGGGCTGCGTCCGCCCGGGCAGACGTTCGCGTCATGGTTCCTCGGCTTGGGCAAGATCGCTGCCGCGAAAACAGTTGGTCGAAGAGGCCGTGGAGATTCATCAGCAAGTCCGCTTCGATCCACAGCCAGCCGATCCCGCAAGACAACGCCGCCTCGCCGAACTCGCCGCGGAAATCGGTCGCGGAGATGAAGAGGGCATGACGTGAGCTGGCGGTTTGCATCACGTCATGCCCTTTCAGATTTCAACTTCGGGCAAGACGGATGTAACTCCGCTCGCCACGCTCACTTCGCCGCGGCGATGCACGTGGTCCTTGGTCATGCCGAGTTCCTTCATCACGACGTCGCCGGGAGCGCTGAGGCCGAAGCGGTCGATGCCGATCGCCTTGCCGTCGGTGCCGACGTATTTCCACCAGAGATCGGTGACGCCGGCTTCGATGGCGATGCGCTTGGTGCACGACTTCGGCAGCACGCTTTCGCGATAGTCCGCGCTCTGGCGGTCGAAGCGCTCGAAGCACGGCATGGAGACCACGCGGACGCCGTCACCGAGTTCGGCGGCGGCGGCCATCGCGTGCTGCAGTTCGGAACCGGTGGCGAGGAGGATGGTCGTGAGCGCGCCGGTTTCCTTGCGAGCGATGTAGCCGCCGCGCAGCACGCCTTCGCGGCGGGCCTCGACGGAGAGCTCGTTCATCAGCGGAATCGTCCTGGCGGGTCAGCGATCGAGCAGCGGTCGGGCCGTCGGTGCGGCTGACATGGCGGCGACGAAGGCGCCGGCGGTTTCCTCGGCATCGCCGGGGCGGATGACGTCGAGATTCGGGATCACGCGCAGGCCGCTGACGGTCTCCACCGGCTGGTGGGTCGGGCCGTCTTCACCGACGCCGACGGAGTCGTGCGTGAAGATGTAGGTCACCGGCAAGCCGCGACAGCGCGGCGAGACGGATGCGGGGCCGCGCAGTAGTCGGCGAAGACCAGGAAGGTCGCGCCGCTGCGCGCGGAAGATGCCGTCGTAGGCGATGCCGTTGCAGATCGCGCCCATGGCGTGCTCGCGGATGCCGAACCAGATGTTGCGGCCGATGCGGATTGCCTCGCGGAGAAATCGCCGCCGTCCTTGATGTAGTTCTTCGTGGAGCCGAAGAGGTCGGCGCTGCCGGTGATGAGTTGCGGGATCGCCTTGGCGACGGCGTTGATGATCGTCGCCGCCGGCTGTTGCGGGTGGCGTCCTTGTCGTCCGCGGGGAACGCCGGGATGATCTTCGAGCAGGTCCAGCGGCACCGGACATGCGCGACGCCGGCGGTCGAGTTCCGCGGCTTGAGCTCCGGATTGGCCGCGGCCCAGGCGTCGTAGGTCTTCTGCCAGGCGTCGAACTGTGCTTCGACGCGCGCTTTGCTTCAGTCGGCGAAATACGCGTCGCGTCTCCGTCGCTAACGTAGAAATGCTCGTCCGCGGGCAGGCCGAGCGCCTTCGCGCGCGGCGTCGACGAACTTCGCGCCGCCTTCGCCGTGGGCCTTCGCGGTGCCGGCGACTTCGGGGATGCCCTTTGCCGATCAGCGTCTTGGCGATGATGACCTTCGGGCTTGCCGTTGTCTGCTGGTCTTGGCGTTTTCGATCGCGTCGTTGATCGCGGTCGAGGTCGTGGCCGTCGATGGTGACGGCGTCCCAGCCTAGCGAGGTGAAATATCTTTCCGCGTCCTCGCTCTGGGTGAGCTCGGCCATCGCGTCGAGCGTCACGTCGTTGGAATCATAGATGAGGATGAGGTTATCGAGGCCGTTGTGGCCGGCGAAGGCGATCGCTTCCTTGGCGACGCCTTCCTGCAGGCAGCCGTCGCCGGCGAGGCAGAAGACGTGGTGGTCGAAAATCGTGTGCTCGGCCGTGTTGTAGCGGGCGGCGGCGCATCTTGCCGGAAAGCGCGTAGCCGACGGCATTGCCCACGCCCTGGCCGAGCGGGCCGGTGGTGGCTTCGACGCCGGGGGTTTCGATGGAACTCCGGGTGGCCCGGCGTGATCGAGTGCAGCGCGCGGAAATTCTTCACCTCGTCGCGGGAAACGGCGTAGCCGGAGAGGTGCAGCCAGCCGTAGAGGAACATCGAACCGTGGCCGGCGCGAGAGGACGAAGCGGTCGCGGTTGAGCCATTTCGGCGCGTCCGGATAGTAGCGCATGCGATTCGCCGAACAGCACCGCGCCGATCTCCGCGCAGCCGAGCGGCAGGCCGAGGTGGCCGGAGTTGCAGGCGTGGACGGCATCCATGGCGAGGCCACGGGCTTCATTGGCGGCTTGAGCAAGCAGGGTCGTATTCATGCAGAAATCTGATCCGCGCCATGGTTGGAGGGCGGAGCGCGGCAACCCTAGGAGTCCTCCCCCGATTGACAAGCCGCCATTCAGGTAATCGCCCCGGCAGTATGCCGCTCATTTCCAGCATGATTCCGAAAAATGCGACTCTGAAATTTTTATCCGAAAAAACCTTGCACTGCCCGGCCCGACTGCGGTTCTTTTCCGCCCGCGCCGCGACACACGACCCGTTCGTCTATCGGTTAGGACTCCAGGTTTTCATCCTGGCAAGAAGGGTTCGACTCCCTTACGGGTCGCCATTTATATCAAGCCTCCGCCCCGCGGGGGCTTTTTGGTTTCAGGACCAGTCGCATTTCATGTTCACCCACAAGTGACCGCCCTCCAAAAAGCCGACGCCATCCGCCTCGCAAAGGCGGCCGCCCGATCGCCGCGCTCACCGCTTACGACTACCCCACCGCCCGCCTGCTCGATGAAAGCGGCGTCGATGTCCTGCTCGTCGGCGATTCGCTCGGCATGGTGGTCCTCGGATTTCCCGGACACCACCCACGTCACGCTCGACCACATGCTGCACCACGTCGCCGCCGTCGCCCGTGCCAAGCCGCGGGCGCTCGTCGTCGGCGATCTGCCGATCCACACCTACGACACGCCCGCGCAGGCACTGGAAACCGCCCGCCGCCTCGTCGCCGCCGGTGCCGAAGCCGTGAAACTCGAAGGCGGCGTCCGCCAGGCGGAAAAAGTCCGCGCCATCACCGCAGCCGGCATTCCCGTCATGGGCCATCTCGGCATGCTGCCCCAGCGCGTCATCGAAGAAGGCGGCTATCGCAAAAAAGGCAAAACCCCCGAGCAAACCGAAGCCCTCCGCGAAGGCGCGCAGGCGATCATCGATGCCGGCGTGTTCGCCATCGTCTTCGAATCCGTCGTCCCGGAAACCGCCCGGCTTGCTGGCCTCGTCGCTGCCGTTCCCACCATCGGCATCGGCTGCGGGGATCATACCTGCGACGGCGAAGTCGCGGTGGTCACCGATCTGTTAGGTTCCTATCCATGGTTCGTCCCGCCCTTCGCCCGGCCCGAGGCGGATGTCGCCGGAATCACCCGCGAGGCCGTCGCCCGCTACGTTTCGCGTCCAATCGTAGTCGTGGACTCAGTCCGACTTGGACAGGAAGAGAACGACTGAAGTCCTCGACTACGTGCTTGCTCCTCTACCTCCACATCCCCTTCTGCCACCGCGTCTGTCCCTATTGCTCGTTTTACAAGCACACCCCGGGCACCACGCTCCATCGGCGGCTTTGTGGATGCGCTCGGCCGACCGAAGCGAAATCCCGCCTGATCACGACCAGCCGCGCACGATCTATCTCGGCGGCGGCACGCCGAGCATGCTCTCGCCCGGCCACCTCACCCGGCTCTTCACCGCGCTTCACGACACCATCGATTTCTCGAAACTCGATGAAGTCACCCTCGAAGCCAACCCCGCCACCTTCGACTGCAGCCAAGGCCAAGCTCTTCCGCGAGCTCGGCGTCACCCGCGTCTCGCTCGGCATCCAGTCGTTCACCCCGCACGTCCTGGAAATCCTCGGCCGCGAGCACTCCGTCGCGCAAGCCAGCGAAGCCGTTGGAATCCTCCGCGAGGCCGGCATGCCGTCCGATCAACATCGACCTGATGTTCTCCATCCCCGGCCAATCCAAGGACGACTGGGAACAGACCCTGCGCCACGCCGTCTCGCTCGAACCCGACCACATTTCCGCCTACAATCTCACCTACGAGGAAGACACCGCCTTTTTCGAATCCCTCCGCCGCGGTGAAATGCGCGAAAACGAGGACCACGACGCCGAGTTCTTCCACCTCGCCGACGACCTCCTAACAGCCGCCGGTTTCGACCATTACGAAACCTCCAACTACGCCAAGCCCGGCCACCACTCCACCCACAACCAAGGCTACTGGCGCGGCGAGGACTACCTCGGCCTCGGTCCCTCCGCCGTTTCCACCCTCGATGGCATCCGCTGGAAAAATGTCGCCGACACCGCCCGCTACGTCGCGCAAGTCTCATCCATCGGCAACGCCCTGATCGAATCCGAAACCCTCGACGACGAAGCCCGCCGCCTCGAACGCATCGCCCTCGGCCTGCGCACCCGCGACGGCATTTCCCTCGATCTTCTCAGCCCGGAAGCCCGCCAGCGTGCCGCCACATTTCGCCAACGAAGGCCTCGCCCGCATCGAAGGCGAGCCGGCTCATCCTCATCCACCACGGCCGCGCCCTCGTCGATCCCATCGCCGCGGAGTTGGTTTAGCTAGGAGCGACGATCAGGCTCGGAGCAGGTTGCCCGGCAACGGACTGGAGTGGGACATTCCAGCCACGTTCTGAGATCCACTGTTACGCGGATCCGTTCGCAGGGCCCAAAAATTCGAGTGGGAAGTTCATTTTCCAGCTCCTAGAATTTCCGTCCACAACATCACCCATGCAAGAACCCGTCAGCGACATCCACGTCAGCTCGAATCTGCCGCTGCCCGCGCCGGCGAACTGCTGGCAACGCCTGCCCCGCACCGAGAGCGACGCCGACTTCATCTCCCACAGCCGCCGCGAGATCCGCGAAATCATCTTCGGCAACGATCCCCGGCTGCTCGTCATCGCCGGGCCGTGCTCCATCCACGACGTCGTCGCCGGCCGCGAATATGCGGAGCGCTTCGAAACTTCGCGGAAAAGGTGAAGGACGAGATGCTGCTGGTGATGCGCGTCTATTTCGAAAAACCCCGCACCACCGTCGGCTGGAAAGGCCTGATCATGGATCCGCGCCTCGACGGCAGCAACCGGATCGAGGAAGGCCTGCACTCGCCCGCCGGTTTCTGTTGGACATGATCGACCTCGGCGTCCCCACCGCCACCGAGCTGCTGGATCCGATCACCCCGCAATACATCGCCGATCTGATCTGCTGGTCGGCCATCGGCGCGCGCACCACCGAATCCCAAACCCACCGCCAGATGGCCAGCGGCCTCTCCATGCCGCTCGGTTTCAAAAACGGCACGCTCGGCAATCTCGAACCCGCCATCAACGCGATCAAGGCCGCCACCCAGCCGCAGACCTTCCTCGGCGTCGGCCTGGACGGCCGCGCCTCCGCCGTCACCACCACCGGCAATCCCGATTGCCACATCATCCTCCGCGGCGGCGAAAGCGGACCGAATTACGACGCCCCCAGTGTGGCCGACACCCGCGAGATGCTCGACAAACACGGCTTCGACCGCGCCATCATGATCGATGCGAGTCACGGCAATTGCGCGCAAGGATCACAACCTGCATGCCCGCCGTCTTCGAGGAAATCGTCCGCCAGCGCGCCGCCGGAGACACCTCCATCATCGGTGCGATGCTGGAGAGCAACCTCGTCGCCGGCGCCCAGAAATTCCCGCAACCGCTCGACCAGCTCGTCTACGGCCAAAGCATCACCGATGCCTGCATCGACTGGGACACCACCGAGCGGTTGATTCTCGAGGCTCGGGAAAAATTGAACCGCTCTGAAGTGAAATGGCGTGGGAGTCCCCTCTTTTTGGAAAACCCCGGGAATAGCTTGCGGGGAAATCTTTCGTGAATACTTTGGGCCTAGGATGACAAAAACTTTGAATTGGGAACTCTTGGCTTACGGGCTGGTGGCCTTGATCGCTCCGCTCGTCTTCTGGGTGGTGGCGGCGTAGAATCGCAGCCACTGGGAAAATTTTCGGTTGCCCTCGCGCGCTGGAATTGCTACATCTCCCCGCGTCGCCACTGGCGGGTGGCTGTGAAAATGCCTCGGTAGCTCAGTTGGTAGAGCAGTTGACTCTTAATCAATTGGTCCTTGGTTCGAATCCAAGCCGGGGTACTTTCAATCCTTTTGAATGAAAGGTTTGATGCGGTGTGAAGCAGGCTGAATGCCGTAGGCCTAGGATCGTGATTTAGGGTTTGGGGAAATGCGGCAAGGTTTCACCACTGCACTTTTTTCACCCGCCCATTTCGCAGTTCGACGATCGCTAGTCTTTTCGGTTCATCAACGGCAAGAGGCAACTTCCAAGCTTTCCCGTCGTCTCTGTCCAAAACATGGATCTGCCGCATGCCGTCGGGCGCAGTGTGGACTAGCTCTGTGTTGTAGTAGTCCCCGTGATTCCAATACTGAATAACACGGAAAGAGTCGCCGCTAGCTAAACGCTCATGTGCGAGCGTGTGCTCTTTTTCAATGAATACATCGGGAAGCCAAATCCCGACCATTAGCGGCATAACGAGGAAAGCGGCGATACTCACTGACATTCCAGCGATTGTCCAAAAAACCATCTTTTCGTATTTGGCCCGTCTTCATGTGCAGTAGGAGTTAGAACCAGATTTCCACTAAAAGTAATTCCATTTCAATTCCAGGGCAATCGAGCTTTCAAAAGGGGCCTTGAATCGACAGGCAGTCGTCACGCTGTCGCCATTCGGCATTCCAATTTGGCAAACAGCCAAATGTTGATGAAGAATTGATCGTTGATCGTTATTCTCATCGACACCCGGCGCTTGGCTTTCCACACACCGCACGCGTCGATGACATTGCTCCACGAATCCCGTCAAACACTCCGGCTGGGGGTGCCGTTGATGATCGGGCAGGTCAGCCAGATGCTGCTTGGCGTGGTGGATACCGTCATGATCGGCATCTCGGCGTGGTCGATCTCGCGGCGCTGACGTTTGCGAATGCGTTGTTTCATGTGCCGTTCGTTTTCGGGATCGGACTGCTGACAGCCGTGCCGGTGTTTACCTCGAATTCGCGGGCTTCGGGGATGTGGGAGGGAGCGCGGGCAAGTTGCCGCGACGGGCTGTTCCTGGCGCTGGGCTTGGGCGCGTTGTTTTTTGGAATCGCGTGGGTGGTCTCGGCGAATCTTGGATTTTTCGGCCAGCCGGAAATCGTTGTTGCCCGGACGCCCGTCGATCTCCTGCATTCTGATGGCTTCGCTGATTCCCGCTTTGGCATCGATCGCTTTGAAAAACCACGCGGACGCGCTGCACCGGCCGTGGCCGCCCTTCTGGATTTTTCTGGGCGGCGTGGGTCTGAACATTTTCCTCAACTGGATCATGATTTACGGCAACTGGGGATGCCCTGCCCTCGGTTTCGAAGGCGCGGCATGGGCGACCTTGATTTCGCGGATTGCCATTCTCGCGGTTTTGGCGGCGTGGCTCATTGGCGACAAAGCTTTGCACGAGTGGATGCCGCGACGGTGGTTAGGGGAGTTTCAATTCAAGGGATTCGAAGCGGCTCCTCTCGGTCGGATTTCCCGCGAGCCTGCAGATGCTTTCTGAAATTTGCGCCTACTCGCTGGCAGGGTTGATCATGGGGCGTTTCGGACCGGACGTGATGGCGGCACACCAAATCGCCATCACCCTTGCGGGCACTGCCTACATGGTTCCACTGGGGCTTTCGATGGCGCTGACGGTGAGAATCGGCCAGGCAAACGGTTCCCGCGAGTTCGACCGGCTCCGGCCGATCGCGATCTCCGGCTGGCTGCTGGGAGGCATCTATTCGCTCGTTGCCGCCGCGCTGTTTCTGGTGTTCGCAAACCGCTGGCCGCGTTTTGTGACCACTCCCTCGGTGATCACCCTGACCGCGACGCTGCGGGTGGCGGTGGGATTTTCCCAATTTGTGGATAGCTTGCAGGTGACGTCAGGCGCGATGTTGCGCGGCTTGAACGACGTGCGGGTCCCCGCCCTGCTCGGTTTCGCCGGGTATT
>CAWFLW010000012.1:0-206983 GCA_963816655.1 uncultured Alphaproteobacteria bacterium | reverse complement strand
CAGCCTGGCGGCGGTGGATACGCCATCAGCCTGTCGGCCGGATCCTCCGAAATTCTCATCGAGAACGGCATCTCGGTCCGAGCCAACAAAGTCATCGTGGCGCGATCGGCCGGCGCAGGCTCGGTGGTCGGCTACAACTACATGGACATGGCTACATCAACTCCCATGGCGACTGGATCGAGACCGGGCTCAATGCGAGCCACATGGTGGGTCCGCACCGCGTCCTGTTCGAGGGCAACTACGGTCACGACGCCGACAGCGACAACACCCACGGCAACAGCATCTATCACACCTTCTTCCGCAATCATTTGCGCGGTACACGGACCGCGTTCGACAACCAGGCCGGCGGCAAATCAACGACGCCGCGCAGTCCGCAACGAACCAAGCGCGGCGTCGGCCTGATGGCCTATTCCTACTGGAAGTCGTTCGTCGGCAACGTACTCGGAGCTGCCGAACGGATGAACGGTTGGGTGCACGAAGCCCCCTTCGGCGGCAAGCCCGGCATCTGGATGCTGGGGTGGGACAAACCGACCGACGGCAAGGTGGCGGCCACGACGCTCCGGCATGGCAACTTCGACTATCTAACCAACACCGTCAATTGGGATCCCAGTGTCACCAGCCGCACGCTGCCCAACTCCCTCTACCTGTCCAGAAGGCCGGCCTTCTTTAACGGCGGCAGCGGCTATACATGGCCTTCGGTCGACCCGGTGGAAGCGACCAAGCTCCACACCCTGCCCGCCAAGGCGCGTTACGACGCCGGAACGCCGTTTATGCAACCTTGAATTCTGAACCCGAAGCGCGCCCCGCACACTCAAGGGTGTCGCTTGCGTCGATGCGTCGCGTCAACAGGTGGAAACGCGTGGGCTATGAAGTGCTCGCATACGGAAGAACAAACAGGAACCGCCTGGGCTATAGCCGATGGAGGCTTGGGGAAAATCTGTCTTGCCCCGTGGCCGCGCGGGCCCGTCGCCCGCGTGCCTTCGCGCGATCGATGCGATCGGCCAGCTCACGATTTCCCGGCCAGTAGGACCTTCCTGCCTCAAGTTCGTCGACAGGGTTGGCGCGCGATCTGATGCGGAAATCCATTTTCCACGAAGACTGGTGGCTTGATGCCCTTGCGCCCGGTCGATGGCGCGAGGTGACGTGTCAGCGCGGCGGTCGCATGGCCGGATCGCTGCGCTTTGTCGAACGCTGCGAAGTTAACGCCAGGATTTGCGAGACGCCGCAGATCACCCGCTTTCTCGGGATCTGTCGTCGCGCTGCAGTCCGGCAAGACCGAGACGAGAATTCGCTCGACCCACTCGATCATCATCGAATTGCTCAGGCAGATTGACGGGCACGATCACGTTGAAATGACACTCGATGTTGGTTTCAGCGACATCGCGCCGTTTCTGGCCGGCCGCGGGCTATGACGTCAGGGTGCATCCGACCTTCCTACTGGATTGCAAGAGCCAGTCCATTTTGAAGCGTTATGGGCAGGCCTGCGCGACAAGACCGAGAACATCATCCGTCGCGCCCGCAAGCGCCTGACAATTCGCGAGATCGGCGATGCGGACCGGTTCGCGCGCTTCTACGCGGCAAATCTCTACGGCGCGGAGCGTCCTATTTTCGATCTCTCGCTCCTGCCGCCTGCTTTTGCTGCGGCAAGCTCCCGCCAGCAATGCAAGATCGCCTCGGCGGTCGACGCGCATGGTGTTGCGCACGCCAAGGTGTTCTTCATCTGGGACGATAAATACGTCCACTACTTCCCGTCCACCCGCGACCGAAATGTCGCGCATGTCGGCGCGGTGAGCGCCTAGTGCTCTGGAACGGCATTGAACTTGCCCATTCGCTCGGCCGCTGGTTTGATTTCGACGGCGGCATCGTCAATGACGCAAGGTACCGCTTCATGGTGGCGTTTGGCGGCGAGGTGGCAAACCGTTTCTACTTGGTGCGCTCGACGGCGAATTACCGAGTTCAGCACACAATTCGCTGAATACCGCGGGCGCTGATGCGGTAGATCTCGGCTTAAAAATGTGATCGATGGCCGTCGGTGAGGCGATACTGGCCTGGTCCGGGTTCCAATACTAAATTCGCCCGTAAACCCTCAATATCCGACGTTACGACGACCTTCGGTTAACTACGGTTTCATCCAGCGCGTGAATCACCGTGGGAAAATCCTGTACAATGCCATTCAAAATCGAAACCAAACAGGGTATTTGAACAATGCGTGTTTTGCTTACCGGACATCGCGGCTACATCGGCACGGTCATGACGCCCATGCTGCTCAAGGCCGGCCACGACGTGGTCGGCTACGACAGCGATCTCTATCAGCGCTGCACGTTTGCGCCGGGCGGCGCCATCGCCGATGTGCCGACCATCCGCAAGGACGTGCGCGACGTCGAGGTCGGCGACCTTGAAGGCGTCGACGCGGTGCTCCATCTGGCCGCGCTCTCCAACGATCCGCTCGGCGATCTCAACGCCGAGCTGACCTACGACATCAATCATCGCGCCAGCGTGCGCATCGCCGACTGGCCAAGAAGGCGGGCGTCAAGCGTTTCGTGTTCGCCTCCTCCTGCAGCAACTACGGCCAGGCCGGCGACGACATGATCGACGAGACCGGCGCGCTCAATCCCGGTCACGGCCTATGGCGAATCGAAGGTGAGGTCCGAGCGCGGCATCGCGCTGCTCGCCGACGACGGCTTCTGCCCGATCTATCTGCGGCCGGCCACGGCCTACGGCGTGTCGCCGCGCATGCGCTTCGACATCGTGCTGAACAACCTCGTCGCCTGGGCGGTCACGACAGGCAAGATCCACCTGAAATCCGACGGCACGCCGTGGCGGCCGATCGTGCACATCGAGGACATCTCGCGCGCCTTCATCGCCGCGCTCGAGGCGCCGGCGCGAAGCCGTCTTCAACGAGGCCTTCAACGTCGGCCAGACCGAGCCACAACTATCGCATTCGCGATCTCGCCGCAGATCGTCGCCGACGTCGTGCCGGGCTGCGAGCTCGCTTTCGCCGACGATGCCGGCCCGGACACGCGCTCGCTATCGCGTGAGCTTCGAGAAGATCACGCGCGCGCTGCCGGACTTCAAGCCGCAATGGGACGCGCGCAAGGGCGCCGAGCAGCTCTACAAGGCCTACCGCGCATCGGGCCTCACGCTCGAGGAGTTCGAAGGTCCGCGCTATCAGCGCATCGGCCACATCAAGAAGCTGCTGGCCGAAGGTATCCTCGAGCGCCGACCTGCGTCACCGCGCGGTGGGAAGCAGGACCGCGACCAAGTCCGCCGGCTCGCCCCAACTGGCGGGCTCCTCGACGCAGGCCAGCGAGGGGCAATTGCCCTCTGAAGGTGACGGGATGTCCCGGACAAACCTTTCCTCGACGACGTCGACGCGGACATCTTCGCGCTAACGGATAAAATCTACCCGAGCTGACGGAGCATCACCGGTGGCGGTATCAGGCAAGCCCTGCGTGCAGCTCGCCGCGTCCTCCGTATGTTTCGCGAAGTTCCGGGACTGCCGTGCTCGACTAGACTATGCCGCGCGAATGTCTGAAATGGCTGGATCAGGATGGGCGGGGAGAAGACATTGTCGATCCAATTGATCTGAGCGCCGCAAGTTCACGATCACTTCTCAAATTCGAGCCGCTCAGTCGACGCACCAGCTTCACTCCCGCGTGAGGAGCTTTGCGAAAAATGCATTTAGCGAATGGTTCCTCTCCGCGACGGCAGCGACGCTGTGCTGGGAAAGGTCGTCTCAAGGCCGTTATCGGAACTCGTTTATGCAAACTGCGCGCAAGGAAGCCGATGATCCTCGTGTCGGCTCCTGATGAACGAGCTACGCGCCGTCGATTATTGCTCCACTGAATCGATAAACTTGTCTGCATTTACACTAACGATACGCGGATAAACATTGGGAACTCCTTCTAGTTTTACCATAATGCGCTACAACGCTTTAATACGCCGGACCTATGAGTAGATGAAGCTGGGAAAACGCAAGCAGCGTTTGATCAGTCATTCTCACATAGTAAAGCTGCTGGCCATGAACGCGCATTCCCACTCCCAAATCGATTGCGTTGAAATCCACTCATGGCCGTTGCCGGCTGTGCGACAAGCCGCTGAGACGACCTTCGTCGATCTCGGCATGTCGCCGCTGTGCGAGAGCTTCCTGACGGCCGACGCAGCTCGACGCGATGGAGCCGCTACTATCCGCTGCACGCGCTGGTCTGCGAGGATGCTTCCTGGTGCAGCTGCAAGGAATATGTGAAGCCCGAGCACATCTTCACCGAGTACGCCTACTTCTCCTCCTACTCGACGTCCTGGGTCGAGCACGCGCGCCGCTACTGCGAGATGATCAAGGACGCGGCTGCGGCCTCGGGCGCGCAACAGCCACGTCGTCGAGATCGCCAGCAACGACGGCTACCTGCTGCAGCACTTCCTGCCGCTCGGCGTGCCGGTGCTCGGCATCGAGCCGGCCGCCAACGTGGCCGAGGCCGCGCGCGGCGCAGAATGTCCCGACGCTGGTCGAATTCTTCGGCACGACGCTGCGCCGAGCGGCTCGTCGCCGAGGGCAAGCGCGCCGATCTCATCATCGGCAACAACGTGCTGGCGCAGGTGCCGGACCTCAACGACTTCGTCGCCGGCATGAAGCATCCTGCTGGCGCCGGAAGGGCGTGATCACGCTGGAGTTTCCGCATCTCGAGCGCCTGATCGACGAGAACCAGTTCGACACCATCTATCACGAGCACTTCTCCTACTTCTCGCTCGTCACGATCGACCGGCTGGCCGAGCGCCACGGCCTCAAGATCATTCGACGTCGAGAAGCTCCCGACGCACGGCGGATCGCTGCGGGTCTATCTGGCCGCACGACGCCTCCACGCGCCAGTCGTCGCCGCGCGTCAGCGACGCTGCTCGCGCACGAGATCGAGAGCGGCTTCGAGACATCGAGACCTATGCGCGCTTTGCCGAGCAGGTGCACCGCACCAAGCGCAAGCTGCTGTCGTTCCTGATCGCAGTGCAAGGAGAAGGGCAAGCGCGATCTGCGGCTACGGCGCGCCGGGCAAGGGCAACACGCTGCTCAACTACTGCGGCATCGGCACCGACTTCCTCGACTTCACGGTCGACCGCAATCCCTACAAGCACGGCCGCTTCACGCCCGGCATGCACATTCCGATCCAGCCGGTCGAGGCCATCGACGAGGCCAAGCCCGACTACCTGCTGATCCTGCCCTGGAACCTGAAGAACGAGATCGTCGCGCCAGATGCGCCACGTCGGCGACTGGGGCTGCAAGTTCATCGTTCCGATCCCGGACGTCCACGTCATCGATCCGACCGGAGCGTGTCATGAAGGTCGTTCTGTTCTGCGGTGGCCTCGGCACCCGTATCCGCGACTATTCGGAGAGACATCCCGAAGCCGATGATGCCGGTCGGCCAGCAGCCGATCCTGTGGCACGTGATGCAGTACTACAGCCAGTACGGGCATCGCGACTTCGTGCTCTGCCTCGGCTACAAGGCCAACGTCGATCAAGGACTTCTTCCTCAACTGCCGGCAGACAGACGAACAGCGACTGCGTCATCTCCGACTGCGGGCAAGAAGGTCGAGTTCCTCGGCGACCAGCCGCCCGACTGGCGCGTGACGCTGGTCGACACCGGGCATCTGGCGCAACATCGGCGAGCGCCTCTGCGCCGTGCGCGAGCACGTCAAGGACGAGGAGATGTTCCTCGCCAACTACAGCGACGGGCTGTCGGACGCGCCGCTGCCGGAGATGATCGAGCTTCAAGAAGAGCGGCAAGATCGGCTGCTTCCTCGCCGTGCGTCCGCCGATCAGCTTTCCATCTCGTGGAGTTCGACGGCAACGGCGATCGGTGCAGCGCATGCGCTCGAGCGCCGACTCCGACATCTGGATCAACGGCGGGCTACTTCGTCTTCCGCAACGAGATCTTCGACTACATCAAGGAAGGCGAGGAGCTGGTGGTCGAGCCGTTCAAGCGCCTGATCGAGGAAGGCGAGCTCTGATCGCCTACCGCTACGACGGATTCTGGCGCGCCATGGACACGCTGCGCGACAAGCAGATGCTCGAGGATATGGTCGAGCGTGGCGAGATGCCCTGGCAGCCGAAGCTGGCGACCATGGCCCCGGCAGAGGCAGCCGAATGAGGGGCTTGCGGCTAGCCGAGCCGGGCGAACGCCTGTCCGTCCTGTGTCTGGGCGCGCATTCCGATGACATCGAGATCGGTGCCGGCGCGACGCTGCTCAGCCTGCAATGGAAGGCCGCGGCGTCGAGCTCGACGTGCACGTGGTGCGTGCTCTGCGGCCGCGCGGCGCCCGCGAAGGGGAGGCGCGCGCCTCCGCGGCCGACTTCCTCGAGGGCGGTCAATCGCGCGCAGCGTCGAGGTGCACAGTCGTTCCGCGACGGCTTCTTTCCCGACCGACGGCGCGGCGATCAAGGCCTGGTTCGAGAAGCTCAAGCGGCCGCGTCGAGCCCGATCTGATCCTGACCCACCGTGGCGACGATGCGCATCAGGACCACCGCGAGGTCAGCCGGCTGACCTGGAACACGTTCCGCGATCACACCATCCTCGAATACGAGATCCCGAAATGGGACGGCGACCTCGGGCCAGCCCAACGTCTACGTGCCGGTTTCGGCGCGGCGGCCATGGCGCGCAAGGTCGAGCTGCTGATGCGCCATTTCGGCAGCCAGCGCTCCAAGCACTGGTTCGACGAGGAGACCTTCCGCGGGCTGGCGCGGTCTGCGCGCCATGGAATGCCGCGCATGGAGCGTTACGCCGAGGCCTTTTTCGGACCCAAGTTAGCATTGATATGACCTGGCCGGCGCTCTATACACGCTAGCTCGTCTAACCTGCGTGCTGCGCTTGCTCCGCAAGCTACTTCTATCAGCATTGACCCTAATCTCTGGGAGAGAGAAGGCCGTGACTTTGAAGGTCAGAAGCTGCGGCATCGATGATGTCGAACGGAATTTTAGCGCGCTCAGCAATGTCCAGAAGAGAATGGCTGCCGTCCGATAGGTTGAGAGTCCAGAGGACAGCCATGTTTCGCATCTGGGCATTTTCCCCGCTACCAAAACCCGAATAAAGTCCTCGCCTGCCGAGCTGTGGTTCGCCCTTGGGGCAAAGATTGATCAGGGTACGATCCCTTTCGAGGATATCTAGTGCCTGGACGATCAAGCGGAATGAATCCGCTAGGAGTTTCGGGGTGAATGAAGTCGAGATTATCGGCTGATGTGTGATATTCGGGGAAGGTTCCAAATTGGCTACGCTGGAATAGCCCGACCGGTAAGTCGAAGCCGGGAGAGCAGTATTGCCGCTCGTCATAACCATAGGGGAAAAATTCAAGATATTTGTAGTCCGATCCGGACAGCCTCAGGGTGTGGTGGATCGCCCGGTCGATGGGCTGTCGCCTCTCCGGCTTCGCTTGTAAGTAGGAGACCCGCGATCTCCGACATTGCTGAGCACGAGACCATGCTTAATTCGGTGCAATGTCGCTTCATTCGTGGCTAGCCAGGCGATCGATCCAATTGTAGCGGGTACGAATATGAATCGATACGAGTAGCGCGTCTTGCGACGAGCGAATTCCCGAGCGAGCATCGTCGATAGCGCCAGGCCCGAGCAGTTATCGTTAGCTAAAGACGGATGACAGATATGAGTTGAAATCAGAACTTCATCTGCGCTTTCACCCGCATGTAGATACTCACCCCAAGTCAATGTCCCAGGCTCCAGACGGGACTCTATCAGACCTCATACTCGCCGCCGGCGGCTTCGAGCGCTTCGAGCTGCCTGTGCGACATGCAAAAACCCCAGTCCTCTTTATAGAAAGAGGTACGATAGGGAATGAGGTCTGGTTGATCCGGCAGAGTAAATGTGTGTTGCTTCAACTCAGCAATCGACACCCAGCCTCTAACAGGCACACTGTAGTTAACAACGTGAAGATTCGAACGTTGAAAATCGAGTAGTCGTTCGCCGCTTGAATTCTTTATATAGGCGTCGGCAATGTTCCATTCCATTGGTACCGTCCAGTCGAGCACCGGCGTCCCTGTCGGTAATTGACGACATTTCATTGGGACGTGCCGTTTCAGCGCATCAATTGTTCGGCGTACTCCGTCGCCGGTAATGCTCCGCATATGGGAAAGATTTCGGCAGCTAGGGAATAGATGTCCCCTCCCGATGTCTATGCTCTCAGGTGACGGACTAGCGGGAGTTTCTTCCATCGCAATTAATACCATAAGGCGGTTCGGCGCCCTCAACCGACTGGCGTGTTCAAAAGATGTTATCTGGCAGCAAGGGTCAGTCAATTTGAGTCGTCTACCTTGGCAAAGGGGATTTGGGGTTACCTTAACTCGCCCCCTCATAATGCTGTGTCAAAATGGACCAATCCTTGGCGCAAACGCGGGAAACCGGCTAAACCATGATCATTTACCAAGGACTTGAAGACTTTCGAGGGGCGGCTTGAGGAGCTGCTATTTGTGATCATCCGATGGCCAAGCGAGTTTGGCCAGAACGACAGTCTGATGCTGATCCTAGGCAATATGCAACAAACATCGGAATCAAAAGCTGGTCGATACTTTACTGCGAACGAAGCGCGTGCGGCCTAAGCAGAGAATCGGTAACGTGGTGGCGTAATCTTACTAGCAGGTCGTGGCATCAACGTCATTGTGCAGTTAGCGTCAACGATCCTCTTGGCACGATTTCTTAACCCCGCCGATTTTGGCTTAGTGGCCATAGTGACAGCGATTGTGCTGTTTGCGCCCACCCTCGTAGATTTGGGCACCACGGATGCTGCCACGCAGAAGGCCAATATCACTCACGAGGAAATTAGCACGCTGTTCTGGCTAAACAGTTCGATTGGGTTGATCTTAACGCTCCTCTTTGCCGCTTGCAGTGGACTTATTGCAAATGTTTTTGGTGAGCCAGCGCTTGTCGGCATCTCGCTATCGATGTCGCCTATCTTCATTTTGACGGCAGTATATATCCAGCACTATGCGTTGATGCGAAGGGCGCTGGAATTTAAGACAATTTCGATCATCGATTTGGCTGCGAATACGATCAGCAGCCTGATTGCCGTTGCAATGGCGGTTTCGGGCTACGGCTATTGGTCTCTGGTTGCAAAGCTAGTTGCACAATCGAGCCTGACCGCTCTTGGAGCTTGGGTCAGTTGCCGTTGGTCGCCGGGATTGCCGCAAATTTCCTCCGGCGCCAGGGAACTTGTCGGTTTCGGATTGGGAGTCACGGGGTTCACTGTGATGGACACATTCTCGCGCTCAACGGATAAGGTTGCACTGGGTTACTTTGGCGGTGCCAGTTCGCTTGGCTATTTTCAAAATGCATATTTGCTGTATTCCAATGTGCTCAACATCATAACGGAGCCGGTGCACAATATTGGAGTGTCCAGCCTTTCCAAGCTGAGAGACAACATATCGCAGCTAAAGAGGGCTTGGTCGGCTGCGCTGTCATTGGTGGCGCTCTTCTCCGCATTGGCGTTTTCAATTCTCGCTGTTATCGCGCAGGATCTAACAATTGTTTTGCTTGGCTCGAAGTGGGCAGCTGCGGGCCCACTTCTTTGTGTCTTTGCCATCCGAGGAATTCCTGCCAGCGTGGAAAGAACAATGGGGTGGCTCCACGTTGTAGCCGGTCGTTCTGATCGATGGATGCGCTGGGGCGTGTTCAGTGCGGTCGTGCATCTCATTGCATTGGCAATTGGCCTACAGTTCGGTGCTATGGGAGTAGCGGTCGCATACACCGTAGCGATGTTCTTGTTGTTTGTGCCCGCGCTAGTTTATGGCGGACGTCCGATTGGAATCGGAGTGAAAGATGTTTTGTTGGTTACGGGACCGCAAGTTGGTTCGGCGCTGGTCACAGTGGTGCTTGGTATCTCGATTCGGTCAATGTTCATGGCGGAGTTTTCCGATCTTACGCGGTGCGTCATCTCAATCCCGATCTGCACATGCATATACTTGGCTCTAATGATTGTTCTGTCCGGGAAAGCGGATCATCCTCTCAAGACCGCACTGTCAATACTAATCAAGAGCTTTCGGTCTGGTGATTCGGAGGTGGCAGCAAAATGAGACCTCGGGCGGTGATGAACACCATAACTTTCGTCGGTTGAACGTGAAACTTTCAAAGGCTCAAAGTGGCTAAACATGCAACTAAAGGTACTACTTTTATCCCAGCGTAAAGTGTCGAAGCTTGTGGCGAATTGCGTGGGATATGAGTTCGAAGACACGCTGGCTGCTCTCACTGATGCTGAAAGAATCGACATCACGGCGGACGAATTCTCGAGGCGAGCTTATAAACTCGCACGGATGGCGACCGGGTCCCCTGCGTTAGCGCGTCGGTTATCACCGTATCCACGGGGCTCAGTGATTTTGGAGCACGACTTTTCTCTTTTCTTTCCCATGTTTAACCACCCGCATGAACTATATGCGCTTGCCGCAATTCCCAATTGGCGCGATCGGGTCCAAAAGGCAGCTTGTTTCATAACAGAAGCCTGGTCGGAGCTGCTGCCCGAGTATCTGTTTGAGTTGCTGACGGGATTCGATCATATTTTCCTAGGGTGCCATAACAGCGTAAAGGACGTTGCACGCATTACGGGTCGACCTTGCACTTATTTGCCCCTCGGAGTTGACGTGCTGCGGTTCGCGCCCACGTCCCGCAATCAACCGCGTCCAATTCACGTGAGCTATATAGGTCGTCGTTCACAAATAACGCACCAAGCGCTCCTGGAAGACGCTGAACGACTACAGCAGTTCTACTATTATGACACGGTGGCGGCCAGTGGTGTCGATCTCAAGCATCGCACCTTTTCCGTCGAAAGCCCGAGCGAGCATCGCCTGTTATTGGCGACACTTCTCAAGCATAGCCGTTACTTCATCGCGAATCGTAGTTACATCAATAGGCCTGAATTTACGGCCGGGCGCGATGAAATCTCTCCACGCTTTTTCGAAGGGGCCGCAGCTGGAACAGTGATGTTAGGAGAGGTGCCGCGGACGGACGAATTCAAGAAGCGCTTTGACTGGTTGGATGCGGTTATCCCGTTGCCGTTCGACTCCCCGAACGTTGGCAGGCAACTTCGGGAACTTGATGCCGATAGCGAACGGTTGCGTGCAGCTCGCCTCAACAACGTTCGGAACAGCGCGCTTCGCCATGATTGGCTGCATCGAATACAAGCGGCATTCGATGCGCTTGACCTACCATATACTGAAAAAATGCACGCTCGTGCCCGATCTCTTGCTCACATTGCAAAACAGGAGCTCGACGGATGACGTTGCGCGCTTCGGTGTGCGATTCTGGGAGCGCTGGTGCTGGGCTTTGTAATCGGCGGTTGGGACAATGCGCACAGGTTTGCTGAGGCGGGCACACAGTTTTAATTTAATCTAATTGCAAGTTTCCAAGCTGCCACGCTCTCGACCTCACGAGCGCTTCCTGCCCTCAACTATCGTTAAGACTACCCTAATTGTTAAGGCTACCGTTAGATTAACCTTCCGTAGTTGTGTGAATATCTTTAGTCATATTCGAGCCGGCGTGGCCGACAGGTATTGTTAGTTTTTGAACTGATGAGGCAAATGCATATGGTCGGCGGCGCGTTGAATCTCTTCAACTGGGGAAAGAATTCTCCTCGGTTTCGATGAAGGCGTCCTAGGGGCCGCATATCGGGTCCTCTTAGGATTTGCGATCATCCCGACAATGCGACTTTTTTCCGGACAAGACGGGGCGGACTGGAGACTGATCCCATTTCTTCTTATGCTCTTGCTGCTGCTCCGCGTCGGCGCGGCTGCAGTTCGCAAAGTGATTCCGTTTTCAGCGGAGCTTAGGGAGGCCTGGTCGGTGCGCCGGCGACCGCAAAGCTCTACGATTCGTACCAATGGTCGAAACTTACATGGATCGGACTCGGGCTTGGCTTGTATGCCGCGGCATCTGGGCAGCACTTCGCGATACAAATCGGACTTTCGCTTTTCTGCATTTTAGCCGGATTGGTGGCAATGACGAGGTGGCATGCAGTGGCGTCCAACAAGAGGCTGCCAAAGCCAGCACCACGAAAGATCAAAGCCGTTGCTACGTAGTCGGCCGGCCAAAGGAGTCTTTAGTAGATGACGAACGATCTATCGGTTGAGCAAAAACTTGACTTGAAGGTTGGCGAATGGGTCGCGGTTCGTTCTGCTGATGAAATCCTTCGCACGCTCGATTTAAACGCGCGCTTTGAAGAGCTGCCGTTTATGCCGCAGATGCTGCGATACTGCGGTAAGAAGTTCCGAGTTCGCAAGAGGGCACATAAATTGTGCGACACTGCGTTCGGAACTGGCGGGCGTGAATTGAATGATTCGGTTTTCTTGATGACCTTCGTTGCTCTGGTGAAGCGTACGGCGGTTGCGAATTGCGATGCACAATCGTTTGGAAAGAAGCATGGCTAAGGCGAACGGACCCGAACCAACCCGAGCAGCCGAATATAGTGCCTGAAGAAAATCGAAGCTCTAGTCCGAGTGGCACGAAACGGAAAGCACCAGACAACACATCGGGAGAGCCACTATACGTTTGCCAGGGAACACAACTGCCGGCGGCCACTAAGCCATTGCCTTGGTGGAAGCCGGGACAGTATGTGGAGGATTATCGGTCAAGGGAATGTCGCGATGTGAGAGAATCGTCTCTCGCCTCCGCGTTCCTTCTCTACTGGCCGAAGTCGTTGCCCTCGGTGTTGGCATCGGTTCGATGCTTCGTTGGGCCTATAATATCATCCAGAAAGTGCGAGGTGAGGCCCCTTACCCGGTCCGGCCGGGGCATCTTCCCATCGGGGGACCAACTCCGACTGTGAATCTCGGCTTGAGGGAAGGCGACTTGGTTCGCGTCAAGAGCGGCGATGAGATACTCGCGACCGTGGACGAATTACTCGTCAACAGGGGGATGGCCTTTCATCCGGAGATGATGTCCCACTGCGGCAAAACATTCCGGATTTCGCAGCGGCTTGAGAGGCTCATCAACGAGAAGACTGGGCAGCTCAGAGTATTGAAGAATCCCTGCTTAGTGCTCGATGGGGCTGACTGTCTCGGTACCTGCACACGACCACTCAGTTGCCCTCGCGCATGTCCCCCGTACTGGCGAGAGATCTGGTTGGAGCGAGTAAGCGACGGCAGCGGTCAGCTCCAAGGGTGTCCTCCACTGTCAGCTCTATAAAGCAAAATCAAGAGAGCCCAAGAAAAGTTGGCGCAGACGCTCTGGCATAGCCTGGTCCGCGAAGTCGCGCAGGCTGCTGGCCGAAGGGCGCTACAACAGTCACTCGGTACGGATCCGAGCTAGAGCTTTTCGGCCGTATCTGGGAGTTCACGACATTCGAAGTAAACGATCTTGTCGAGCAGATCGGACCGCTCCAGGCAGTGCGCGGTGTCGCTGACCGCCCCCGCGACGCTGAAATCATAAGCCTGGTTCTTGAACATCAGGACGTATCGTCCCGGCGACAGCGTGAAATTCGGATCGGCCGGCCGGATCAGGATCATTTCCTTGTTCGCGGCAACCGGCGCGATCCGCAGATCGATGGCGCCGCCGCGCACCGCCCAGGAGTCCTGGACCGGTATGGGCTTGGGCTTGCCGCCGACGAAAGTGGAGGCCTGCATCACCTTAGCGAACACGCGCACCGTGGCGTGTTCGGGAACGTTGGTGGCGAGCTCACGATGATACACGACGAAGAGCGGCGTTCCGTTAGTCGCCGGAGCCGGCGCGGGCTTCGTGATGGCGCTGGAAATGGCAACCCGTGCATCGGGGACGCGGATCGGCAAGGGCTCGAGCGCCGTCAGCTGTCCATCGCCGACGGCGTAGACGCCATAGGTGTCCGGCATCTCGAACGGATAGAGCGCGGACGTATGATCGGAGGCTGAGGCAAGCTGCGGCCCGGGTTTCGCAACCGTCACTTCCGTCGCAGGCGTGCCGGCATCGGCAAACAGCCGCGATGCTTTCAGGGGTTCAAACGCCAGCAACGGCAACTTGCCCTGCAACGTAACCACGATCGCGGCTGTGCCCACGAGCATCAAGGCGGCAAACAGGGAAGCCTTGGCCGCAAGGCTGCGGCGGCGCGCCGTGGCTGGTCTGGCACCATTTGTCGCCTTCGCGGCGGCCTTGTTGTCGGGAGCCTTGGGATTGGTGGGGACGTTGGGCTTGATCGGAGCCTTGAGCTTGACGGGAGCCTTGACGCGAGCTTGGGGTGTCGCCGCGGCTTTTGCCTTGGCCGGCTCAGGCGGCAAAACGTCATCGCCGATGGCCAGCAGCGGCCATTGCTCGCGCGCTGGCGCGGCAAGGTTGACCGGATCGACACTGCCGCTGCGCGCGTGCCGATGGGCTCGTTCGACGTACTGATGGCGTCTTCCGCCCGGAAGCTGCTGCTTCTGCTCGGGGGATTCCCAGGGGCGAATGCGCGGCGCTTGCGCGACGTCGCTTCGCGGTTCGCGGACCGAGAGGCTCTGACGGCTGTTGTCGCGGCCTCGGATCGGCATGGCTTTGTCCGCCGAACTGCCGGACCCGTGATGCCGCAGCTTCGCGACTTCACGCGCAATAGTCGTGATCTCGCCGTGGATACGCGCGAGTTCGGATTGCCGGCGGCGTTCGTCTTCAGCATCGAGCGATGCGACGATCCGGGCCTCGAGCGCCTGACTACGAAAATAGTGATCGCTCGCATAGGCAGGCGGCGCAGGCGCGGGCTGCCTTTCGTCGCTACCGGAAAATGGTGCGCGCGCTTGCTGTGCAGGGCGATGCCGTCCCGGCGTCGGCCGCGATGGCGCAGGCCTCAATTGAGGGGCCTCGGGTCCGCCCCTGCGCTGGCCAGTACTCCACAAACTTCGCTTCACAATACACCTCAGCCCACTGCGGCCATAAACTCGTCGCCCGGGTATCCGAAGCACCTGAGGGCAGGAGCTGAGCCAGATCAAATCGAGGCGGTCAGCTGAAGTGAGCCGGATGTCCCTGCCTCCAAGAGACCATGAATTCGTTAACCATATGTTTCGTCACTTCATTAACCATTTGAGCACCCGGCCGGGATCGGACCGATTGCCGGCCTGACCCAGAACCCCTAAGTTGGTGCAGGAAACCAGCAGCTGTCCGCAATTACCCACCTATTTTCTGCGATTACTGGCGGCCCGATCGCGGCCCCCCGGTTTCATGTTGCGGCCCAAAGATCTCTTGCATTTTCTATTGGTGAAACCTTCAATTTGCCCACCACGCGGCTTCGTTGCTGAAGCGGTGCAATCGCATATGGTGATCACGGCAGAGCGGCACGGTGAATTGTCGCTCACTTTTCGTCCAAGGGCTCGAGGCTGAGCAAATTTTAGATGATGAGCGTCGCAGGCGTGCGTTGACAAACGGAGCAGGGTTGCGACGCCACGAACATCAGGTGGGCTTTGTTGCGGTGCCTGATAGGCTTAATGATGGGGTTAGCCTGTCGACACTTTACTTCGTTAGAAGATGCTGGGTAGAGCTGCGGATCGGCGGTAGTCGGTTCTCCGATGCTGCGTCCGGGATACCCGCAAGAAGGGCCGATATGCCCCTTCCACCGTTTGCGCGTCGTCGATGGTCAATCTGTTCTTTGAAGCGAGGCGCCGACGGGCCCACAGCGCAAGATCATCCTCATCTTTCAGGGTACCGATTTCTACCAGCAGTTCGTCCCGTAGCTGTTTCGAGGCTTCCTCATCGAGAACCGGTGGTCGGTGTAGCGTTCCTGCGGAAGGCTTTCGCGACCTTGCAGCGGCGGGGGTGGTTCCGACAATGTTCCTGGCCCCGGCCGTTCAGGGTTCCGGCGCATCGAGATCGTCTTCCCCGGCAATGCCAACCAGCGCGAACAGCGCATAGCGCCGGGCATAGGTCAGAGCCGCTCCCATCCGGTGTGGCGCTGCGGTTTCGCTGACGGCGCAAACCGGCCAATCCGACGAGATCCATTCGCCGGAGGCATGCGCCAGAAGCGTCGTGAGCCGGATCTGGCCGCTGGCCTGGTCGATCGCCGTCGTCTGCACCGTGGCGATCTCGTGCTGGCCAAGGCGTCTTGCGCACGATGTCGAGGCCGCTGGCCAGCGATGCATAGCGGAAGGTCCGGTCGCCCTCGCGCGGGAACGGTGATCGGATGGTGGCAATCAGCGACTTCTCGGGGTTGCTCAGTTCGCCCTGGGCCTTGGCGAGGGCTGCGGCGATGGCGCCGATCGATTCACTGGAGCGGTGCATGGCCAGCCTCCGCATCCAGGAGGTCAAAGCTGACCGCGCCGGATTTGGATCGCTTGGCGCGCAGCCCGTGGCCGGTGGCCTCCTTGGCGTCTTCCGGCACCAGCTTCTTCAGGTCGGCCTTGGCGGCCTCGTGCTCCTGAAAGGCCGGCCGGGTCCGGCGAAAGGTGGCCGCTAACTCCGCCCAGGAGTTGGAAGCACTCATATCGACGATGCGGACTGCCTCCAGCCGCGGCCGGGGCGGCTCGACCCCGAACAGCCGCGGCTCTTCGCCGTTCATCACACAGCGCCAGAACTTCTTCTCGGCGGTGAGCAGCAGGTGCTGGTACAGCGGATCGGCATGGATCGTCGATTTCGACCCATTTGCCGCCGCCGGTGATGATCGACAGCACCGCCGACCGGGCGTTCGCCACCCACATATTGTGCTGCAGCTGCGCCATGTGCTTCTCGGCGGCCGCCTCCTCCGAGAATGTCCAGGGCAGCATGAATTTGGCCTCGAACACCGCGCCGCCCGTCGACCCGGCCATCCAGGGTTGCCGCCATCCATTTGTGCACCGGGTGCTGGATCCGCCGCTGCACGTCCTTGACGGCGTGGCCGGTGTTGCGCTCGTACCAGCGCCGGTTGAGGTCCTCGGTGACGGTGCCGAGCTGGACGATCAGGTTGTCGGACAGGTCCTCCGGCTCGACCTCGCCGCGCTTCTCCCGCCAAAGCCGGACCAGCGCGGCCTCGTCGTCGCCCATGATGATCCGGGCGTCGGAGCCGCCGATGAAAGAGCGGCGGTCTACGCGGTTTGTCGACAAATCGCTTTTAGCCATCAAGCATCTCTCCCTATAAAATAAGCCATTCCGATCTAATACTAAAAGTATCATTTTAATGTTGCACGTCGTCAATACGAAAGTATGCAATACGCCAGATTAAGGCCGCCAGAGCTTGTTGGGTCGTTCACAGATGATTTGGCAGCAGCGGCCAAGGTGTCTGTCCCAACGATAAAGATCGAGGCCGACGATGGTCCGCTGGGCGGTCGAAATGAAACCGGCAAAAAATTAGAACTGCTCTTAATTGGCGGCATCGAATTCATCGATGAGAACGGGGGAGGCGCGGCGTTTGGTAAGGAAGCCTAAGAAGCCCTAGTACAAGGCTCGATGTCTCACCATTCGCCCAGATTCCTTCACCTGGCGGCAAGGCTCGGCGCATCGCAAAGGTGTTGCCAGTTGACCAGTCGGTTGGTCTAATACCCCTACACTCTAACAGCACCCGTGCGGCTACCGCGAGGACAACTGTCTGGCATTACGCCCCCAACGGGGTTGCCTACATGGCGCAAGCTGATGCAAACCAGCTTCATCATCGTCTCCACAGTGTAAGGCGAAGTTAGTCGAGATCATCAAAGCATCGAGATTGGCCCGGCACGACCCTCGGTAATAACTTGGTCGTGCCCGATACGAGCGCATGCGGGTGAAAAAGCTATCCCTTCGCTCAACGGCCCATTCGGCAGCTACCTCGCCAGCTACCATCACAGCACCCCAATCCATCTCTGAGGTAGACGAGTGCAGAGCCCCGGCCAGCGTCCGCAATGAGGTCATTTCCGGACCTCGGCGGGGCGCTGCGACCATGCCGCGGCGGTTTGCCTTGTTTTTCCGATGGACATCGTGGATCGGCGAGAAGGAGTGCCACAGCAACGGCAAGATTGCTAGTCAATTAGATCAGTCGCATCGTAGCCAAGCCCGCATTTATCGCGGAATGTCATCTCGATCTGCAACGCATCCGAATCAGCTCAGCATCACGTTTTTCAACAAATACAAAAGTCCGGAACTGAACAGCCGGAACTGGCGCTGTTGAAACCATCAGGTTCAGTCGATATACGCGCCGCGCCCTTTCGAGGCGCAAAACTCAGTTGGAAAACCTGATTTTGAAAGAGTTTGTGAAGTAGGTACCGCAAGTTCAGAACCGCACCCTAAATCCGCAGGTCGGTCAATTTGGCAGAACGAACCCAACTACAGAACTAACCGATTGTAAGGAGGATATGCGCGAAGGTGGCCACTGCGAACAATAAGCGCGGCTCCCGCTGTAGCCGTATACGAGGTAGGTCCGTCCTCTTGGTGTGCAACAAAACTACCGAGCGAACCCGCGATGCGGCGGAACATGCGGGCGATTAATTTCGTGAGGAACTGCGAAAGTTGCGGCGCGCTGATCGCCTACGAAAAATGGGCGTCCTCTTCCTCGAAGGGATGTTCACCAAATACGGCAAAAATCTAGCAAAGAGGCAAACGGCAAAACGAACCCAATTTTCTGAATAAGGCAAAGGCCGCTGTCGAGATCGTCGCCTTTTACGTTCAAACGGCGTCCGAACATTCAGTGCGCTGGTCAGGCGCCAGCTCGGCCGAGCCGAGCTGTAGAATACTGAACTGGATGGATCCGCCGCTCCGGTCCAGCGTGTGAGGTGCGCTGCAAAATGAAGTGAGCAAAACCGTTGCACAAACGCAACCGGCGAAACGCTTTCGTTCAAAGGCGTTAATTGAAAGCGTTAAGCCGCCAATCGCGCCCCTCCGAATACGGACTTGTCCCATTCACAAATTGGGCGTCTCTGCGGCTTCCTTCTCGCAGTCGCGCAAAGGTTGTCACCGGCGAACTGCACGGATTAACCATGTCAGCCGATGGGCGTTTTCCCGGGTTTTGAATTGGTTACGGTGCGTCCTAACAGAGGCCCCAGTCATGAGCGTAGTTCCGCCTTCGAGCCCCTCGCGACGTCACTTCATCGGCATCGCTGCCGCCGCTGCCAGGAAGCTCTCGATGCTTTCAGTCGGCGCCTCCTCCTTGTCCCTGCTCGGCGCCGCGGGATGCCGCAGCTCATGGCGAGCATGAGGGCCATCATCGTTGGCACTTGTACGGAGAGCGGCAAGGAGTGAGTCACGGGCATGGGCCGGGATTTGGCACCGGTGCAGGGTCGACGAATGGCGGCGGCACATCGATCGGGTGCTTCGAACGGGTCAAGGACGGGCGGAAGCGGATCAGGTTCTGCGGGCGGCTCGGCTCGGCCGGAAGGAGCAGGATCGGGCGAGCGGATCTGGCTCTGCCGGAAGCGGATCAGGTTCGGTGAACGGATCGGGCTCCGGATCAGGTTCAGCCGGAAACGGATCGCCTTCTGCCAACGGATCGGGCGCCGCCGGCAATGGCTCGGGCTCGACGATCGGATCGGGTCCTGACGGATATGGATCGGGCTCCACGCCCGGATCAGGATCATCTGGCGGAGTGGGATCGGGTTCTGGATCGACGTCTGCCGGCCTGCGTTGCTTTGCGCCCGGTACGCTGATTCAAACCGAGAATGGCGAGGTGCCGGTCGAGAGCCTTGTCATCGGCACAAAAATCATGACGACGAACGGACCGAAGCCGGTCAAATGGATCGGTCGTCAGACCTTGAAGCGGAATAAGTCCGCGGCCTGGCATCCGCGCGTGTTGCCCGTCCGCGTGGCGCACTTTGCCATCGACGATGTGACCCCGCACCGCGACGTCTGCCTTTCGCAGTGGCATTCCTTGTTCATCGACGGCGTTCTTGTTCCGGCGAGACATCTCGTCAACGGCCGATCGATCAGGTTCGATGAGACCGCGCTCAGCTCGGAAACGCTCGAATATTTTCATGTCGAGCTCGAAACTCACGAAGTGATTTTTGCCGACGGCATGCCGGTCGAGTCCTACATGTATGCGGGCGGGATCGTCGCCTGGGATAATACCGACGAGTATCAGCAGCGCTACGGGGCGCACCGAATCATGTCGCCGTTCGCGCCGGTCCATTCCTACAACGGCGGCTTTGACGAATTGGGCGGATTGATCCGCCTCGTAGCGTCGCGCATTGTCGACGTCCGCGATCCCATCCAGGTTGCTCATGACCGGCTGAAGCGCCGCGCTTTGCAGCGCGCTGCCTAGCTTCACCAATCTTCACGCCGGCTCACGATGCCGTGCACTCCCGGCAGTGCCGCGCCCCGCGCGTGGCGCGGAACAGGCTGCGGCAATACCAGCGGCGCGTGAAAGCCTGGATCGGATTGCGAAAGGCCTGAGCCACAAAAAGAAGTTCAACCATTGTCGTCATCCTTCGTCCCCGAAGGAGAGATAGGACGGCAATCGGCTTTGAGAATGCCGTCCCCTTCGCATCAGCCATGCAGTTTTCTCGCGGTCTCCGCGATCACGCGTCCTTGATAGCGCGCGCCGGCAAGCTCGTTCTCGCTCGGCTGGCGGCTGCCGTCGCCGCCGGTGATGGTGGTCGCGCCGTAGGGTGAGCCGCCCGTCACCTCGTCGAGTTTCATCTGGCCGACGAAGCCGTAGTTGAGGCCGACAATCGTCATGCCGAAATGCAGGAGGTTGGTGATGACCGAAAACAGCGTCGTCTCCTGACCGCCGTGCTGGGTCGCGGTCGACGTGAAGGCGCCGCCGACCTTGCCGTGCAGCGCGCCCTTGGCCCAGAGCCCGCCGGCCTGGTCGAGGAAATTCGCCATCTGCGAGGCCATGCGACCGAAGCGGGTGCCGGTACCGACGATCACGGCATCGTAGCCGGCAAGCTCTTCGACCTTCGCGATCGGCGCCGCCTGGTCGAGCTTGTAATACGACGCTTTTGCGACGTCCGCCGGCACCAGCTCCGGCACGCGTTTGACGTCGACGGTAGCGCCGGCTTCACGGGCGCCTTCGGCGACCGCATTCGCCATTGTCTCGATGTGACCGTATGCGGAGTAGTAGAGGACGAGCACCTTGGCCATGATGGCTTCCTTTGAGTTTGTGAGAGTTCAGGGAATTGGTTGAGGCAAACCAAGTTCGTCATGGCCGGGCATAGCCGTCCGAAGGACGGCGTCGCTTCCGCCCGCCTATGGCCCGGCCATCCACGTCTTGGTTTCGAAGGAAGTCGAGGATGCCCGGGACATCTGGCGCGAAGACGCGCTTCGCGCTTCTGCCCGGGCATGACGAGAGAGATCGGATTAAGCCGCGTCGACCAGCACCAGCTCGGAATCTTCCAGTGCCGTGATCGTCAGCTTCGCTTCGTTGGTGATCGCGGCGCCGTCGCGGGCATTGACCCGCACGCCGTTGACATCGACCGCTCCCGCCGCCGGCACCAGATAGAGGTGGCGCTTCTGTTGCGGCGAGTATTCCGCGCGTCTCGCCGGCCTTCAGCGTGGTGGCGAGCACCCGTGCATCGGCCCGGATCGGCAATGCGTCGACATCACCGGCAAAGCCGCTCGCGATGGTCACCAGCTTGCCGGAGCGGTTTCCCTTCGGGAACGGCTTTGCGCCCCAGGTCGGCTGGCCGCCTTGCGTGTTTGGCACGATCCAGATCTGGAAAATCGTCGTCTTGGTCGGCTCCAGATTGTATTCGGAGTGACGAATGCCGCTGCCCGCGCTCATCACCTGCACGTCGCCCGCTTCAGTGCGGCCCTCGTTGCCGAGGCTGTCCTGGTGGGTGATGGCGCCTTCGCGCACATAGGTGATGATCTCCATGTTGGCATGAGGATGCGCGGGAAAGCCGGTGTTCGGTGCGATCTCGTCGTCGTTCCACACCCGCAAGGCGCCGTGGTTCATATTGGCGGGGTCATGGTAGTTCGCGAACGAAAAGTGATGCTTGGCTTTCAACCAGCCGTGATCGGCGCCGCCGAGCTTTGCAAAGGGTTTCAGTTCGATCATGGGATGTTCCTTATGTGTTGAATTTTCGAAGCCGGAGGCTGAGCGCGCCCGGCATTTGCGTTGCAGGGTTCAGGCGCCAAAGCCGCCATCGACGTTGAGCACCGCGCCCGTCACGAAGGAGGCTTCGGGACTGGCAAGGAAGACAACGCCCGCGGCGATCTCTTCCGCGGTCCCAAATCGCTGCAGCGCGTGCTGCTGACGCTGGGTCTCGGCAAATTCACCGCCGTCCTTTGGATTCATGTCGGTGTCGATCGATCCGGGCTGCAGCACATTCACCGTGATGCCGCGCGGCCCGAGGTCGCGCGAGGCGCCCTTGCTGTAGCCGACGATCGCAGCCTTGGTGGCGGCATAGTCGGCAAGGCCCGGGAACGAGGCGCGGGTGGCGATACCGGAGCCGATGGTGACGATGCGTCCGCCTTCCCCCATCAGTTTTGACGCCGTGCGGATCGCCGTAATCACGCCGTGGACATTGATGGCGTCCTGGCGCGTCAGCGCGGCCGTGTCAGTGTTGACGTCGTCGATCGGTCCGCCGACCGCAACGCCGGCATTGTTGACGAGAATGTCGAGCCGCCCGAAATCCTTTGCGACATCGTTCACGAGCTTCTCGACGTCGGTGGAAGACGCCTGGTCCGCCTTGTAAGCCCGGGCTTCGACACCCTTGGCCTTCAACTGGGCGACGACGGCTTTGGCCTTGTCGGGTGAAGCGACGTAGCTGATGGCGACGTTGGCGCCTTCTTCCGCGAGCGCCAGCGCGCTGGCCGCGCCGATGCCGCGCGAGCCGCCGGTGACGAGGGCAATCTTGCCTGAGAGTTTCTTGGTCATGGACGTTCTCCATTCCTGAGATTTCGTTGGCTATTGGATAGGCCGTCGACTGTGGTATAGAAATAGAAACTATCGAAACTCATAGTTTCCAAAAGTGAGGGATACAGGGGATGGCAAAGCTCCCGGACTTCGAGGCGCTGGCGATCTTCGCCAAGGTCGTGGAATTGCGCTCCTTTGCGGCGGCTTCCAGCGAACTGGCGCTGTCCAAGGCCACCGTTTCCAAGGCCGTGAGCCGGCTCGAGGAACGGCTGGGCGCGCGGCTGTTCAACCGCACCTCGCGACGGCTCGCTTTGACCGACGCCGGACAAAAGCTCGCCGAACCTGCAGGCAGGCTGCTCGCGGATGGCGAAGCGGCCGAGAGCGAAGCGTTGGCGCAATCGGCGACGCCGCGCGGTCTGGTCCGGCTCGCGGTGCCCATGACCTTCGGGGTGCGGACCGTGGCGCCGCTATTGCCGGAATTCCTCGCAACCTACCCCGAGGTCTCGATCGATCTTCATTTGAGCGACGCCATTATCGACCTGATCGGCGAGGGCTTTGATGCCGGCCTGCGCATCGCGCGGCTCCCGGATTCCTCGCTGATCGCGCGCCGTCTCTGTAGCATGCCGCGCTTTACAGTGGCGGCGCCTTCCTACCTGAAGCGTCACGGCCGACCGACGCATCCGATGCATCTCGCCGACCACAAATGCTTTGGCTACGCCTATCTCTCCAGCGCCGGAATCTGGCACTACACCAATGCCTCAGGCGAGCAGGCGAGCGTCCGTCCCGGCTGCCAATTGCGCGTCAACAATGGCGAAGCCGTGATGCCTTGCCTGCTTGCAGGCCTTGGCATCGCCGACCTGCCGGAGTTCATCGTCGGCGACGCCGTTCGCTCAGGCGAGGTCGAGGTGATCCTGAAGGGCTGGAAGCAGCCGGAAGGCGCTGTGCATCTGGTGATGCCGCCCGGCGGCCCGCGCCCGGCCCGCGTCGAGGTGCTGGCGGAGTTTTTGACGACGCAGTTTGCCAAGGGGAAGAAGAAGGGCGCGTGATGGCGACTTCGTCATTCCGGGGCGATGCGAAGCATCGAACCCGGAATCTCGAGATTCCGGGTCTGGTCCTTCGGACCATCCCGGAATGACGATGTTCCTACGCCTTCGCCGACGGCCGCTCCGCGACGCGGTCGAACCATGCGGCGATACGCGCGTTGCCGCGATCGAGCGGCTGGCCGACCTGGCCGCCGAAATCGAGCCAGCCAAAGAGATGGATATCGGCCAGCGTAAAACGCTTGCCGCAGATGTATTCACGGCCATCGGCCATCTGGCTATCGAGCCATTTCAGGCGATCCTGCGCCACCATCTTCAGCCCCGGCGAGGCTTCCGGCGCCACCGGAATCCGCTTCTCGAAGAACTTCAGCCCCTCGCCATAGCGAAAGCCGTTGGCGAGCATTTCGCAGATGTTGAGATCGACGCGGCGGGTCCACATCCGGCATTCGGCGCGCTCCTCCGGAGTCGATCCGATCATCGGCGGTGAGGGCTTCTTCTCCTCCAGATATTCGCAGATCGCGGTGATCTCGGAGAGGTAGCTGCCGTCATCGAGCTCGAGCGTCGGCATCTGGCCATGCGGGTTACGCTTGAGGTGTTCGGCTTCGCGATTTTCGCCCTTGCGCAGGTCGATTGCCTGCTTCGGCATCTCGATGCCCTTCTCGGCCATGAACATGCGGACGATGCGCGGATTCGGCCCGACCGAGTCGTAAAACTTCATGCGTCTCTCTCCTTGTCGTTATCGCAGGTTTCTTGTGGCTGCCTTTGAATAGGCAGCGGACAGGTTTGTCAAACAGGGAGATGATCAGTCGTCGAGCTTGTTGAGGTCGCGCACCGACTGCATGATCGGGTCGAAATTCGAGCGCGCGTCGAGGGCGTCGAACAATTGCGCGGTATCCTCCAGCAGGCCATGCGAGCGCGCGATCGCGATGCGTACATCTTCCTGCGGCGTGTCGGAGAGCCGGCCATGGCCGGACAGCAGGATCTTCGAATTCAGCCCCTTGATCCGCTCCAGCGACTGGATGTAGTCGGCGATCGATCCCGAGCCGAACACGCCGCCCATCACACCACCCGGCATCAAGGTGTCGGCCGCGAACAACAGGCCCTTGTCCGGATCGAACAGCGAGATGCAGGCCGAGGTGTGGCCCGGCGTGTACATCACGTTGAGACGGAAATTGCCGAGGTCGATCAGGTTGCCTTCCTCGAGCCAGATGTCGATGTCGATCGGGACGTTCGGTTCGGCAAACATCTTGCGCAGCATCGAGAAGTCGTCGCGCAGCATGATCTTGTTGGCGGCAAGCCGATGCGCGGCGATGATGCTGCGGCCGTGGAAGTGATAGGCGGCGCCGATATGGTCGAGATGCTCGTGGCTCAGCACCACCATGTCGACCTTGTCGGGCGTGATGCCGACATGGTTGAGGCAGGCGAGCAGATGCGGATAGTTGGAGGACAGCCCGACGTCGATCAGATCGTCCGCTTGCTGCCGCGCACGAGATAGGCGTTGGCCGCGCGGTTCTTGAAGCGGATCTGGTAGACGTCCTCGGTCGCCTGGATCAGCGTCGAGGCTTCGCCGTCGAGCAGCGTCTTGAACGGGGACGGCCTGCGGTCGCTCATGAACTGGCCGCAGCGCGGAAGGTGCGTTCGTTGGAGACGCGCAGGCGCTTGGACAGTGCATCCATGATCATCAGCGCAAACGCCGGTTGCTGGCTGACGAGGTAGACGAAACGGGCGTGGTTGATCCGCATCACGCGGGTATGGGCGGCCGCGGCGGTCGCGGTTGCCGAACGCGAGGAGCCGTCGATGACAGCCATCTCGCCAAAGAACTCGCCCTTGCCGAGTGTGACGATCACGGTCTTGCTGGCGCCGGAGATCTTGGCGATTTCGACCTCGCCGTCGAGCACCACAAACAGTTCACGGCCGGTGGAGCCTTCCTCGAATATGACGTGCCCGACGTCATATTCGTTGATGCATTTCTCGATCGCCATTACGCCCCTCGCCGCCGAAAGCCCGACGCCCCCGCGGAGGTATGTTAGTCCGGAAACGGGCGCGCGCAAATGACGCAGGGGCGGTCTTACCGCAAAGCAGCATGAACGGCTGCCGGCCGGCTGCCACGGTCCGCCCATCTTACGGGCCAAAATCCGCCCCGGATGAGTTCCTAAAATTTCGGTAAGGCCAAGGCCCGGTAAGGAATTGGCAAGCAATGAAAGTTACCAAATGGTCAATCTATCCTGGAGACTTTTGCCGTGAGCGAACAACAGAGCGAGCCGACCAGCGCTGAAACCGGTTCTGTCAAACCCGCAGCCGCCGACGCCAGCGCGCCCATGATGGCCGAGTCCCCCGCCATTGCGCCGGACCAGGAACTGACCTCGCCGCAGGCGGAGGCCCCCAAGGTCGAGGCAAAGGTCGAGCCCAAGGTTGAGCCCAAGGTTGAGGCCAAGCTCGAACCAAAGGTCGAAGCAGCCAAGGTCGAACTGAAGACCGAAGCTGCCAAACCCGAAGCGGCCAAGCCCGAAGCCGTCAAGCCCGAGGCGCCCCGTGCGCCCAGCAAGGTCATGATCATGTCGCCCGGCGCGCGCGCGTGGACCGGCAGCGCGGCGAAAGCTGAATCCGAACCGGCGGCGCGCAGTGGTCGCGTCCCCGCCATGGCGGCCGTCGTCGCGATCGCGGCCGTTGCCGGCGCGCTTGGTGGCGCGCTGATCACCGCAAGCCTCGGTCGTGGTGGCAACGCCGAAGTGACCGCAACGCGCAATGTCGGTTTCGAAGCCGCGATTGCCCGGCTCGATGCCGACGTGCTCGCGCTGAAAGCCAACGTCGAGCAGACCGCCAAGACCGGCGTGACCCAGTTCAACAAGACCAGCGATCGTCTCGAGAAGGTCGAGAAGGCGCAGGGCGAACCTTCAGCCAGGCTCGCCAAACTTTCCGACGAAGTGAGCAAGCTGCGCGCCGCCCAGGCGGCCGCCGTCGCTCCCGCTGCCGCGCCGGTAGCTGCGGCCGCGCCTGTCGCAGCTGCTGCGCCGGCCCTGGTGCAACAGGTTGCCGCCGTGCCGGCCGCAGCACACGTCGCGCCGAAGGACGTCACGGGAACGGTGAGTGCTCCGGCGGCTGCTGCTGTGCCGCCGCCCGCCGCGCCTGCGGCACCCGAGGTCGCGCGCCTGCCGACGGTCGAAGGCTGGGTGCTGCGCGACGCCGGCAAGGGCAGTGCGTTGATCGAGAGCCGCCGTGGCCTGTTCGAGGTTTTCGCCGGTGACAACATTCCCGGCGTCGGCCGCGTCGACGCCATCCGCAAGCAGGATGGCCGCTGGGTGGTCGTCACCTCCAAGGGCCTGATCGTCGCGCGCTGAAAATATTCCCGCGAAATCGCAAGGGCGCCTCACCGCGATGTGAGGCGCCTTTTTGCTTGAATAGGCCTCTGCGCCACGGTGTTAGTGGGGACATGAGCCTCGCGCTGCGGTTCCTCATTGTCATGCTCGCCCTCGCATGCCGCGCTCTGCCGGCGCATGCCGCGCAGGACGCGACACTGGAACGGGGTACAGCGATCATCGACCCCGGCGCTTTGCGTGAACTCGATGGCGGAAGATTTGGCCTCGGCCGCATCCTGGAACCGGCGCGCACGGCAGCGCTTCCACTCAACAATGCCGGGCTGTTCGCGTGGCCTTCGATGGCGCCGGTCAAGGCCGCGATCGACGCCGAGTTCGACCGCTATGCCGAGCGGCACAAGGTCGAGCTCCCGGCCGAGAGCATCGGCGTCGGCGAAGCCTTTGACTTCCAGCTGTTCGACCGCACGCAGCTCACTTCGCCCGATACGCGCTTCGCGCTCGCGGGCATCGTCAACCGCATGGACCGCGCTTTCGTCGATGAAGCCGCTTGCGGCGAAATCCGCCTGATCTATCGGCTGGTGCGAACCGGCGCGCCTGCGGACGGGATCTCGCCGCGGCTGCCGATGACGCTCAACGTCGTGCTGCGCGCCAGGGGCGAGCCTCGGGTTGACCGCGACGGCAATCCGATCACCTGCTCGCGTCTTGCGCAACGATGGCTTGCGATCGCCGATCTCTCGCTGACCGGCAAGGAGCTTCGCGGCGAAGTTGCAGACCAAGGACGGTCCGCTCGATCTGGTGATGCCCGAGAATATCGACCGCATCGAGACCAACCTGCAGATCGCGCATGCGCCGAAATCGGCCAGGCGCGATTTCCGCACCGATTATCTCCTGAAGGTGTTCCGCTTCGATACGCAGGCCCGGCGGTTCGAGGAAGCGCCGATGGAGAACCAGATCGATCGCAGACGCATCATGGCGGACGAAAACCTGCGGCGCGAGTTCAAATCGTGGCTGCTCGACCCCGTCAATTTCGCCGAGCTCGATCGCGGCACCATCCTGATCCCGGACAAATTCCTGGCCAACGGCGCGGTCGTACCGACGCCGGTTGGTTTTGTGCCGTCGAACCTGCTGCCGGAGTTCGGTCTCGTGCAGGGCGAGGACGCCAATCCCGTGTTTGCCGAAGCCGATGTCGTGGCGGCGCTGCGCAAGGCCGCAAGCGCGGCACGACGTTACAGAACATCCAGTCGGTCGGCGGCTTCCAGCGCCGGCTCAACGACATCACCTGCGCGGGCTGCCACCAGACCCGCGGCATCGGCGGCTTCCATTTTCCGGGCGTCGACTGGATGGCGGCCAAACCCTCCAACTCGGCCGTGGTGCCGGCCTCGCCGCATTTCTTCGGCGACCAGGTCCGCCGTCGCGATATTCTTGCCGCGCTGCGGGACGGCCGGCCGCCGGACTATTCCAAGGGATTTGCCAGCCGCCCGCAATTGCGCGGCAGCCACGAACTCGCCGGCACCGTCTATAGCGACGGTTGGGGCGCGCATTGTTATCGGAAGTCGGCGAAATCTGCCGAAAACGAGCGGAGTTTTCGCCAATTGGACCTGCGCGAAGGGCCTCGCCTGCCAGGTCGCTGGCGAAGCCACGCGCATGGGCATGTGCTTCGTCAAAAGCCCGTAGTTCCGCGAGATTGACAGTAGGCTTACCGATCGGTTGTATCCCGCCGACTGCGCGTTTGACGCCTGCCGGGAGTGGAAATGGACGACGAAATCATCATCGTCGGTGCCGGCATTGGCGGGTTGACGCTGGGGCTCGCGCTGCATCAGGCCGGCATCCCCTGCCGGATCTTCGAGTCCACTTCCGAAATCAAACAGGTCGGGGTCGGCATCAACCTGCTTCCGCATGCAACACGCGAACTCGGCGCGCTCGGGCTCGAGGCGGACGCTCGGCAAGGTCGCGATCACGACGACGGACGCCACCTTCTTCAACCGCTTCGGCCAGTTGATCTATCAGGAGCCACTCGGCCGCGCCGCGGGCTACGACCATCCGCAATTCTCGATCCATCGCGGCGACCTGCAGCGCCTGCTCTACGATGCGTTCTGCGCGCGCGCCGGCGCGAGCTGTGTGGTGACCGGCCGGCATTGCCTCAGCGTCGAACAGGACGATGCCGGCGTCACCGTGATCTTCGCCGATGGACCGGCGGGCGGCGACCACACCACCGTGCGCGGCCGCGTTGCGATCGCCTGCGACGGCATCCATTCCGCGATCCGCAAGCAGCTTTACCCCGACGAGGGCGAGCCGCGCTATTCCGGCGTCAACATGTGGCGCGGCGTGACACGCTGGAAGCCGATGTTGTCAGGGTCCAGCATGGTGCGCGCGGGCTGGCTGTCGCATGGCAAGATGGTGATCTATCCGATCCGCCGCGCGGATGCCGACGGGCTGCAGCTCGTCAACTGGGTCGCCGAGATCGAGACGCCGAACTATCGCAAGCGCGACTGGAACCGGCCGGGCTCGCTCGACGATTTCCTGCCCGCCTTCGCCGACTGGCATTTCGACTGGCTCGACGTTCCCGCCTTCATCCGCGCCGCCGACAGCGTGCTGGAATTCCCGATGGTCGACCAGGACCCGCTGCCGCGCTGGAGTTTTGGCCGCGTCACGCTGCTCGGCGATGCCGCTCACCCGATGGTGCCGCGCGGCTCCAATGGCGCAGGCCAGGCCATCCTCGATGCCCGTGCGTTGACATCCGCCCTGCGTGCCGAACCCGATCCGGTCGCAGCGCTCGCGGCCTATGAGAAAGAGCGGCTGGAAGCAACCACCCGCATCGTGCTGACCAACCGCAGCAATCCCCCGGATGCGATTTTGCGCGAGGTGTTTTTGCGCACCGGCGACAAGCCGTTCGCCGCAATCGAGGATGTCATCGCGTCTGGAAGAATTGCGCGCGCTGTCGGATGGCTACAAGCAGATCGCAGGCTATTCGGTGGAGACCCTGCGCCAGAAGAGCGAAAAAGTCGTGCAGGACTGATTGTTCTTGCGTTAGGCTGGCGGGCCAGGGCGGCCACGCCGGGCAGCCAGGGGGACGGCCGATGAGCGATCAGGACGAGAGAGCCCGCAACCGCGAGATCGCGCAAAACGAAGAGCGCCGCAAGGCTGTCGGTGCCGTCCGCGTCAGCACCTCGGCGATCGCGCTCGCCGTGATCATTGGCTTGATCGTGTTCGGCATCGTCTGGGCATGGATGCACCGCTGAGGGCGCTTACTTGGCGTAGTGCGTGAGCCGCTTGCCCGGCAACAGATCGTAGGCCGATTTCCATCCTGAAAGCCGCGACATGCGGCCGAGCCAGGCACCGATCGCCGGATGGCTCGCCGCGAAATCATATCCGGTCTCATCCGCCGGATAATGCAGATAGGCCATCATCGAGATATCGGCGACCGTGGGACGTGCGCCGATGGCAAAGACGTTCGTCTTCAGGTGTTGTTCGAGGATGGCCAGGAAATCATCGAGCCGCCGCCGAAAATGTTTTTGCACATGTTCGTCCGGCGCTGATGTGAAAGTGCGGTAGTAGCGGTAACTCGCCATGTAGCCGGTGAGCTTGTGGTTGTCCCAGAACAGCCAGCGCAGCAGTTCGAACTGTTCGTCCTCGGTCTCGCCGCCGAAGCGGCCATATTGCTTCGCGAGCATGAGCAGGATCGGTGCGGTCTGGGTGAAGCGCTTGCCGTCGATCTCCAGCACCGGAATTTCGCCCATCGGATTGACGTCACGCCGCCATTCCGCGGTGCGCGTCTGCCCGCCGGCGAAATCGGTCCACACGCCCTCGAACGTCTCGCCGCACAGCGTCAGCATCAGCGCAAGCTTGTAGCTGTTTCCCGACTCCGGGAAGTAGTGCAGGCGATATGTGGGCATGGTGATGATAATTCCGGGGTGGACTACGCCTCTATCCGTCGTCATGCCCGGGCATGCCGTCCGAAGGACGGCGTCGCTTCCGCTCGCCTATGACCCGGGCATCCACGTCTTTTGGTTCTGCGACGAGGAAAGACGTGGATGGCCGGGTCAAGCCCGGCCATGACGATCTTGTGGTGCTACGCCACCGCGCCGGAAGCGCGCAGCTTCTTGATATCAACCTCGTCGTAGCCGGCGTTGCGCAAGATTTCGTCGGAGTGCTCGCCTAGCCCGGGCGGCTTGCGCGGCCGCACCTTCTTGGCGCCGTCGACCCAGATCGGGCTGCTAACGGTCAGCATGGTGTCGTTCTCGAACGGCACCAGCACCTCGTTCTCGATCATCTGCTTGTCGTGCGGGATGTCGTCGAGGATGCCGACCACGCCGAATACGAGCCCGTTGCCGTCGAGAATTTTGCGCCACTCGGCGAGCGGTTTGGTTGCGAACACCTCATCAAAGATCTTCACCAGCGCCAGCGAGTTGGCGTGACGGTCTTTCTTGTGTTCGAACCGCGGGTCAGCGATCAGGTCGTCGCGGCCGAGGCATTTTGCCAGCGTCGGCCATTGCCGGTCCTCGTTGAGCAGCGACAGGATCAGCCAACGCTCATCCTTGCACTGGTAGTGATTGGTCACCGCATTAAGCGCGTTCTCGCGCGTCCGCCGCGGCAAAAACTTCGCGCCGACCAGTTTTGCCTGCGCCAGCACGGAAGCCGCCCATACGCCATTCGCCATCAGGTTCGAGGCGACATGCGAGCCCTTGCCGGTGCGTTCGCGCTTGTACAGCGCGGTGACGATCGCGCCGTAGAACGCCATGGCGCAGGGATGGTCGCCCATGCCGGCGACCGAGCGCGCCGGCGTGGTGTGCTCGTCGGCACGCACGAGGTCCATCAGACCGGAGCGCGCCCAATAGGCGTTGCTGTCGAAGCCGGGCTTGTTGGCTTCCTCGCCCTTTTCGCCATAGCCGGTGAAGGAAGCGTAGATCAATCGCTCGTTTGTCGGCGCAAGATGATCGTAGGTGATGCCGAGTTTGGCGCGCACCTGCGGTGGATAATTGGTGATGAAGACGTCGGCCTCGGCGGCAAGCCGGTGCAGCACGGCCTGGCCCTCGGGCTTGGAAAGGTCGAGCGCGAGGCTCCTCTTGTTGCGGGCTTCCAGCAGCCACGCGAAATTGTGCTCGCTGTGCGGATAGCCCGGCAGGTTTGGCAGGTTGCGATAGGGATCGCCGGCGCCCGGCGGCTCGATCTTGATCACGTCGGCGCCGAAGTCCGACAGCACGGTGGCGGCGGCGGGAGCAGCGATGAAGCTCGCGCAGTCCAGCACCTTCAGCCCGTCGAAGATGTTCTTCTCTTCCATGATGGCGCAGCTCCCGTCGCGCTTGGTAGTCTCGTTGGCGGTTGAGAACACCGCGGCAACCGAGGTGGGATTGACGCCATTTGACCTGTCTTGCGCCGGTGATGCAACGGGTTGTTGGCCCGATTACGAACGACGTCATGCAATGCATGGGGCCATGCAGGAACCCATGGCGCGCATTCCGTGTGGTGAAACTATTCCCCGTCCGTCAGCAGCGCGGCGTTGCCGCCGGCCGCTGCCGTATTGACCGTCACCGTCTGTTCGCTGGCAAAGCGCGCCAGGTAATGCGGTCCGCCGGCTTTGGGGCCGGTGCCCGATAGCCCAAAGCCCCCGAATGGCTGCACGCCGACCACGGCGCCGATCATGTTGCGGTTGACATAGATGTTGCCGACCTGGAGGCGGTCGATCACATCTTCCACGGTATCATCGATGCGAGAGTGGATGCCGAGGGTGAGCCCGTAGCCGGTCGATTCAATGGCGCGCAGTACGCTCTCCAATGATTCGGCGCGGTAACGCACCACATGCAGGATCGGTCCGAACACTTCCTCGGTCAGTTGGCCCGCGTCGGACAGTTCAAAGATGTGGGGCGCGACGAAGTTGCCTGATGGTGCGGTCCCTGCGAAATGCAGCTTTGCCTGTCTTTTCATTCGCTCGATATGCGCATCGAGCTTCTCTTTGGCCTCCGCATCGATCACCGGACCGACATGGGTGGAGGGTTTTGCGGGATCGCCGATCTCCAACTCGCGCGCGGCACCTGCGATCATCTCGATCATGCGGTCGGCGACGTCCTCCTGCACGAACAATAGCCGCAACGCCGAGCAGCGCTGGCCCGCGGAGCGGAAGGCCGAAGTGACGACGTCGTCGGCGACCTGTTCGGGCAGCGAGGTCGCGTCGACGATCATGGCATTGATGCCGCCGGTCTCCGCGATCAGCGGCACGATCGGCCCGTCCTTGGCGGCGAGCGTGCGGTTGATGGTGCGCGCCACCTCGGTCGAGCCGGTGAAGACGACGCCGGCGATGTCGGGGTGCGCGACAAGCGCGGCACCGATCTTGCCGTCACCCTGCATGAGATGGAGGGCGGAAGCGGGGACGCCTGCCTCATACAGCAGTTTTACGGCCTCGGCCGCAATCAGCGGTGTTTGTTCCGCCGGCTTCGCCACCACGGCGTTCCCCGCCATCAGCGCCGCGGTCACCTGACCCAAAAAGATCGCCAGCGGGAAATTCCACGGCGAGATCGCGACGAACGCACCGCGGCCGCGCAGCCGCAGTACATTGCTTTCGCCGGTCGGGCCCGGCATCTCTTTGCCTGCGCCGAACAGCTTTCGCCCTCGTGCTGCGTAGTAGCGGCAGAAGTCGACCGCCTCGCGCACCTCCGAGACGGAATCATCGAGCGTCTTGCCGCCTTCGCGCTGGAGCAGCGCTATGAAATGCGCCGCCCTTTGTTCGAGACGATCGCCGGCACCCACCAGGATGTCTGCGCGCCGATCGGCGGGCGTCCGGTTCCACGCGGCAAAGCCGGCATATGCGGCGACAATCGCCGCGTCCGCCTGCGCGGCTGTGGCGAAGGCGATGGCCCCGTGCGGAAGCGGCGGCTCGGCTGCAATATCCGTCAAGAGCTTGCTGAGGCTAGCGCGTTCGCCGAACTCGATGCCACGTGAATTCCTGCGCTGCGGCTGATAGAGGTCCGCGGGCAGCGGGATATTGGGGTGGCGCGCGCTGTTGGCAGCACCGACAATGTCGGCCGGCCGCCGCAGCAGTTTCGCGATGGGCACGCGCTCATCGGCCGCCAGCGCCACGAAGGAGGAATTGGCGCCGTTCTCCAGCAGCCTGCGCACCAGATAGGCGAGCAGGTCGCGGTGGCTGCCGACCGGGGCATAGGTGCGATAAGCGAGTTCGGGACGGTCCTCGCTCAATTGCGCATAAAGCGCTTCGCCCATGCCGTGCAGCCGCTGGAATTCGAAGCCGCCGTCATCTCCGGCGAGTTCGATGATGGTCGCCACCGTCAGCGCATTGTGGGTGGCAAATTGCGGGAAGATGCGCGGCCGCAAGCCGAGCAGCCTCTTCGCGCAGGCGACATAGTTCAAATCCGTCATCGCCTTGCGCGTAAACACCGGATAGCCGTCGAGCCCGCGTTCCTGCGCACGCTTGATCTCGGTATCCCAATAGGCGCCCTTCACCAGCCGCAACATCATGCGGCGGTCGAGTTTGCGTGCCAGTTCATCGACGTGGTCGATCACGTCGGACGCGCGCTTCTGATAGGCCTGGATCGCAAGTCCAAACCCGTCCCAGCCCGCAAGCGAAGGATTGGCAAACGCTGCGGCGATGACATCGAGCGACAATTCCAGCCGGTCAGCCTCCTCGGCATCGATCGTAAAGTTGAGATCATACGCCTTCGCCTGCCGCGCCAGCGCGACCAGCCGCGGCACCAGCTCGTTCATGACGCGCGGGCGGCTCACCGCCTCGAAGCGCGGATGCAGCGCCGACAGCTTGACGGAAATGCCGGGCCGGTCGGGCAGGGGTTTAGCGTCGGCGGCGCGCCCGATCGCATCGATCGCGCGCGCATAGGCGTCGAAATAGCGCGCGGCGTCATGCGCGGTGCGCGCGCCTTCGCCGAGCATGTCGAAGGAATAGCGCGGCGGATGTTCAGAGTGAGGCTTCGCCCGCTCCAGCGCTGCCTCGATGGTCTCGCCGAGTACGAAATGGCTGCCCATCAGCCGCATCGCTTGTCGCGTCGCGGCGCGCACCGCCGGTGCACCAAGGCGTTTGGTGAGGCGACCGATGGTACCCTGCGGTGTTTCACCGGGCTGGATCACCCGCGCCGAGACGCCAAGTGCCCAGGCGGACGCATTGACCAGGAACGCGCTCGAGCGCGTCTCGTGGTGGACGAAGTCGCCTTGCGCGAGCTTGTCTTCGATGAACTGGTCGGCGGTGCGCGCGTCGGGCACGCGCAGCAGCGCTTCGGCCAGCACCATCAGCGCGAGGCCTTCTTTGGTCGAAAGCGCGAACTCGCGAAGCATGTCCTCGACGCCGCCGAGCGGGTCGTCATTGGCGCGGATCGCCGCGATCAGCCGCGCCGCGGTGCGGTCGATCTGCGCTTCCTGCGCCCGGCTCAAACGCGCGTCGGCGAGCAGGCGCGCCGCGATCGCAGCGTCGTCGGGCGCAAAGGGCGCATCGAGAGAGGGAAGGGGCGACGAATCCGGTGACATGGCGTTTCCTTGAGAGGTTTCTCTACCTAATCGCCCTGTGGCCGTACTTATATAGACAAGTTGACTTATTTGCCTTAGAAAATGAAGACAAATGGCGAATTGACCTTACATATGGCTGATATCGACAAGATCGACCGCAGAATCCTCGCGATTCTTCAAGGGGATGGCCGCATTGCCAATGTCGAACTCGCCGAGCGCATCGGGCTGTCGCCGACCTCGATCGGCGAGCGATTGAAGCGCCTGCAGCGTGAGGGTTTTATCGAGGGTTATGGCGCGCGGCTGAATCCGCATCGCCTCGGCCTCGGGCTCCTGGTGTTTGTCGAGGTGCTGCTCGACAAGACCACACCGGACATCTTCGAACGCTTCGCTCGCGCGGTGCAGAACGCGCCGGAAGTGCTGGAGTGCCACATGGTGGCGGGCGGTTTCGATTATCTGGTCAAGGCGCGGCTGTCTGACATGACGGCCTACCGGAAATTCCTCGGCGAGCGGCTGCTGGCGTTACCCGGCGTGAAGGAGACGCGGACCTACGCCGTCATGGAAGAGGTCAAGCGCGACGCGCCGCTGCCGGTGGGGTGAAACGCAAAAGGAAACCTGAAAAACTGAACAGGCAAAAAGCCGGCCTGCGCCCAAAATGAGCGAATCCATTCCAAAAAAGTGAAGGAGAGCTTCACTCCCGGAGAGCTTCCGAGAGTGCGCTGCCGCTTCGTGTGGCCTAGACCTTCAGGTTCTCGGCCGAGGTCTTGCCGCGATTGGCGACCTCTTCATATTCAACAGTCTGTCCTTCATTAAGCGTCGAAAGCCCGGCCGCCTGAACCGCCGAAATGTGAACAAAAATGTCCTTGCCGCCCGAGCCGGGCTGGATGAAGCCGTAGCCCTTTGTTGGGTTGAACCACTTGACCGTACCTTTAGGCATTCACGTCGTCTCCGCGGAATCCACAAAATAAAGCGAACCCCCGGTCCCCGCACTTACCGGCAGGCTCGCCATGACAGAATACGCGGGTTATTCGCGGCTTGGTAGCGCAAATGGTGGCGCGGACTGCTGCGAAAACAGCCAAAATTGCCGCTCATTCCGCCAATTTTGCAGATTCTGCGAAAATTTCTGTTCCAGCTTTCGGCGAATGCAACCCGTTCCCCCCCAGCGCGCTCGATCGCGGGATATGCGGGCGAGTGGAACTCAGCGATAGGGAAATCGCGGCAAGAATATTCGACGATCCGGCGCGTCGGCATCGTCGATCGGCGTGTGCCGTGGCGCAACATCGACGACAGAAAACCCCGGCCGCGCGAGAATCAGGCTGCGACAATCTCGACGTCGACGTCGGCTACGAGCCCAGACAGGAGCTTGGTGTCCTTTACGGCACGCACGATCATCGGCTCGTTGCGGCCGCGGATCGCGACCTCCTGCTGCGGCAGCGCGTCGGCGGCAAGCCCCGCGGTGGCACGGACCTCGTCCGAGACGACGGCTTCGCAGGCGAGCGCCTTGGTCATGTCCTGCAATCGCGCTGCGACATTGACGGGATCGCCGAGCGCGGTGAACACCATGTGATCGCGATAGCCGATGTCGCCGACGATCACCTCGCCGCCATGGATGCCGATGCCGAAGCGGATCGGCTCGCGCAAATCATGGCTCAGGAACTTGTTCAATTCGTCGACATTGCCGGCGATCAGCGCCGCGGCGCGCAACGCCTGGCGGCAGGCTTCGCGCCGGCTCACGGCGAGCCCGAACAGCGCCAGCATGCCGTCGCCGACGAACTGGTTCGGCCGCCCGCCGCATTCGAGCACGGCCTGCGACACCGCGCCGAGGAAGCGGTTGACGATGAAGACCGTGTCGAACGGCAGCCGCTTCTCGGCAAGCTGCGTCGAGCCGCGCATGTCGACGAACATGCTGACGAGATAGCGCTCCTGGCCGATCCGCGCGGGGTTGGAAGACTGCGCGCTCGCCGCCGTGGTTTGCGGCAGGAACAGCTGGAAGAACGACAAATCCTCGGTCGGCCGCAGCTGGCAGGCGAGACGGATCGAGGGATCCTCGGTGCCGACCCGGTGCAGCACGAAGGCCTCGCGCTGCGAGGGGGTCGGCAGATGCTCGCAGTCGCCGATCACGCGGATCCGGCAGGTCGAGCAGCGCGCGCGGCCGCCGCACACCGAAGCGTGCGGCACATTGTTGCGCAAGCTCGCCTCCAGCACGCTCAGTCCTTTCGGCACCCGCACGGTGCGGCCGTTGCCGTAGGACAGGCTGATCATGCCGCCGCGGCGTTCGTTCAGCGCCCGCGCGCCGCGCGCCAGCAGCACGCAGCCGACGAGGCCGAGATAGAACAGCAGCGAATATTCGGCGATGCGATCGAGCGATGCCGCTTCGGCCTTGGTGCCGACCTGTCGCACCGACAGGTTGTTGACCCGCCAGTCATACTCGTCGCTTTCGACGACGACACCGCGGCCGCCCTGGTAGATGCCAAGCACGGCAAGGGTCGGTATCAGCACGGCAATGGCGAGCAGAAACGGCGCGGCGCGGCTGAAGAACGCCTTCATGCGCAGCCAGAAATACAGCCCGATGCAGCCGTGCACCCAGGCGATGACGAGCACCGCGAGCATCAGCCACCCCTTCATCGGCGAATTGACGAAGAACAGATAGAATTCCTGCGGATAGAGCTTCTGATGTCCGTACAGAACCTGCCCGAGCCGGATGCCGACGATATGGGCGATGACGATCAGCGGGATCGAAAGGCCCAGCACGAGCTGCGTGATTTCCGTCGTCTTCCAGCGGAACTGGCGGCGCTGGTAGAACGCAAAGATGCCAAGCCCGGTGTGGACGATGCTCGCGCCATAGAACAACCAGGCAATCGGCGGGAATTGCCAGAACAGCATATGCCAGTAGATGCCCGCGGCCAGCGCGTCCATCGAGATGTTGCCGAGCGCGTGATTGAGGAAATGGCTGACCAAATAGGAAAACAGGATGACGCCGCTGACGAGGCGAACCTGCCGCACGCCGATGCCGCGTGCGAAGGTCCTGATCTGTTCGGGCAAGGAAGCCGCCATGCCATCCATATCGCGAATTGTAGGGATTATTCCGCTTGAATAGAAGCCCCGGATCAAGCTTGCGGCATCGGTACGGCTATCTTGACACATCAGGGGGAGTCGAGGAGAAAGCGCCGTGACGACGACCCCGCCCGCTCATTTCGGCGCCGATCCGCAGCCTTCCGCGCCGTCGCCATCCCAGCTGAAGTCATCCCAGCTGAAGCCTTGGCTTGCCGTGGCGGCGCTGATCGCGGCGATGACGCTGATGCGGCTGGTCTATGCCGCAGCGCTCGATCTGCGCACGGACGAGGCCTATTACTGGACCTGGTCGAAGGAGAGTGCTTTCGCCTTCCTTGATCATCCGCCCATGATCGCCTGGTTCATCCGCTTCGGTACGGCGATCTTCGGCGACAGCGTGCTCGGCGTGCGCTTCGGCGGCATTGTCGCGATGCTGATCACCCAGCTCCTGCTCGCCGATATCGTGCGCCGCGTCACCCATGATGCGCGCGCGGTCGCGTTTGCGCTGTTGATGCCGGAGGCTGCGCTCTATTACGGGCTCCTGATGGCCAAGGTTTCGCCTGACACCGCGCTGATCCCGTTTGCGGTGGCGATGCTGTGGTCGCTGGTGCGACTCACCGAGAGCGGCGATGCGCGCTGGTGGCTGGCGGCCGGGCTGTTTGCCGGGCTCGCGCTGTTGTCGAAATTCACTGCGATCATGTTGTTGCCGGCGGTCGCCGCGTTCATGCTGGTGCCGGACTGGCGCTGGCGCATGTTGTGCAGTCCTTATCCGTGGTGTGCGGCGGTGATTGCCGTTGTTGTGTTCTCGCCGGTGCTGATCTGGAATTACCAGCATGACTGGGCCTCTTTCGGCTTCCAGCTGGTGCGTGCGGTCGCGCAACACCCGCTGTCGCTGCGCACGGTCGGCGAATTCCTCGGCCTGCAGTTCGGCCTCGTCGGCTTCGTGCTGCTGCCGGTGGTGATCTCGGGCGTGGCGCTGACGGCGTGGCGCGGCTGGCGCACCCGTGAGCCGGTCGCGATCCTGCTGTCGACGGCGGTGATCGTGCCGTTCCTGTACTTCTTCTGGAAGTCGCTGACACTGCGGGTCGGCGACACCTGGCCGATGTTTCTGTGGCCCGCGGGATTTGCGGCGGTCGCCATCAATTTCACGTGGCTCGCGCGGGAAGGATTTCCGGATTGGATGGTGAAGTCGACCATCGGCTGGATCAGGACTGCGATCGTCACCGGCATCGCCTTCGTCGTCGGCGTCTTCCTCTACTACGTCGCCGCGCCCTGGAATCTGATCGGCCGCACCGATCCGGTCGGCGGCGAGGCCGGCTACGAGCAGGTGGTCGCCCACGCGCGCAATCAGTTGAAGAAAACCAGCGCGACCTGGATCGCCACCACGGATTATCGCACCTATGCGATGCTGCGCTGGCACTTCAACGGACAGGTGCCGGTGATCCAGGTCAACGAGCGCGGCCGCTTCCAGGGCTTTGCCGATCCCGGCATGGAATGGGTCAGGGGCCACACCGGTCTCTACGTCGCGCGCGAGCCGGACAACGGATTGCCGCTATGGAAAGAGACCACCGCCGTGCGGACGCCGCTGGAGCGCGTTGAACGGAGCTGGCGCGGCGTGGTGATGGATACCTACGCGCTGGAGAAGCTCGACGGCTGGACGCCGGAGCTCGCGCCGCCAAAGGACTCGCCGCTGTTCCGCTGGCGCGTGCTGGCGGGGATAGCCGCGAATGTGGTGCGGGCGCTCTTCCCTTCTCCCCTTGCGGGAGAAGGTGGCTCGCATCGCAGATGCGAGCCGGATGAGGGGTCTGCTTCCGCGAACGCGAGTGTACGTGGAGACAACCCCTTACCCGATCGAGTTTGACGAGCGGTCCGCGCTGCCCTCTCCCACAAGGGGAGAGGGCGCAGCAACTCGCCACCTCACTCCTCGCCGTCGCGCTTCCTGAGCAAATCCTTCGCGAGATCGGTCAGTGCTGGGCGCGGCAGCGCGGTGAAGGGCAGGGGACGCGTCACGTCGATGGCGGCTAGCCCGAGCCGCGCGGTGAGCAGGCCATTGAGCACGCCTTCGCCGAGCCGTTGCGAGAGTTTCGCCGCAATGCCGTGGCCGAGCATCTGCTGCACCAGGCTGTCGCTCGCGGCCATGCCGCCGGTGATGGCAAGATGGGCGATGACATGGCGCATCAGGCGGATCATCCCGAGTGCGCCGGGCCGGCCGCCATAGAGCCGCGCCAGCCGGCGGATCATCTTCAGCGAAGCTGCGAACACGAACAGCACGTCGATCATCGCGCGCGGGCTCACCGCCGTGACAACAGAAACGCGCTGCGCCGCCTGCGAGACGATGCGGCGCGCCTCCTCGTCGAGCGATGCCATCAATTCGCGCTCGGCGAGACGGATCATGTCGGCGCCGTCGATGATGTCATCGGCATGGCTCGACGAGCGCCGAGCGGGCGCGCGCCAGCTGCGGGTTCTGGTGCGCGAGCGTGAGCAGATCGGACACGATCGCCCGGCTTGCCGCGCGGTCGTCGCTGACAAGCACTTCAGCCGCGCGCTGGTGCAGCTTCTCGATCGTCGCCAAGCCGCATCAAGCCGAACACCTCGCGCCCGGTGACGACCAGCAGCGCCAGCAGCGCGACCGCGGCAAAGCCGAGGCCGAGGAAACCGAGGCTCTCGTTGCGCGCGAACAGATCCTCGATCAGCCTGATGATGCCGAGCCCGCTGCCGAGCAGCACGAGGCCGGCCGTTCCCGCCCAGAACAACGTGCCCCAGCCAAAGCCGCGACGCGCCGGCGGCAGCGACGTCGCGAGCGGCACCGGCAATTGCGATGGCTCAGCTTCCGGCGTGATCTGCACCGTGCCGCGGGCAGGGCGCGGCGCGGTCTCGTCCGCATCCACCACGACCACGTTGGCGTCGTCGAGCTTGAAGGTCGCCGGCCGCCGATGCGGCGTTTTCTCGCTCATTGCAGTCGATCTCCGATCAGGAACTGGAGGACGCGGTCAAGGCGGATGTGAGGCAGCGCGGGCGGCGCCTCGCCTGCGCGCTCGAGAGGCGGCGGCCGAAAGCGCAGGAAGCGGTAGTCCGCCTTGTCTGAGGCCGTCGAGGAAAGGCCGCGGAACGCGGCATCGCCGGTAAACAGCGCCTCGGGATCGGCGGGCAGGTCGCCCGGAAAGGTCGCGACCTCCGTCTCGCCGTCGAACATCTCGCCATTGGCGCTCTCGCCGGCCATCGGCGTGCCGAGGATCGAGGGCAGTTTTTCGCGGCCACGCGCCACCTGCGCCTCGCGCGTCGCCCGCACGGCGGCGAGCGCCACCACGTCGATCGTGGCCTCTTCATGCGCCGCGCGCTCGGCGGCACGCGCGACCGTCCGGCGCAGGATCGCTTCCAGCCGGTCGTGGCTGGAGTGATGCAGATGATCGGCCTTGGTGGCGGCAAACAGGATGCGGTCGATGCGCGGCCGGAACAGGCTGGAGACGAACGTCGAGCGACCGATCCGGAAACAGTCGAGAATGCCTGACAGCGCCGCCTCCAGATCGTGCAGCGCCTCGGGCCCGGCATTGAAGGCCGCGAGCGCATCGACCAGCACGATCTGGCGGTCGAGCCGGGCAAAGTGATCGCGGAAGAACGGCCGCACCACGACGTCCTTGTAGGCCTCATAGCGCCGCACCATCATCGCCCACAGCGATCCATCAGGTGCCGTGCCGTCGATGGGCACGTCGAGCGGCGCAAAGGTCAGCGCCGGCGAATGGGCGAGATTGCCGGGCATCAGGAAGCGGCCGGGCGGCAACAGGCTCATGGCAAAGCGCTCGTCGCGGCAGGCGCGCAAGTAGTCCGTGAACAGCTTTGCCGAGATCAGCGCCGCCTGTTCGTCGGCGCGGCCGTCGGCCGACAGCGTCGCCAGATGATCGTGCCAGGGTTTTGCGAGTTTCGCGCGCAGCGGCTCGCGCGACAGCGCGAGGCTCTCAGCCGACCATTGCTCAAAGCTCTTGGTCGAGCAGCGGCAGGTCGAGCAGCCACTCGCCGGGATAGTCGACGATGTCGAGCGTGAGGCTGCGGTCCGCGCCGTTCCGGCCGCTGGTAGTCGATGACGAGACGCAGTTCGCTGATATCGGTGGTCGAGTGCGGCCAGCGCCGGTCCTCGACCAGCGTCCTGACGTGGTTCTCGTAGTCGAAGCGCGGCACCGCGTCGTCAGGCTGCGGCTCGAGCCGTGCCTCGCGCGATCCGCCCGGACGCATAGGCCTCGAACACCGGAAAGCGGCCGCCGCGGGTCAGGCCGTGGACCAGCGCGGTGATGAACACGGTCTTGCCGGCGCGCGACAGCCCGGTGACGCCGAGCCGGACGGTCGGGTTGAACAGGCCATCGCCATAGTCCCACAGCGCCCGCGCGGAAAGACGCGCCTCCTCGACAATGTCCTGGAAACTCGGAGGCATGAAGCGGTCGCAAAACCCGGGCTGAGGAGGGCAATTGCGTCAAGTACCACCACAGAAAGTGGCGATCGGCGGCCCAAAATCAAGCGTCACGTTTTTGACGTGATTGGCGCACTCGTGAACCCTTCGTTGACCCAAAATCTCCTATGATCTATCGCTTCGGAGCTTCCCCTGGGCCCGAGCCGACATGACCATATTCCGACTGAAGCAACTGGCCTCGACCTCGCTCCACGCGGCAGCCGACGCCATGCATTGGAATTACGACCGCGCCGAGGTGATCGCCGACGGCGTCGTCCACATCATCGGCGTCTGCTTCGGGCTCATCGCCGCCACCGTGCTGATCGTGCTCGCGTCGGTCTATGCGTCTGCGCTCGATATCGTGGTGTCGTCGGTCTATGTCGCGGGGCTTTTGGCCATGCTCGGCCTGTCGGCGACCTATAACCTCTGGCCGGTGTCGCGTGCCAAATGGGTGCTGCGCCGCTTACGACCATTCCGCGATCTATATGCTGATAGCGGCCACCTACACGCCCTTCATCATGGAGGTAAAGGGTAGCCTGCTTGCGATCGCGCTCCTGATCGGCGTGTGGTGCGCGGCGATCGCCGGCATCGTGCTCAAGCTGAGGTTTCCCGGCCGCTTCGACCGGGTCGCGGTCGGCCTCTACCTTGCCATGGGCTGGAGCGGCTTGATGCTCTATGATTCCGTGGTGAAGGCGCTGCCGGCCATGGCGCTGTGGTTCGTGGTCGCAGGCGGCGTGTTCTATACCCTGGGCGTCATCTTCCACGCCTGGCAGCGGCTGCGTTTCCAGAACGCGATCTGGCACGGCTTTGTGCTCTGCGGCGCGGCCTGTCATTATACGGCGGTGCTCGACGTCGTTCTGCGCTGACAAAAATACGCTGCTAAAAATACGCTCATAAAAGTATCGCGGAGGGTGCCATGCAGGTGACCGGCAAAGTCGTGGTTGTCACGGGCGGCGGTAACGGCATCGGCCGCGCGCTGTGCGAGGCGTTCCACCGCGCCGGTGCGGCCAGGGTCGTGGTCGCCGACATCGATCCCAATGCCGCGCGCGCGGTAGCCGGCACCATCAACGGCGCGGCCTTCAAATGCGACGTCGGCAAGGAAAAGGACGTCAGCCACGTCATCGAGGAGACCGAGAACCAGTTCGGCCCGATCGCGCTGTTCTGCTCCAATGCCGGCATCGGCGGCGGCTTCGATCCGCTCTCGGTCAATGCCGGCGGCAATTCCGACGAGCCGTGGCAGCGCAGCTGGGCCATCCATGTCATGGCGCATGTCTATGCCGCGCGGCACCTGGTGCCGCGCTACAAGGCGCGCGGCGGCGGCTATTTCCTCAACACGATTTCCGCCGCGGGCCTGTTGTCGCAGGTCGGCAGCCCGGCCTATTCCACCACCAAGCATGCCGCGGTCGGCTTTGCGGAAAATCTCGCGATCTCGCACAAGGCCGACAACATCAAGGTCTCGATCCTCTGCCCGCAGGGCGTCGACACCAACATGCTGCGCGCGATCCCGAAGGGCCCGCAATCCGGCGACGGCGACCTTGCGCCCGAGCAGGTGGCGCAGGACGTGCTCGCCGGCCTCGAGCAGGAGACCTTCGTGATCCTGCCGCACCCGCAGGTGCTCGGTTACATGCGCAAGAAGACCGAGAATTACGACCGCTGGATTTCCGGCATGGCCAAGATCCAGGCCAAGATGCGCGAGACGTACGGGAAGTGACTGACCCTCATGGTGAGGTAGCCCCCGGCGGCGCGTGCGCTCGTCGACCAGCCCGTGATGCGCGACATCTGGCAGGCGACCCAAGCCGACCGGGCGCTGCAAAAACTGGACGAGGAGGACGTCGGCGTCCTCGCGGGCCTGCTCGCCGGCACGCTGCGCCGGATCGCAGCCGATGCGCCGAAGCCGGCCCTGCAGGCCTGGGCCCGCCTGGTCATGACCCTGATCGCTGCGGCAGTGCGTCACGCTATTGCGCTGCCGCCGAAGGAGGCACGGCTGCATCTTGCCACATTCAAGCGAATGCTGCCTTATGACCTGTCTGCGCTGTAAGCCAACCGCACCTTCGGTGCCTCATGAACTGGTGGCCGTTCGGAAAAGAGCAGGTGACGCTGGATGCCCCGCACGCGCTTCTCGGCGACATCGAGACGCGCGGAAAGCGGTATCTCGACGACGTCGACAACGGCAAGTTCATTTCGCCGGCCTGCAAGCGGACCGCGTCGGACGCCGGCGGCGATGAAGCCTCGGTCCGCGATCACACCGCGCTGGAAGCCTTCCGCTATCTCCTGATGGTGCCGCGCAACGAATTCCGCCTGCTCGCCGATCCAGAGCAGCAGGAAGCGTTGCTCGACGGTTACCTGCGGCAATTGCCGCACGAGGAGATCGTCATCGACTTCACCGGTGTAACCAATGCCGATCTCGCCATCGCCATCATCGCCGGCTTCAACTGGCTGCTTCATTGCGCGGATCTTGCCGGCGCCGACCCGAAACAGTTTTACGGCGCGCTGCGCAATTTTCGGCGAATTGCCTCCTCGGCCCAGAAGTGGTGGGCCACCGATGGCGCCAAGGCGCGCTACGCCGAGGTGATGCAGGCCGGCGAGGTGCCGCCGCTGTTCCTCAATCTGGTGTGGGCCGATTATCTGCGGATGGCGACGGAGATCGCAACCGCTCACGCGGCGCGTACTGATGCGAGGCAAGGATGAAGGCTTATCTGGTGCTCGACTTGTCGGTGCATCGACTTCGCCGGCTTCAGAAAATACATCGCCGAAATCCCCGCCTTCATCGCCCGGCATTCGGGAAAATACCTCGTTCAGGGAGTCGAGCCCACGACGATCGAGGGCGACTGGAGGCCCGAGCGCATGGTCGTCATCGAATTCCCGGAACGCGGCAAGGCAGAGGCATTCCTGGGCGATCCCGAAATTCAGGGCCTGTTCGAGGTGCGCCACGCCACGACGACGAGCCGGCTGGTGCTGGTCGACGGCTGCACGTAGCCGCCGTGCCCGCGCTCTTTGCAGCGCCAGGCGCCGCTTGCCGCGCTCTAGCCGGATTTCGGCTTTGCAGCCGAACGTGGCAGGGTCACCCTGAACTCGGTGAACTCGCCGGCCCTGCTGTCGAAATCGATCGTTCCCCCGTGCTGCTTGACGATGATGTCATGACTCAGCGACAGCCCAAGTCCGGTGCCTTCGCCGGGCGGCTTTGTTGTGAAGAACGGATTGAAAATCTTGTCCCTTGATTTCCGCGGCGATGCCTTCGCCATTATCCCGAACGATGATCTCGACAGCATCGCCGAGACTTCTCGTGGCAACCTTGAGCGCCGGCTCAAAAGCCTTCTCGGGGAGCTTCGCCCTCTGCCTGAGAGTCGCATAGATCCCGTTCGAAAGAATGTTCAGGAGCGCGCGCGTGATGTCCTGCGGAAACATCTCGACCTCGCCGCCGGCAGGATCGAATGACTTTTCAAGGGCGATCTGACTTCGCGTTCGGATCGATTGCCGTAGTAGGCGAGGCCCAGGCTGTCCTCCACAATGGAATTGATGTTCGCTGCCCGCCATTCTCCCGAGCTTTCGCGCGAATGCATCAGCATGCTTTTGACGATACCGTCGGCGCGCTGGCCATGCTGCCTGACCTTCTCCAGGTTGGCCCGCACCATGCTCGGTGAGCTCGGCGATTTCCGACTTTACGTCGGCGGCTTCGTCGTTGTCCAGAATCCCCCGAAGCTCGTCGAGAAGCTCCAGAGAGACTTCCGAGAAGTTGTTGATGAAGTTGAGCGGATTCTTGATCTCATGTGCGATGCCGGCAGTGAGCTGCCCAAGCGAGGCGAGTTTCTCGGTCTGGATCAGCCGGTCCTGGGCGAACTTCAGTTCGGCAAGCGCCACCTCGGCGGCTTCCTTTGCCTGTCTCGCGGCTTCCTCACTTTTCTTCAACTCCGTGATGTCGAAATAGGTCAGTAATCGCCCGCCATCGGGCAGCGACTGAATCTGGAAATGGATCACACGACCGTCACGCAGCCGCATCTCGGTCGAGAAGCTTCCCTGGATGACGAACTCGACGCGCCGGGCCAGGAACGCCGGGAACTCTGCTTCCGGAACATCGTAGAGATGATGGTTGGTGTGCACATATGTGACCAACTCGGCCATCGTCGGCCGTGTGGTCTGGATGAATTCATCCGAGATGCCCCACATGTCCTTGAACGCCCGATTGATGATCCGGCTGCGCAGGTCCGGCCCCATGAACAGCACGGCGTATTCGACCGTCTCGAGGACTGCATTGAACTGGTTCAACAAGGCGCCGCGCTCGGAGAGCGCATCTTCGGCAACCCCCTTGGCCTGCTTTGCGGCTTCCTCGCTCCGCTTCAACTCGGTGATGTCGAAATAGGTCAACAGGCGTCCGCCATCGGGCAGCGACTGGATCTGAAAATGGATCACGCGCCCGTCGCGAAGGCGCATCTCGCTCGAGAAGCTTCCCTTGACGACGGCCTCGACGCGCCGGGCCAGGAACGTTTCGAACTCGCCTTCCGGAATGTCGTAGAGGTGATGGTTGTTGTGCACGTATTTGATGAGCTCGGCCATCGTCGGCCGCGTGGTCCGGATGAATTCATCCGATATCCCCCACATCTCCCTGAACGCCCGGTTGATGATCCGGCTGCGTAAATCCGGTCCCATGAACAGCACGGCGTACTCGATCGTATCGAGCACCGCATTGAACTGCTGCAACAGGGTGCCGTCCGAGGGGCCCTGCGCGGCATCGTCGCGTTGCGACGCGGGAATGTCGGCTGGGCCGCTCAAGAGCCATCTCCAGAAGATTTGCGAAGTATCGTCCCGCTAGGTGCGGGCAACAGCACGGAGCCTAGTTCCGAAGCAGGCCGGTTACCAGTGCTTTCACCTGCCGCTTCCGCGGCGATTTCGCTCGGTTGGATCCGGCCATCGCTGGAAGCCGGAATGATTGCAAAATCCGGACGGACAAGTTCAGGATGATCTCGGCTTCGGCGGACTGCTCGCGGCTTGCCAGGGGGAACGGGCAAACGTCGCCGCACGGATGGTTCATGGCATGAGTTCCCCTGTGAACGGCTTCACAGCGTTCGTGAAGAACCCATGGCATGCTCGGTCTGTCGCCCGGACGGTGTGGTCCGGCTGGCGTAAGCCGTGCCATCTGCTATATTTGTGGCCTCCAATGCCAGCGCCAAGAAGAATTTGAGAACGCACAACTAGCCGGATCGTCGGTGTCAACCGGCGGCCATTCCTCTTCAAGACAGGGGACAAGGCAATGGAAGAAACTTTGCGGTTTTACCGCGCGCAGTTCGGCAATCGGGCCTACCTGCGCTCGGTATGCGAAGGCGCGGCTTTCCTTGCCGCCAGTTCCATCGCGATCTACGCCGCCGTCGCCTATGCGACGGTCCATGCCAGCAATCCCGTTACCGATTTTGTCCTGAGCCGCGTCGGCCCCCTCAACGTGCGCTTTCTGTTCGTCTACGGGACCTTCACGGCGTTCGTCATTACGGCGGGTCTGCTGGCCTGGCGGCCGAACCGGTTGCCGTTCGCGCTCAAAGCCGTGGCGCTTTTTCTGCTGGTTCGTGCCGTCTTCGTGGCGCTCACCCATATGGGCCCGTCGCCGATCGACCCGCAGAAGCCCGCACCTTTCCTCAACTCGATCTTCTTCGGCAGCGACTTGTTCTTTTCCGGCCACACCGGCCTGCCGTTCCTCGCCGCGCTCGCTTTCTGGCACATCCGGCAATGGCGGATATTCTATCTTGCGCTGACCGCCTTCTTCGGCGTGATCGTGTTGCTTGGCCACTATCACTATTCAATCGATGTGCTCGCCGCATTGTTCATCACCCACGGCATATTCGGGATGTCGTGCTGGCTCTTTGGCCGGGACTATCAGTTGTTTCGTTCCTCGGAGAGTCAGGCCGCGTCACGGCCAAAGCGGGCGACCCGCAAGAAGCTGTTTTCGATCGGCGGACCTGGACGCGGCTCTGAACCGGTCACGCTGCACGCCGTCGGTGAAGACCCGGCGGCCGAGCGGCCCACAAGGGGCCGGATCGTGAGTTAGCCCTTCCGCGTTACGCTGAGATGATTGCGCGGCGAGCCGCCAGTTGATGCGCCCTCTCCCCTTGTGGGAGAGGGCAGCGCCGATCGTACCGCATTCTCGATTTGGGTGAGGGGTTGCCTCCTCACGCACCGCCGCTGCTGAGAGAACCCCTCACGCAGCATCTATACTGCTCGGCTCTCGCTTGGAGACGAACGATGACGATGGCCATTCTAGGCTCCGCTCTCTTTTTTGTGGCCGCGCCCAGCGTCTTGGCGGGGCTCATTCCGTGGTGGATTACGGGTTGGGAATTTCTGCCGCCTTTCTTCGATCTGCAAGCGACGCGCGTTGTCGGGATCCTGTTGATCGTCGCGGGTTTACCCGGGCTTGTTGACTCGTTTGCGCGCTTTGCCCTGCAAGGGCTCGGCACGCCGGCGCCGATCGCACCGACGCAGAACCTTGTGGTGACGGGTCTGTATCGCTACGTGCGCAATCCCATATACATTGCCGTAGTCGCCGTCATTCTGGGCCAGGCGGTCCTCTTCGGCGACTGGCGTCTCATGGTTTACGGCGGGCTCATGTGGCTCGCCTTCCACGCCTTTGTCCTCGCGTACGAGGAGCCGGTGCTTGCTCAGCAGTTTGGGACCCAGTACGAGGATTTCCGGGCCAACGTCCCGCGGTGGATTCCGCGGCTGTCTCCATGGCGCACCGCATAACGCCGCCAGCCCAATGGCGGAGACGGAGCGAGCGGGGCGACAAAACTCAAAACCGGCTGCGCACTACAGCACCCCTTCCGATAATCGAAGTTCGCGGCGCAAGCCGATCATCTGCTTTTGGAATTTTCAGCGAGAATTTTGCGGCGCCGGCTTTTGGCCCATCGCGTCATTTCACGGCGACGCAGCAGTTCAGTCGCTATCGGAGCGATGCGGACATTCAGCGAGACGCGCTTACAGAACCGGATTTATGAGTACGCGCCCTAACTTCTGCGGTACGCTGAGATGGTCCGCGCATCGCGCGGCGAGGCGCTCCGAAGCTAACCATTCCGCGCGTAGAGCAGGGGTACTGCGGAATCGATCATCACCTCGACCAGGCTTGTGCCGTCATGCGACTGCGCGCGCTGCAGTGCGGACGCGAGTTCGGATGATTTCGTCACCCGCACCGCGTCGCAGCCGTGGCCTTGCGCGAGCTTGACGAAATCGAGATTGGGAATGTCGAGGCCGGGCACGTTGCGTACCTGCATGACCTGGCTGAACGAGCGCATGGCGCCGTAGCCGCCATTGTTGATGACGACGATCGTCAGCGGCAGCTTGCGTTGCGCCGCAGTCCACAGCGCCTGGATCGAGTACATCGCCGAGCCGTCGCCGATCAGGCAGACGGTGCGGACATTGTCGCGGCCGAGCGACAGGCCGACCGCGGCGGGCAGGCCGTAGCCGAGGCCGCCGCTCGCCATGGTGAGGAAGCTGTCCTGCCCGCGCATCGGCATGAATTTCTGCATCGCCGGACGGTGCGAGGGGGCTTCCTCGACCAGTACCGCGCCTTCGGGCATGCTGCTTGCGAGCGTATGCATCAGGAATTCGACCGGGATCGGGTCGGCAGCCTTCGGCGCCGGCAACAGGCTGCGCCCCGCAGGCATTGCGCGCTTCGTCTGCGGCAGAAGCTCGAGCAGCATCGACAGCGCAGGCTTCATGGTCGCGACGATGCTGGTGCCGTGGGGCGTCACCGCCGCAGCGGTCGGATCGTCGGTGATCTGGAAGATCGTGGTCGCGCCGTCGAAGATCGAGGCATGGCCCTCGACATGGAAGGTGAACACCGGCGCGCCGATCACCACGACGAGATCGTGTTCGTGCAGTGCATCGGACAACTGCCCGGGCGAGGCGTGCAGGAAGCCGGCAAATTGCGGGTGCCGTTCCGGGAAGGAGCAGCGCGCCGAAAACGGGCTGACCCAGACGGCCGCCTTGGCCTTCTCGGCGACTTTGACCATCAGATCGACGGCCTGTGCGCGGTCGACGCCGGGGCCGACCACCAGCGCCGGGCGCTTGGCGTCAACCAGCGCCGCGGCAAGCGCCTTCACGGCGGCCGGATCGGGACCGAGTTCGCGGCTGACCTGCCGCGCCTCGACCGGCGAGGTCGCATGATTCCAGTCGTCGATCGGCACCGAGACGAAGGTCGGTCCGCACGGTGGCTGCATCGCCACATAATAAGCGCGCGCGATCGCAGCCGGCACGTCCTCGGGCCGCGCCGGTTCGACGCTGTATTTCACATAAGGCCGCGGAAATTCCGAGGCGCGCTCGGCGTAGAGAAACGCCTGCAGTGGCAGGATGGAGCGCGCCTGCTGGCCCGCGGTGATGACCAGCGGCGTCTGGTTGCGATGCGCGGTATAGATGTTGCCGAGCGCGTTGCCGACGCCGGCGCCCGAATGCAGATTGACGAAACTGGCATTGCGCGTGGCCTGTGCATAGCCGTCGGCCATGCCGATGACAGAGGCTTCCTGCAGGCCCAGCACATAGTCGATGTCGTCGGGCCAGTCCGAGAGGAACGGCAGTTCGGTCGAGCCGGGATTACCGAACACCTTTTTGATGCCGAAGGCGCGCAACAGGTTGAACGTCGCGTCCTTGACGGTGACGGATTTTTGGGTGCTGGCTGGCTTGCGGGACGACAATGCGATTTCCTTCGTCTGTCATTCCGGGGCGCGCGAAGCGCGAACCCGGAATCTCGAGGTTCCGGGTTCGATGCTGACGCATCGCCCCGGAACGACGGTGTTCACCTCACCACGTCGCCGTCCCCTTCATGGTCGGCTGGCCCTCCGCGTTTGCCGTCCACATCTCCATGCCGCCGCTGCCGTTGTCATTGGCGTTGACCGAGAACTCGCTGCCCTCGAACAGCGGCTGCAGGCCGCGATAGACGAATGTCTTCGGCGGCTTGCCGCCGTGCAGCTTGGCCGCAAACTCGATGATGAACGACGCCTGAAGCGGGCCGTGGAATACGAGCCCCGGGTAGCCCTCGACCTTGGTGACATAGTCGCGGTCGTAATGGATGCGGTGGCCGTTGAAGGTCAGCGCCGAGTATCGAAACAGCAGCACGGGATCGGAGACGTGGCTCTCGCGGTGCTTTGCCGGCGGCGGCGGAGGCGGGGCCTTCGGCGCCACCTGCGGGCCGCTGGTCGCCTCGCGATAGACGATGTCGTGCCGTTCGCGGATCGCGGTGCCGCGCGGCGTCGTGATGGCATGATCGACCGCGACAAAGCACAATGTGCCGGTAGAGCCGGTTTTCAGGGTCACATTTGAAATGCGCGAGCTGCGCTTGACCTCATCGCCGACGCGCAGTGGCTCGATGAATTCCAGCTCGCCGCCGGCCCACATCCGGCGCGGCAGCGGCACCGGCGGCAGGAAGCCGCCGCGGGTGGGGTGGCCGTCCTGGCTCAACTGCGCCATCGGAAACACCGGCGGCGCCAGGCACCAATGCGTGGTCCACGGTGCGGCGTCGCCGGCCTTGGGTTGACCGACCTCCTGGAACAGCGTCGCGCGCAAACCCTTCACCAGGTGCGCGGTGACAATATCGGTGGCTTCTTCGGTGCGGCCGATCCATTGCCGCAGGTGATCGATGTCGAGCTTCTCGCCCGCGATGGCAGGAGCACTCATGACGATTTCCTGACGGGTTGCGCTTTGGGCAGTTCGCGGTGATCGCCGATCCCGGGCACCGCGCCGTATTTGCGCTTCTCGCCGACCACGATCGCCGCCGGCGCCGGATAGGCCACCGTGCCGTTCGGGGTGTCGACCTCGATGCGGCGCAGATGCGGATGGTTGGCGAGGTCGGCCATGGTATTCACTTCGGCAAAGGCGATGTCGGCGTCGGCAAGCTTCGTCAGGAGCTCGTCGCGGGTCAATCTGGCAAAGCTGTCGCCCACCGTCTTGTCTGTGAGCGAACGGTTCGTCACGCGCGCGACCATGTTGGCAAAGCGCGGATCGGCCGGCAGGTCCGGCTGGTCCATGACCTTGGCGCAGAGCGTCTTCCACTCGCGCTCGCTCTGGATCGAAATCAGGATCTCCTTGCCGTCTTTCGAGCGGAACACGCCATAAGGCGCGATCGAGGGATGGGCGAGGCCCATGCGCTGCGGCGGCTTGCCGTCCTCGGCATTGAGCAACGGCACGGTGCACCAGTCCGCCATGACGTCGAACATGGAGATGCGGATGTCGGCGCCCTTGCCGCTGCGCCCGCGCCCGATCAGCGCCTCCAGGATCGCCGCATGCGCGGTGGCGCCGGTTGCGACATCGACGATCGACATGCCGACGCGGGAGGCGCCTTCAGGTCCGCCGGTGATCGAGGCAAGCCCGCTCTCGGCCTGGATCAGGAGATCATAGGCCTTGCGGTGCGCGTAGGGGCCTTCGTCGCCATAGCCCGTGATGGTGCAGGTGATCAGCGACGGATAATCCTTCTTCAGCCGCTCCAGCGAGAAGCCGAGCTTGTCCATCGAGCCGGGCTTCAGGTTCTGCAGCAGCACGTCGGCGCTCGCGATCAGCCCTTCCAGGGACTGGCGGCCTTCGTTGGTCGCAAGATCGATGATCACCGAATCCTTGCCGCGGTTGAGCCAGACAAAATAACTGCTCTGGCCTTTGGCGGCGGCGTCATAGCCGCGGGCAAAATCGCCCTCCGGCCGCTCCACCTTGATGACATGGGCGCCGGCATCGGCCAGCCGCGAGGAGCAGAACGGCGCGGCGACAGCCTGCTCCACCGCAATGACGACAATTCCCTCCAGGGGCAACATGGTCGCGTCCTCTTTAGTAGGAGCGGGGCATGCCGAGCACATGCTCGGCGATGAACGACAACACCAGATTGGTCGAGATCGGCGCCACCTGATAGAGCCGCGTCTCGCGGAATTTGCGCTCGACGTCGTACTCTTCCGCAAAGCCAAAGCCGCCATGGGTCTGGATCGCCGCATTGGCCGCTTCCCACGACGCATCCGCCGCCAGCATTTTCGCCATATTGGCCTCCGCGCCGCAGTCGAGCCCGGCCTCGTATTTGCGGGTCGCTTCCTTCACCATCAGCTCGGCTGCGCGCATCGAAGCATAGGCCTTGGCGATCGGGAACTGGACGCCCTGGTTCTGGCCGATCGGGCGGCCGAACACCGCGCGCTCCTTGGCGTAGTTCGATGACTTTTCGATGAACCATTTGGCGTCGCCGATACATTCCGACGCGATCAAAATGCGTTCGGCGTTCATGCCGGAGAGGATATAGCGAAAGCCCTTGCCCTCATCGCCGATCAGGTTCTCCGCCGGCACCTTCATGTCGGTGAAGAACACTTCCGTCGTCGAATGGTTCATCATGGTGCGGATCGGACGGATCGTAAGCCCCGCCTTGCGCGCCTCGCGCATGTCGACCAGGAATACCGACAGGCCCTCGGTGCGCTTCTTGGCCTGTTCCTTCGGTGTGGTGCGCGCCAGCAGCACCATCAGGTCGGAATATTCGGCGCGGCTGGTCCAGATCTTCTGGCCGTTGACGACGTAGCCGTCATTGCCTGCGCGCTTGGCCACCGTCTTCAGCGACGAGGTGTCGGTGCCGCTGGTCGGTTCAGTGACGCCAAAGGCCTGCAGGCGCAACTTGCCGCTTGCGATCTGCGGCAGCCATTTCGCCTTCTGCGCATCGTTGCCGTGCCGCAGCACCGTTCCCATGGTGTACATCTGGGCGTGGCAGGCCCCGGCATTGCAGCCGGCGCGATGGATCTCTTCCAGGATCGCGGTCGCCGCCGACAGTTTCAGGCCCGCGCCGCCATATTCCTCGGGGATCAGCACCGACAAATAGCCGGCTTCGGTCAGCGCGTTGACGAAGTCGGACGGGTAGGCCATCTCGCGATCGAGCTTGCGCCAGTATTCGCCGGGGAATTGGGCGCAAAGCTTTGCGACGGCGTCGCGGATGTCGGAATAGTCGTGGTCGGGATGGTCGTGTGCGGTCATATGAACCCGGCTGAAAGACAGGAAATGCCGGCCGGTAGGGGGCCGTACCGATCTTGGTTAGCAGGGCGCAGGCGGGCCGGGTAGAGGCGACCCGCCCCAATCCGTTCATGCCGGTATGCGTACCGGGAGTTGCTCGATGCCGCGTACGAAGGACGAGTACACCCGCTTCGGCTCGCCGACCACCTCGATGCGCTCAAAACGCTTCAGCATCTCCTGCCAGACGATCTTGAGCTGCAGTTCGGCAAGCCGCATGCCGACGCAGCGGTGGATGCCGAAGCCGAACGACAGATGGGTGCGCGGGCGCGGCCGGTCGATGATGAACTCTTCCGGGCGGTCGATCGCTTCCTCGTCGCGGTTGCCCGAGACGTACCACATCACGACGCGCTCGCCCTTTTTGATTGTCTTGCCGCCGAGTTCGGTATCCCTGAGCGCCGTGCGCCGCATATGCGCGAGCGGCGTCTGCCAGCGGATCACCTCCGGCACCATCGAGTCGATCAGCGCCGGATTGTCGCGCAGCTTCCTGAATTGCTCGGGATGCTCGTGCAGCGCCAGCACCGAGCCGCTCATGGTGTTGCGCGTGGTGTCGTTGCCGCCGACGATCAGCAGGATGAGGTTGCCCATCAGATTGTCGGGGTCCATGTGCCGCGTGGCGTCGCTATGGGCCATCATCGACAACAGGTCGTTGCGCGGCGGGGCGTTGACGCGCTCGTTCCAGAGATTGGCGAAATAGGCGCGGCACTCGTCCATTTCCTGGCGGCGCTCTTCCGCGGAGTTGACGATACCGCCCTTGGGCAGCGCGGTTGCGACGTCCGACCAGCGCGTCAGCTTGCGCCGTTCCTCGAACGGGAAATCGAACAGCGTGGCCAGCATTTGCGTCGTGAGCTCGATCGAGACGCGCTCGACGAAATTGAAGGTCTCGTTGCGCGGCAGATTGTCGAGCACCCTGATCGAGCGTTCGCGGATCAGTTTTGCCAGTTCGTCGAGATGCGTCGGCGTGAACATCGGCGACACCGTCTTGCGCTGCGACGAGTGTTTCGGCTGGTCCATCGCGATGAAGCTCGGCCAGTCATAGCCGACCGGGGCGTCGCGGATGTTGATGCCGCCGAGCGCGGCATCGGAGGAGAAGATGCCGTGGCTGGTGTCGACCGTCATGATGTCGTTGTATTTCACCACCGACCAGTACGGCTCGATCGGCGCATTGGTGCAGTAATGCACCGGCTCTTCCTTGCGCAGCCGCTCGAACCACGGCCACAGCGTGTCGTCCTGAAATAGTTTTGGCGCGCCGGGATGGAAGTCTTTCAGCGGCGTCGCATAGGCCTCCTCGCGCGCGATGCGCAGGCGTTCGGCCTTGTCGGCACGGATGGCGATCTGGACGTTCATGATTGCTCGTTCCCAAATCAATTGAGACGGGGCCGCGTTGCCGGAATTTTAGGCCCGGCCGCGCGCGGAGTCTTGCGGAGAATCGCTAGGGTATGATCCGGAAAAGTGGGCGCCGGGTTTCCGGCATGATCATACCCCAAATTATGCCGCAATGCGTACCGGCAGGGTCTCGTAACCCTTGACGAAGCTCGAATACACCCGCTTCGGCTCCTCCACCACCTCGATGGTGTTGAAGCGCTTGAGGATTTCCTCCCAGACGATCTTCAGCTGCAGTTCCGCGAGCCGCATGCCGATGCAGCGATGGATGCCGAAGCCGAACGAGATGTGGGTGCGCGGCCGCGCGCGGTCGATGATGAAATCGTAAGGCTTCTCGATCACCTCCTCGTCGCGATTGCCCGAGACGTACCACATCACGACCTTGTCGCCCTTCTTGATCTGCTTGCCGCCGAGTTCGATGTCGGCGAGTGCCGTGCGGCGCATATGGGCAAGCGGCGTCTGCCAGCGGATCACCTCGGGCACGAAGGTGTCGAGCAGCGCCGGATTTTCACGTAGCTTTTTGTACTGGTCGGGATTCTTGTGCAGGGCATAGAGGCTGCCCGACATGGTGTTGCGCGTGGTGTCGTTGCCGCCGACGATGAGCAGGATCAAATTGCCGAGAAAATTATTCGGGTCCATGTCGCGCGTGGCTTCGTTGTGCGCCATCATCGACAGCAGGTCGTTCTTCGGCGGCCCGTTCATCCGCTCCTTCCAGAGCTTTGCGAAATAGGTCGCGCATTCCATCAGCACGGCCTGCCGCTCGTCTTCGGTGGCTACGACCCCGCCGGGTCCGGGAACGGTGGTGGCGACATCGGACCAGCGCGTCAGCATGCGGCGGTCCTCCCAGGGGAAGTCGAACAACACCGCGAGCATCTGCGTGGTCAATTCGATCGAGACGGTGTCAACGAAATCAAATACTTCGTTGACAGGCAGGTTGTCGAGGCAACTGGCCGAACGCTTGCGAATGTTGATGGCGAGTTCATCGATATTGGTCGGCGTGAACATCGGCGCCACGCTCTTGCGCTGCGCGGAATGGCGCGGCTGATCCATCGCGATAAACATCTCGCGGCGCAGTTCCTTCGGCGCGTCGCGGACGGTGATGCCGCCGAGCGCGGCTGCCGATGAGAACACGCCGTGATTGGTGTCGACCGCCATAATGTCGTTGTACTTGGTCACCGACCAGTATGGGCCGAACATCGAGTCCTTGCAGTAATGCACCGGGTCTTCTTTGCGCAGCCGGTCGAAATACGGCCAGTGCGTATCCGAGCGGAACAGCTCGGGATTGGCGGGATCGAAATCCGCAAGCGGCATCGCATTGGCTTTTTCCCGCGCCTCGCGCAGGTGATCGTCGCCGGTCTGATCGATGGTTCCGTGCATGCGGCTCTCCCGTGATGGCATCGCGCGGGTCCACTGACGAGGGCGGTGGCCGGCGCGGCAATGTTTTACCCTATTACACCCCCGGGCGCGGTTCGCCGCAAGGGCGGAGTTTTACGCCCGTTCCGGCCGGAACGATACGGTACCGTATCATTTTCCCGTGACAACCGCGAGAGGTCGGGCTAAACGCTTGGGCAACAAGGCAGGTATCGCCGGGAGGCCCGCATGATCCCCAACGCGCAAAAGATGTTCAATTTCGACCTCGGCGAGACCGCCGACGCCATCCGCGAGACTGTCGCCGCGTTCTCCTCCAACGAGATCGCGCCGCGCGCCGCCGAGATCGACCGCAGCAATACCTTCCCCCGCGACCTCTGGCCGAAGATCGGCGCGCTCGGCCTGCACGGCATCACGGTGGAGGAAGAATATGGCGGCGCGGGCCTCGGCTATCTCGAGCATTGCCTGGCGGTGGAGGAGATTTCGCGGGCGTCGGCGTCGGTGGGTCTCTCCTACGGCGCGCATTCCAATCTCTGCATCAACCAGATCCGCCGCAACGGCAACGAGGCGCAGAAGCGCAAGTACCTGCCAAAACTGATTTCCGGCGAGCATGTCGGCTCGCTCGCCATGTCGGAGCCCGGCGCCGGCTCCGACGTGGTCTCGATGAAGACCCGCGCGGAGAAAAAGGGCGACCGCTTCGTGCTCAACGGCAACAAGATGTGGATCACCAACGGCCCGGTGGCCGACACGCTCGTGGTCTACGCCAAGACCGATCCCAATGCCGGCCCGCGCGGCATCACCGCCTTCATCATCGAAAAGGGCATGAAGGGATTTTCCACCGCGCAGAAGCTCGACAAGCTCGGCATGCGCGGCTCCGACACCTGCGAACTGGTGTTCGAGGATTGCGAGGTGCCGCAGGAGAACGTGCTCGCCGAGGTCGGCCGCGGCGTCAACGTGTTGATGTCCGGCCTCGACTATGAGCGCGCAGTGCTGGCGGCGGGCCCGATCGGCATCATGCAGGCCTGCATGGACGTGGTGCTGCCCTACGTGCACGAGCGCAAGCAGTTCGGCCAGCCGATCGGCACGTTCCAGCTCGTGCAGGGCAAGCTCGCCGACATGTACACCACGATGAATGCTTCCCGCGCCTATGTGTATGCGGTGGCCAAGGCCTGCGACCGCGGCGAGACCACGCGCGAGGACGCCGCCGGCGCTATCCTTTATTCTGCCGAGAAGGCGACGCAATGCGCGCTCGACGCCATGCAGCTGCTTGGCGGCAACGGCTACATCAACGACTATCCCACCGGGCGGCTGCTGCGCGATGCAAAACTCTACGAGATCGGCGCCGGCACCAGCGAAATCCGCCGCATGCTGATCGGCCGCGAATTGTTCGACAAGACGGGGTAGGGATTGCGGCCGCGTCCACCGCCCTCATCCTGAGGAGCCCGCCAGCGGCGGGCGTCTCGAAGGATGGCCGCGGGCGAGATAGAGGCCTTCATGGCTCTCCCGGCGATGCCTTCATGGTTCGCCCGGCGATGCCTTCATCGTCCGGAGACGCGCGTGCCGCGCTCCTCACCATGAGGGCCTGGCAATTTTTCCGGGGAACACCATTCCGTCCGAAACCTCCATCACACTTCCGGCGACAAATCTGTGGTTTGATCCGCCGGTCACGCCGCCTGGAGTTGTCTCTTGAGCCAGTTCACCTGGACCCCGATCGTGCCGCCGCCGCGGCTGCCCGTGCCGCCGGTGCCGGTCCCGCCGCCGCTGCCGGCGTCCGTCTCGTTCACGGGCAACCGCGAGGGTTTCCTGCATCTGTTGGTGCGCGGCGCCGGGCTCGAACTCGTCACCCTCGGCTTCTACCGCTTCTGGCTCGTCACCGACATCCGCCGGCATCTGTGGTCGAACACGGTGATCGAGGGCGATGCCGCCGAGTATACCGGCCGCGGCCGCGAGCTCCTGATCGGCTTTCTGATCGCACTTGCGATCCTGATGCCGATCTATCTCGGCTATTTCCTGATCAGTGTCGAAGCCGAACACATGCAGGCGCTCGCCAGCATTCCGCTGGTCGCCTCCTTCTTCGTGTTCGGGCAGTTTGCGATCTATCGCGCGCGCCGCTACCGGCTAACCCGCACGGTGTGGCGCGGCGTGCGGTTCTGGATGGACGGCTCGGGCTGGCTCTACGCGCTGCACGCGACATTGTGGGCATTGCTCGCCATCGCGACACTCGGCATTGCGCTGCCGTGGCGCGCGGCGGCGCTCGAACGCTACAAGCTGCGGCACTCCTGGTATGGCGACCTGCAGGGCGCCTTCGAGGGTTCGGGTTGGGCGTTGTTCAAGCGGGTCTGGTGGCTTGGGCTCCTGATGCCGTTCGCCATCGTGATCTTCTTTGCATTCCCCTTCGTCTACGCCCGCTACAAGGCTGAGGAGTGGCGCTGGTGGGTGTCAGGCATCCGCTTTGGCGAAGTGGCGGCGGAATCGAGGCTCGAGCCCGGCGCATTTACCGACCTCTATTGGAAGGTGATCGGCTGGTACATGGTGCTGGGGACGGCGTTTTCGATCGTCGTCGGTTCTGCCGTCACGACGGTGGCGCGCTTCTCCGGCGTGCCGGCCGAGCAGGTGTCGGTCGCCGATGCCGTGGGCAAGAGCATTCCCTTTCTTGCCGTCACCGCGATCGGTTACCTCGCGTTGGCGCTGGGGCTCAGCGTCGTGTCCCGGCTGTATCTGACGCGCGATCTCTGGACGCGCGTGCTGGCGACGACCGATATCTTCAACATCGCGGCCGCCGCCAACGTCACGGCCAGGGGCGATCTGGCCAGCGCAGTCGGCGAGGGCATTGCCGACGGCCTCGATGTCGCGGGATTCTAGCGCATGATCCGGAAAAGTGTGCAGCGGTTTTCCGAACAGATCATGCGCAAGCAAGGAGCTAAAGCGCGATGACGATTCAATACTCACATCGCGCTTTAGCAACATGAACACAACTTCCACCGACGCGATCATCTACTTCGACGGCACGTCGAGCCGGCGCCATGTCGCGACGCTCGCGCTCGCCGATGCGCTGGAGATCGCCGTCGACGGCGAAACCAGGGCGCGCTGGGCCTATGCCGACATCCGCCGTGCCGACAGTTCGCCCGGCAGCTTGCGTCTCTCATGCCTGACCGCGCCCGCGCTGGCGCGGCTCGAGATCCGCGACCCCGTCATTGCCGCCGATCTGAGTGCGCGCACCGCCAATCTCGACGAGCACCATTTGGGCCGCCGTGGCGTGTTGCGGATCGTCGGCTGGTCGCTGGGTGCTGCGGCCTCGATCGTGCTGGTCGTGCTGTTCGGCGTCCCGCTCGCCGCCGACCGGCTCGCGCCACTGGTGCCGCCTGCCTTCGAAGCAAGGCTCGGCGACGTCGCCGAGAAGCAGGTCAAGCTCGTCTTTGGCGACAAGGTTTGCGACAACGCCGCCGGCCAGGCGGCCTTTGTCAAGCTCGTCAATACGGTGCGCGGTGCCGCCGGCCTTGCTACGTCGGTGCAGTCGGCTGTGCTGTCGAGCGATGTGCCCAATGCCTTCGCGCTGCCGGGCGGCAAGGTGTTCGTGTTCGACGCGCTGCTGGCAAAGGCGAAGAATCCGGACGAGATCGCCGGCGTCATTGCGCACGAGCTCGGCCATCTCAAGCACCGCGACAACATGAAGGGGCTGATCTACAACGGCGGCACCTCGTTCCTGATTGGGCTGCTGTTCGGCGACATCACCGGTTCGAGCGCATTGATCTTTGCCTCGCGCACGCTGGTGACCGCCTCCTATTCGCGCGAGGCCGAGACGGCCGCCGACACCTTCTCGATTGCGGTCATGCAGCAGCTCGGCCGGCCGCCCAAGGCGATGGGCGAACTGATGTTGCGCGTCACCGGCAAGGAAGGCGGCAAGGGCCTGTCGATCATCTCGAGCCATCCTTTGAGCGAAGACCGGCTCGCCAGGATGAGCAAGGCAGATCAGTCAACGAGCGGCCCGCAATTGCTGACCGATGCGGAGTGGCAGGCGCTGAAGTCGATCTGCGTCAAAGGCTCGAAGGTGTAGGCGGACGCCCGCCCGCTGCTGCCAAATCCGCTGCGTCCGCCCCTATCGCGCCCGACCGGCCGTGCTAATGTGGCAGGGCTTGGCAGGGTAAGGCGGGGCGCATGAGACGACGAGAGCTGATCGCGGCCCTCGGTGGCGCGCTGATCCTGCCATGGACGGCGCGCGCGCAGCAGGCGGGCGCTGTCCGCCGTGTCGGCATCTTCTGTCGCCCAAGCGACCGCGGACGATTTCGAGTATGAGGCGACGTATCTCCGCGATAATCGAGGCGCTGCGCGGCTTTGGCTGGAGTCGACGGAAGCAATCTGAAGCTGTCGATTTGCCGCGTCGCCGCCGAACACAGCCGAAATCCGCAAGCAAATCGCCGAGATGATCGCCGAAAAGCCTGATATCATCATCACCGGCGGCGGCACGACCACCGCGCCGCTGATGCAGGCCACCAGCACCATCCCCGTGGTCTTCACCGTCGCCGTCGACCCGGTCGGTAACGGCTTTGTCGACAGCCTCTCGCATCCCGGCCGCAACGCCACCGGCTATGATGCAGTTCGACTACAGCCTCGCTGCAAAATGGCTCGAGCTGCTCAAGCAGATCGCGCCGTCCACCCGCCGTGTCGGTATTGTCAGGGATGCGCACACGCCGTCCGGCATCGGCCAGTTCGCGGTGCTTCAGTCGGTATCGAGCTCGTTCGGTGTCGACATCTTTCCGATCGGCACCGACGATGCCGGCGAGATCGACGACGGCATCGCGAAGCTCGTGGCGGTGCCGAATCCCGGTCTGGTCGGAACCGTTGCGCGCCAGTGTGAACGCCTATCGCGATCACATCATCGCCCTCGTCGACCGCCACCGGCTTCCTGCCGTCTACGCCAACCGGGCCTTCGTCGATCGTGGTGGCCTCGTCGCTACGGCTCCGACACCATCGCATCCTCCCGCCGCGCCGCGACGTATGTTGATCGCGTCCTGAAGGGCGAGAAGCCGGCCGATCTTCCGGTACAGGCGCCGAACAAATACGAGCTCGTCGTCAACCTGAAGACGGCCAGGGCGCTCGGCTTCGATCTGCCCGCGACACTGATCAGCCGCGCCGACGAGGTGATCGAATGAGGCGGCGGGAGTTCATCGCCGGAATGGGCATCGCAGCGGCGTGGTCGCGTGCCTCGCGTGCCCAGCAGCAGGCCCCGGCCGGGCGCCGATTGCCTAACATTGGGATACTGAACTATGCGTCGGCGCAGGACGTGCTGGTGAACGAGTTTCGAGGCGCGTTGAAGGAGCTGGGTCTTGTGGAAGGACAGTCGATCGCTCTCACCTATCGCTGGGCCGATGGGAATTTCGAGCGATTGCCGGGCCTCGTTGACGAAATATTGGCGAGCAAGGTCGATGTGATCATTGCGCTGGGGCCTGCAACCTGGGCCGCGAAACGCGCCACCAGCACCGTGCCGATCGTCACCGCATTCAGCGGAGATCCCGTCGGCAACGGGGTCGTGCCGAATTCTTGCGCATCCCGGCGGCAACATTACCGGCTTCTCCTATATGTCGACTGACCTGGCAGCGAAGCGCCTTGAACTGGTCAGTCGGGCCTTTTCGAAGAATGCCCGTATCGCGCTGCTGTACAATCCGGATGAGCCAGCGACGTCGCTCGAAATGCGGGAAACCGAGATTGCGGCCAAGGCAATAGGCGTCGCCTTGCACCCCCTCGCGGCCCGACGTCCCGACGATTTGGCCGATTGCTTTGAGGCCGCCGCTGGCGATCAGGCTGACGCCATCATCGTGTTCACGCACGGGTTCGCCGTCCTGAACCGGCGCCGCATTATCGAGCAGGCCGCGCGCCGAAGAATTCCGACCATGTATGGTTGGCGTGAGTTTGTTGAGGACGGTGGGCTGATGGCGTACGGTCCGAACGTTTCGATCATGGTCAGACAGGCGGCGCGCTACGTTGATCGCATATTGAAGGGAGAGAAGCCCGGCGATCTTCCGGTGCAGCAACCGACAAAAATCGAACTATCGATCAACCTGCGAACGGCAAGAAGTCAGGGTATCGAACTGCCGTCCGCTCTGCTCGCCCGCGCCGACGAGGTGATCGAATGAGGCGTCGGGAGTTCATCGCGGCGGCTTGCGCCGGCGTTGTGACGTCGCCGCGGTTGCGCGCGCACAGCAGGGCGAGCGCCCGCGCCGCGTCGCTATCCTCATGACCCTCGGCGAAGACGACGCGCAGGGCCAGCGCCGGGTCAAGGCGTTCGTGCAAGCGTTGGAGGGGCTGGGGTGGATCGAGGGGCGCAACATCACCTTCGAGAGACGCTGGGGCGCCGGCGATGTCGATCGCAGCCAAAAGTTCGCGGCGGAAATCGTGGCGCTCGGCCCCGACGCCATCCTGGCGCCGGGAAGCGTGACGGTCGGACCGCTGCTGCAGGCGACCCGCACGATACCGATCGTGTTCGTCCACGTGCCGGACCCGGTGGCCGCCGGTTTCGTCGACAGCCTGGCGCGGCCCGGCGGCAACGCGACGGGCTTTACGCAATTCGAATTCAGCATCACCGGAAAATGGCTGTCGCTGCTCAAGGAAATGTCGCCGGCGATGTCGCGTGTCGGCGTGCTTCGCGACCCCACGTTGACGACGTCGATTGCCCAGTTCGCCGCCATGCAGGCAGTCGCGCCGTCGCTCGGCATCGAGCTGATTCCTCTCAACGCCCGTAACGTCGGTGACATCGAGCGAAGCATTGTCGCGTTTGCAGGCGCTCCCCGCGGTGGGCTGATTGGGTCATCCAATCCATTCGTTGCGACCCATCGCGATCTCATCATCAAGCTGGTCGCGCAGCACAAATTGCCGTCCATCTTCGTCGAACGGTATATTGCCGCCGCCGGTGGCCTGATGAGCTACGGCCCTGACTTCGTCGACCAGTTCATCCGCGCCGCCGCTTATGTCGATCGCATCCTCAAGGGCCAGAAGCCCGCGGACCTGCCGGTGCAGGCGCCGACCAGGTACGAGCTTGTGATCAATCTCAAGACCGCAAAGGCCCTTGGCCTCACCGTTCCCCCGGACCTTCTCGCCCGCGCCGACGAGGTGATCGAATGAGGCGGCGGGAATTTTTGGGAGGCGGCCGGTAGATTCCGTTTTCACGAATTCGTGAAATCCAAAAATATCCCTTGCCTCGTCGGGCAAATCACTGGCACTGGTCCGCTCACCCCGGCCCGCCCAAAGGGACGCATCATGATCGTCACGATACGTTGGGCCGGGATGCGATGGACGCTGCGGCGTCAGGCGAGTTCGTTCGCCGGACGAAACGCAAGCAGCGTACGGCAAAGTCGTGTGGTCCTGGCGCCGCGACCGTGGCGTCTATCCATGCCGGCCCGTGCTGGCAGTGGCAACGGTGACAAAAAACGCCGCTCACCGGGGAGAGCACGAAGCAAACCGTCAAACCATTGTGCGGGGAAAGCCGGTGTGACTGGCTGAACTCGTGGTGACTAACTGGTGGGCTTGTTTTTTGTTGCCCCCCAGGCTGCGGGTGCGGCTCGCGCCCGGCTTTCCCTGCGCCCTTTCATCAAGAGAGGGACAACGAATTAGCAAAGCTCAGGCGAAACCGCGCCGTGAGAATGCGGCCGGCTGTTTGATAATTGAATCAGCAAACTCACTGTCGTCCCGGGCAAGCGCAGCGCGACCCGGGACCCATAACCACAGGATCAAGTTGTTCGGAAAGCTGGAGCTCCAGCACGCTTCAACAACGCAGCCCTGTGGTTATGGGTCCCTGCGTTCGCAGGGACGACAGCCCCTACTTCTTCACCTGGCTCGGGAAAATGCCGCTGCAGCACGGCGACCGGCTGGGCATAGGCTTCCTGCAGGTCGACGCTCCAGTACTTCAGTTCATCGAGGGGAATGCGGACGTCGGTGATGGCGCAGCGCACATAGGTTCCCGGCGAGATCACGCGGAAATCGCCGTCGAGATATTGCACCTGCGCCTCGCCATGGCCCGAGGGGCCGAACTTGTTCAGCACGATTATTCTCCGCAGTCCCGCGCCCGGAGGGGCCGACTCATGAAGCCCCAAAGCATTTTCGGCCAAGCGATCTATCATAAATAAGTCGTGGTGTCCGCCTTGCAAACCCACCGATTTGTGATGGTTTTGCCTTGACAGCGCATGCTAGCCTCTCATGCATGGATTGCGGTTTTCAATGCCAGAAAACCCGGCTCCAGACCCGGCAGATCAGAATGCGCCTCCTGTCAGCAGCCCTGTTCCTGACGCTCTCGGCTATGGGCTGTGCGGCCATCGCTGCGCCTGTGCCGCAGCTCATCGACATTCCCGCGGGCGATCTCAAGCTTCATGCGCAGCTCTACAAGCCCGACGGCAACGGCCCGTTTCCGACGGTGATCGGCCTGCATTCGTGCGGCGGGCTGTCGGGGAATTCGGAGGCCGTGTTGCCGCGCTATCGCGACTGGGCCGAGCAACTGGTCAAGGCCGGCTATGCCGTATTGCTCCCCGACAGTTTCGGCTCGCGCGACGTGGGGCCGCAATGCCGCGCCAAGGAGCGCAAGGTGCTGGCGCGTCGCGAACGCGTCGCCGACATCGCAGCCGCTCGGCAATGGCTGTTGCAGCAGGGCTGGGTGGCGCGCGAGCGCATCAGCCTGATCGGCTGGGCGCATGGTGCGAGCGCGGTGCTGTGGGCGGTGCGGCCGCAACAGGCAACCCGCGCGGCCGAGCCGGACTATCGCTCGGCGATCGCGTTCTACCCGGAGTGCCGCATCTCCTCGCGAACCGGCTGGAGCGCGCGGGTGCCGACGCTGCTCCTGATCGGCGCCAGGGATGACATTTCCTCGCCGCCGTCGTGCAAGCAGATGGTGGACAACGCGCGCGGCCGCAGCGCGCTGGCGCGGATCGTGGTCTATCCCACCGCCCAGCATGATTTCGACCGCGCCGACCTGCCGCTGCACGCGCTTGCCAGCAGCGACGATGCATCGCTCCCCGAGCACGGCCATGTCGGCGCCGACGCGGAGGCGCGCGCCGACGCGCAGAAGCAGGTCGCAGCCTGGCTCGCGCGCTGAAACGATCGATGGGCGAGAACGCCTAGAACAGGTTGCCTTGATCGGCCGATTGGGCCGCGCGTCGGCGCCTCGCCTCGCGCGCTGCCGACCTCGGCGGGCTTGCCGGCACAGCAGGGGCCGCAGGACGATCGGCATCCGCGGTGACGCCGACATTGCCGTCGGCGAACTCGACCGACAGGCGCGCATGCGCTCCCACCGCGGCTGCGCTGTGCACCGGATGACCGCCATGGTCGCGCACCAGCGCAAAGCCGCGGGCGAGCACGCCGCGATAGGAGAGCGCGGTGAGCAATTGGCCGCGATGGATCACCTGCGCATCGAGCCGCTCCAGCAGCGTGTCGATCGCGCGGGTCGCACGGTCGGACAGCCGATGCACGCGCTCACGCGCTCGCGCAATCTGCTGGTGCTGCGCCTGCGCGTTGGCCAACCGTGAGGCCTTCAGCCGCGCCTCGAGGCTGTCAAAGCGCTCGCGGCGGCGGTGCAGCAGCGAGCGCGTCGCATGGGTCAGGCGGTCGCCGCCATTGGCGAGGCGGTCCCGCGCATGGGTCACCTGGCCGCGCAGCACCCGCAAGGTCAGCCGCGCGCCGGAGGCGGCGAAGCGGCGGAAATGCGCATGCGTGTTGGCGCGCAGACCACGGGGCAGCGCACCGCCGGCGGCATCGAGCCGCTGCCGCGGGATCGCGAGCAGTTCGTTGGCAGCGGGCAGCGCGCGGGCTGCGGCGCGCAGCTCGTTGCGGCGCGCCTCCATGCCGCGCTGCCAGCACACCATGGTGCGGCGGGCGAGGCTCTCGACCTCGACGAACAGTTCGCTGCGCACGGGCACGGCCATTTCGGCGGCCGCCGTCGGAGTGGGCGCGCGCTTGTCGGCGGCGAAATCGATCAGGGTGATGTCGGTCTCGTGGCCGACCGCCGAGATCAGCGGGATCATGCTCTCGGCCGCGGCGCGGACCACGATCTCCTCGTTGAACGACCAGAGATCCTCCAGCGAGCCGCCGCCGCGGGCGACGATCAGAAGATCGGGGCGCGGGATGCGTCCGCCCTCGGGCAGCGCGTTGAAGCCGCGGATCGCGGCGGCCACCTGTTCGGCCGAGCCGTCGCCCTGCACCTTGACCGGCCACACCAGCACGCGGCGCGGAAAACGGTCCTGCAGGCGGTGCAGGATGTCGCGGATCACGGCGCCGGTCGGCGAGGTGACGACGCCGATCACCTCGGGCAGCCAGGGCAGCTCCTGCTTGCGATTGGCGTCGAACAGGCCTTCGGCCGCGAGCTTCTTCTTGCGCTCCTCCATCAGCGCCATCAGCGCGCCGACGCCGGCGGGCTCCAGCCGCTCGATCACGATCTGGTACTTCGAGGAGCCCGGAAAGGTGGTGAGCTTGCCGGTGGCGATCACCTCGAGCCCTTCCTGCGGCTTGAAGCGCATGCGGGCGTGGGCGAACTTCCAGACCACGGCCTCGATCTTGGCGCTCTCGTCCTTCAGCGCGAAATAGCAATGGCCGGAGGAGTGCGGGCCGCGGAAGCCGGAGATCTCGCCGCGGACCCGGACGTGGCCATAGGCGTCCTCCACCGTCCGCTTCAGGGCGGAGGACAGTTCGGACACCGTGAATTCGGGTGCGTTGGCAAGCTGTTCGGCGGGCATTTCGGCGGCGATTCGGTCCCTTGCGGCGGTCCTCGCAAGGTAGGGGCTCCGGCCGCCACAGCCAATGCAAACGGTGCATTCGGCACGCCATTCCAGCACCGTTTGAACCTTTTGAGGCACCTTGCGAGACTATAGACTCTGTGATTACAGAGTACTCTGAATTATGTCGGATTTGAGGAGAATGACCATGTTCGGACGCATCGCGCGCGGCGGCCTTAGCGCCGTCAGATGGGCCCTCTCAACCGTCGGCGTGCTCTCGCTGGTGGTGCTGGCGCTGCTGGCAACGCCGCTGCAGCGGCCCCAGGAGCTGCAATCGATCTCGCAGGGCCCGCGGCACGGTCGATTTCTCCAGCCTGCCTGCCATCGAGCGGTTTCAGGCGCGCGACGGCAGTTGGCTCGGCTTCCGCCACTACACCGCTATGGGCACGCCCACGGGGCGGGTGGCGATCGTCGTGCACGGCTCGTCCGGCTCCAGCGGAGGCACCATCCACGCGCTGTCGCAGGCGCTGGCTGAGCGGGGAGTCGAGGCCTATGCGCTCGACATGCGCGGCCACGGCGTCTCCGGCACGCGCGGCGACATCGGCTATCTCGGCCAGCTCGAGGATGACCTGGCCGATTTCGTCACGGGCTTGCGCAAGACGGCGCCGTCAGCGCCGCTCACGCTGGTCGGCCATTCCTCGGGCGGCGGCTTTGCGCTGCGCGTGGCGTCATCGCCGATCCAGAACCTGTTCGAGCGCACCGTGCTGCTTGCGCCCTATCTCGGTTATGACGCGCCGAGCACGCGCGGGCAGTCCGCCGGCGGCTGGGCCAGGGCCGACGTCCCGCGCATCGTGGCGCTGATGGCGTTGCGCGCGGCCGGCATCGACTGCTGCGATGCGCTGCCGGTGCTCGCCTTTGCGGTGCCGCCGAACTCGGAAAGCAGGCTGACCGGGACCTACAGCGACCGACTGATGCGCAATTTCGCGGTGCGCGACTATCGGCGCGACTTTGCCGCGGCAACGAAGCCGCTCACGATCATCTCCGGCGCCGACGATGAACTGATGTTTGCCGACAAATATGCCGACGTCGTGCGCGGCGCGGCGGTCCCTGTGGACGTCAGGCTGATCGAGGGCATCGACCACATGGGCATCGTCGCTTCGCCCAAGGCGGTGGCGATCGTCGTCGACGATGTCGCCACCCGCGGTGCGGCGGGGAGCTGAGGAGACGCATCATGATCGACAGCCGGGAAGCTTCCGAGGCGCTCGCCGACATCGACGACATGGTTCGTCGCGTCGGCAGTCGCGGATCTACGATCTCGCCAGCCAGTTGATGGTGATGTGGGGCGTGCTGGTGGTCGCCGGCTATCTGATCACCTGGCTGGTGCCGCAATACGCCGTCATTGGCTGGGTTGCGGTCTACGTCATCGGCATCGGCGGATGGGGGGCGTTCAGCGCCATCAATCAACCGAAGTCGGGCGTGCGCACCTTCGACCTGAAATTCCTGTACGCGCTTGCGATGATCATCATCTTCGGCGTCTTCTGCTGCATTTTCGGCCATTTCGGTCCGCGGCAGCTCAGCACGTTCTGGCCGATCTATTTTATGCTGTTCTACAGCATCGTCGGGCTCTGGTTCGGCTACGCCTTCATCGTGATCGGGCTTGCCGTGTCAGCGCTGACGCTGGTCGGCTACTTCTACTCCGGCGGCGCGTTCGATCTTTGGATGGCCGTCGTCAATGGCGGCGGGCTGATCCTCGGCGGCCTGTGGATGCGGCGGGTTTAGCCATGGCCGAGCTCGACGACATCATCCACCAGCCGCTTCGCTTGAGGATCATGGCGGCGCTGAACGCGCTGCCCGGCGCCACGGGGCTGGAATTTGCGCGGCTGAAAAAGCTGACCGGCGCCACCGACGGCAATCTCGGCGCTCATATCGAGACGCTGGCGAAGGCGGGCTATGTCAGCGTTGACAAGGCCTTTGCCGGCAAGAAACCGCAGACCACGGTGACAGCCACCGCGGCCGGCCGCGGCGCCTTTGCCCGCCATGTCGCGACCCTGCAGGAGATCATTGCGGCCTCCGGTGGTGACAAATAGCCGGTCCCCCTTGCAGGGAGAGGCGGACTCATGCGAACCGGAACCGGCTCTGACATCCCTTGATCCGGCGCTATTCCATGAAAATTCTCCTGCTCGGTTCCGGCGGCCGCGAACATTCTTTGGCATGGAAGATCGCAGCTTCGCCGCTGGTGAAAAAACTCTGGTGCGCGCCGGGCAATGCCGGCATCGCCGCGGATGCCGAATGCGTCGCACTCGACATCACGGACCATCCGGCGGTGATCGATTTCTGCCGGCGCAATGCGGTCGATTTCGTCGTGGTCGGCCCCGACGCGCCGATCGCGGCCGGCATGGTCGATGATCTCAATGCTGCCGGCTTCAAGGCGTTCGGGCCGACCAAGGCGGCAGGAAGGCTCGAGAGCTCGAAGAATTTCACCAAGGCGCTATGCCGCGCCAACAACATCCCGACCGCCGCTTACGCGCATTTCAAGGACGCCGACGCCGCACGCGCCTACATCCGCAAGCAGGGCGCGCCGATCGTGGTCAAGGCCGACGGCCTTGCCGCCGGCAAGGGCGTCGTGGTGGCGATGACCGAAGACGAAGCGCTAGCGGCCGTCGACATGATGTTCGGCGGCGGCTTTGGCGCCTCCGGCGCGGAAGTCGTGATCGAAGAATTCATGAAGGGCGAAGAGGCCTCGTTCTTCGCGCTGTGCGACGGCGAGCATGCGCTGGCGCTTGCGACCGCGCAGGACCACAAGCGCGCCTTCGACGGCGACAATGGTCCGAACACCGGCGGCATGGGCGCCTATTCGCCGGCGCCTGTCCTGACGGAGGCGATATGCGCGCGCGTGATGGAGGAGATGATCAAGCCGACGATTCGTGCACTGAAAGAGATGGGCTGCCCCTACAAGGGCGTGCTCTACGCCGGCGTGATGGTGACGAAAGATGGACCGAAGCTCGTCGAATACAACGCGCGATTCGGCGATCCGGAATGCCAGGTGCAGATGCTGCGCATGATGTCGGACATCGTGCCGGCGCTGATTGCCTCGGCCGACGGGCAACTGAAGAATTTCAGCCTGCGCTGGTTCGATGATGTGGCGCTGACGGTGATCATGGCGACCAAGGGCTATCCCGGCGACTACGGCAAGGGGTCTGCGATCGATGGCCTCGATGAAGCCGCGAAAGTCGAGGGCGTCGAGATATTCCACGCGGGCACGGCGATGAAGGACGGCCGCATCGTCGCCAATGGCGGCCGAGTGCTCAACGTCTGCGCGCTCGGCAAGACGGTGACGGAGGCGCAAACCCGTGCCTATCAGGCCGTCGATCGCATCAAATGGCCGGAAGGCTTCTGCCGGCGCGATATCGGCTGGCAAGCCGTGAAGCGGGAGCGGGGATAGAGCGGCGTACCCCGTCGTCATGCGCGGGCTTGACCCGCGCATCCATCGCTCTTCGCAAGACTTTTCGCGGGCTGGATGGATTCGCCGGGTCAAGCCCGGCAATGACGGAGTAGTGCGAGCTACAGCAAATCCCCGCCTGCGGCTGACGCCGTGGTGCCGTGCTCGCGGAACGCCTTGATGACGTTCTTGCCGATCTTCCACTTGTGCACCTCGTCGGGGCCGTCGACCAGCCGCTGCGAGCGCACCTGGGTGTACCATTTGGCGAGCGGCGTATCCTGCGAGAAGCCGAGCGCGCCGTGCAGCTGGATCGCGGTGTCGATCACCTTGTGCACCATATGGGCATGGAAGATTTTTGCGATCGAGTTCTCCTGGCGGATGTCGAGGCCTTTTTCGGCCTTGTAGGCGATGTGCAACAGCATCAGCCGGCCGATATAGAGTTCGCTCGCGCAGTCCGCGAGCATGAACTGCACGGCCTGACGGTCGGCGAGCAATTGGCCGAAGGTCGAGCGCTTGGTGACGTGCGCGGCTGCCATGTCGAGCGCCCGCTGCGCTTTCGCAACGTTGTGCATGCCGTGGCGCAAGCGGCCATAGGCGAGGCGGTGCTGGCCCATGTTGAATCCGTTGCCTTCGCCGCCAAGCAGATTGTCGGCCGGCACCTTCAGATCCTTGATCTCGATCTCGGAGTGGCCGCCGTGGATCACGTCGGCATGCGGGCCTTCGATCGCCATATTCGCCACATTGCGCTTGATCCTGTAGCCGGGGTTCGGCAGCTCGACGATGAACGTCGAATGCTGCTTGTGGCGCGGCGCATTCGGATCGGTCCTGGCCACCACCAGCGCCATGTCGGCCACGCTGGCGGACGAGGAGAACCACTTCTCGCCGTTGAGGATGTAGTTCTCGTTGCCGTCCTTCACCGCTGACGTCTGCATGCCGGTGGCGTCGGCGCCGGCAGCCTTTTCGGTCATCGAGAAGCAGATGCGCTTGTCGCCGTTCAGGAGCGGCTTGAGGAACTTCTCCTTCTGATATTCCGTGCCGTGGGCAAGGATCGTCATCATCGAGGCATCGTCGGGGCCTTGCGTGTTCATCGAGAGCGCGCCGAGCATGCTCTCGCCGAGCTCCATCTGCACCAGCGCGTTCGCCAGCGGCCCGAGGCCCATGCCGCCATACTCCTTCGGTACCCACGGGCACCACAGGCCGCGCGCGCGGGCTTTTGCCCGCAGCGGGCCCAGCACCTCGGCAAGCGGCTTGCTGTCGAGTTCCTTTTCGGCGGGAATGCACTCGTCATGCACCCATTTGCGGACCTTCTCGCGAATCGCCTTGGCTTCGGCCGGAATCTCGAAATCGATCGACATGGCATTTCCCCTGGCTTCTTGCTGATTGGGCTTGGGCGATGGCATAAACCGGTGACGTGCCAGCGGCAACGGCAAACAAAGTTTGAAGCAGGAAGTGCCGCCCGCAAGGAGACCATGCATGCCCGATCTTGCCGACCTCTTTCCCGGCTTTGGCTCGGAATGGATCAATACGTCGTCGGGCCGCATCTTCGCCCGCGTCGGTGGCAAGGGCCCGCCGCTGTTGCTGCTGCACGGCTTCTCCGAGACGCATGTGATGTGGCACCGCGTGGCGGCGCAACTCGCCGACAAGTTCACGCTGATCATCGCCGACCTGCCGGGCTACGGCTGGTCCGACATGCCGGACAGCGACAGGGAGCACACGCCCTACTCCAAACGCGTGATGGCGAAGACAATCGTTGAGGCGATGGAGCAACTCGGCCACGTCCATTTCGCGCTCGCCGGGCATGATCGCGGCGGGCGTGTCGCCTACCGGCTGGCGCTCGATCATCCCGGACGGCTGTCGAGGCTTGCCGTGCTCGATATCCTGCCGACCTACAATTACTGGGAGCGCATGAACCGGCTCTATGCGCTGAAGATCTATCACTGGACGTTCCTGGCGCAGCCGCACCCGCTGCCGGAGACGCTGATCACAGGCAATCCGGATTTCTTCCTCAAGTTCAAGATGGCGAGCCAGACCAAGTCAAAGACGCTGGATGAAATCGATCCGCGCGCGCTGGAGCATTATCTGGCGCCATTCCGCGATCCCTCGCGCGTGCATGCGATGTGCGAGGATTATCGCGCCGGCGCCTATGCCGATTACGAGATCGACAAGGCCGATCACGATGCCGGCAAGAAGATCACCATTCCGATGCTGGCGCTGTGGGGCGATGCCGGCATCGCGGCCGCCGCGGCAACCCCGCTCGACACCTGGAAGACATGGGCGACCAATGTGACGGGCTCGCCGGTCGACAGCGGGCATTTCCTGACGGAGGAAAATCCGGACGTGACGGGGAAGCTGTTGCGGGAGTTTTTTACCGCCGCGCCTTGAAAAAATCGCGCAGCAGGCTCGCCGCCTCGCCTTCGCCGACGGAGGAATAGACTTCGGGCGCGTGGTGGCAGGTCGGGGAGGCGAAGAACCGCACGCCGGAATTGACTGCGCCGCCCTTGGGATCGGCCGCGCCGTAATAGAGCCGGCGGACCCGGGCAAAGGAGATCGCGGCCGCGCACATTGTGCAGGGCTCGAGCGTGACATAGAGGTCGCAATCGACCAGCCGTTCGCTGCCGATGATTGCGGCGGCCTGACGAAGGGCCAGAATCTCGGCATGCGCGGTCGGGTCACGATCGATCAGCGTCCGGTTGCCGGCGGTGGCGATCACCTCGCTGCCGCGCACGATCACGCATCCGATCGGAACTTCGCCGGATTTTCCGGCCATTTCGGCCGCTTTCAGCGCCAAATCCATGAAAGTAGGGGCAGTCATGCCTCGTATCCCCGGGAGAAACCTGCTACTAGCTGCGCCTTCAGCAAAAGTGGATACCGGTTTTGCGTGAGAATGCGGCTCGGCAAGGAGCGCGCATCATTGCCATTTGTACCGACAGTCGAAAACGAGACCTTTCATGCCCCGCGACAATGACAAAGACAACGATTCCCGCGGCCGGCGTGACCGTCCCTCCGGCGGCAAGGGTCGCTCGGGCGCCGCACGGGGCCCTGAGAAGAAGTTCGCCAAGCGCGGGTTCGGCAAGAGTGAAGGCGGCAAGGGCGACGGCGAGCGGCGTCCCTACGCCGGCAAGCGCGACGGCGATGCGCCGCGTCCGCGTTCCGACCGGCCGTTTGGCGATCGTCCGCCGCGTTTCAACCGGGACGATCGTCCGCGCGGCGAAAAGCCGTTCGGCGCCCGACCGCCGCGTGGCGGCGACGAGAAGCGTCCGTTCAAGCCGCGCGGGGATCGTCCGAACTATCGCGACGACCGCGGCGGCGACAAGCGCCCCTATACGCCCCGCGGCGACCGGGACAATTCCGATCGCGGCGGCGCCCGTCCGGCCGCGCGTTTCTCCGACAGGAAATTCGGCGACAAGAAGCCCTATACGCCGCGCGACCGCGATGGCGAGAAGCGGCCCTACACGCCGCGCGGCGAGGGCTTTCGCCGGGATGGCGACCGGCCGCAGGGCGATCGTCCGTTCCGGGCGCGTCCGCCGCGTGATGGTGATCGGCCGCCGCGTGGCGACCGGCCGGAACGAAAATTCGACGGCGAGAGGAAATTTTCGCGTGGTGCGCCGGACAGGGGCCCGCGCAAGGATTTCGGCGATCGTCCGCAGCGCGGCGAATCCAAGCCGTGGCAGAAGCGCGAAGGTGGCGATCGCGACGATCGTCCTTCGCGCCCGCGTTTCGACAAGCCGCGCTTCGACCGGCCGCGCGACGATCGCGGCGGCGACGAGCGTCCGCGGTTTTCGCGCGCGCGAGAGGATCGTGTGCAGGGCGACCGTCCCCGCGGCGATCGTCCGCAGGGCGACCGGCCATTCCGCGAACGACCGAAGTTCGATCGCGGCGACCGTCCGAAGTTTGATCGCCCGCCGCGCGACAGGACCGGCGGGGAAGACCGCGGCGAACGAAAATTTGATCGGCCGCGCCGCGAGCGACCGGAGGGCCGCACCGACTGGCAGGAGCATCCGCGCAGCGAGCGCGGCGCGGATCGCAACAGCGACCGCGGGGATCGCGGCGATCGCTTCGCCGACCGGCCGCGCCGCGAGAACGAGGACGACAGCAAGGTCTTTGCGAAGCGTCCGGCCTTCGGCGGCCGCGGCGCCTATCGCGAGCGCAAACCGGATTTCGAACGCCGTCCGCCGCGCGAGGAGCCGAAACCGAAGAAGGCCGGCGAGCGCATCGCCAAGGTGCTGGCGCGGGCCGGGCTCGCCTCGCGCCGCGATGCCGAGGAGATGGTCACGTCCGGCCGCGTCAGCGTGAACGGCCGCGTCATCAATTCGCCGGCGCTCGATATCACCGCCAACGACGTGGTCGCCGTCGACGGCAAGCAATTGCCGCCGCGCGAGCGGACGCGGCTGTTCCTCTACCACAAGCCGCGCGGGCTGATGACGACGCATGCCGACCCCGAGGGGCGGCCGACCGTGTTCGACAATCTGCCGGAAGGGCTGCCGCGGCTGATCTCGATCGGCCGGCTCGACTTCAACACCGAGGGCCTGTTGCTGCTCACCAATGACGGCGGGCTTGCGCGGAGCCTCGAGCTGCCGGACACCGGATGGCTCCGGCGTTATCGCGTGCGCGCCCATGGCGAGGTGACGCAGGCCCAGCTCGATCAATTGAAAGACGGCGTCGAAGTCGACGGCGTCAAGTATGGTTCGATCGACGCGACGCTGGAGCGTGACCAGGGCGCCAATGTCTGGCTGGTGTTCGCCATTCGCGAGGGCAAGAACCGCGAAGTGCGCAACGTGATGGCGCATCTCGGGCTCGAGGTGAACCGGCTGATCCGCGTTTCCTACGGACCGTTCCAGCTCGGCGAAATCGTCGAGGGCCAGGTCGAGGAGATCAAGACGCGGGTGCTGCGCGAGCAGCTCGGCGAGAAGATCGCAAAAATCGCCGGCGTCGATTTCAGCCGGCCGGAGATGCGTGACGAAGGCGAGGGCGATGAAGCGCCGCGCGGCAAGAAAGCCGTTCAAGCCGTCAGGCAAGAGCGCGCTGATCGCCGACCGCAAGGGCCGCCGCGTGCTGGTGCAGCGTACCGGCAGCGAGGAAGCGCGCGAACGCAACGAGGCCGAGGCTGCCGGCTACGGTCCGCCGCGCCGCCCCAAGCGCGGCTATCACGGCAAACGCGATTTCACGCCGCGGGATGAGTAGACGATGCGGGTGGTCGGCGGACGATTGAGGGGCCGCAACCTGGCGGCGCCTGCCTCGCGCGACATCCGCCCCACCGCGGATCGGTTGCGCGAGTCGGTCTTCAACATCCTCGATTCATGCCTATGACGATCCGATCGAGGACGCGCGCGTGCTCGATCTGTTTGCCGGCACCGGCGCGCTCGGCATCGAGGCGGTCTCGCGCGGCGCGAAATTCACGCTGTTCGTCGACAACGGCGCGGAAGCGCGCGCGCTCCTGCGCAACAATGTCGAGGCGCTTGGCCTTGGCGGTGTGACCAAGGTCTATCGCCGTGATGCGACCGATCTCGGCCCGGCCCATCCGGTCGAGCCGTTCTCGCTGGTGTTCCTCGATCCGCCCTATGGCAAGGGGCTGGCCGAGAAGGCGCTGGCCTCGTTGCGCGACGGCGGCTGGCTGACGCCAGGGGCGCTCGTGGTGGTGGAGGAAGCGAAGGCGGCGGCGTTCGCCGCGCCGCAGGGTTTTGAAGAGCTGGAGCGGCGGGCGTACGACGACACGGAGTTTGTGTTCTTGCGCGGGCATGCAATAGAGCGGCTGCGTAGGGTGGGCCAAGCGAAGCGTGCCGCAGCCTCTCTGGTCAGCACGCGTGCTCTGTGAAGGCTGGATCACGGCGCATGCGCGCCTTATGCCGACCCTACGAGTGATGCGACTCCTACCGCCGCCCGAACAGCTTCTCGATATCCGCCAGCTTCAATTCGACATAGGTCGGCCGGCCGTGGTTGCACTGGCCGGAGTTCGGCGTGTCTTCCATCTCGCGCAGCAGCGCGTTCATCTCTTCCGGCTTGAGGCGGCGGCCGGCGCGCACCGAGCCGTGGCAGGCCATGGTGGCGGCGACATGCATCAGGCGGCGCTCCAGCGGCAGCGCCTCGTCCCATTCGGCCATGTGTTCGGCGAGATCGCGCAACAGGCCGGCGGCATTGGCCTTGCCGAGCAGCGACGGCGTCTCGCGCACGGCGACCGCGCCGGGGCCGAAGGATTCGATGGCCAAGCCGAACGACGCCAGTTCCTCGGCGCGGTCGAGCAGCTTCTCCACCGTCGCCTCATCAAGCTCGACGATCTCGGGGATCAGCAGGATCTGCCGCTGCACGCCGTTTTTGGCGAGCGAGGCCTTCAGTTTCTCATAGACGATGCGCTCATGCGCGGCGTGCTGGTCCACCACGATCAGCCCGTCGCGGGTCTGCGACACGATATAGGTCTCGTGGATCTGCGTGCGCGCCGCGCCAAGCGGGCGATCGAGCAGATCGGCCGGCGGTGCTTCCTGGAAACGCACGTCGGCGGTCGGCGTGCCGACATCGAACGCCGACTGCTCGCGCTCGGCAAAGGCCGGCGCCCCCGCGCCCTCGAAGCTCGGCATCGGCGTCACCGGAGACGACGGCGAATGCCGCCAGTCCCAATTGCCCGGGCGCGGCGCGAAGACCGGCCGGAAGGCGGAGATCGCCGCGCCGTCGATATTGGCGGCGGTCCGCTTGCCCTCGCGCGCGAGTCCTTCCTTCAGCGCGTGCACGATCAGCGCGCGGACGAGGCCGGCATTGCGGAAGCGCACTTCGGTTTTTGCGGGGTGCACATTGGCGTCGACCTCCTGCGGCGGCAGCGTCACGAACAGCGCCACGACGGGATGGCGGTCGCGCGGCAGATAGTCGGCGTAGGCCGCGCGCACCGCGCCCAAGATCAGCTTGTCCCGCACCGGGCGGCCGTTGACGAAGAGATATTGCCCGAGCGCGTTGGCGCGGGTCAGTGACGGTGCCGCGGCAAAGCCTTCCACCACGACGCCCTCGCGCTCGGCGCGCACCTCGATGGCGCTGCTGCGGAAATCGGTGCCCAGGATATCGCCGAGCCGTGTCAGCCGGCCGGCCGCGCCGGGCAGCGCAGCCGCCCAGGTCACCGGCGCGCGCTCCTCGCCGGCCAGCGTGAAGGCAATGTCGGGCCGCGCCATGGCCAGCCGCCGCACCACCTCGCGGATCGCCTCGGCCTCGGTGCGGTCGGTCTTGAGGAATTTCAGTCGCGCCGGCGTCGCATAAAAGAGATCGCTGACCTCGACGCGCGTGCCCTGTCCGAGCGCGGCCGGCATGATGCCGGATTTCGCGCCGCCCTCGACCGCGAGCGACCAGGCGTGCGGCTCGCCGGCATGGCGCGTGGTGATGCCGAGTTTTGCCACCGCGCCGATCGAGGGCAGCGCCTCGCCGCGGAAGCCGAGCGTGCGGATCTGCAGCAGATCCTCGTCGTCGAGCTTGGAAGTGGCGTGGCGATCGACCGCGAGCGCGAGATCGCCATGGCTCATGCCGCTGCCGTCGTCGGTGATGCCGATGCGCCTGCGGCCGCCGCCATCGCTGAAGATGTCGATCCGGCTCGCGCCGGCGTCGATCGCATTCTCCACCAGCTCCTTCACCACGCTGGCAGGCCGCTCCACCACCTCGCCGGCGGCGATACGGTTGACGACCTGTTCGGGGAGCTGACGGACGGGCATGGGCCGCAATGTAGTCCCTTGCTGCCGCCAACGCGAACGCAGGAGCGAAAAAAGTTGGTGAGAGCGCGAACCGAATTGCGCCGTCGCGGCCTCTATGGATTTGGGAACGCACCGTTCTCGAAGTCATCACGAGGGAAATTTCATGTTCTATCGCAAGAACCTGCCCGGATGGGAACGCGCCATGCGGGTCATCGCCGGCCTCATCCTGGTCGCATGGGGCCTGATCGGCCTTCCGGCGACGCCACTTGGCTATCTCATCGCCGCCAGTGGCGCAGTCGCCATTCTCACGGGATTCTTCGGGTTCTGCCCGATGTGCGCGATGGTCGGCCGCAAGCTGCCGTTGGCGTAGCCGAAAGCGCGATCTCAGTCGTCGAAGCGGCGGGCGTTGCGGCCGGCCTTGATGTCGCCGCGGCGCTTCTTGCCTTCGAGGCGGCGCTGCTTCGAGCCGAAGGTCGGCTTGGTCGCGCGCCGTGGCACGGGGCGCACCAGCGCCTCCTGCAGCAAGTCGAGCAGGCGGTCGATCACATCAGCGCGGTTGCGTTCCTGCGTACGGTAACGGTCACCACGGATCACGATCACGCCGTCCCTGGTCATGCGCTGGCCCGCCAGCCGGATCAGCCGCGCCCGCGCATCGTCGGGGAGCGCGGCCTTGTTGCTGTCGAAACGCAGTTGCGCCGCGGTCGCGAGCTTGTTGACATTCTGTCCGCCCGGGCCGCCGGCGCGGACGAAGGCGATATCGATGTCGTTTTCGTCGATCGAAAGCGCGTGCGAAACCCGCAGCATGGCGTCACCGGTCATCAGAGGTGACGGAGATGTAGCACATCTGCCGCGAAACACGCTCGCGGCAGGGCGCTTGTGGAAAAGGCTCAGTTCGCCTTGTCAGTTCGCTTTGGGCGGCGCGGCGGCGGGCTGGGCGGCGGCTTGCGGGGCGCGGCCGACGATCACCGTGAGCAATCCCTGGCCCCACAGCCGCTTGGCGGCGCGTTTGGCATCGTCCAGCGTCACGGCATCGACCAGCGCGTTGCGCTTCTCGATATAGTCGATTCCCAGCTTGTCGAGCTGATACTGCAGAAGCGCCTGCGCGAGCTTGGACGAAGTATCGAGCGCCAGCATCTGCGAGCCCTTCAGATAGGATTTGGCGTCGTCGAGCTCCTTCTGGCTCGGTCCTTCCTCGGCGATGCGGCGGATTTCCTTCTCGACCGCGTCCACGGTCTCGCCGGCGCGATCGGCGCGCGTGCCGGTGTTGCCGATGAACAGCGCCGAGTGGTCCATCCACATCAGCGCTTCGTAGACGGAATAGGCAAGACCGCGCTTCTCACGCACCTCGCGATAAAGCCGCGACGACAGCCCGCCGCCACCCAGAATGTGATTGACGACATAGGCCGGCATGAAATCCGGATCGTGGCGCCGGATGCCCGGACCGCCGAACGTCACCACGGTCTGCGGCACGTCGAGCGGAATGAAGGCGCGCTGCGGCGGCTTGGCTGCAACGACATCGGCGACCACCGACAATTTTGCCTTGGCCTGCAGGCCGCCAAAGGTCTTGTCGAGCAGCTTGCCGAGCGTGTCAGGGTCGACGTCGCCGACCACGGCGATGCGCAGCGTATCCCTGGCGATCACGCGCGCGGTGTAATCACGCAAGTCGGCGACGTTGATGGTCGGCACCGTCTCCAGCGTCCCGTTGGCTGGGCGGCCATAGGGATGATCGCCAAACGCGACTTCGAGGAATTTCCGCCCGGCAAGCGAGGTCGGGTTGGTCGACTCGCGCCGCAGGCTCGACATCACCTGGCCGCGGATGCGCTCGATATCGACGGCGTCGAAACGCGGCGCGCTCAATGCCAGTTGCAGCAGATCGAACGCCTCGTCCTTGTTCTCCTTCAGCATGCGCAGCGAGCCGCGGAAGGTATCGCGAGAGGACGAGAAGCTGAGTTCGATGGCGCGCCGCTCGAGCCGCTCATGGAACGTCTTGGAATCGAGATCGCCGGCGCCTTCGTCGAGCAGGCTTGCCACCATGTTGCCGACGCCGGGCTTGGCCGCCGGATCCTGCGATGCGCCGCCGCCGAACGCGTATTCCATCGCGATCAGTGGCACGGTCGCATCCTGCACGAACCAGGCCTCGATGCCGCCGGGCGACACCAGCCGCTGGATTTTCGCAGCAGCCAGCGCGGGCGACCGCGGTCAGCGTCGCCATCGCAAGGCAGGCGCCGCCGATCAGCGCGGCGCGGCGGGTCATGGAAAGGCTGCTCACGAACGTTTCTCCTCGCGCTTGGGCGTGGGTTCCTTGATCAGGTAGCCGGTGACCGAGCGCTTCTTGTCCAGCCATTTCTGCGCGGCATTGCGAACCTGTTCGGCGGTGACGGCGCGAACGCGGTCCGGCCAGCTCCTGATGTCCTCGATGCTCAGCCCCGAGGTCAGTGCGCCGCCATACCAGCGCGCCATCGTCGCCTGGTTGTCCTGGGCGTAGACGGCCTCCGCGATCAACTGCGTCTTGACCCGCTCGAGGTCTTCGGCGCGTGGCGGGTTCTGCGCCAGATCGGCTATGACGGCATCGATCGCCTGCTCGACCAGCAGGAACTCGACGCCGGGTTTCGGCGACGCCGAAATCTGGAACTGGGTGGGATCGAGCGAGGTGCCCTGGTAGCCGGCGCCGGCGCTGATGGCGAGCTGCTTGTCGATGACCAGCGACGCGGTAGAGGTAGGAGTTGGCTCCCGAACCCATCAATTGCGCGAGCACGTCGAGTGCCGCACTTTCGCCCTGTGCGGCCGTCGCCGACGACGGCACCAGATAATAGCGCCTGATGTTGGTCTGCTCGACTCGGGGGTCCGACAGCGTCACGGTGCGCGGCGCGGCCGGCGTCGGCTCCTGCGGACGGATGCGTTTTTCCGGGATCGCCGGCTGCGCCGGGATATCGGCGTAGTATTTCTCCACCAACGGGCGGACTTCAGCCGCCTCGACGTCGCCCGCGATGATCAGGATCGCATTGTTCGGCGCGTAGAAGCGCTTGTAGAAGGCGAGCGCATCCTCGCGGTCGAGCTTCTCGATCTCCTGGTGCCAGCCGATCACCGGGCGGCCGTAGGGATGGTTGAGATAGAGCGCGGCCATGATCTGCTCGGTCAGCCGCGCATCCGGATTGTTGGCGACGCGCATGTTGAATTCTTCCAGCACGACGTCGCGCTCGGGCAGCACGTTCTCATCCTTGAGGATGAGACCGGTCATGCGGTCGGCCTCGAACTCCATCATGCGGGCGAGCTGGTCGCGCGGCACGCGCTGGAAATAGCCGGTGTAATCGTTGGAGGTGAAAGCGTTCTCGTTGCCACCGATCTTGAGTACGGTCTGGGAGAACTCGCCGGCAGGATGTTTGGCGGTGCCCTTGAACATCAAATGTTCGAGGAAATGCGCGAGCCCCGATTTGCCCGGGCGTCTCGTCGGCCGAGCCGACCTTGTACCAGATCATCTGCGTAACGACGGGCGTGCGATGATCGGGGATCACCACGACCTGCAGGCCGTTGGCGAGCGTGAAGCTCGCGGGCGGCTGGGAGGTTGCGGCGTTCTGGGCGGAAGCGCCTGCGCCGGCGAATGTCGCGAACAGAAGGGCGAAGAACGATACGGCGAATCGATTTGGGGACATCATGACCTGTCGGGACAGCCCGGACATGATCGTCCGGAAATATTCGCGAGGTTACCCCGCGTGCAGCGCCGGCAATCGTCACGAAGGCGAGAGATCGGCTTAACTATTACTAATCTTTACAATCGCCCGCGACCGAACTGCACGGCTTGTTGAGCGATTCCTTCGGGCCGGTGCCGTAAGCGAAGTTCGGCGACGGGGTCTGATAGCCGACCGGCGGCTGGGTCAGGGTATCGCGGGTAGGCTCGCCCTTGAATGGCGCGGATTCGGCTTTGTTGCCCTTGAAGAAGCCCAGCACGCCGCCTTCATAGCCAAGCTGGGACGGCGAGAGCATCACCGGATTGCCGCCGGGCCGCTCGAGCGAATCGCCGCCGGTGGACTTGCCGACGTTCTTTTGCTCCAGTTCGCTCGGCAACAGCGTGCGGGCGGCCTGCACCGGATCCTTGTTGGCCTTCTTGCGCGCGGCGATCGCGGCCTTGCGGCGCGCCTCGTCGGGGTCCTTCGGCCAGTTCGGCACCTTGGATTCGGCGGCGGCTGAGCCGGGCTGCGGCAAATCGAGTTTTGGCGGCACGACGAGCGGCGAACGCTCGCGATATTCGATGCCGCGGTTATCCATGTTGGTGCCGCCGAGGCCGCGCATGAGGTTGTCGACGATCTTTTCCTCGAAGGTCATGTCGTCGTCGTCGTCATCGTCGGCGGCTTGCATCGGGCCTGCCGCCATCACGAGGCCAACGCCCAAGGCAATCGCGGTGAAGCGGGCGATCCGCCCCAGCTTCCGCCCGGGGGCCTGCAACATGCTTCCGTTGACCTTGGTCTCGCGCATCGCGCTGTTCCTGCTCAGGTTTTCGTCAGGTCGCCAGCCCAATGGCGGGCGCATTTCGAGGGTTCATAAAGGCCGGGATCAGGGCGCTTTTGCGGCGGGTACCCCCAAGAATGAATCATACAATAGGGCCGCTACCCCGGCAACAATGGCCGCGTCGGCGAGGTTAAACACGTACCAATTGTAGGTTTTCCCGGCGATCTCGACGTGAAACAGGGCAAAATCGACCACCGCGCCATAGGCGAAGCGGTCGATGGCATTGCCGACGGCGCCGCCGATGATCAGCCCGAGGCCGATGGTTGCAAGCCACGTACGGGACCAGGCCATCCAGATCGCGAGCGCGACCACGGCGGCGGCCTTGACGATCGTCAGGATGGTCTGGGCGACCAGGCTGTCGTTCTGGAACCAGCCGAAGCTGATTCCGACATTCCAGGCCAGCACGAGGTCGAAGAACGGCGTGACCTGCACCACCCCGCGCCGCGCCAGGTCGAACGACAAAAGCAGCCACAGCTTGCTCGCCTGATCGAGCACGAGGACTGCGATCGCAGCGAGAATGCCGGCGCGCAGCGGAGGGTTCACACGCTCACCCCCAGCGCCTTCCATTCGCGTAAAGCGCGCGCGTCGCGCGGCGAGACGTCGGGATATTCCGCGATCCTCGCCCACGGTTGGCAGGACCTTCCACGACCGCGCGCATTTGGTGCCGACCGCCCGCTCGACCACGACCGCGACGCCCTTGACGTCGGGCAAGCTGAACGCGCCGGCCGGCGGAGCGTCGTTCGTCACCATCGCATTCGAGGTGATGCAGACCTCAGCGAGGTCGACGTCAAACAGCGTGGCGAAGATCGCCTTGTCGGAGACGTGGACGAGTGGCGAGGCCTCCAGCGACGAGCCGATCTTCTTGGCTGCGCGTTCCAGTTCGAGCGCGCCGGTGACGACGCGGCGGACGTTGCGGATGGTTTCCCATTTCGCTGCCAGCGCCTCGTCGCGGAAAGCGTCGAACTCGGTCGGGAACAGCGCCAGGTGCACCGAAGGCTTCGGCATCCCTGCGATAGAGCTGCCAGGCCTCCTCGGCGGTGAAGCTCAACACCGGCGCCAGCCATTTCAGGATCGAGGCGCAGATGATGTCGATGGTGGTCAGCGCCGCCTTTCGGGTCAGCGACGACGGCGGGTCGCAATAGAGCGCGTCCTTGCGGATATCGAAATAGAACGCCGAGAGCTCGGTGTTCATGAAGGCCGCAAGCGTCGCCACGACCGTCTTGTAGTCGTACTCGGCATAGGCCTGCCGCACGAGGCGGGCCTGCTCGGCGAGCTGATGCAGCATCAGCCGTTCGAGCTCGGGCATATCCTCGTGCGCGACCGCCTCGCTGCGCTTGAAGTGATGCAGCGTGCCGAGCATCCAGCGGATGGTGTTGCGCAGCTTGCGGTAGGTCTCGACGGTGTTCTTGAGGATTTCCGGGCCGATGCGCTGGTCGTCGGTGTAGTCGCACGACGCGACCCACAGCCGCAGGATGTCGGCGCCGGATTCCTTGATGACCTTCTGCGGCTCGATGGTGTTGCCGAGCGACTTCGACATCTTGCGGCCGTCTTCGGCCTGGGTGAAGCCGTGGGTCAGCACGACGTCAAAGGGCGCGCGCCCGCGGGTGCCGGAGCTCTCCAGCAGCGAGGAATGGAACCAGCCGCGATGCTGGTCGCTTCCTTCCAGATACATCACGGTGTCGGTGCCGCCATCGATCTTGCGGACGATGTTGCCGAGTTGCGGAAAATTCTGGCGGTCCTCCAGCACGAAGGCGTGGGTGGAGCCGGAGTCGAACCAGACGTCGAGGATGTCGTCGACCTTCTTCCAGTCCTCGCTCGCGCGTGAACCGAGGAAGCGTTCGCGCGCGCCGTCGCGATACCAGGCGTCCGCGCCTTCCTCCATGAAGGCCTCGCAGATGCGCTGGTTGATCACCTCGTCCTGCAGGATCTCCGCGGAGCCGTCGGCCTTCTCGCGAACGAACACCGCGATCGGCACGCCCCAGGCGCGCTGGCGCGAGATCACCCAGTCGGGGCGGCTCTCGATCATGCCGTTGATGCGGTTCTGTCCCGACGGCGGCACCCATTGCGTCACCGAGATCGCGTGCAGCGCGCGGGCGCGCAGCGTGTCGCCGGGCTTCGCCTTGCCGTTCGCCTCGATGTCCTTGTCCATCGCGATGAACCATTGCGGCGTGTTGCGGAAGATCACCGGCTTCTTGGAGCGCCAGGAATGCGGATACTGGTGCTTGAGCCGGCCGCGCGCGAGCAGCTTGCCTGCGTCGACCAGCGCCTTGATCACCGCCTCGTTGGCGTCGCCCTTCTCGCCCTTGTCGTTGATGACGCGCTTGCCCGTGAAGCCGGGGGCGTGATCGGTGAAGGCGCCGTTCTCGTCGACGGTGTAGGGGATTGCCGCATTGATACCGCGCGCTGTCAGCTCGCGTGCATTCGCCGTCCAGACCTCGAAATCCTCACGGCCGTGGCCCGGCGCGGTGTGCACGAAGCCGGTGCCCGTGTCGTCGGTGACATGGTCGCCGGCCAGCAGCGGCACCGTGAAGTCGTAGCCGCCGGCGAGGCCTCTCAGCGGATGGGCGCACTCGATCGCATCCATCGTGTCGGTGGGGATCGTCGCGCACCTTCTCGTAAGCCGTGACGCGCGCCTGCTTGAAGACGTCTTCGGCGAGCGCATCGGCAAGGATCAGGAGATCGCCGGCCTTGGCCCAGTTGTCGGCGGGCGCGTCGGTGATCTTGTAGAGGCCGTAGGCGATCTTCGGTGAGAACGAGATCGCGCGGTTGCCGGGCAGCGTCCACGGCGTGGTGGTCCAGATCACGACGTTCGCGTTGGCGAGCGCGCCATGCGCGGGCGAGGTGACGGGAAATTTCACCCACACCATGTCCGAGGTGTAGTCCTCGTACTCGACCTCGGCCTCCGCCAGCGCGGTCTTCTCCACCACGCTCCACATCACCGGCTTGGAGCCGCGATACAGCGTACCGTTGGCGGCGAACTTCATCAGCTCGCGCGCGATCGCGGCTTCCGCCGGATAGCTCATGGTGGCGTAGGGATGATCCCAGTCGCCGATGATGCCGAGCCGCTTGAATTCCTCGCGCTGCACGTTGAGCCAGTGCGTCGCATAGGCGCGGCACTCCTGGCGGAATTCCACCATCGCGGTGGAGTTGCGGAAGTCCGGCTTCGGCTTGCCCTTGGAGCGGTAGTTCTCTTCCTCGATCTTCCACTCGATCGGCAGGCCGTGGCAGTCCCAGCCCGGCACGTAGTTGGAATCGAAGCCGAGCATCTGCTGGCTCTTGGTGACGAGATCCTTGAGGATCTTGTTCAGCGCCGTGCCGATATGGATGTTGCCGTTGGCGTAGGGCGGGCCGTCATGCAGGACGAATTTCGGACGCCCCTCGGCGGCCTTGCGCAGTTTCTCGTAGAGACCGGCCTGGTACCAGGATTTGAGGATTTCCGGCTCGCGCTGCGGCAGGCCGGCGCGCATCGGGAAATCCGTCTGCGGCAGGAACAGGGTTTTGGAATAGTCGGCGGAATCGGACTTTTGCGGCTTTTCGGACATGAATGCTCTGATTTGGCTCGTAGACGGCGCTGAGACGCGATCGATCGCGGATGAAGCAGAAATTCCCGGTCTTGCGCCGAGCCTTTCAGGCTCAGGCGGAAGCCGGGCCGCTAATCCCTATGGTGCGCCGCGCGAACATGGGCGTTTCCATAGCAGGGGGAGGCGGAAATCGCAAAGGCTGGGAGAGCTCAGCTTGGGCGCGGCCGTGCGGGATTTCCGGTAACGGTCTGGCCCTCGCCGACATCCCGGGTCACCACGCTGCCGGCGCCGATCACCGCGCCGTCGCCAATCGTGACGCCCGGCAGGATGATGGCGCCGCCGCCAATCCAGACGTCACGGCCGATCCGCACCGGTCGGCCGAATTCGAGGCCCGAGCGCCGGGTTTCTGCATCGCGCGGATGGTCTGCGGCGTAGATCTGCACCGCCGGTCCGACCTGGGTGCGTTCGCCGATGCTGACCTCGACAACGTCGAGGATGACGCAATTGAAGTTGAGGAACACGCCGTCGGCGAGATGGATGTTGTAGCCATAGTCGCAATGGAACGGCGGCCGGATCACTGCACCGGCGCCCACATCAGCGAGACGTTCGCGCAGCAGCGCGTGTCGCACCGACACCGGCTCCGCCAGCGCGGCATTGTAGCGAACGAGCCAGACCTTGGTTGCGGCCTGGTCGGCCGCCAGCTCGGCATCGACGCGATAGGGTTCGCCGGCCAGCATTTTTTGCTTTTCGGTCTTCAACCAATCAACCCCAGTCTGGGATAGGCGTCGGGCGCAGCCGCCAGCGCGGCGCGGGCGCGCACGGAATCGTCGTCCATCTGCCGCACCAGCGCGTCGATGCCGTCGAACTTCAGCTCGTCGCGGATGAAGGCGATGAAGGCGACGTCGAGCTCGGCGCCGTAGAGATCGCCCTTGAAGTCGAACAGGAACACTTCCAGCAGCGGCGCGCCATTGTCGAAGGTCGGACGGCGGCCGAAGCTTGCGACACCGTCGAGGCGCTTGCCGTCCATGGCCGACCCGCACCGCATAGATGCCGTGCTTCAGCGCGCAATTCTTGTCGAGGCGGATGTTGGCGGTGGGGTAGCCGAGGTCGCGGCCGCGCTTCTCGCCATGGATCACCTCGCCGGTGACGAACCAGGGCCCATCAAGCATGGTGGTGGCGTCGGCAATCTGTCCCTCCGCGAGCGCCATGCGGATCGCCGTGGAGGAGACCGGCCGCTCGTCGATGTCGACATGGGCCTGGACGTCGACCTCGATGCCGAGCCGCGGCGCCTCGCTGACGAGCAGGCTCGGCGAGCCGACGCGGCCCTTGCCGAAATGGAAGTCGTAGCCGACCGCGATGCCGCTGATGCCGAGCCGCTCGATCAGGTCATGGTGAATGAAGTCTTGCGCCGAGGTTCCGGCGCGGGCCTTGTCGAAGGTCATCACCACGGCGCCGGCAAGCCCGGTTGCCGGCCAGCAGCCTCAGCTTGTTGGTCTCGGTGGTCAGGCGGAACTGCGGGCTGTTCGGGCTGAAAAAGCTGCGCGGATGCGGCTCGAAGGTGATGGCCAGCGCCGGCCTGCCGTGCGCTGCGGCCCATCGCAAGGGCGGCGCCGATCACCGCCCGGTGGCCGAGATGGACGCCGTCGAAATTGCCCATCGCCACCACCGCTCCCCTGGGGATTGCGGAAGCGGGCGTGGTGTCGCGGATAACGGTAAATTTGGGCGGCATTTTCGAAGAATCTGCGTCGGTCCGTACGGGGCGGCCGGACCGTGACTTGGCCCGGCCGGCGAAGTCAAGCGGGGGGCGGATATGTCCGCACAGCGCGTGTTTTGCGGACACTTCCCGCGGAGGTCGGGTTAACGGGCTGTTTAACGCCTGATGCTAAGCGTTGGTGGCGGATTGCGGGGTACGCGATCCGGGGCACCCGTGTGTGGCGTAAGCGTTTGGGGGTACGTGAAGATGGCGGTTGATCTGTCGATGTCGGTTCTGGTGGTGGATGATTACAGCACCATGATCCGCATCATCCGAAATCTTCTGAAGCAGCTCGGCTTCGAGAACATCGATGATGCCAGCGACGGTTCGGCGGCGCTGAACAAGATGCGCGGCAAGAAGTACGGCCTGGTGATTTCCGACTGGAACATGGAGCCGATGACCGGCTACGACCTGCTCAAGGAAGTCCGCGCCGATCCCAATCTCGCCACCACGCCGTTCATCATGATCACGGCGGAATCCAAGACCGAGAACGTGATCGCGGCCAAGAAGGCCGGCGTGAACAACTACATCGTCAAGCCGTTCAACGCGGCGACGCTGAAGACCAAGATCGAGGCGGTCTTCCCTGACATGACGATGGCGTAAGCGCGACGCTTCACGGACTGAATTTTTGCCGATGCCCGGGTCCTGCCCGGGCATTTGCTTTTCTACCAGCGCAATTCCCGCATCAGCGCGCGGGGCGGGTGGCCGAACAGCTCCTTCACCGAAGCCGGGTCGAGCTGGTCGATGCCCTCGAATTCCTCGGAATGAATGCCGCGGGTGACGAACAGGCAGTCGATCCCGAAACCATGGGCGCCGGTGAGATCCGTGCGCACGGAGTCGCCGATCGCCAGCACGTGGCGCAGTTCGGCGGGGCGTCCGCGCCGTTCGGCGGCGAGCGCCATCGCGCGCTCGTAGATCGGCCGGTGCGGCTTGCCGTAGAAGATCACCTCGCCGCCGAGCTCGCGATAGAGTTCGGCGATGGCGCCGGCGCAATAGATCAGCCGGTCGCCGCGCTCCACCACGATATCGGGATTGGCGCAGATCAGCGGCAGCTTGCGCGCGAGCGCCTTCATCAGCATCGGCCGGTAGTCTTCGGCGGTCTCCGTCTCGTCGTCGAACAGGCCGGTGCAGATGATGTAGTCGGCGTCTTCCAGCGGCGCCATCACGGGATCGAGGCCGCGATGGATCGAGTCGTCGCGTTCGGGGCCGACCCAATAGAGTTTCTTGCCGGGATGATCTGCGACAAAGCTGCCGGGTCAGGTCGCCCGAGGTGACGATTGCGTCATAGATCTCGTCGGCGACGCCGAGCTTGCGCAATTGCCGCTGCACCGAGTCCGCCGGGCGCGGCGCGTTGGTGATCAGGATGACGGTGCCGCCCTGCTGGCGATAGGTGTGCAGCGCCGCGCAGGCCTCGGGAAATGACTCCAGCCCGTTATGGACCACGCCCCAGATGTCGCTGAGCACGACCTCAACGCCGTCGACGACGTCGCGCAGCTTCTCGACAAAACGCAATGTCATGGCAGGGACGGCCGGTCAGCCCGGCCCGACGGCGCGGCGTGCCAGTGCGGCATTGCCGGTCGCGCGCGGCGGCGCCTCGGCAACGGCAGGAGTTTCGATCGGGGCGGGGGTGCCGGTACCATTGGCTTCCTGGGGCTTGGTCGCAGATGGCCCCGCCGGTAGCAGATGCCCCCTCCGGCCGCAACGGCCGCGGCGGCGCAAACAGAAAACCCTGGCCGAAGCGCACGTCGTAGTCGAGCAGATCGACCACCGCGCGCTCGCCCTCGATCTTCTCGGCGACCAGGTCGATGCCGAAGCGGCCGAGCAGGTCGGAGAGGTCGGACGGGTGGATGTCCGACGTCGAGCTCTGCTTGGGGTCGAGCAGCAGCGCCGCCGGCACCTTGATGAAGCGCACGCCGCGATCGGCGAGCTCGCGCGGCTCGATGCGCAGATCGCGTGACATGGTCGATCGAGAAGCGGTACCCGCGCTGCGACAGCGCCGCGAGGTTTTCGGTCTCGGCGGGCCCGAGCTTGCGGAACGTCGCCTGCTTGAACTCGAGCACGAAGGAAGGCGCCAGCGCGCGGTTGGCCTCGAGGAAATCGAGGCACTGCGCGAAATGGGTCGGATTGCTCAGCGTGGACGCCGAGACGTTGCAGAACACGCCGACTTCCTTGTTGCGCACCATCAGCCGGCGCAGCACCTGCACACAGCGCAGCATCACCGCGTGATCGATGCGGCCGATCAGTCCGGCGCCTTCGGCGGTGGCGATGAAATCCTCGGCCGCGAGCACCTGGTCCTTGTCGTCGCGCAGCCGCGTCACCGCCTCGTAGTAGCGCACCTTGCGCTGCGGCAGCGTCACCATCGGCTGCAGATAGATATCGAGGCGGTTCTCCTCGATCGCGTTCTTCACGCGCGGCGACGAGCTGGGTCTGGCTGCGCGAGGGTGCAGACGGCGCCGGTGCGGGAGCGGCGCCGCGGCGGCTGCCGGCGCGGAGCGCGGTCGGTCGGTCGCCGGGCTGCAATTGGTCGCTTGCGGTTCGGCCTCGGCCGGGCTGCCGGTGGCGGCGGCGAGGGCGCCGGCGGACCTGCGGCCAGCATCTCGTCGTGGCTTGCCACCGTGGTGGCGAGCTGCTTGACCAGCACGCCGAGCTCGTTGATCTCGCCGATCACGTCTTGCATGCGGTCGGCGCCGGCGGAATTGGCCGACGCCACCTTGCCCTCGATCGCCGCGAGCCGGCGGCCGAACTCGGCGACCTGGCGGGCGAGGTCGGCGGTGCCGCGGGAGAGGTCGGCGATCTGGCCGCCGACGTCGGTGCGGTCGCGCAGCCGCATCGAAACGGCGTTGTAGAGGATCAGGAAGGTCAGCGCGGTCAGCGCCACGATGCGCCGATTCCGTGCCGCTGATGCCGGCCATCGCATACAGCACGAGGCCGAGCGAAGCCGCGACCAGCACCATGCAGACGGCGATGAAGATCGTCGAAATGCGGATCATGTCGCGCGCTTCGCCCTCAAGTCTGAGTGCCCACAAGTCCGGAGTGCCCAACGTCTAGCTAGCCCAAACCTGGGAAAACACGGAATCCGTCAGCCATGGCCTCGTTTGCGCTCCCCCGATCAGGCGCAACCTTAGCATCATTGTTGATTCGATGGGAATCTGCTCCGGTCAATCGAGGCCGGCGCGCCGAAAGCCTTCCAGATAGTGGTCGCGATCGGCCGCCTGCTTGATCGGCATGAATTCGGCGATCCAGGCCAGGGAGACGTTGGGCTGGGCCCGGCGCAGTTCCTGCAGCGCGGCGCGGGCGAGTTCCGCATTGCCGGCCATTCCGGCCGCCGCGGTCAGCACCCGGTGCGCGCCGACGAAGTCGCTGCGCTGGCGCAGCGACTCATGGGCGAGCCGGATCGCCTCCTCATAGTCGCCGCCGAGGAAGCGGGCGTAGGCGGCGATGCCGTAATAGACCGGCGAATAGGGATCGCGCGGGCTGAGGCGGATCGCGCGGCGGGCGGCCTCGTCGGCGTCCTGCCAGCGTCCGCAATAGCTGAGCGCCAGGCCGTAATAGCCCTGCGCCAGCGCGAAGTTCGGGTTGAGCCGCAGCGCGGTCTCGAACGCGGCAAGCGAATCCTCGAAGCGGTGCGCGAACAGATCGACGTGGCCGAGCGCGTTGTGCGCCCAGGGATCCTCGCCATCGGCCCGGATCGCGGCGTGCGCGACGCGCTCGGCCAGCGGCAAGGCGGCGGCCGTGCTCCATCCAGCCCATATGCGCCGTGAACATGTAGCCCGAGCCGAGCAGCCCGAGCGCCTGGCCATAATTCGGGATCGAGCGCGATCGCCTTTTCGAGCAGGGCCTGCGCCACCAGCATGTCCTGCCGCGTCACCCGCCAGTAATGCGACAGCGCCCGCATCACCAGATCCCAGGCGTCCATGCTGTCGGGCGGCTTGCGCTGGGCGCGAAAGCTCTCGGCGGCGTAGAGCTTGGGTTCGATCGCGGCGACGATGTTCTCGGTGATCTCGTCCTGCACGGCGAACACGTCGGCGAATTCGCGGTCGTAGCGCTCGGCCCAGAGATGACTGCCGGTGGCGACGTCGTTGAGCTGGGCGGTGATGCGCACGCGATCGCCGCCCCTGCGCACGCTGCCTTCCACCACATAGCGCACGCCGAGTTCTTCGGCGACCTGCCGCATCAGCACGGTCTTGTCCTTGTAGGTGAAGGAGGAGTTGCGCGCGATCACGAAGAACCAGCGCAGCTTCGACAGCGCGGTGATGATGTCCTCGCTGATGCCGTCGGAGAAATAATCCTGCTCCGGCTCGCCGCTCATGTTGATGAAGGGCAGCACGGCGATCGCGGGCCGGTCGGGCAACGGCAGCGCCGGGGTGTGCGGCGTCGCGGCTGCCGGTACGGCCGTTCCAGCCTCTGCAGTTTCGGTGACTTCGCCGACGAAGCGCACGCCCTTGCGCGCCACGGTGCGGATCAGCCGCTGCGCCTCGCCGCTGTCGTTGATCGCGCGGCGCGCCGCATTGATGCGGCTGGTCAACGTCGATTCCGAGACGACGCGGCCGTTCCACACCGCGTCCAGCATATCGTCGCGGGTCACCACGCGTTCGCGGTGGCGGATCAAATGGTGCAGCAGATCGAACACCTGCGGCTCGACGGCAATGCGCGTGTCCGCCCGCCGCAATTCGCGACGGGCGGGATCAAGCACGAAGTCCTCGAACTGGAATGCCACGCCTGCCCTCTTTGATCCGCTCGGAACGAGCGGCCCCGGCTTGCCGCGCAAAAATCAATGCCTTCTCAAGCTAAAATAACGACACCCTCAAGGCCAGCCGTGCCGGTGCGCCCTATGGTCCCGGTGTCCCAAAATGGAGGAGATCGCCATGTCAAGCGCCGCCGCCGTCAAAACAGTCGAAACACAGCCGGACCTCGCCGCCGTCAAGCAACGCCAGCAAGGCGCCTGGTCGTCCGGCGACTATGCGATCGTTGGTACCACATTGCAGATCGTCGGCGAGCAGCTTTGTGAAGCGCTCGATCTGCGCCCGGGCAGCAAGGTGCTCGATGTCGCCGCCGGCAACGGCAACGTCACGCTCGCCGCCGCGCGCCGCTGGTGCGACGTCGTGTCGACCGACTATGTGTCGGCCCTGCTCGAACGCGGCCGCGAGCGCGCCGCCGCCGAGCGCCTCACCGTTCAGTTCCGCGAGGCGGATGCCGAGGCGCTGCCGTTCGGCGATGCCAGTTTCGACGTCGTGGTCTCCACTTTCGGCGTGATGTTCACCCCCGACCAGGACAAGGCGGCCGGCGAGCTGGCGCGCGTCTGCAAGCCGCGCGGCAAGATCGGGCTCGCCAACTGGACCCCGCAGGGCTTCATCGGCCAGCTGTTCAAGACGCTCGGCAAGCATTTGCCGCCGCCGGCCGGCGTGAAATCCCCGGCGCTGTGGGGCACCAAAGCGCGGCTGGAAGAGATGTTCGGCGCCACGGCGTCGGAGATATCAGCCGAGCCGCGGATGTTCGTGTTCCGCTATCGCACGCCGGAGCACTTCCTCGACGTCTTCAAGACCTTCTACGGGCCGATGCTGAAGGCGTTTGCCGCGCTCGATGCCAACGGTCAGGAAGCGCTGCGCCGCGACCTGCTGGCGCTGATCGGCGAATTCAACCGCGCCAAGGACGGCAGCTGCATCATTCACAGCGAATATCTGGAAGCTGTCATCACCAGGCGCTGACCGCGCGCGCAGCCAATCAGGCGAAGACCAACAAGGCAAAGAAGGGATCAGGCCGGATACGCTCCGGCCTGATCTTGTTGCGTCAGGCGACCGCGCGGATCACCTTGCCGACCCTGTCGACGATCTCGCCGATCTGGTCCTCGGTCACGATCAAGGGCGGGGTCAGCGCCAGCGTGTCGCCGACCGAGCGCAGCATGATGTCGTGGTCGTGGAAGGCGCTGTTGAGCCCGGCAAAACCGCGCTTGCCGACCCCGTCCGCCTGCGGCGCCAGGTCGATGCCGGCGGTCAAGCCGATGGTGCGGATGTCGAGCACGTTGGGCTGGCCCTTCAGCGACATGATGGCGTCGGCGAATTTCGGCTCGAGCTTGTTGGCGCGCTCGAACAGTTTTTCGTCGCGATAGATGTCGAGCGTGGCAAGACCGGCGGCGCAGGCGAGCGGGTGCGCCGAATAGGTGTAGCCATGGGTCAATTCGACCATGTGCTCCGGGCCGGTCATGAAGGCGTCGTGGATGGTGTCGCGCACCAGCACGCCGCCCATGGGTGCTGCGCCATTGGTGATGCCCTTGGCGAAGGTCAGCATGTCCGGCAGCACGCCGTAGCGCTCGGCGGCAAAGGCAAAGCCGAGCCGGCCGAAGCCGGTGATGACCTCGTCGAAGATCAAGAGGATGCCGTGCTTCTGGGTGATCTCGCGCAGCCGCTTCAGATAGCCCTTCGGCGCCGCCAGCACGCCGGTCGATCCCGCCATCGGCTCGACGATGACGGCGGCGATGGTGTTGGCGCCGTGCAGGTTGACGATGTTCTCCAGTTCATCGGCGAAATGCGCGCCATATTCCGGCTCGCCCTTGGTGAAGGCCTGCTTCTCGCGGTCGTAGGTGTGCGGCAAATGATCGACGCCCGCGAGCAGCGAGCCGAAGATCTTGCGGTTGTTGACGATGCCGCCGACGGCGGTGCCGCCGAAGCCTACGCCATGATAGCCGCGCACGCGGCCGATCAGGCGCGAGCGGCCGCCCTGGCCGTTGATCTGGTGGTAGGCAAGCGCGATCTTCAGTGCGGTATCGGCCGCTTCCGAGCCGGAGTTGCAGAAGAAGACGTGGTCGAGCCCTTTTGGCGCGAGGTCGGCGATGCGGCTTGCGAGCTCGAAGGCCTGCGGGATGCCGAACTGGAACGGCGGCGCGTAATCCAGCGTCGCGGCCATCTTGGCGATGGCTTCCGAGATCTGGGTGCGGCCGTGGCCGGCGTTGCAGCACCACATGCCCGCGGCGGCATCGATCAGCTTGCGGCCGTCGACGGTGAAGTAGTGCATGTCCTTGGCGCCGGCGAGCAGCCGCGGCGCCTTCTTGAAGGCGCGGTTGGCGGTGAACGGCATCCAGTGCGCCGCAAGATCGTTGGGCACGTTGACGGCAGGTTGAGCGGGGCTCTTGTCCAGCATGGGGGCCTCTTCACGTTGGGGGACGACGACCTGCGCGCAGGCTATCAGCTTCACCGCGGTCGGGGGAATTCAACCGGCCGCGATATTTCCGCCCAACTTGGCGTCAGAGATCGGAGGCGGCGATCCAGAACACCTCGCCCTCGGAGTCTTCGGTGTCGAGCCAGAGCAGCGGCAGCGCGGGGAAGGCGGCCTCGAGATTGTCACGGCCGCGGCCGATTTCGCACAATAGTCCGCCTTGCGGGCTGAGATGCGATTTTGCCTTAACGAGGATGCGCCTGACGATGTCGAGCCCGTCGGCGCCACCGTCGAAGGCGAGTTTGGGCTCGGCGCGGCACTCGCGCGGCAGGCGCGCCATGCCCTCGGCATCGACATAGGGCGGGTTGGAGATGATCAGGTCGTAGCGTCGGGCCGACAGCGGTGCAAACAGATCGCCGCGGTGCAATGTGATGCGATCGTCCAGCCCGTGATCGCCGACGTTGCGTGCGGCAACGGCGAGCGCATTCTTTGGAGATATCCACCGCATCGATCGCGGCATTGGCAAAGTGGCGCGCGGCGAAGATCGCGAGGCAGCCGCTGCCGGTGCAGAGGTCGAGCACGTGGCCGACCTCGGCGGGATCGCCGATCAGCGATGTTGCGTCCTCATCGCCGTCGCCGAAATGGGAGTCGAGCAGTTCGCCGATGAAGGAGCGCGGCACGATGGTGCGCTCGTCGACATAGAACGGCAGCCCGCGCAGATAGACCTTGTTGACGAGATAGGCGGCGGGTTTGCGCGTGGCGATGCGGCGCTCGATCAAAGCGAGGATCTGTTTGCCTTCCGCCGCGGTGACGCGCGCATGGGCAAACTGCTCGAACTGGTCGGGATGCAGGTGCAGGGTCTCGCCGACGAGGAACGCGGCTTCCGCGACGGGATCGGTGGTGCCGTGGGCGAAGACGAGTTTGGCCTCGCGCAAAGCGGCTTACGGCGTAGCGGACGAAATCGAGCAGGGTCAGCAATTCGCCCGTCGCGACTTTGGGCGCCTTGGTCTTCGGCGCTTTGGCTTTCGCGCGCTTGGCCATCACGACTTGGTCCAGCGCGCGGCGGCCGCATCATCATGGCTCTTCGCCTCGATCCAGCTGGTGCCGCGGGCGCTTTCCTCGCGCTTCCAGAACGGCGCATTGGTCTTGAGATAATCCATCAGGAATTCAGCCGCCTTGAACGCGGCCTCCCGGTGCTGCGAGGCCGTCACGACCAGCACGATGTTCTGCCCCGGCGCGATGCGCCCGATGGCGGTGGATCACCGTCAGTCCTTGCAACGGCCAGCGCGCCATCGCCTCGTCTGCGTGCCGCTTGATCTCGGCTTCCGCCATGCCGGGATAATGTTCGAGTGTCAGCGCGGATATCGGCTCTGCGCCTTCCGTGCCGCGGCAGATACCGGTGAAACTCACCACCGCGCCGATATCGCTGCGACCCTTGCTCAGCCGCTGCGATTTCCTGCGCGATGTCGAAATCGGCTTGCTGGATGCGGATGGTCGCGGCGACGTTCATCGCGGGGCGCGCTCAGCCGCCGGTCATCGGCGGAAAGAATGCGATCTCGCGCGCGCCGGTGATGACGGCGTCCGGACGGACATGGGCATGGTCGATTGCGGCGCGGATCACCTTCGGCCGCTCGAACGCATGCGCATAGGCCTCGCCGCGATTCGACAACCAGGCGATCAGGTCGTCGACGGTGCGCACCTCCGCCGGCGGCTCGACGGTTTCCTCGGCCTTGCCGATCCGTTCGCGCACCCAGGCGAAGTATTTCACCCTCATCCCTCACCCTCCTTGATGAGGTGATGGATGCCGGCGCGGAAATAATCCCAGCCGGTGTAGATGGTGAAGATCGCCGATATCCAGAGCAGCACGATGCCGATCAGCGTGGTGGCCGGGATGATCTGCTCGCCCGCTTCGCCCGCGATCAGAAAGCCGATCGCCACGAGCTGCACGGTGGTCTTCCATTTCGCGAGCTTGGTCACGGGCACGCTGACGCGCAGCGCCGCAAGATATTCGCGCAGGCCCGAGACCAGGATCTCGCGGCACAGGATCACCACCGCCGCCCACAGCGTCCAGCCATGGATCGAGTTGTCGGCAGCGAGCATCAGGAGGCAAGAGGCGACCAGGAGCTTGTCGGCGATCGGGTCGAGCATCCGGCCGAAGGCGGATTGCTGGTCCCAGATTCGCGCATAGTAGCCATCCAGATAGTCGGTGATTCCCGCCGCGATGAACACGGTCAGCGCAACCCAGCGCAGCCACAGCGGGGCGTCCATCACCGACTGGGCATAGACGCAGCCCACCACCACCGGGATGGCGGCGATCCGCCCCACGGTGAGGATATTCGGGATCGAATAGCCCTTCGACTGGTTTCTGGTGGTCGCGATGTTCATTCGTCCTACCAATACCGGGGAAGCAGCAAGGTCAACACTGTGGCGCACATGAGCGGTGGGAGATGACGTAAATATAACGCGAAACGGGTATTTAACCGGGCCCGGCGTGGAAAAACTCGAAGATCTTGCGGGCGCTTTCGGCACTGACCCCCGGAACCTTGCCGAGATCGGCGATCGAGGCCCGCTCGATCTCCTTCAGCGTTCCGAAATGGAGCAGCAAGGCACGTTTGCGTGACGGGCCGATGCCGGGGATTTCCTGCAGGCCGGCCTCGCGGATGTCCTTTTTGCGCAGCTTGCGGTGCGAGCCGATCACGAATCGGTGCGCCTCGTCGCGCAGCCTTTGAATGAAATAAAGCACGGGGTCGCGCGGCTCGAGCTTGATCGCCTCGCGCTCCGGCATGAACAGGGTTTCCCGGCCGGCGTCGCGGTCCGGCCCCTTGGCGACTGCCAGCAGCGTGACCTCCGACAGCCCAGCTCGGTGAAGATCTCGCGCGCGGCGTTGAGCTGGCCGCGGCCGCCGTCGATGATGACGAGATCGGGCCATTGCGGGAAGGACTTGTCGTCCGCCTTGACCGCCGGCTCGTCGCCTTCCTTCAGCAGACGCTTGAAGCGGCGCTGCAGCACCTCGCGCATCATGGCGTAGTCGTCGCCCGGCGTCAGCCCCTCGGACTTGATGTTGAACTTGCGGTACTGGTTCTTTGTAAAACCTTCGGGGCCCGCGACGATCATGGCGCCAACCGCGTTGCTGCCCTGAATGTGGCTGTTGTCGTAGACCTCGATGCGCCTCGGCGCCTTCGGCAAACCAAGCGTCGTGACCATCCCATCCAGCAGGCGGCTTTGCGTCGCGGTGTCGGCGAGCTTGCGGCCGAGCGCCTCGCGCGCATTGGTCAGCGCATGCGCGATCAATTCCTTCTTCTCGCCGCGGCGCGGCACCGAGACCTCGACCTTGAAGCCGGCCTTCACCGTGAGCGCGTCGGCAAGGAGTTGCGGCTCCTCCACCTCGTGCGACAGCAGGACCAGCCTCGGCGGCGGCTTGTCGTCGTAGAACTGGGTCAGGAACGAGCCCAGCACTTCCTCCGATGTGTACGTCTTCTCCGCGCGCGGGAAATAGGCGCGGTTGCCCCAGTTCTGCCCGGTGCGGAAGAAGAACACCTCAACGCAGGAATAGCCGCCCTCCTGATGGATGGCGAACACGTCGGCTTCTTCCACCGTGCGCGGATTGATGCCCTGCTGCGACTGGATCGCCGACAGCGCGGCGAGGCGGTCGCGGTAGGTTGCCGCGGTCTCGAATTCGAGCTCGCCGGACGCCTTCTCCATTTCGACGGCGAGTTGCTGCTTCACCGCGTGGCTGCGGCCGGACAGGAACTCGCTCGCCTCGCGCACCAGCTCGGTATAGCCGGGGAAATCGATCTCGCGCGTGCAGGGGCCGGCGCAGCGGCGGATCTGGTAGAGCAGGCAGGGGCGGGTGCGGCTTTCGAAGAAGGAGTCCGTGCAGGAGCGGATCAAAAAGGCGCGCTGCAGCGCGGTGATGGTGCGGTTGACGGCGCCGGCCGACGCAAATGGCCCGAAATAGCGCCCCGGCCGCGTCTGCGCGCCGCGGTGCTTGAGGATCTGCGGCGCCCAGTGGTCGCCTGTGATCAGGATATAGGGAAACGACTTGTCGTCGCGCAGCTGCACGTTGAAGCGCGGACGCAGCTGCTTGATGAGGTTGGCCTCCAGCAGCAGCGCCTCGGTCTCGGTCGTGGTCGAGATGATCTCGACGTTCACCGTTGCTGCGATCATGCGCAGGATGCGCGCCGGCTGCGGCGCGTTGACCCGCGCATACGAGGTCAGGCGCTTTTTGACGTTCTTGGCCTTGCCGACATAGAGCACGTCGGCGGCGGCATTGAGCATGCGATAGACGCCGGGCGAGGTGGGGGCGAGGCGGACCGCGCTCTCGATCGCGGCGTGTCCCGTCGTCAGCCCGCCCTCGGCGATCGCCTCCGCCGGTTCCTCGGCGATGTCGGGCAGCCGGGTCTCTTCGTCCTCCTCGGACGTCACCGTCGCGGGATCGATATCGGCTGCGGCGTCCTGTTCCGGCATGTCGGACGCGGAACCGCGCTTGCCCTTCCGCGGGCGCGACGCCGTCGGATGCTCGGTAGAATCGTCGGTCATGGGGTCAAAATTAGGCGCTGAACTGCCGCCTCGCCAGCGTGCGGGCGCACGGCGCACAGCCGCCGTCAGGTAACACTTCCTTAAGAATGATGAGCGGGCGGTAACTCCCCTTAACAAGCCCTTTAACTTAAAACTCTCGATAACTCTTACCCGAAAAGACCGGAGATTCCGTAACCATGCCGGGGAAGCCGCCCGGCGGGTCACGGTGAGTGGCGTTGGGTGGAGAGTACCGATGACCAGGTTCGTGCTGGGCGCGCTGGCGCTGATCGGAGCCGTCTGGAGCCTAGAAGCGCAGGCTGCCGATATGAACTACGGCGGGCGCACGCCCTACACGGTCAACCAGCCGCTCAACGCCTATAGCTGGGCCGGTCCCTATCTCGGCGGCAATATCGGCTACGCGTGGGGCTCGGTCGACAATGCCTTCGCCAAGCCGAGCGGCTTCGTCGGCGGCGTCCAGGGCGGCTACAACTGGCAGAACGGGGCATGGGTATTCGGCGCTCGAGGCCGATATCCAGGCAAGCGGCGCCGACGACACCTTCGCGCCGTGGAAATTCTCCAACCCCTGGTTCGGCACCGTGCGCGGCCGCGGCGGCTACGCGCTCAACAACGTGCTGTTCTACGGCACGCTCGGCCTTTCCTATGGTGCATTGCGCGCCGAAACCTTTGGCTTGTCGGAATCCCACACCAGCATCGGCTGGACGGCGGGCGTCGGCGCCGAGTTCGGCTTTGCGCCGAACTGGAGCGCCAAGATCGAATATCTCTATGTCGACCTCTCGCGCAGCAACTTCGTCATCACCGGCGCGTCACACGGCTACAGCTTCGGCGCCGTGCGCGCGGGGGTGAACTACCGCTTCTGAGAACAAGAACAACGTCGCGTCACAACCTCCCGGCCGCAGCAAGCGGCCGGGATTTTTCTTGGGTTCCCAGCAAGGCGTCAGGACGAGATCACGAGGTTGACCGCTTTCGGGCCCTTGCCCTTCTTGTCCGGCTCGACCTCGAACGTGATGCGCTGCCCCTCGGCGAGGTCCTTCAATCCGGCGCGTTCCACCGCGGTAATGTGGACGAACACGTCGCGACCACCGTCATCCGGCTTGATGAAGCCGTAGCCGCGCTCGCCGTTGAAGAACTTCACGGTCCCTGTCATGGCCATCGGGAAACCTCCCCCGTACTGCTTTGCCGTGACGCGCATTGTCGCGCACGGCCGACCGGACAATCGCTGCCGGAAAGCATGGCCACCTTGACGGCACGCTCATCGCTGGCGCGGCGCCTGGTCCTTGTTCGGCCTTGTCACTCCGCCGCAACCATTCGCGGAAGCGGAACGTAAAGCCAGTCCCAACAGCACGAGCATAATACGGTTCCCGGCGAATTGCCTACGACCAATTCGGTTTTCCGATCGCCGCGGAGGCCCGGCCGCGCGACCACCTGCTCAGGGCTTGGGCGTCTCCAGCCTGAAGCGGGCTGCGCCGCCCTGGCCGAGCGGCTTTTCCAGCTCGGGCAGAATGGTCTTCAACTCGCCGCCGAGCGTCCAGGGCGGGTTGACCATCAACAGGCCCGTGGATGCGAGCGGGCCGTCCTGCTGCTGCGCGGCGACGCTGAATTCCAGCCGCAGGCACTTGCCGGCCGGCCGGGTGGCTTCTGCCTGCCCCGCGACATAACGGGCGAGTTCATCGGCGGCGCGGCGGCTTTTGACCGGATACCAGAGCAGATAGCTGCCGGTCGGCCATTTGCGGAAGGCTTCGCCAAAGCCCGTCGCGAGTTGCTCGAACTCGTCCTTGGCCTCGAAGGGCGGGTCGATCAGCACGAGGCCACGCCGTTCCTTCGGCGGCACGAAGGCCGCAAGCGCGGTCCAGCCGTCGAGGTCGACCACGCGGGCCTGGGTATCGCGGCGCAGCGCGTCGATCAGCTGCTTGCGCGCGCCGGGCTCGATCTCACAGGCCGTCAGCCGGTCCTGCGGCCGCAACATCGCGCGGGCAATCAGCGGCGAGCCGGGATAGGCCTTCAGCTCGGCCTTGGTATTGAAGGCCCTGACGATGTCGAGATAGGGCGTCACCAGTGGCAGCGCCTTTTCGGTGAAACGCGCCTGCATCACCCGCGCCACGCCCGTCAGCCATTCGCCGCTGCGCGCGGCCTCCTCGCCGGTGAGGTCATAGAGGCCGGCGCCGGCATGGCTGTCGATGACGCGGAAGGCGGCCGGCTTCTCCTGCAGGTAAAGCAGGATCCGCGTCAGCACGATGTGCTTGATGACATCGGCAAAGCTGCCGGCGTGGAAGGCGTGGCGGTAGTTCATGGGGCAGGGGTTACGACATCACGTGCGAAAAGTAACCCACAGTCATTTCCGGGGCGTCAGCCGCCGCGCACCGGCGGCATCAAGACCTGGTCGCGGCGACAGGCGCGACGCTCGTTTTCCTCGCAGCTGTGGAATTGCAGCTCCTTGCTCATGCAGATACGCACCTCGGAAAGCCGCCGTGTGTCGCAGGTCACCGAGATCGCCGATGCGCTCAGCCCCGGATTGACCTTGATGAAGGCGGCCTCGAGCTCCTCCGGAGCGATCATCTTGGGCTGGCCGAGCTGCAGGAATTCCTCGGGAATCTTCACCGCGGCGCGCGCCTTGCGGATGGTCTCGAAATAGGCGCGCGTGCCGAGCCCGGAGCAGGTGCCGTGCTTGTCCCACTCGTTGTAGATCAGCCCCGGCGCCGGCATCAGGTCCAGCATCGAGACCATGACGTTACGCTCGAGGCGCGGCGAGGGGCGCTTGCAATATTCGGGATAGCCGCGGTCGTATTGCGGCCACAGCCCGTGCACCACGAAGGAGAAGGGGCGCTCCCCGCACTGGGCCTGCGAACGTCCGGCATTGCCGCGTTCGGCGGCCGCCTCGCAGAACGAGGGCGACCAGGACAGCGCCAGTACATAAAAATCGAACTCGCCGGGCGCGTTCTGCCGGCGGTCCTGGGCCGAGACTGCCGCCAGAAATGCCGGCCCCAGCAGGAAAATCAGGGCGATCGAAAAACGGACAATCAGGGAATGAAACATCATTGCGCCCTCACACCAGACTGCCTGGCAGCCTAGCACCGCAGGAGAACATTTCAAGAACAAAATGTAGGGTTGTTACCCGATGGCGCCGACTGATGCGGAAATCAGGGCCGGGCGGCCTTGCAGGCGGGGTTGAAGGCCCAGTTGCGGTCGAGGCCGACCACGCACCATTCGACGCCCTGGCCGAAGCCGGCGAAACCGCCATCCTCGATGATCGAGTAATGTACGGGACGCAACTTGCCGTCGCTGACCATCACCTGACCCGAGCAAAAGCGGCGCGGGATGTTGTCGGATTGCCAGGGCCGGAACGCGGTTTCGTGGACGTTGCCGTAGGCGGTGATCTTCAGCGAGGAATTCCAGAAGGTGCTTTCCTTCTCCTGGAACTGCGAAATGATGGTCGGCAGCGCCTTTTCACACGGTGCGACGTTGCCGTCATAGCGCGGGCCGTTGAGCCAGAAATTCAGCTCCAGCGGGTTGGCCGCCCTGGCCTCATGGCAGGCCAGGAAGCCGAGCATCACCCCGAGCGCCGCGCCGAGCGCGGATTTGGCCAATCGGGAGATCTTCGAGGATTTCAACAGGTCGCGCATGGGATTCCGCTCGCAGTCCAACTCCCGGACGGTGCCGCGAAGGGAACAGGAGGTCAAGTGCAGCGCGGCAACACCTGACAGGAGTTCGTCATCCGATGGCCCTCATGTTCTTTTCACACCTTGCGATGCGCTCTAAGGTACCGGGCGTTGCACAGGGAGTCGGTGATGCGAAAGATGGTGGCGGCGGGCCTGGTTGCGACCGCGGGGATGCTGGTGAGCCTGCCGGCGCAGGCCGACTATGTGCCGCCGTTCAAGGGTAACGACACCGGCGGCATCATTGCCTTTGCCCTGGCGAGCCAGAGCGATGCCCGCCAGCTCGCGGTCGACCACTGCGCCTATTACGGCAAGGTGGTGAAATTCCTGGCCATACAGGCCTATGAGGGCGGCTACATCTCCTTTGCCTGCCGCTGGGTGCCCTATGGCGCCACTGAGCGGCCGCTGGTGACGCTCTACTAGCCCCATTCACCACACTGCGAGACGGGAGCGCGGAGCATGAGGCAGCTTCTCCCATTTGCCGTTGCCGTTTTCCTCGCTGCACTGATGCCGGCAACCGATGCGGCTCGCCGTCGAACTGCCGGTGCGCAAGGCCGGCCTCTGGGAAATGAAAATGGTGCGCACGGGCGGATCAGTGCCCGACATGACGATGCAGCACTGCACCGACGCTTCGACCGACAAGCAGATGAGCACCTCGTTCTCGCCGGGCAAGGAAACCTGCGCCAAACAGGACATCCAGAAGACCGCCACCGGCTATGTCAGCGATTCCGTTTGCTCGGTCGCCGGCATGACCGTCACCTCGCATGCCGAGATCACCGGTGATTTCAATTCCGCCTACACGGTGAAATCGACCTCGCACAGCGAGCGCAGCGGTGGCCAGACGCGGGACTCGACGACCACCGTCGAGGCGAAGTGGCTCGGCGCCTGCAAGGCGGACCAGAAGCCGGGCGACATCGTGATGCCCGGCGGCATGAAGATGAACATCCTCGAGCTCGACAAGCTGAAAGGCATGTTGCCGCAAGGGCTGCCCAAGTAGCCGCGGACGGCTCCGCCTGCTGAGCCGCCGGATTTCCGCCAACGGTGAGAGAAACTTATTCGACCAGCGCATGCAAAGCCTTCACCGCGGCTTTCCGGCTATCCACCGGCACAAACATGCTCACCGAATGCGGTGACAGGACATATTCGTCTGCAACAATCCCGTTCTGTCCGAGAAGCTGCAGCGCCCTAAATGGCAAGTCTGATGAAACGCCACCGAAGCAGGTCAGGCTGACCGAGCTCGAAGCTTCGCGCTGCCGGCGCAGGTCGGCGGCTCCCGCCAGCGTGAGCAACAATGCGTCGAGCCATTCCGAATCGCAGGCCACTGTCATTCTGGTTTTTCCCGCAGCGAAGTGCGATGCGAGCAGCTGCGGCCAGGACAGGCTGTTTTGCCCGAGATGTCGGGCGAACTTCTCAAAGCCATGATTGAGATCGCTCGAATCGATTTCCACGTGCTCGATGCGATCAATCGAATTGACCGCCAGAACCTTTCCGCTTTCCATGCCGGCCACCTCTTTCATCACTTGTGTTGAGTGTTCGATGCCGCCCGATTTCTTCAGAACCAGAGCAACATTCTGGTTTTGCGCCAACTCCACGCTGCGAAAATGCAGCACCTTTGCACCCCAGAAACACATTTCGGATAGCGCCGCAAAATCGAGCTGCCGCAACGGCTTTGCATCGCCGACGATGCGCGGATCGGCCGAGCAAATCCCGTCGACCTCCTTGACGATCTCGCAACGTTCGGCCTTCAGTGCCGCGGCCATCGCAACCGCCGTGGTATCGCTGCCGCCGCGGCCAAGCGTGGTGATTTCCCGGGTCAGTGGATTGACGCCTTGAAATCCCGCCAGCACCACGATGCGCCCGCGATCGAGCTCTTCGCGGACCCGAATCGGCCTCACATCGAGGATGCGTGCCGCGGAATGCGAGGCGTCGGTCATGACGCCGGCCTGGCTGCCGGTGAAGCTGATCGCCGGCACGCCGAGATCGGACAGCGCCATGCTCATCAGCGACATGCTGATGCGCTCACCGGTCGTCAATAGCATATCGAGTTCGCGGCGATTGGGACGCGGGCTGACCTGATACGCCATCTCGATCAACTGGTCGGTGGTCTTGCCCATGGCGGAGACGACCACCACGACGCGTTTGCCCTGGCCGTGCAAGTCGGCGAGATCGGAGGCAACGGCGCGAACTTTCGCCGGCGTTTCCAGACAGGCGCCGCCATATTTCTGCACGATGATAGGGTGGTTGCGCATCTCGCCTCGGTTTGAATGCCGCTCGTCCTGCTCCTAGAATGGTTTTGCGGGCTCTGCGGTTCACCTTCCCCAAAGGGGGAGGTGAATTCCGATGCCGCTCCAGTCAACTTAATCTCATCGCACTCTATCGCGCTGCGCTGCGTCCGGGGCGGAAGAGTTCGGCTCCGATACCTGCCACCCATGTGCCGATAACTTCAAAGTCCTTGCTGAAGGCGACGAGGTCGGCGCGATATCCGGGTGCGATCCTTCCAAGCTCCGATTCAAGGCCAAGAAATGCCGCTGGCGTCCGCGCGCCCATGACAAGCGCGTCGGCAAGCGGGACGTCGAGCAGGGCAACTGCGTTCCGCACCGCCTCGATCATGGTGAGGTGAGCGCCTGCCAGCGTGCCATCAGGACCGGTCAGGCGGTTGTCATGCAACGTGATCTGCCTTCCATTGAGCAGGAATTGCCGGTCCTGCGTGCCCACCAGGGGCATGGCATCGGTGACCAGCATCAATCGGTCGCGACCCTTGCAGCGAAGGGCGATACGCAAGCTTGCAGGATCGACGTGGATGCCGTCGCAGATGATCCCTGCAAACAGCCTGTTGTCATCAAGCGCCGCGCCCACCAGCCCCGGCTCCCGCCCGCTCAGCTGCGACATGGCATTGAACAGATGGGTTACGCCAGTGACGCCGCGATCGGCGGCTAGCGCGGCCTCGGTTGCGGTGGCGTCGCTATGGCCGGCAGCGATGCGTAGTCCAGTGCCGATCAATTCGTCGATCATGGAGGCGGGCACGCATTCCGGCGCCAATGTCACCAGAGAGCGGCCACGGCCGCCAAAGCTCCTGATGGCAGCGAGATCGCGGCTGTCAGGCAGGCGTATTTCGGACTCGGGGTGAATGCCCTTGCGCAACTTGTTCAGTGCCGGCCCTTCGAGATGAAAACCGAGCACGCCGGGAATTTTTAAGGTCGCCTGGGCAACGGCAGCCAATTGCTCGATGACCTCGGTATTGTCAGTGATGAGCGTCGGCAGGCAGCCGGTGGTGCCAGCGCTACGATGCACATCGACGATGCGGCGCACGCCGGCCTCGGTCGGCTGCTCGTTGAGAAGAACGCCGCCGCCTCCGTTTACCTGGACGTCGATAAAACCGGGCGCCAGGATCACATCGGCGGGAAGCTGGATAGCCGCGCGCGCCGCCGGCTCGCCGAAGGTGACGCTCTCGATCCGCCCCTGCGAAATCCTGACCGAGCCGGGGCCGCGCATGTCGTTGCCATCAAAGATGCACTGCGCGGCAATCGTCAGGGAGGCACCGTCACCCATCAGCGATCATCCGGCAGTGCCGTCACGAATGGCTGAAGTTGTCGTCGCAATTGAGCTCATTTGTACTGGTCTCCCATGCACTGGACCTTATGTATCCTTGGGGCCTGAGGACCCGGAAGGCAGCCATCGCGTTAACTTTCGATGGGAACAAAAGGTACCATGTATCTCGGCGTTGACGGGGGCGGAACCCACTGCCGCGCCCGCATCGAGGACGAAAACGGCCGATTCCTCGGCGAAGCAAGCTCGGGGCCCGCCACGACGCGGATTGGCATCGAGAAGGCGTGGCGATCCATCCTGGAGGCGACCGAGGCGGCGGCGGCCGAAGCTCAACTGGCACGCGAGGATTTTGCGCGGATGCACGCCGCAATTGGCCTCGCCGGCCTTGGCCGCCGCGGCGCGGGAGCCGCGCTTGGCAAGATCGCGCACCCCTTTGCGTCCACGGTCTTCCTCAGCGACGGCATGGCGGCCTGTCTCGGCGCCCACAGCGGCGCGGATGGCGCCATCGTCGTGGCCGGCACGGGTTCGGTCGGCGTCGGCCTGATCGGCGGCCGCGAAATCCGCATCGCGGGCTACGGCTTCCCGGTCTCCGATGAAGGCAGCGGCGCCGACATGGGTCTGCAGGTCGTGCGGTTGGCGCTACGGGCCGCGGACCGGCGCGGCGAGCTGACCTCGTTGCTCTCGGAGGTGCTGGACGCGTTCGATCACGATCCCTACCAGGCGGTCGCCTGGTCCGAGGAAGCCAGGGCCACCGACTATGCCGCCTTCGCGCCGAACGTGATGCGGCACGCCAATGAGGGCGATCCGGTCGGCCGCCGGATTGTCGAACGCACGGCCGATGCGATCGGCGATCTGCTCGATCTGTTCCTGGCGAAGGGGATTGAGCGGCTCTCGCTGGTGGGCGGGCTGGCGGAGGCTATCACGCCCTGGCTGACGCCGGATCTGCGCGCGCTCCTGAAACCTCCTGATGCCGATGCGGCGGCCGGCGCATTGCTGGTGGCGCGCGGGAGGCTTGCTCTGCCCATGAGGGACGACGATCATGAACAGGCTGCAAAGTTCCGCGTTTAAGGCGGTGTTGAAGCAGGAGGCTTGGACCAGACAGATGGCCACCGAAGAAGTCGACCCGCGCTTTGCCGATCTCGACGCATGGCAGCTTTCTTCCGCGATGGAAGCCATGTGGGAGGGCCAGCTTGCGGCTATCGCTGCGATCGGCCGTGCGCTGCCGGCAATCACCGCGGCGACCGAAGCGGCGAGGAATGCGCTCGGCGATCACGGACGCATTGTGTATGTCGGCGCCGGCACATCGGGCCGGGTCGCCGTCCAGGACGGGGTCGAGCTGATGCCGACCTTCGCCTGGCCCAATGAGCGGGTCCGCTTCATCGTCGCGGGCGGCGTCGGCGCGTTCGTCACCAGCATCGAGGGCGCCGAGGACGATGTCGATGATGCGGTCGCGCAGGTCAAAGCCGCCTGTCTGACACCGCACGACGCGGTGATCGCCGTTTCCGCCAGCGGCACGACGCCATTCACGGTCGCGGCGTTGCGTGCGGCAGCAAGTTCCGGCGCGGTGACGATCGGCGTCGCCAACAATCCCGGCGCGACGCTGCTGGCGTCGGCAAAATTTCCGATCCTGCTCGAGACCGGAAGCGAGCTGATCGCGGGCTCCACGCGGATGAAAGCAGGCACCGCGCAGAAGGTCGTGCTCAACCTGATCTCTTCCGGCATCATGCTGCGGTTCGGGCGCGTCTATCGCGGCATGATGGTGAACATGCTGCCGACCAATGCCAAGCTGCAGCGGCGCGCGGAGGCCATGGTGGCGCAGATCGCGGGTTGCGATCCCGCGCAGGCGGTACGCTGCCTTGAGCAGGCGGAGGGGGAGATCAAGACGGCAGTCCTTCTGGCGCTGGGGTTCGACAAGACCGGTGCCGAGACCATCCTTAGGCAATGCGACGGCAATCTTCGGCGCGTCTTTGCCGGGCTCGCAATGGAGGGGGGCGCGCTCCGCAAGGCAGCGGCGGCGCGCAAGCAGGGCGGCATAGGTGAGCCGTGACGACATCGGCGATGGCGAGCGAAATCGGGGAAAGCGCCGATGTCGTCGCCAGAATTGTTCACAGCCGGCCCGCGATGCGCGCTATCGCGCAACGGCTTGCGATCGGAGCAGCACCCCTGTGCGTCATATGCGGCCGGGGCAGCTCGGGACATGCCGGCGTTTTCCTGAGATATCTCATCGAGACGCGGCTCCGGCTTCCGGTTTCCGCCAGCGCGCCCTCGGTCATCACGGCATTTCGCACTCCGTTGCAGCTACGGGGTGCCCTGTTCATCGTGATCTCGCAATCCGGACGCAGCCCGGATCTGGTCGCCGCAACGAAGTCGGCGCGCGCCGCGGGCGGGCGCACCATCGCCATCGTCAATGCGACGGCTTCCCCGGTAGCTGATGCGGCCGAGTTCGTCATTCCCATTGACGCAGGCCACGAGCATTCCGTCGCTGCCACCAAGACCGTGATCGGCTCGATGGCCGCGGGTGCTGCGCTGGTTGCGGAGCTCGCCAATGATGGCGCGCTGAGAGGCGCGCTGGACAGACTGCCCGGGCGCCTGACTGACGCGCTGGCGCTCGACTGGTCCGAGATTGCCAATGATCTCGCGGGCGCATCGGCTGTCTTTGTGGCGGGGAGGGGCCTGGCGCTGGGTTCGGCGCGGGAGATCGCGCTGAAACTTTCCGAAATCCTGCGCCTGCCTTCCATTGGCGTTTCCGCCGCCGAACTGCAGCATGGCCTGCGGGCCGCGTTATCGTCGCGCACGCCCGTCATCATGATGCGCCTGAAGGATGAAACGGCTGCCACGGTGGATGCGCTGGCAAAAGAACTGCGCGCGCAAAACATCGCGCTGCATCTCGTCGGAGGTCCGCTGGGCTCGTTGCCCTGGCTTGCCGAGAACGATCCCGCCACCGACCCGATCACCATGCTGGTTCCGGCCTATCGGGTGATCGAGCAGACCGCGCGCGCGTGCGGGTTCGATCCGGATCGCCCGCTTCGGCTGAACAAGATTACCGAGACGTTCTGACAGTCGCGCCGCGGGGCGCGGCGTCAAAGGTCAGGCGCGCCAGGCGCAGCGGACCGGAAGTGACGCGATGCCGCTGACCATGATGGAGCAGGTACGGCGGGGAGGTGCGGCGAGTTCAACCTGTTCCAGCCGCGGCAGCAGGGTCTTCAGCAGCGCCCGCATTTCGAGCCGCGCCAGATGAGCCCCGATGCAGTGATGCTGGCCGAGCCCGAAGGCAAGATGCGGATTCGGGCGGCGGTCGATCCGGAATTGGTCCGCGTCGGCGAAAACAGTCTCGTCACGGTTGGCGGAATTGAAGAACAGCGCCACGGCTTCGCCGGTCCGGATCGTCTGGCCGCCGAGCTCGACATCCTCCGTCGCGTTGCGGACGATGTGGCGGCCCGGCGTCGTCCAGCGCAGCATTTCCTCAATCGCGGTATCGATCAGCGACGGGTCGGCGCGCAATCTGGCCAATTGGTCCGGGTGTTCGATCAGCGCGTGCATGCCGCCGCTCAGAGCAAACGCGATGGTGTCGTGTCCGCCGGTGGCGATCATGGTGTAAAAGGAGAACCGCTCGTAGTCGGGCATCGCCTCGCCCTGCACCTTTGCAGTGGCAATGACGCTCGACAGGTCATGGCGCGGACAGGTCTGGCGGTCGGCGGCGACGGGATCGAAATAGGCCTGGAAACCGAGGCCGGCCCGGCAGATCGCCGTGGCCGGATGGTCGGCCATGCGGCGCACCGGATCTTCCGGTCCGACCAGCCCCCAGGACAGCTTCAGGATCTGATCGTCGTCGGCTTCCGGCAGGCCGAGCAGGCGCATGATGCCGCGGATCGAGAACGGCACCGCGATTTCCTTGGTGAAGTCGAATGCGTCGCTGCGGCCGGCGATCCGGCTCACGATCTGGTCGGCCCAGTCTTCCAGCCAGGGCTCCATTTCGGCGAGTGCTGCCCGCGTCAGCCACGGCTGCGCCACGGCGCGATAGGCGGTATGCTCGGGCTCGTCCATCTGCAGCAGGCCACGGATGACGTAAGGCTTGCCGAGCATCCGCTCGAGGCGATCCTCGGTCATCTTGCTGGTGAGGAAAGTACGCGGCGCGGCGGTGAAGGGAGCGCCTCTGCGCTCCACCGCCGAGATATCACTGTGGCGGCTCAGCAGCCAGAACGGCCGCATGCCGGGGGTGTCGACCCAAAGCACCGGCGCCTCGGTGCGCAACAGCTTGAACGCGTCCTGAAGTCTTGCGTCGTCGGCGTGGCCGTCAGGGGAGATGACGAAGCGGGCGGCGTCGCGGAGGCGGGAGTCGGCGGCCGCTGATGGCGGCAACGTTTCATCACGCGTGGGGCACCGACGCGCGGGCTCAGAAGCGGTGACGACAGCGGGACGCGTGACCATTCGCTATCGCCGGTTTGCCGCTACAGAGGGCAAGGTGAATTGATCTCGCCGGGGGACGTCTCAACGCGGCCGTGCGGATGCGTTTTTGTCACGATTCCCGTGTCGTTGATCAGGGCATTGAAACGCATGTTGGCGATGGTAGAGATACTTTGCGGGCCCGGCTCATTGTCCTCTCCCGCGCCGAGCGATCTCAAGTAAGCAACCCAAGCTTCCCATTCATTGCCGACATCGACTCCGGCGACTACGTAGGCGATGAAAAGGTCCTTCCAGTTGTCCTTCTTGGCGTTGGGAACCTTGTTAAAGGTGTTATGGGCCTTCGCGTACCCATATTTGGGACTCCCCGGAGTTCTTGAACACCTGGTCCAGCCCAACAGTCACGCGCTGCCCGTTACAGTCGATCACCTGGGTAATTGGATTAAACGATCCGCCCATCGCCTCGCCCCTACGTTGCCCCGTTGATTGGGTTCGCCTCCAAACACATCATGAGCGGGGTGGGGGCGCAAGATTTTTCTCGTCGCCTACCTGGGCTCGCACACGCAACATCATGGCGTCATAGACCTTCGCGCCCGTCTCGTCGATCAGGGCGTTGGCACGGTCCAGCAAGCCAGACGCTTCCGCGGCGCCTCGAGAGCCGCCCCCCGCCAGACATGTCCAGGCCGCGACAAGGCTCGCGTGGCACTCGGACAATCGATCGGCCTTCCGGCGCGCCACGCCAATCGCCTCCGTGGCAACCTCATCGGCGCGCCGCGGATCGTCCGCGCGCATGAGATTGTCGGCCCGAAATGCCAGCATTCGAGCCTCGAACTCCAGGCCCGCTTTGCCACGGCGCGATGCGTCCAGCGCTTGCTGGAAAAAGCCGTCGGCTTCGATGAAGTCTCCTGCCGTCGACGCTGCCAGACCCTGGCAGTAACTCGCGACCACGAACCAGTAGGGGTTTCCCGCCTTGGTGGCGAGGTGGGCAACCTGATTTGCGTGTCGCATCGCCGCGAGGGCATCGCTGCGAAACCAGGCAAGTTCAACGGCGTAATAGTGCGGGATACCTTGATGAAGGGGCTCAGCTTCCGCCGGATCAGTCTGGAAGAGCCTGCCAAGCCGCTCATCGGCTTCAGCGAACCGCCCCAGCATGACGAGCGGCCTGACATGAAGGCATTTCAACCAAAAGGGAACATCGAAGCCAACCATTTGGCCGACCGTCAGGCCAAGCACGATGCCCACCTTGCCTGGGTGCTCGTCGTCGATCAAATCCAGGGCCGCGCTGTTGGCTGTCAGGGCATCTCTGGCAAAGCCCGCCAGCATGTTGGCCTGGCACAGCAGCCCGTTCAGGAGCAGCGCTTCTTCCGGATTTGAGTCCGTGTCCAGCACGGCCAGCGCTTCGCGAACCAATCGAATATATTCGTCCGCCGAGCCGTTCGCCGCGACGATCCGTCCGTAACCCGCGATCAGCATCGCTTCGTGACGGCGGTTGCCGGCTTCCCGGGCGTAGCCCAACGCCTCGTCGACGTAGGTCTTGGCTTCTTCGACCGGCATGCCCTCGCGCCAGCCGAACGTCAGCAACTGTCCGCCGGACAAAGCCCGCAATTCGTCGTTTTCCTTTGACCGTGGCTGATCCTGCATCATGCCGCGGATTTTCTTCCAATCCGCCAACGCCCGTCCGGAGTTCGTCCGACCCACCCAACGCGCCGAACGCTGCAGGTGCATGGCCGCGGCGACCATATTCCCTGCAGCTTCGTAATGCAGCGCCACGAGGCCTGCGAATTCGTCGCGCCGCCCCCACTCCTGCGCCTCGAACGCCTTCGCCACGGCGGCATGCAGACTGGTGCGCTTGGAGCGCAATTGCATCGCGTAGGCCACCTCCTGAATCAGGGGGTGACGGAACGCGAAGCTTTCGCCCATCGCCGTTTGCCGCGGCTGGATGAGTTCGGCCGCGCGAAGCCGCCGCAGCAGCGGCCGGATGGCCGCGTCCGACAGGCCGCTGATGATGCGAACCACTTCGGAGGGAAACTCCTTCCCTATGATCGCAGCGGTCTGCAACAGCGCCTTTTCGGAGTCAGGCAGAAGATCGATACGTGCGCCGATCACCGCCTCGACGGTCGTCGGCAGGATCGGGTTTTGCCAACCGGAGGGCGCCAGCCGGTAGCGGCCTCGCTCTCCTATCAGGATGCCGCTCTGCGCGAGAGAAAGGACCAGCTCTTCCGCGAAGAATGGATTGCCGTCGGACCGTTCGGCGACGTGCGACACCACCTGGTCGAGGCCGGGGCCGTCGCCAAGCAGGTCGCGAATGACCTGGCCGACTTCGCCCAAGCCGAGCTCCGGCAGAGCCAGTTGGAGGTAAGAGGCGGGCCGCGACGGCAGCGACCATTCGGGCCGGAAGGTCAGCACCATCAAAACCCGGGTGCCTTCGACTGCCGCGATCCAGGTTTCCAGAAAGTCCTGGCTGGCTTCGTCCAGCCAGTGCAAATCCTCGATGATGATCACAGAGGTCTGCGACCATGCGGCCTTCGCGATCCGGCCGATGCTCTCGCGCAAGCGCATGCGTCGCGTCGCACGGGTCGATGGCGCCGCGATGTCGGTTCCGCGCATCCCAGAAAATCCGTCAGTGGCGCAAGATGCTCGGCGATCGGCAACGCAAGCATCGTCAGGGTCTGCTCGATCCGCGTCCGCGCCACTTCGGCGGTCATCTCCGGCTCGATGCGGAAGAAGGCGCGCAATGCCTCCAGCACCGGCACCAGCGGCGTCGAGCGGCTGTGAACCTGCGCACGCGCTTCCAGCACCCTGATCTGACGTTCCCGGCACCATTCGCCGAACTCGAAAGCAAAGCCGGCTTTTGCCGACGCCGGTGGGTCCGGAGATGCCGATGACCCGAGGCGAGCCAGGCGCGGTATCCGTGAGCGCACGCTGCAAGGTCTCCAGCTCCGAGGCCCGCCCGCGCATCGGCATCAGTGACGCGCCGCGGAAATGCTCGCTATTTACGGCCGGTTTCAGGCCGACCAACCGGAAGATCTCCACCGGATCGGGAATACCCTTCAACGTGCGCGAACCCAGCGTCTCGGTGTCGCAATAGGCGCGGAGCAGGGTCTGGCACTCGCGGCTCAGGCAAATTTCGCCGGGCGGAGCTTCGTGCTCGATCCGGCTGGCCAGGTGCACGGTGAGGCCCGTCACGTCCTGTTCGATCGAAGAGCCGGAATCGAGCTTGCCGGAAACGACCTCCCCCGAATGCAAGCCGATCCGGATCGGAGGAGCGTTCGGCAGCTCGGCGACGGCCCTGCGCATGGCGAGCGCGGCGTGGCAGGCGAGCACCGCGTGCCCCTCGCGCGCGTGCGGCACCCCGAACGCGGCCTTGAGCCCGTCGCCCAACGTGCGAAGCACCGTGCCATCGTAGCGGTTTACGGCACGCGCCATGACCATTACGATCGGATGCAGGAAATTCATCGCCGCTTCAGCGTCGAGAGCGGCGATTCGCTCGGTCGAACCGGCGATATCGGCAAACAGCACCGTCGCCTGCTTGCGCTCGCCCGGCGCGTCGGCGATGCGGGCGTCAGGTTTTCGCGGCTCACCGCACCCGCCGCAGAATTGGGCCGTTTCCGGGACATCACGCCCGCAGCGGGCGCAGACCGTCGCGAGGGAGACGCCGCAGGCCACGCAGAACCTGCTCGCGGCCTCATTCTCGTAAGCGCATGCCCGGCATTGCATCGTGAATCCGCGGTCTACTGGATCAGTTCACTGGTGACTATAAAGGCGTGCGATCTCCGCGGGATAGTGCCATCTTTGCGCTCAAGGAAAGTATTCAGGTCACGAGGCGATAGCCTTGGGCAGCAATCTCCGTCTGTGCCGGGCCCCTGCGTCGCGCCAGCAGGCGTCGGCCAATGCGGCCAACGCCGTGCTTCACTTGCCCCTGAAGTCGGGCGTGCGCTTTTCCTTGAACGCCTTCACGCCTTCCTTGAGGTCTTCGCTGCTGCGGATCGGGTCGAGCAGCCGTCGCATCTCGGCCACTGTCTCCAGCGGCCCCTTGGGCATCACTTCGCGGGCGAGCTTCTTCAGGCCCTGCACGACCAGCGGCGCGTTGGCAGCGACCTTGGCGGCCATCGCCTGCGCCAGCGCGATGTGCTGGCCCTTGGGCGCGATCTGGTTGACGAAGCCGATCTGGTAGGCGCGCTCCACCGGCAGCTCTTCGCCGACCAGCAAAAACTCCATCGCCACCTTGTGCGGCATCCGCGCGAGCACCGACGAGATGCCGCCGGCGGTGATGCCGATTTTCGCTTCCGGATAGATGAAGCGCGTGGTCTCGGACGCCACGCACATGTCCGCCATCTGCACCAGCACGAAGCCGCCGCCGACCACCCATCCCGAGGTCGCTGATATCACCGGCTTGTCGAGCTCGACGCCAAGGCCGGGCACCGCATGCCACATATTGTCGGGCAGGCCGTTAAAGTCGGCGCCGACCGTGTAGTAATCCTCTTCGGCCGAGGCGAGCACGGCCACGCGATCGTCGCTGTCGTGGAAGCGCTGCCAGGCTGTCCGCAGTTCACTGCACAGTTCGTTGTTCAGCGCATTATGCGCCGAGCGGCGGTCCATGGTGATGGTCGCGACGCGGCTTTTGCTCTCGTATCTGACAAGGCTCATGGAAACTCCCGGCGGGTACGTTCGGTTGTAGGGCGGATTAGCGCAGCATTACACCCGTCATTGCGAGCGAAGCGAAGCAATCCAGCTTTCTCTCCGCGGCAAAGCTGGATTGCCTCGTCGCGGAGCCTGTCATCGGGCGCGCATTCGCGCGACCCCTTGCCTCCTCGCAATGACGGGGAGAGACCTTAAACCGGAATCCTCACGGTCGCACGCAACCCGCCCATCGGGCTGTCGCCGAGCGTGATGTCGCCGCCATGCGAGCGGGCGATGTCGCGGGCGATGGCAAGCCCCAGGCCGGTGCCGCCTTCGTCCTGGTTGCGGGCATCGTCGAGCCGCAGGAACGGCTTGAACACTTCCTCGCGCATGTCGGGCGCAATGCCGGGGCCGTCGTCGTCGATGGTGACGGTGAGATAACGGTGGTCGCGATGGCCGGTGATCGCGATTGCATTGCCGTGCCGCGCCGCGTTGGTGACGAGGTTGGCAAGGCAGCGCTTGAACGCCGCCGGCTTCACCGTGACGACCGGCAGGCCGTGGAAGGCGACGGTGGCCTTGTGGCCGTGACGCTCGGCGTCGCTGCGCAGTTCCTCCAGCGCCGCCGCCATGTCGGTCGGCTGCGCGTGTTCGCCGGAGTCGCCGCGGGCAAAGGCGAGATAGGCCTCCAGCATCGCCGACATCTCGTCGACGTCCTTGCGCATGGCCTCGACCTCGGGGCTGTCGCCGATCAATGCAAGTTCGAGCTTGAAGCGGGTCAGGATGGTGCGCAGGTCGTGGCTGACGCCGGCCAGCATCGCGGTGCGCTGTTCGATCGAGCGCTCGATGCGCGCTTTCATTTCCAGGAACGCCTGCGCCGCACGGCGCACCTCGCGCGCGCCGCGCGGCCGGAAGTTCGGCGCCTCGCGGCCCTTGCCGAAACTTTCCGCGGCATCGGCCAGCCGCAGGATCGGCCTGATCTGGTTGCGCAGGAACAATACGGCGACGATCAGCAGGATCGAGGACGTGCCGACCATCCAGAACAGGAAGATCTCGGAGTTCGAGGCATAGGCGGCGCCGCGCTGCGCAAACACGCGCATCACGGCATCATCGAGCTGGATGCGGATTTCGACGAGATGCGAGTTGCCGACGGTGTCGATCCAGAACGGCCGCGCGATCTGGCGGCCGAGCTGCACCGACAGCGTCTGGTCGAGCAGCGAGAAGAACGGTTTTGGTCCGGGCGGCGGCATGTCGCCGGCGGGGAGGAAATCCACCACCAGGCCGAGCCGCTGCTGCGCGATACGACGCAGCTGCGCGCGGTCCTTGTCCTGCGGATAGACCTTGTAGACGTCGATCAGCGTGGCGATGTCCTGCACCACGGCAGCGGACAGGCGCCGCGTCACCGTGTTCCAGTGCCGCTCCATGAACACGAACGCCACCACCGACTGCAGGATCACCATCGGCACGATCATGATCAAGAGCGCGCGGGCATAGAGGCCGGTCGGCATCCAGCTCTTGAACTTGCTGCTCATCCGGTCGTTGGCCGCCGACACCCGCTGCGAGGCGGTGCGGATCAAATTGAGGCCGGTGTCGAGCGTGCTCATGAGCCAATTATAGCGTTTTCAAGCGGGGCGTGTCCCGCACTTGATGCGGGATGGGTGCCGGTTCGCGTGAAGAAAAACGCGTCAATACAGCCTTCAAGGCGAAGCCACGAGGCGATAGCCGATGCCGCGCACCGCCTGCAGGAACAGCGGATTGGCCGGATCGCGCTCGATCTTGCGGCGCAGGCGGTTGATCTGCACGTCGACGGCGCGCTCGTTGACGGTGCCGCCGCCGGTCAGCGCCGCGCGCGGCACGGTTTCGCCGGGCGTCGTGCTCAGGATGCGCAGCATCTCGCGCTCGCGGTCGGTGAGGTGGATGATGTCCTCGCCCTGGCGCAGTTCGCCGCGCTCCAGGTGATACACGTACGGCCCGAACGCGACCTGCTCCAGCGCCGCCACCTGCGGCGGCGCGGAGCGCTTGAGGATATTGCCGATGCGCAGCACCAGCTCGCGCGGCTCGAACGGCTTTGCCACGTAATCGTCGGCGCCGATCTGCAAGCCCTCGATGCGCGCTTCGGACTCCGAGCGCGCGGTCAACATGATGATCGGCACCGAGGAGGACTGGCGGATGAAGCGCGCCAGATCGAAGCCGGTCTCGCCCGGCATCATCACGTCGAGGATCAGCAGGTCGAAATGCAGCCCGAGCAGTTTGGCGCGCGCATCGCCGGCGCTGGGCGCCGTGGTGACGCGATAACCCTCGCCGGCGAGGAAGCGCGACAGCAGATCGCGGATGCGCCGGTCGTCGTCGACCAGCAGCAGATGCGGGGCGTCGTCGGCCGGTTGCGCCGGCGCTCGCGCTGCCATGGTGGCTCCTTGCGCCGCGTTCATCCCTTACTTATCCCTTGGCCGTCGGCTTGCCCGTGCCGAAGATCGTCTCCAGCACCTTGTCGGGATCGTCGCGGTCGATCATCGCGCGCAGGAACTGGCGCACCGTCTCGGTGCCGGCCGGGCCGATCTCGGCGATAGCGCGGTTGATGCGGTCGGTCTGCATGCCGGCGAGCTTGCCGACCAGCGCCTCGCCCTTGGGCGTCGCGTAGAGCAGGCGCTGCCGGCGGTCGTTATTGCCGGTCTTCTGGATGATGTAGCCCTCGTCGAGCAGCTGCTTGAGCACGCGCCCCAGCGACTGCTTGGTGATGCGCAGCACGTCGAGGAGGTCAGCGACCTTCAGCCCGGGATAGCGGTGGACAAAATGCAGCACCCGGTGATGGGCCCGGCCGAAGCCGAAGGCCTCGAGCTCGTGGTCGGCATCGCCGACGAAATCGCGGTAGGCGAAGAACAAGCAGCTCGATGATATCCCAGCGCAAATCGCCCCCCCGAGGGGTGGACGACGCAGCGTCCGCGCCTCGCGAATCGGGCCCGGCAGCCGACCTCTGGAAATTTATGTCAGCCATATTGACATATCTTCGGTTCAATGTTACAAAACTGCCGTCTGCTGCGAAACATTACGTCGTTTCGCTTGCGACGGCTTTTGAGGCGGCCTGTGAAAGCCAGCGATGGCGGCCGAGGCCGGTGAATTGGACTACCGTGCGATTGTCGAGCGGCATTTCGGCAAACATACTGGACTTCACCATTCCGCAAAAGCATGTCCTGAGGGCATGCGGGTGTGGTAACCGGCCGCAAGGGCGGGCAGGGGTGGAGCCCAGCGAACCAAAACAGCGCCGCGGCGCGGGTGCGTTGATCGCGCCAATCCGGGAGAGAACCCATGGCGGTTTCGTTGGAAAAATCGGCTGTCAGGCGAGCGCCGGACGAGGCGCCGGCAGCGGGAAGCAACGGCATGAGCATGAAATTCGACATCCTGCCGTCGGCCAACCCGACGTCGGAGAAGGATCGCGCGGCGAAGCTGGTGGACCCGGGCTTCGGCCGGGTCTTCACCGATCACATGGCGATCGTCCGCTACACGCAGGGCAAGGGCTGGCATGACGCGCGCGTCGAATCGCGCGCCAATTTCCCGCTCGATCCGGCGCTTGCGGTCCTGCACTACGCGCAGGAGATCTTTGAGGGCCTGAAAGCCTACAAGCGCGACGACGGCGGCGTGAACCTGTTCCGCCCCGACGCCAATGCGCGGCGCTTCAAGGATTCGGCCGATCGCCTGGCGATGGCGCAGCTGCCCGAAGCGGTGTTCACCGACGCGGTTGAAGAACTGGTTCGCATCGACCGCGCCTGGATCCCGGGCGGCGAGGGCAGCCTCTATTTGCGGCCCTTCATGATCGCGAGCGAGGTCTTCCTCGGCGTGAAGCCATCGGCGGAGTACATCTTCGCCGTCATCGCCTCGCCCGTCGGCTCCTACTTCAAGGGCGGACCGGCGCCGGTGTCGATCTGGGTGTCGGAGAACTACACGCGTGCGGCGGTCGGCGGCACCGGCGCCGTCAAATGCGGCGGCAACTACGCCGCAAGCCTGCGCGCGCAGGCCGAGGCCATCGAGCGCGGCTGCGATCAGGTCGTTTTCCTCGATGCCATCGAGCGCCGCTACGTCGAGGAACTCGGCGGCATGAACGTGTTCTTCGTGTTCGAGGATGGCTCGCTCTCGACGCCGCCGCTCGGCACCATCCTGCCGGGCATCACCCGCGACTCGATCATCGCGCTCGCCAAAGATGCCGGCAAGCCCGTGCGCGAGGAGACCTACTCGATCGAGCAGTGGCGCGCGGATGCCGCCAGCGGCAAGCTGAAGGAAGCCTTCGCCTGCGGCACGGCAGCCGTCATCTCGCCGATCGGCAAGGTGTGTTCGACCAACGGCGATTTCCTGATCAGCGGCGGCGCTGCCGGTCCGGTTGCCATGGGCCTGCGCAAGCAGCTCGTCGACATCCAGTACGGCCGCACCAACGATCCGCACAACTGGATCAAGAAGGTGTTTTGAGCGGCTGAGCCAATAATCTTCGATCTACGTCATGCCCGGCCTTGTGCCGGGCATCCACGTCTTGGTGCCGCAAAAAAAGTCGTGGATGGCCGGGACATAGGCGAGCGGAAGCGACGCCGTCCTTCGGACGGCTATGCCCGGCCATGACGAACGAGAATTGATCCACCTGTAGCCGTTGCCGCGATGCGCTCCCGCTGATACGAACCGACATGGCCGAAAAACCCAAGAAACCGCAGAAATTGAAGGCCCGCCTGCCGCGCGGGCTGGAGGACCGTGGCCCCGCCGCGATCGCAGCGACGCGTCAGATGGTCGAGAAGATCCGCGAGGTCTTTGAGCGCTACGGCTTTGAGCCGGTGGAAACGCCGGCGATGGAATACACCGACGCGCTCGGCAAGTTCCTGCCCGACCAGGACCGTCCGAACGAGGGCGTGTTCTCGTTCCAGGACGACGACGAGCAGTGGATCTCGCTGCGCTACGATCTGACCGCGCCGCTGGCGCGCTATGTCGCCGAGCGATACGGGACCGACAGCCTGGTTCTGCCTTATCGCAGCTATCGCCACGGCTGGGTGTTCCGCAACGAAAAGCCCGGCCCCGGTCGCTTCCGCCAGTTCATGCAGTTCGATGCCGACACCGTCGGAAGTGGCTCGCCCGCAGCCGACGCCGAGATGTGCATGATGGCGGCCGACACGATGGAAGCGCTCGGCATTCCCCGCGGCTCCTATGTGGTCAAGGTGAATAACCGCAAGGTGCTCGACGGCGTGATGGAGAGTATCGGGATCGGCGGCGATGAGAACGCCGGCAAGCGGCTGACCGTGCTGCGCGCGGTCGACAAGCTCGACCGGCTCGGCGGGAGGGCGTACGCGAACTGCTCGGCCCCGGCCGCAAGGACGAAAGCGGCGACTTCACCAAGGGCGCCGGGCTCGAGCAGGCGCAGATCGCCAAACTCGAGACGTTCGTCAACGCTCGAACGGCCGTGCAGCCGCCGCTGCTTGCGTACGCGGGCGATGCCGATGTCGCCAAGCGGCTCGCCGGCGATCCCGACCGCAAGGAAAACGAATACGACATCGCGCGCCGGATCTCGGACACGTTGCGCGCCACCTTCCATGATTTAAAGATCGCGCTCGAAGGCCTCGACGAACTGGTCGAGATCGCGCGGCTGGTCGATGCCGCCGGCTACCACAGTCAGGTGATCGTCGATCCCTCCGTCGTGCGCGGCCTCGAATATTACACGGGCCCGGTCTACGAGGTTGAACTGCTGCTCGAGACCAAAGACGAGAAGGGCCGCCCGGTGCGCTTCGGCTCGGTCGGCGGCGGCGGGCGCTATGACGGGCTCGTCTCGCGCTTCCGCGGCGAGCCGGTGCCGGCGACCGGTTTTTCCATTGGCGTGTCGCGGCTGCAGGCGGCGCTGACCATGCTCGGCAAGCTCGACACGCGTGCCGGAATTCGGTCCCGTCGTCGTGACCGTGTTCGACCGCGACCGTGTCGCCGACTACCAGAAAATGGTCGCGCAGCTCCGCCATGCGAACATCCGCGCCGAGCTCTATCTCGGCAATCCCAAGAACATGGGCAACCAGCTCAAATATGCCGACCGCCGCAACTCGCCTTGCGTCATCATTCAAGGCTCCGATGAAAAGGCGCGCGGCGAGGTGCAGATCAAGGATCTGATCGAGGGCGCCAAGGCCGCCGCCGCGATCGCCTCCAACCAGGAATGGCGGGAGACCCGGCCCGCGCAGTTCTCGTGCAGGGAAGACGAGATCGTCGCCAAGGTGCGCGAGGTGCTGGCCCGGCATGACGTGAAGTGGGGCTAGCTATTCGCAGCCACGTCATGCCCGGGCTTGTCCCGGGCATCCACGTCTTGTTTGATACCGACGATCGTGGATGGCCGGGATGCCTGGCGTGAAGACGCGCTTCGCGCTTTTCCCGGCGACGACAACAAAACAGGGAGAGACCAAAATGCCCGAGATCACCGTGAGCATGGCCGCCGGCCGCACCGATGAGCAGAAGGCCGGCATGATGCGCGACATCACGCAGGCGCTGGTGAAAAACCTTGGCGTCGATTCCAACGACGTGGTGATCCAGATCAACGAGGCGCCGCTGGCCCACAAGATGAAGGGCGGCAAGACCTTCGTCGAACGCCGGGCGGCGATGCAGCCCAAGTGATTTCCCTATTTGTCGTCCCGCCGCGCGCGTTGATCGCGCCTGGCGGGACGACGTCATTTGTTTTTTTGACGTTCTTGACGTCCGATCCGAAAACCGCCTGACGCGGGGAGGTTCTGATGCGTCGCAGGGAATTTCTTGGGGTTGCAGCCGCGGTCGCTGCCGTCCGCATGGCCGGTTCGATTGCGCCGGCGCAAGCGCAAATGTTGGCGGGAAAGCAAATACGGGTCGTGATCCCGTTTCCGGCCGGTGGGCCGACCGACATCGTGGCGCGGCCGTTCGCGCAGATGCTCGGTGAAAATCTCAAGGCCACCGTCGTCGCCGACAACCGCGGCGGCGCCGGCGGCTCGATCGGCGCCGATGCCGTGGCGAAATCCGCGCCCGATGGCCAGTCGCTACTGGTTGGCACCGTGGGCACGCATGCCATCAACCCCGCGCTTTACGCCAATCTGCCCTATGATCCCGTGCGCGATTTCACCCCGCTGGCGCTGATCGCGCAGGCACCGGTGGCGGTGGTGGTGCACCCGGCGCAGCCGGTGACGAGCCTTGCCGAACTGGTGGCGCTCGCCAAAAAAATGCCAGGCAAGCTCAATTATGGCTCGGCAGGCGTCGGCACGCCCGGTCATCTCACCGGCGAGATGTTCAAGGCGTTAGCCGGCATCGACCTTCAGCACGTGCCCTACAAGGGCAGCGCGCCCGCGGTGACGGACCTGATCGGCGGCCAGATCCAGATCATGTTCGATCCACTGCAATCGGTGCTATCGAATGTGCAAGGCGGCAAGCTGCGTGCGCTCGCGGTGTCCAGCAAGGCGCGCTCCCCGGTCGTGCCCGACGTGCCGACCATCGCGGAGTCCGGTTACGACTACTTTGAAACCACGGCATGGTGGGGCGTGTTCGCGCCGGCCAAATTGCCGGATGCGTTGACCGCTTCGCTGGTCGCGGAAGTCGCGCGCATCGCCCGCAGCGACGGCTTCCGCAGCAAACTCGAGCCGCTTGGCGTCACGCCGGTCACCCATCTTGCCGGTGCAACGTTTGCGGATTTCCAGCGCAGCGAAATTGCCAAATGGGGCAAGGCGGTGCGCGACGCCGGCGTGAAGGCCGACTGATGGCAATGAAGCTCAACGACGAAGAGCAGGACATATTGGCCGGCAAGGCGGGAGCTGTTCCGCAACTTGCGCTGAAGCACCAGATCAAGGTCGGCGATTTCTTTGCTGCCGTGGACTTCGTGCCGGTCACGCAGGCCCACATCATGGCCGACACCGAAAGCCTCGGCGAGGCTGGCGTGCGATGGCTGGAAGGATTGGCTGCGACCACCGAGGGCCAGCGCCGCGTCCGTATCCCCACCATCACCGATCCGCGCGGTACTGATTTCGCCAAGGCGCACCTGCTCGGCCAGACCGAGGGCATGCTCGATCTGGAACGGCGCACCATCGTGGCGTTCGAAAAGCTCGGCGTCGCCATGACCAACACCTGCATCAACTACCAGACCATCCAGGCGCCGACGCGCAACGAGCACACGGCGTTCGGCGACACCGGGGTCGTGATCTATTCCAATTCGGTGTGCGGGGCGCGTTCGAATTTCGAGGGCGGCCCGTCGGCGCTGTCGGCGGGACTGACCGGGCGCACGCCGCGCTACGGCTTTCATCTGCCAGAGATGCGCCGCGGCACGTTGCGCATCCTGGTCGACCACACGCCGACGACGCTCAACGGCTGGGGCGCGCTTGGCGGCGCCATCGGACGTCTCGCCGGCAACTACTGGGCGGTCCCGGTCATCGAGGGCATCGAAGGCGCGCCGAAGTCCGACCAGCTCAAGCATTTCGGCGCCGCGATGGCGAGTTTCGGTTCGATCGCGCTGTTTCACCTGGTGGGGCTGACGCCCGAGGCCGCCAAGCTCTCCGATGTCGCAGACGCGGCTTTGCCGGTCCATCACATCACGCGGTCCGACGTCGAGGCGCTGCAGAAATCCTACCACACCGATGAAGTGGTCGACGTGGTCGTGTTCTCGGCGCCGCAACTCAGTCTTTACGAACTCGGCGATCTCGCCGGTCTCTGTGACAACAGGAAGTTCTCCGTGCCCTGCTTGCGGTGACGAGCCCGCAGGTCAAGCCGGATTCCGATCGCATGGGCTACACCGCGCGCATCGAGGCGGCCGGCGGGCACGTATTTTCAGGCATGTGCTTCTACCAGTCCTATGCCCGCGAGATTTCGGAGGCGCAGGGCTGGAAGCGGCTTGCGACCAACAGCGCCAAGCTCGTCAACATCCTCGGCGGCTACGGCTACCGCCCGATGCTGGCCTCGATGGAAGCCTGCGTCGATGCCGCCGTCAGCGGCAAGCTGGTGCGGCTATGAGTGCAAAACTGTTCAAGGCGCGGCATGCGATGGGACCGACCGTGCGCGGGCTTGCGCTCGTCGCCAACGACGGATTTTCCGCGCGCTACGATCTCGACCGCATCAAGGGCATTTTCAGCCGGCCGGCGCACAAGCTCGCCGGTCAATCCTATGTCGGACGGATCCTGGTGCTGGACACGGCCAAGGGCGGCGTGGCAACCGCCTGGATGCTGCACGAAATGCAATCGCGCGGCATCGTACCGCTGGCGCTGGTGCTCAACTCGGTCAATCCGATCCTGGCGCAGGGCGCGGCACTCGGTGACGTCGCGATGCTTGCGGGCTTTGCCGAAGATATCACGGCGGCCGTACCCGACGGCGCCGAGGTCGAGGTGAATCCGCAAGAGGGCTTGCTGAAGGTGATCTAGATGGACGCGCGCGAATTCATCAAGATCGGGATGAGCGCCGAGCGCACGCTGGTCGTGCCGCCGAGCGCACGGTCGGGCATTTCGTGCCTGACATGCCGATGGTCTATGCGACGCCGATGATGATCCTGGAAATGGAGATGGCCTCGGGCGATGCGACCCGCGACCACCTGCAGCCGGGCTGGGTCACCGTCGGCACCGAGGTGAACGTCCGGCATCTCGCGGCCGCGCTGGTCGGCGCCACGGTGCGGACCACGGCGAAGGTAATCGCGGTGGAACGCCGCGTGATCCGCTTCGAGGTCGCAGCCTTCGAGGGCGACCGCAAGCTTGGCGAAGGCCGCATGCCCGCGGCCTGATCGATGTCGAGAAATTCAACAAGCGGCTCGCGGCGGAATAGCCGCCTGCTGCATCACCGTAGGGTGGGCAAAGCGAAGCGTGCCCACCTTCAACAGCGTGCTCTAAATGGTGGGCACGGCGCTGGCGCGCCTTTGGCCCACCCTACGAAGTCGTCTCACTTCGCCAGTTCGATTGAGCGCTTCGTCGCCGCCGCAATCGCGCGGATCATCAGCTGCGCCATCCCATCCTTGCCCATCAGCACTTCCAGCGCGGCGGCCGTGGTGCCGCCGGGCGAGGTGACATTCTGGCGCAGCGTTGCGGCCGGAAGGTCGGAGCGATGCAGCAGCTCGCCGGAGCCGGCGACGGTCTCGCGCGCCAGTTTTGTCGCAAGCTCTGCCGGCAGGCCGGCTTCCACGCCGGCGCGCGCCAGTTCTTCCGCGAGCAGGAACACATAGGCCGGCCCCGAGCCCGACACCGCGGTCACCGCGTCCATCAGCTTCTCGTCATCGACCCATTCCACCGAGCCGGTGGCGCGCAGCAGCGCGTCGGCCGTGGCGCGCTGCGCGGCGCTGACGTCCTTCGCCGGCACGGCGACCGTGATGCCGCGCCCGATCGCGGCCGGCGTGTTCGGCATCGCGCGCACCACGATGCCGCCGCAGACTTGCTCCAGCGCGGCGATAGGGGTGCCCGCCATGATCGAAACCACCAGCGTCGACGGTCCGACAAAAGGTTTGACCATCGGCCCGGCCTCGCGGAACGACTGCGGTTTCACCGCCATCACCAGCGTCTCGGCAACCGCCGCCTGCGGGATTGAGACGGACGCCGCGGGTCGCCAGCGCCTTGATCTCGTCGGACGGATGGGGCTCGACCACCACCGCGCGCGTCGGATCGAGGCCGCCGGCGAGCCAGCCCGTCAGCATCGCGCCGCCCATCTTGCCCGCACCTGCCAGCACGAGGGTGCCGGTGATGTTTTGAAGGTTGTTGCTCAAGGTACCACCGCAAATTCTGCCGTCGTCCCTGCGAAAGCAGGGACCCATAACCACAGGCGGTTCTAGTTTATTGGGGTGTCTGCAACAAGCACTTGCGAGACAATCAAGGCCGCGGAGTATGGGTCCCTGCTCTCGCAGCGCATTGCGCACGGCGATGGATGCGCGGGTCGAAGCGTTGCGGAAAAGAAACGAGGAGCTACGCCTCGCCCTCGACATCAAACATCGCGGCGTTCATCGCTTCCTGCGCGGTCTTGCCGGCCCAGACCACGAACTGGAACGCCGGGTAGTAGCGTTCGCAGCCATGGATGGCGCCTGACACCATCGCCTCGCATTGCGCGGTCGAGGCGGTCAAGCCGTTCGGCAGCACCAGCGCCTGGCGGTGCATGATCATGCCGGTGTGGGTCCAAAGGTCGAAATGGCCGACCCACAATTGCTCGTTGACGGCGGCGATCAGCCGCTGCACCTCGGCAAGCCGGGCCTGCGGGATCTTCATATCGAACGCGCAGGCCAGATGCAGCGCCTCGATCTCGCCCATCCAGGTGAAGGAGAGCTGGTAGTCGGTCCACTCGCCCTTGGAGACGATCGTCACCTCGTCTTCGCCGGAACGCTCGAAGGCCCAGTTGTTGTCGGACGCGATGTCTTCGACAACCGCGAGCGGGTTGTTCCGTGAATCAACGATGCTTTCGAGGAGGGACATTTCCGTCTCGACCTTGTCTTCTTGATTGGATGATACGCACGCGAGGGTCGGCTGTGCGCGATGGCGTCGCGCCCTGCCGCCGACTGCAATTCCCGGATCGGCTCGTCGCGTCCCTGGGGCCTGCGCGGATCAAGTGATGTGATTTGCGGAATCCGCGCAACCGGGCCCGGAGTCCGTCCACAGCCAAGGCCCGCGCTCGTCCACAGTTCAAAAGTTAACGAGAACAAATCGGAATCGGAATCGCCGCGTTTACAATTCGTTAACGAATTCCGGGTGCGGATTTCGCGACCCCAAGGCGCCCGGAGATTCGATTTTCGGGCATGGGGACATGCTGTTTCAGCGTGCCACAGGCCCTTGCCCGCCCGGGCCGGGGGTTTATAGTTCCAGCCAGGCCGTTCATACCGGGCGGCCGATGTTCTCAGGGCGGGGTGAAAGTCCCCACCGGCGGTAAGGGCGGCGACGCCCAAGCCCGCGAGCGCCTTCCCCCCATTCGTTTGGGAGCAAGGGTCAGCAGATTCGGTGCAATTCCGAAGCCGACGGTCAAAGTCCGGATGAAAGAGAACGGTTTGCGGCGCTTCGCGCGACTTTGTCGCGTGGGCACCGACGTGCCGTGTGCCCTGATTCTGGTCCTGAAAGAGGAAAGCCATGAATCAGACCCTGCTTGAAGCCGACACCAAAATCCCCGATACGCCTGAACCGCCTGCGCATTCACCGGCGCCGGCGCATCCGCGTTTTGCGAAACCGCAGCGCATCGCCTTCGTACAGGCATGCTGGCACCGCGAGGTGGTGCAGGAAGCGCGCACCGCCTTCCTCGCCGAGATGGAGGCGCGCCACGTTCCGCGCTCGGCGGTCGACACCTTCGAGGTGCCGGGATCGTTCGAAATCCCGCTACATGCCCAACTCCTCGCCAAGACGCGGCGCTATACCGCGATCGTGGCGGCCGGCCTTGTCGTCGATGGCGGCATCTATCGCCATGAATTCGTCGCCGACACTGTCATCAAGGCGCTGATGGACGTGCAGTTGCGCACCGAGGTGCCGGTGTTCTCGGCGGTGCTGACGCCGCAGCAGTTCCACGAAAGCCAGGTCCATTACGACTTCTTCCGCAGGCATTTCGCGATCAAGGGCATCGAGGTCGCGGAAGCCTGCGCCAATACGCTGCATGGCCTGGAACGGCTGCGCGGCCAGGTCGCGGCGGGGATTGTGTAGGCGCGTCGTCGCGATCATCGTTCGTCAATGCGAGGCTCCCGGCCATGTCGCCGGGAGCTATTTTTCACGGGAGCGATCGTCATGGCGGAACAGGAGTCATCGGATTGGCTGGGCCTGTCGGACCGTGTGGCCGTGGTGACCGGCGGAGGCGGCGGCATCGGCCGCGCCACGGCGGTGAGCTTTGCCAGGGCCGGCGCAAAAGTCGCGATCATCGATCGTGACGAGAAGGGGCTGGAGACGACACGCAGCGAAATGCGCGCGCTCGGCGCCGATCCTGTCGTGATGCCATGCGACACCACGGATGAGAAAAGTGTCGCCGCCGCCGCGGCAGCGGTCGAGAAATCGCTCGGCGCCTGCAGCATCCTGGTCAACACCGCTGCCATCCTGCGCTCGGGCGGGCTGGATGCGCTGTCGCTGGCCGAATGGAACACCACCATCGCGGTGAACCTCACCGGTTACTTCCTGTGTGCGCAGATGTTCGGCCAGCAGATGCGCAAGCTCGGACGCGGCAGCCTCGTGCATGTGGCTTCGGTCGCCGCCTCCAACGCCCAGGGTTTTTCCGGCGCCTACAGCGTCAGCAAGGCCGGCGTCGTCATGCTGTCGCGCCAGCTCGCCAGCGAATGGGGCCCGCATGGCATCCGCAGCAACGTGGTGAGCCCCGGCCTTGTGGTGACGCCGATGAGCCAGGCGTTCTACGACACGCCCGGCGTGACGGAACGACGTACGGCTGTCGTGCCGATGCGACGCATCGGCGCGCCGCAGGACATGGCCGACGCGATCCTGTTTTTGGCCAGCGACCGCGCGTCCTACGTCAACGGTGACGAGATCACCGTCGACGGCGGCTTTACGCGAACGATCATGAATCTGGTGCCGCGGCCGGGCCACGGTTCGTGAGGGCACGCTTGCGCTTGGCCCACCCTACCAAGCCTGCCCTAGTCGAACAGGCTCGATACCGACTCTTCCGCCGCCGTGCGCGAGATCGCCTCGGCGATCAGGCTGGCGATCGACAGCGAACGGATGTTCGAAGCCTTCTTCACCGCCTCGGTCGGCTGGATCGAATTGGTGATGACGAGCTCTTTCAGCTTCGACGAAGCGATGCGCGCCGCGGCGCCGCCCGACAGCACGCCGTGGGTGATATAGGCGTAGACGTCCTTGGCGCCATGCGCGATCAGGGCGTCGGCCGCGTTCACCAGCGTGCCGCCGGAATCGACGATATCGTCGACCAGGATGCAGGTGTAGCCGGCGCATTCGCCGATCACGTTCATCACCTCGGATTCGCCGGCGCGCTCGCGCCGCTTGTCGACAATCGCCAGCGGCGTGTTGATGCGCTTGGCAAGGCCGCGGGCGCGCGCCACGCCGCCGACGTCGGGCGACACCACCATCACCTTGGAAAGGTCCAAGCGCTCCTTGATGTCGCGCACCATCACCGGCGAGGCGAACAAATTGTCGGTCGGGATGTCGAAGAAGCCCTGGATCTGGGCGGCATGCAGGTCGAGCGTCATGACGCGGTCGACGCCGGCCTGGGTGATCAAATTGGCGACGAGCTTGGCCGAGATCGGCGTGCGCGAACCGGATTTGCGATCCTGCCGCGCGTAGCCGAAATAGGGGATCACCGCCGTGATGCGGCGCGCCGATGACCGGCGTAGCGCGTCGGTAATGATCAGCAGTTCCATCAGATGGTCGTTGGTCGGAAACGACGTCGACTGGATGATGAAAGCGTCGGAGCCGCGCACGTTCTCCTGGATCTCGACGAAGATCTCCATGTCGGCAAAGCGGCGGACCACGGCCTTGGCCAGCTGCAGGCCGAGCCCCTGGGCGATTTCCTGTGCCAGCGCTGGATTGGAGTTGCCGGCAACCAGCTTGATCGAGCCGTTTTTGGCCGACATTGACGCCTCTTGCCTCGCCTTGCTGGATACGACGTTCAGCATCTCGCGCTACCCTCGAGTCCGGCGGGTTTCGATGGCGAGGAGATATCAGGCGGGCGCCTGCGCTGGCAACCCGTTACCCCGGTTTTCCCGGTCAAAAATGCCCCGAAAATCCCCGGGGTTAGGCTTATTGGGCGTTGTAGGCGAGGGAGCCGACACCCGGCTCCACGCTGGCGACCGCGGGGCCGCGCCGGCCGTGGGCAGGGGCCGCGGGCGGCACGTCGGGCGCGCCATTGATCATGCCCGTCAGCCCGCTGAGGCCGGCTTGCGCGATCTTGCGCAACACCAGGTCGTCGGCGGCCGCCCAGGCGTCACGCCCGGGTTTGCCGGCGGGCTCTTCGCCGGACAGGCGCAACGCGCGCTGCTGGCTGCCGTCATAGACGTCCCACACCCAGGCGATCATGGTGCGGCCGCGCACCACTTGCGCCGACAGATAGCTGCGCACGCGATAAGTCGCAGCGCCTTCGCGCGAGACGATGGCGAGGTTGCGCAGCTTGGACTCGCTGTCGATCACGCCGACCATGCGGTCGAACACCTGCGGCGGCGGGCCGTCGATGGATTCGAAGGCGACGGTGGCGGGGCCGCCGCTCGCCATTGCGAACGCGCCGCTGCCCGCGCCACCGCTCGATGCACAGCCGCCGAGCGCGCAGGCAGCCAGCATCGCCGCAGCGATTGCCACGCGCGAAAAGGTCCGGCCGGACCGGCGGAGTTTCGTTGACGCGTCCCTCATTGACCCCTGCGATAGCGTTAATGCCTGTTAACGTCTAGGGCGGGCAGGACACAGCAACGGGAGGAAATCGGCCGCGAAATCCGGCCGATTTGCTTCAATCTGGCACGATTTTGCCGTTGGGGTTCTCGGTCAGTCCGCCGAATGATGCTTCATCGCTGCGAGAACCCAGGTCCATTCCCGGTTGGGACTGGCCTGCGGAGGCAGGCCCTTCATGATGGCGACGAGCTCCCAGTAGCGGCTCGCGCGCGCATCATGCTGGGTGAGTTTGGTGTGCATCCAGCGCCTGAATTCAGCGTCAGGCCGTCGGGCCATCGCGGCGCGGATCAGTGCGCCGGCTTCTTCGGATGTATGGCTCAGTCCGCGATCGATCGCGTCCGCTGCAATGAGCTGCTTAAGCCGATGATCGGACCGGTCGCCGGAAGCAGCTACTCGGGCTGGAGCGCGATGGCGTGCACGAGCCGGCCGTAGTCCGGCTCGTTGCGATGCACCGAGCGGCGATAGCTGTAGAAGCGCTCGTCCGCATAGGTGTCGACGCCGATGTCGTCGATCATCAGCACGCCGGCATTCTCCAGCCGCGTCCTGATGTAGGCGGCGAGGTCGAACATCGAATGACCGGCGCGTTCGCCGGGCAGGAAGAACCGCACATTGTCCGTATCCGCATCGAGGAAGCGTTCGACGAATTCGCTGCCGACTTCATAGGATGGCTGGCGGATCAGCGGGCCGATCGCCGCGACAATGCCGCCGCGGTCGGCGCCGAGTTTCTCCATCGCGGCGACCGTGGACTCCAGAATGCCGGTCAGCGCGCCCTTCCAGCCGGCATGCGCCGCACCGATCACGCGCGCGACGGGATCGACCAGCAGGATCGGTCCGCAATCGGCCGTGGTGATGCCGATCGCCAATCCCTCGGTACGTGTGACGATGGCATCGGCCTTGGGCCGCGGGCCGCTTTGCCACGGGCCGGTCGCCACGATCGCGTCGGGCGAATGGGTCTGATGTACGCCGAGGAGGTTTTCCTCCGTGACGCCCAGTTGCTCAGCCATGCGCCGGCGGTTCTCGATGACCCTGGTCTTGTCGTCGTTGGAGCCGAGGCCGCCATTGAGGGTGGCATAAATCCCTTCGGAGACACCGCCCTCGCAGGTGAAGAAGGCGTGGCGCAGGCCGGGCACCGCTGATAGCAGTGACGATCCCATCATCATGGCTGCGCGGCCTTGGTTGCCTCCGGGTCCTCGCTCAAGCCCGCGAGCGAGACGAGGTCGGGCTGCGAGATGCCGAGCACCTTGAACATCGAGCCCATGCCGCCGCGGCCTGAATCGGTCAGTCGCTTCAGCGCGCCGGAGATGTCGGCGGAAACCTCGTGGTCGGCTTTCGCCATCAGGGTTGCCGCGCGCGACTCGATGCCGAGCCGCTTGAGGAAGTCGCCCTGCGTCACCGGCCCGTGCACGCGGGCGCCGAGATCCTCGGCGGCGCGCCCCAGCGCCTGGAAGTCGACATGCGCCGTGACGTCGGCCTGGCCGGGATTTTTCAGGGGATCGGTGAAGCTGTGGCGCGCGATCGCCTGGAAGGTGTCGCCGGCGTCCGAGCGCATATGGCCGTAGTCGATGATGACAGCAGCGCCATCCTGGTCGCGCACGCGTTTTGCGACCTTCATGATCTCCGCATCGGGACGCCATTCGAACACCGCGCCGTCCGGCGCCGCGCGCACCAGCGGCGGCAGCGTCACCTCGAAGCGCGCGGTCGGCTCCGTCGCCGCGCCGAACACCAGTTTTTCGTCGTTGTCGAGTTCGACGGTGCGCTCGTGCCAGCCGGTCTCGCGCTTCACCATCTGATGGATCGGCAGCACATCGAAATATTCGTTGGCAAAGATCACCGCGGGGCCCTCGACCACGTCGTCGATGGTGTCGTGCCAGGTGATGTTGCGGATTCCCGACAACGTCGCGCGCTGCTTTTCGCGCAACACCGGATTGACCTCCACCATGTGGATGGTGAGCGACTGGTAGAGCGGCGGCAGCACGCGCAGCGCGCGAAGTGCGTCCGCCATCATGGTGCCGCGGCCGGGGCCGAGTTCGATCAGTCGCAGCAAGGGCGGCTGGCCGATCGCCCGCCACACCGAGGCCGCCCACAGGCCGAGCAACTCGCCGAACATCTGGCTGACTTCGGGCGCCGTGGTGAAATCGCCTTCGCGCCCGAGCGGATCGCGCGACACGTAATAGCCGTGCTGCGGATGCATCAGGCACAATTGCATATAGCGCCAGACCGGCATCGGCCCGGACGACTTGATCAGTTTTCTGATCTCGGACAGCAGTGGAGAAAATTCGGGGGTGTTCACATCGAGCCTTGAATGAAATTTGCTGTCGAGTGGTTACTTGCGAGCGGTTACTTCTGAGCGGTTCCTTGGCGGCGCCATGCCAGCACAATAAGGATGATCCCTGCAACAATCATCGGCACCGACAGCAGCATGCCCATGGTCAGGCCGCCCCACAGGAAGCCGAGTTGCGGGTCGGGCTCGCGGAACATCTCGCCGGCAATGCGGGCGAGCGCATAGATGGTGATGAAGCTGCCGAGGATCAGGCCGGGCCGCTTCAGCGCGCCCATCCGGATCATCACCGCCAGCACGGTGAACAGCAAAATACCTTCGAGCGCGGCCTCATAAAGCTGGCTCGGATGGCGCGGCAGCGGCCCGCCATTGGGAAACACCACGCCCCAGGGCAGGCTCGCGTCCGTGACGCGGCCCCACAACTCGCTGTTGATGAAATTGGCGAGCCGGCCGAGAAACAGGCCGATCGGGCCGACGGCGGTGGTGATGTCGCCGAGCGACAGGATCGAGATGCCGTTCCGGCGCGCAAACAGCATCACCGCGGCGACGCAACCGAGGAAGCCGCCATGGAAGGACATGCCGCCCTTCCACAGTTCGAAGATCTCCAGGGGATGCTGCAGGAAGAACGGCAGATTGTAGAACAGCACATAGCCCGAGCGGCCGCCGACGATGATGCCGACGGTGACCCACAGGATGAAGTCGTCCATCTGCGCCAGCGAGATCGGCGCCGGCCCGCCCCACAGCCGCTCGTTCTTGATCAGCGCGCGGGCATAGATCCAGCCCAGCACGATGCCGCCGATATAGGCGAGCGCGTACCAGCGGATCGCGATCGGCCCGATCTGGATGGCGATCGGATCGAACACCGGGAAGGCAATGGTGAGGAAGGGCATCGTGCTCGTGACTTACACGAGATTGCGGCGGTAGAGCCCGAGCAGCCGCTCCCAATGCCGTTCGGCGGCGTCGCGGTGGTAGACCGGCCGCTTCGGGAAGGCAAAACCGTGATGCGTGCCGGGATAGACCTCGACCTCGTTTTTGGTGCCATTCATTCCCGCGGTCACCTTGTCGATGACCTCCTGCGGCGCATAGACGTCGGTCTCGGCGCAGGCGAAATAGAGTTCGGCCTTGGTCTTGCTTGCAGCCAGATGCGGGCTGTCGGGCTGGTCCGTCGCCAGTTGCACGCCGTAGACCGAGGCCGCCGCCTTGACCCGATCGGGAAAGTGCGTCGCCGCGTTCACGGCATAGCGCCCGCTCATGCAATAGCCGACCGTGCCGACGATCTTGGTGTTGGCGGCCTTTTGCGTTTCGGCATAGGCGAGCAACGCCTTGGTGTCTTCCATGACAAGGGGAATGGTGAGCGAGTTCATCAGGCCGAACATGCGCTTGCGTTCCGGCGATTCCGGATCCGGCGGGATCGGCCCGATCTCCATGACGCCAGCGCGGTAATACATGTTCGGCAACATCACGTAATAGCCCGAGGTGCCGAGCCGCCGCGCCATGTCGCGCAGTTCCTCGCGGATCGCCGGTGCATCCATATAGAAGATGACGACCGGAAACGGCCCGCCGCGTTCGGGATGGGTGATGAAGGTGGTGGTGTGGCCGTCCTTGGTGGCAATCTCGACTTGCTGATCGATCATGGCGTTTCTTCGGCTCGTTGATTTGTGTTTTTTGTTCGCGCGTCCAATACGATTGCAAGGAAACCGGATCATGACAAGGCAAGCTCTTAGCATTAAAGCTCTTGGCATGGCGGGCTTGAACCGGAGCCGGAGGATCGCCATTGTCTATCCGACCCTGTGAGCGGAGCGTATGCGATGACCCAGACCACCAATCGTTTCTTCGACGAGATTGGCCGCCTGATGAACGATGCCGCCGGCGCGGCGCAGGGGGTCAAGCGCGAGGTCGATTCCGTCATGCGCAACCAGGCCGAGCGCATCCTGCGCGATCTCGACCTGGTCAAGCGCGAGGAATTCGAGGCGGTCAAGGACATGGCCCGCCTGGCGCGGGAAGAGAACGAGGCGCTGAAGGCGCGCATCGCCGCGCTGGAAGCCAAGCTGGGCGGTTCGTCCCCCGGTTAGGGGCCGAATTCTCTCTTGGTGATGCCCGGGCATGACCAATTCCGGGCCGTCCAGCCCCCCACATTTCCTTGTCATTTCCGGACTTTGAGGCTAAAAGCCCGCCAACTTCGCAGCCCCCGCACCCCTGGAGGCTTGCTGCGAGTTACGCAATAGGCCGCAGATTGCGGCCTATATCTTTTTACAAAACAAGGACTTAACTCAATGGCGACGACCGTCAAGGAATTGAAGGCGACCGCGCGTCCGAAGAGCGGCAAGGGGGCCGCCCGGGCAGAGCGTCGCGCCGGGAGAGTTCCCGGAGTGATCTACGGCAACAACCAGCCCCCCACGACCATCTCGGTCGACGACAAGGACCTGCGCCAGCGCATTCTGGCCGGCCGTTTCCTGACCACGATTTACGACATCGATCTCGAGGGCAAGAAGCACCGCGTGATCCCGCGCGACTTCCATCTCGACCCTGTGCGCGATTTTCCGATCCATGTCGACTTCATGCGGCTCGGCGAAGGCGCCACCATTCGCATCAGCGTGCCGCTGCACGTCGTGAAGGCGGAAGGCGCTCCGGGCATCAAGCGTGGCGGTACCATCAACATCGTCACCCATGCGATCGAGCTGGAATGCTCGGTCGACAACATCCCGCAATATGTCGAGGCTGATGCCTCAGGGCTCGAGATCGGTCACTCGCTGCATCTCACCGACATCCAGCTGCCGGCCGGCGTGAAGTCGCTGACCCGTTCGGATGCGACGCTGGTCACCATCGTGCCGCCCTCCGGCTACGCCGAAGAGCAGAAGGCTGCGGCGGCTGCCGCGGCGGCTGCGGCGGGTGGTGCTGCGGTTGCTGCTCCGGCGGCGGGTGCTGCTCCGGCGGCTGGCGCTGCTGCTCCGGCGGCGGGTGCCGCTCCGGCGGCAGGTGCTGCGGCTCCGGCGGCGGGTGCGAAGGCGCCTGCCGGTGGCGGCGACAAGAAGAAGTAACGGGACGCGGGATGCCGCGTCATGCGCCTGTTTGTTGGCCTCGGTAATCCCGGCGCGAAATACGCGCACAACCGGCACAACATCGGGTTCATCGTTGTTGATGAAATCGCGCGGCGTCATGGTTTTGCACCATGGCGCCGTCGTTTTCAGGGCGAAACCTCGGAAGGCACGCTCGATCGCGAGCGCGTCGTGTTGCTCAAGCCCACCACGTATATGAACGAGTCCGGCCGCGCCGTGCAGGAAGCGGCTAACTTCTTCAAACTGGCGGCCGGCGACATCACCGTGTTCCAGGACGAACTCGAACTGCCGGCGGCCAAGGTGCGGGTAAAGGTCGGCGGCGGCATTGCCGGCCACAACGGCCTGCGCTCGATCTCGTCGCATATCGGCAACGAGTATCGGCGAGTGCGGCTTGGCATCGGTCATCCCGGCATCAAGGAACTGGTGCATCAGCACGTGCTGTCGGACTTTGCGAAAGCAGATCGCCCGTGGGTGGAGGCGCTGTGCGACGCAATTGCCGACAATGCCGCGCTGCTGGCGACGGGGAGCGACTCCTCGTTCCAGAACAAGGTGCACCTCGCGCTGCAGGCCAAGGGAATTTTGGACAAAGGCGATAACGGCGACGCCAAGGGCGACGCCTGACATCGTAAACGGATTTGGGACGGGTTATGGGATTCAAATGCGGTATCGTCGGGTTGCCCAATGTCGGCAAGTCGACCCTGTTCAACGCGCTGACGGAAACGGCAGCGGCGCAAGCCGCGAACTATCCGTTCTGCACCATCGAGCCGAACGTCGGCGAGGTCGCGGTGCCTGATCCCCGGCTCGACAAGCTCGCTTTGATCGGCAAATCCGCGCAGATCATTCCGACGCGGCTCACCTTCGTCGATATCGCCGGTCTCGTGCGCGGCGCTTCGAAGGGCGAAGGTCTCGGCAACCAGTTCCTCGCCAACATCCGCGAGGTCGATGCGATTGCGCATGTGGTGCGTTGCTTCGAGGATTCCGACATCACCCATGTCGAGGGCAAGATCGCTCCGCTGGCCGACATCGAGACCATCGAGACGGAGTTGATGCTCGCCGACCTCGACAGCCTGGAAAAGCGTGTCGACAATCTCACGAAGAAGGCCAAGGGCAACGACAAAGAGGCCAAGGAGCAGCTCGATCTCGTCAACCGCGCGCTGGTGCTGGTGCGCGACGGCAAGCCGACGCGCTTCCTGGAACGCAAGCCCGAAGAAGAGCGCAATTTTCGGATGCTGGGCCTTCTGACCTCAAAGCCGGTGCTCTACGTCTGCAATGTCGAGGAAAGCTCCGCCAAAGACGGCAACAGTTTCTCCAAGCAGGTCTTTGAGCAGGCCAAGAAGGAAGGCGCGGTGGCGGTCGTGATCTCCGCCAAGATCGAGTCGGAAATCGCAACGCTCTCGCGCGAGGAGCGCACCGAATTCCTGGAGACGCTGGGGCTGGAAGAAGCCGGCCTCGACCGGCTGATCCGCGCCGGCTATCAGCTGCTCGACCTCATCACCTATTTCACCGTCGGCCCGAAGGAAGCGCGCGCCTGGACCATCGACCGCGGCACCAAGGCGCCGGGCGCCGCCGGCGTGATCCACACCGATTTCGAAAAAGGCTTTATCCGCGCCGAGACCATCGCCTATGACGATTATGTCACGCTGAACGGCGAGGCCGGTGCGCGCGATGCCGGCAAGCTGCGGCTGGAAGGCAAGGAATACATCGTCGCCGACGGCGACGTGATGCATTTCCGGTTCAACACCTGATTAGTGCGTCGCGCCCTGGTCGCGGATTGCGCCGAGGTGCTCGTTGATGCGGAACACGATCAGGATGAACTCGGCGGCGATGCGCGAGAACACCACGCCGACCACGACGCTGGCGATCGATGACAACAGCAGGATGAAACCGCCGAACGGGCTGATCGCCATGGCGGCGAGGCCGGAAAAAACGCCGGAGATGCCGAACAGCACGATCAGGCCGATCACCAGCCAGTAGAAGGTCTTGATGATCGTGGGCGTGATGAAGCGGTCCCACTGGAACAGGTCCTTAAAATCGAACATCGGTCTTCCCCCAGACTGATCGAAGTTGCGTTGGTCCTCGTGCGGCTGGCCTAGTCCTGAAAATCGCCCCGGACAAGTCCGGACCAGCAGGCGAATCAGCACGCGCATGCGCCATGCGTATCGTCGGGTTGAGATTGCCGCAAATAACGGCCACAATCAGGCTTCCTTTCGGCAAAATTTCCCGTTCATGACCACGTTGACCTTCGAAGACTTCAAGCCGGGCCGTTTCGGCACGTTCGGACCACGCCATGTTTCGCGCGAGGAAATCCTCGAATTTGCCGGCGAGTTCGACCCGCAACCGATGCATCTTGACGAGGCCGCCGCTCAGCGTTCGATGCTCAAGGGGCTGTCCGGCTCGGGCTGGCATCTCTGCTCGGTGATGATGCGCCTGTTGTTCGACGGCTTCATCGGCCGCACCGCCTCGATGGGTTCGCCGGGCGTTTCCGAGGTGCGCTGGCTCGCGCCCTTGCGTCCCGGCGATGACCTCACCCTCGATGTCGACGTCGCGGAAGCGCGGGTGTCAAAAAGCCGGCCCGACACCGGCATCGTCACCTTCAAATGCACCGCCCGCAATGCGGCAGGGCAAGCGCTGTGCGAGATGACGTCGCCGATCATCGTCAGGCGCGCGGGCGCGGCGCGGCGCGGAGCATCCGCGATGAATTTCTACGAAGACCTGGAAGTCGGGCAGCGCCGTGAGGTCGGCTCCTACACCTTCACCGCCGAGGCGATCAAGACATTCGCCGCCAAGTATGATCCGCAGCGCTTTCATCTCGACGAAGAGGCGGGGCGCAAGTCGCTGTTCGGCGGGTTAGCTGCCTCCGGCTGGCACGTCGGCTCGGTCTGCATGAAGATGATGGTGGCGGACGGACAGCGGCGCGTAAAGGAAGCCATCGCCCACGGCGAGAAGGTCGCGATCTGGGGACCGTCGCCGGGCTTTCGCGACCTGCGCTGGATCAGGCCGGTGCTCGCGGGCGACACCGTCACCTTCTTCAGCGGGGTTGAATCCAAGCGCCTGTCGGACTCGCGGCCTGGCTGGGGCATCCTGCAGGGCCGTTCCGGTGGCGTGAACCAGCGCGGCGAGGACGTCTATTCGATAAAGGCCACCGCGTTCGTGCCGCTGCGCCCGGTGGAGTGACGGACGCAATTGCCTCAACGCGTCATGGCCGGGCTTGACCCGGCCATCCACGTCTTCCTCGTTGCAGCGCCGAAGACGTGGATGCCCGGGACAAGCCCGGGCATGACGGAGAGATATGGTTACCGGCCGCTATCGCCATTTCCTCGCAATTAATCCTGTTGGGTCACCGCGCGTTTGCGCTAACGCATTGTGAACCTTCCGCTCGCCATAGTCCGCTCGCGCATGACGGGCAGGGGACGACCATGGCGGATCGCAGCGGGCTGAAATTTGTCGGCTTTATCTTCGCAACCGTGACGCTGGCGGTGATGCTGGCGACCGGCATGGTGGTGAAGGGTCATGCCGATGGCGCCTATTCGCTCGACGGTGCTCCCTTCGCGAGCCGCGCGGTCATCATTCGCTAACCATCGCAGCGCTTCTTCTGCGGTGATGGACTAGCGGCTCCACAGCAGCGCCATCACGGCCACTGTCACAACCAGAATTCCGACGAACCTGATCAAGAGGGTTCCGACATGGTGCGAGGAAGCCCGCACCGGAATCGGATCGGAGTTGGTCGGCCGAATGCTTTCCATCGGATGTGTCCCAAAAACATTCGCCTGCCCTTGGCGGCCCGTTCTTGGTCGCCGCCTGCGGCCATAAAGTTCAAATCAAATTGCGAGCTCTTCGCGCGTGAAAATGCCGCCGCTTCCGGTGGAAGGCGGCGGCATCCCCTAAGCAAAAACTCAGCTGTTGCGCAGGCCGTCGGCAGCGCGCTTCCACTGGTTGACGTTGTCGGCGATCATGCGCGTCGACTTCATCGCGGCCTGGCTGAGCTGGGCGTAGCCCGAGATCTCGCGCTGGACGCGCTGGCCTTCGGCATGCAGCAGGTCGCGCAGGCTCTCGAGTTCCGAGATCAGCTTCTCGATTTCCGCAAGCGAAGTGCCGGCGACGCGCTGGATCAGCGAGTTGACGTTGTTGACGGTCGCTTCCGCCTGCGGATCGGCAGGCGCCGTCTCCGGGCTCGGAACCGACGGCCGGCGCAGATAGGCGATATCGTTGCGAACGAACTCGCGGATGCCTTCCTCGACCTCCGAGACGGCGGCAAGGTTACTGTCGGGCGCAGTTGATTCAATCTGTTCGGAGCGAATGGTAGCGTTCATCGGCTATTCCCTATGTTCGCGTTGGCGCGAGCGCGGACGTCCCCCGCACGACGAAGCTGCTATCTGCAACGCCGAATTTGACCGGAAATGGGCCAATCTGCGGCGATGCTGGATCATTCATGGGGTGGGCAGGCGAGCCGGGAGGGCCTACCAGCTCCGCTTGAAGCCGGCGCTGAAACTCTTGTTGGTGGCGCCGGAGGCGGTCTCGCCGATCGAGCCGGAGATGGTGACGCCGTCGAACAGTTTCTGTTCGGCGCCGATCTTGCCGAGCCATTTGTCGTCGCTCGACGACAGCGTGCGGCCTGCGGTGAAACTGGTGCCGGTGTCCGTGATCGAGAGTTTTGCCGACTGGTCGGTCTCATGGTTGCGGGAGGGATGGCTGGGCACGCCCGGCACGGGCACGAGCCCCTGCTGGATCAAATTGTAGCCGCCCTGCAAGGTCAGCGCATATTGCTCGCTGAGCGGCACCGATTTGCTGATGGAGGTGCCGAGCTTGCTCTGCTCCTGGGCGGGATCGATGCGGGCCTCGACGGCGGTCTTGTCCCACAGCGTGCCGACGCCCGGCGCGGTGATGGCGGCCCAGGCCGTGCCCGAGGATTGCGAGGGCGCGGCGTCGTATTTCTGGCGCAGCAAATCGGCGCTGGTGGCAACCGAATTCGGGTTGACCACGGTCATGTCGGCGCCAACACGCGTATCCCAGAACGGAAACACCGATTGCTTGACCGAAACCGACGACGCGCCGTTGCCCTTGACGCTGGAGGACCATGCCGCGCCGCTGTCGGCCAGGTCCTTGGCCGCCGCGCGGCCCTTTGCCGGTGCAAGGTTCAGCGTCGAGGCGTCGACATTGAGCTGGCTCCAGTCGAGTTTGTCGACGTCGACATCCTTCATGATGTCGGTCTCGGCAGCATCGGGCGCGGCGGCCGTGTCGGTTGTCTCCTCGACCGCTTCCTCCGATGGGCGGCGCCTGCGCGATGGCAGGCGCCATGCCAAAACCTGCCGCCAGCAGCGCCAGCAGCACCGACCGTGCGGTCAATGTCGAAAAAGTCATAACCCCGCCCAATTCCAAGGGCGCCAACATGCGTTCGTTCTGGCGCAAAATTGTGGCGGGGTTGCCGCCAGAGCGTTTTCAAGCGAAGTGGACACCGGTTCGCGTGAAGAAAACGCGTCAAAAATAAAAGCTCAGGCGGAAGCAACCAGTTGCGGCTTGCGCAGCGGCAGGCCGATCGCCTGCTCGACCAGTTCATAGGTATCCACCAGGATGCGCAGGCTCGCGAGCTTGCCGTCCCTGAACTGGGCGAAGTGCGCCAGTCGCAGCTTGATCGGCTTGTTGGTGTCGAGCACGGTCAGCGAATAGCGCAGCATGGAGGCTGCCTGATTCAACCCCCAGCATGATCTGTTCGCGATCGAAGCGGTGCACCCGGACCCGATTCGCGATCTGCCGCAGCACCTCCAGCACCGCGGCCTTGCCGTGGCGCGATCCGAGGAAGGGAAACAGGTCGACCGGGCCGTGGACGGTCCAGTCGATATCTTCGTCGATCAGCGGTTCGACGTCGCTGAACTGGCGCTCGTTGATGGCGCGATGCAATGCGCGCGAGAGACGCCAGAGGCTGTGCTCTGTCATGGGGGTCGTACCTCGAATGGAATGCGTGGACAGCACGGCCCGGCGCCTTCGATGGCGGCAGGGCACGCTCGGCTGCGGTTTATTTCAGCAATTGGGCTTTGAAATAGAGCGAACCGGCCAAAACACAATTGCCGTTTTTGCATTGCACAAATGCGGCGATTTTCTGAATCTACCGTTCGTGAGGTGTGCTGGATCCGTGCGCGATGGCGATGTCGGCGTCCCGCCAGGCCAAGAGGCCAAAGGTGATGGCGCCTGCAATCCCGCCCAGAATGGCGCCGCCCGGCATGAAGCCGAAGAACACCAGCATGCCGCTATAGCCTTCAAAGTTCGAGGTTTTGAACAGTTCGACCCAGGCGAACCCGGCCCCGATCCCCAATGCCGCGCCGCCCAGCGTACCCAGGAAAAGGCCGAGCAGAACCAGCAATGCGATCTTCATTCAGCGTAACTTGCCCCGAATTTCCCGAGGGTGGCCCAGTGCTGGGTCGGGATTGCGGCCAAAAGGTTCACGTGGTGCGCACGGATCTGTGATGCGGTCTCGCTGTCATTCCGGGTTCGACGCTGCGCATCGCCCCGGAATGACGACGCGCCTACGTCTCGTTCACGGGCTTGCCGGTCAGCACCGCCGAGAGGTCGCGCTCCAGCACCTGCTCCACCAGGTCGAAGGTGTCGATCACCTCGCGGATCTCTGCGATCTTGCCGTCGCGAAAGCTGTAGAAGGCCGCGATGTCGAACTGCACCATCCGCTTGTTGATGCGCTTGCGGAAGAACGCGCGGATCAGCACAGCCGCCTTGTCGCCCTCGGCGACCAGGATCGGCGTCTCGTGGCGCATCTCGGAATAGCGCGCATAGATCGTCTCCCACATGCCGCGCAGCTCGGCCTTGCCGCGATGCACGCCCATATGGGGAAGGATGTCGATCGGCGCGTTGGAGAAGAAGGCGACGTCGTCGGTGCAGCGATCGAGCGCGACATCGAGATCGCCAGCGTAGAACACCTCGAGAAAGTTCAGCACCCGCTGACGGAGAAGTTCTTCGTTCATTGCTTGTCTCCGTCGGTGTTGAGCCCGACTCGCTGACGCCGTTCCATATTCACGGGAAACGCCCGGCATGCAATCCGCAAAAGGAATCAGGGCGATGCAACGTCGCCCCGCGAAAAGTGCACTGCAACCGGTGGATGTACAAATTTGAAAGCGCTCGTGATGTCCATTTCGCGCTTCGCGCCGCGGCCCGGCGCGCGGGGCCGGGGTAACCGCGGTGTTACCGTCCTACTTCCCCACGCGGCGGCGTTTAAATCTTGCGCGCCGCGCTTGTCCGGCGGGGCACAAGCCTTATCCTGCGCGGAACCTGGAAGAAGCCAATGGGGGAAACCAATGCAACGCGCCGCCTCGATCCTTGTCCCGACTCTTGCCGTGATCCTCGCCTCGATCTTTGCCTCGGGCCTGTCGCTGCCCGCGGCAGCCCACTCGCCGCAACAGCCGCCGCATCAATCATTTGGCGAGGGTGACCTCAAGCTCGAAAGCGGCGAGGTGATCAAGGATTTTGCCATCTCCTATGTCACCCACGGCACGCTGAACGCCAAGAAGTCCAACGCCATCCTGATGGTGACGGCGATCTCGGGCAATCATCACCGGCTCGACTTCATGATCGGCCCCGGCAAGGCGCTCGACACCGACAAATATTTCATCGTCTGCACCGATGCGATCGGCAACGGGTTCACCACTTCGCCGAGCAACTCGAAGGCGCAGCCGCGCATGCAATTCCCGAAATTCACCATCCGCGACATGGTGGCCTCGCAGCACCGATTGATGAAGGAGAAGCTCGGCATCGATCACGTCGTCGCCGTGGTCGGCCCGTCGATGGGCGGCATGCAGGTGCTGCAGTGGGGCGTCAGCCATCCCGATTATATGGATGCGCTGGTGGCGATGGTGCCGCTGGCCAAGACGCCGGCGTGGTCGATCGCGGTGATGGAATCATCGCGCAAGGCCATCATGCTGGATCCCGCGTGGAAGGACGGCAATTACGAGGCGCCGCCGGAGAAGGGCATCCGCCTCTGGCGCGACATCCTCTCGTTCCTGTCGGCGCGCACGCCGGACATGTATGCGGCGCAGTTCAAGAACGGCATGGACATCCTGCCCTGGCTGGAACAGCAGGAGACGGCGCTCTTGAAAGTGTTCGACGCCAACGACTGGATCTACCAGACCTGGGCCTATGACCGGCACGACGTCGGCACCACGCCCGGCTTCAACGGCGATACCGCGAAAGCACTCGGCTCGATCAAGGCCAAGACGCTGGTCCTCACCGGCACCAAGGATCTGCTCAATCCGGAATTCGAGCCGATCGAGGCGAGCAAGAACATCGCCGGCGCCAAGGTGATGACAATCAGCCCCGGCACCGTCACCGGTCATGCCGCGGCGGGCGGCGCCATTCCCGCCGATGTCGAATTCCTCAACCGCGAGACGTCGATATTCCTGGACGCGGTGACCGAGGGCGGCAAGAAGCTGAACTAGCTGATTTCGTCATGCCCGGCCTTGTGCCGGGCATCCACGTCTTTGGGACAACGAGCAGGAAAGACGTGGATGGCCGGGACAAGCCCGGCCATGACGGACAGTCGTGGGGATCAAAGCGGGACGGGAGCATGCCCAATCAAAGGGCTGATGGATTGTGCGTTTCGAAGTAAACTGGCCGCATTTCAGGAGGCTGATATGCGCGCCATTTGTTTTATCGTTCTTGCATTGCTGATGTCTTTTTCCGCGACCGCTGTTGCACAGACGCAATCGGGCGAAGCCGAGGTCCGAACGGCGCTGAAGCAATGGATGGAGGATTTCAACGCAAAACGTGTCGACAAGGTCTGCGACATCTTCGCCCCGACCTTGCGCGCCGATGTCGACGGCTTTCCCGAGCGCACGTTCGATCTTCAATGCAAGGTGCTGCAGACCATCCTGACCGATCCCGAGCATTCGCTGAGCTACGCGCTCGACATCAAGGAGATCCTCGCCGACGGCGACATGGCCGCGGTGCGGCTGGTGTGGACGCTGACATCGAAGGCAAAGAGCTCCGGCGAGATCAGGGTGACGGAAGAGCAGGGGCTCGACATTTTCGGCCGCAGCAGCGACGGCCGCTGGCAGATCATCCGCTTTATGAGTTTTGAGAAAGACTGAGCCGTTCACATCTCCGCGCGTGACCTTGCCGTGCGCGCAACGCCTCATATCTCCTTGGTAACAGCGATGCTTCATTCGGTCGCGCGGGGGAACGATGCCGCCGCGGCATTCGTTCTTACCCCGTCAGCGAGCATGATCCCGAAAGTGGGTGCCGGTTTTCGGACGAGATCGTGCTCAAGCAAAGAGCGAGGTTATTGAATGACGAAGGCAACGAAGCACATCACCCCCGTCCCCGAGGACAACAAGAGCCACAAGGGCCCCGGCAGCGAGCCCCGCGTTGTCATCGACACCACCAAGGGTCACCGCGACGACGAGAAGAACAACATCCGCGAGCAGGCCGATCACGGCAATATCGTGCAGAACACCAGCAACAAGCGGTCGGGGTGAGGGGGCTTCAACCCGGCGGCAGCACCTTCCGCTTGACGAGATCGATGATCACGCGCCCCTTCTTCTCGTATCCCGGCGGCACATAGGCATCGCCCTTCGCGAGTTTGCCGAACACCTCCTTCGGCTTCGAAAAGCCCGCGCCGCAGGCCGTCTTGAACGTCTCGGCATCGGCAAAGGTCGCGTCGAACGCCACCGTTTCCTTGCGCTCGCCCACCGCGAGCTTCGACAGCTCGAAATATTTCGGCGGCTTCTTCTTGCAGGTCACGACATTGGCGCCATGCGCCCCGGTTGAATCCACAGAAGTCAGCAGGAATTTGTGCGAAATGCTGATGCCCGTGCCGTAGTCGCGCGCGAACGACATCAGCGCCACGCCGCCTTCCAGATAGCCCTGGCCCATATGGCCGGTGAGGCAGACCAGCGAATCCTGCCGCTCGCCCCGCGGCACCACGATGCACTGGTTGACCCGCGCGCCCGGCTGAAAGCCGACAAAGCCGTACTTGCCGCCGGCCAGCTCGAACACGACAGCGCCGCCGTCGTCATTCGCCCGCGATTCGCATCCGCTCTCGTAGTTGACCACCAGCAGCGGATTGCCCGAGGCGACGAACCTGCCGCTGAACCGGTCCTTCAGCAGTTTCACGTCGCAACTCTTCTTGCCGGAGGCGGGATATCCCTTCGCGTGGGCGCAGGTGTCGCCCTTGATGTTGGCGGCATCGCAGAAGGTGGCGAGCAGGGTGGGGTCGGTGGAGGTCTGGGCGCGGGAGGCTAGCGGGAGCGAAGCGGCAGCAAGCGCGACTGCGATACGGGTGAACTGCAACATGGCAACTGCCGCCTATTCCGGTTGTCGTTGCACATTCATCGCGCAAGGTTCAACTCTTCAAACTTTGCCGGTGTCTGACCAAAATCGCTATAGCGAATCCACCGTGGCCGCACGCGCACATAAGCGATGTCCGGCCACTTCTCCCGGTCTGGGCCATCGGGCCAGGCTTCGAAGTAGGTTTGCTTGCAGGCATCGAGTTCGGTGCGATCAGGCAGATCGGCGACACCTTCAATCTGAACCGTCATCGCGTCATGCCAGACCACCAGCGCAACACGCGGATCGGCGCGGAGGTTGGCGTATTTGCGCGAGGTTGCGAGCGTGTCGAAGATGATGTCGAGCGTTTCCGTCACCGCGATGCCGACAACGGCGGCTTGTGGAGATGCCGGATTGATGGTGCTGATGACGGCGAGGCGGTGCAGGCGCAGGAAATCGTAGAGCTCGCTGCGCGTCACCGCCTACCTCTTCTTCCACCCGCCGCGCTTGCCCGGCGCGCCGCCGGTCGACCGCGGGCTCGGTCCGAACTCCGGGCCTGACTGCCGCGAGTCCGACGGCTGGATGATCCGGCTTTCGCCGCCGAACGGTTTTGCAGGCAGCGCGCGGTCGGCCCGGTAGGGCAGGGATTCCGGGCCGTGCATTTCGTCGAGGTGCGGCTTGTGCACCTTGGAGCCCGCGCTTCCGCCGCGACTCGCCTTGATGGCGGTGGCCGCGCTCTTGTTCTTCATCGCGGCCGCTGGCAAGTTCGCCGCCTCGCCGTACTTCTTCTTGCCGGCATAGGCGCCGGCCTTGCCCTGCACCACGCGTTGCTTGGCGGTGGGATCGTCGACCACGGCCATTTCGGTGGCGCGCAGGCGCTTGACCTCGTCGCGCAGGCGGGCGGCTTCCTCGAAATTCAGGTCCGCGGCGGCTTCGCGCATCCGCGTTTCCAGATCGCCCAGCACCGCCTCGAAATTGTGGCCGATACTGATGACGTCGTCGGCCATGCCGCCGTCGCCGATCTCGACCAGCACATGGTCGCGCTCGTAGACGCTGTTCATGATGTCGTGGATCGTCCGCTTGATGCTCTCCGGCGTGATGTTGTGGGCCTCGTTGTATTCGACCTGCTTCTCCCTGCGGCGGTTGGTCTCGGCGATGGCGCGCTCCATCGAGCCGGTCATCTGGTCGGCGTAGAGGATCACCTTGCCGTCGACATTGCGCGCAGCGCGGCCGATGGTCTGGATCAGCGAGGTCTCGCTGCGCAAAAAGCCTTCCTTGTCGGCGTCGAGGATTGCCACCAGCGCGCATTCGGGAATGTCGAGGCCCTCGCGCAGCAGGTTGATGCCGACCAGCGCGTCGAATGCGCCGAGGCGCAAGTCGCGGATGATCTCGATGCGCTCGATGGTGTCGATGTCGCTGTGCATGTAACGCACGCGGATACCCTGCTCGTGCAGATATTCGGTGAGGTCCTCCGCCATGCGCTTGGTCAGCACCGTGACCAGGCTGCGATAGCCGGCCTGCGCGGTGGCGCGCACCTCGCCGACGAGATCGTCCACTTGCGTGCGGGCGGGGCGAATATGCACGGGCGGATCGATCAGCCCGGTCGGGCGGATCACCTGTTCGACGAACACGCCGCCGGCCTCGTTGATCTCCCAGCCGCTCGGCGTCGCCGACACCGCGACCGATTGCGGGCGCATCATGTCCCATTCCTCGAAGCGCAGCGGGCGGTTGTCCATGCAGGAGGGCAGGCGGAAGCCGTATTCGGCCAGCGTCGCCTTGCGCCGGAAGTCGCCGCGGAACATGCCGCCGATCTGCGGAATGGTGACGTGGCTCTCGTCGGCAAAGACAAGCGCATTGTCGGGCACATATTCGAACAGCGTCGGCGGCGGCTCGCCGGGCCGGCGGCCGGTGAGATAGCGCGAATAGTTCTCGATGCCGGCGCAGCTGCCGGTGGCTTCCATCATTTCGAGATCGAAGGTGGTGCGCTGCTCCAGCCGCTGTGCCTCCAGGAGGCGCCCCTGGTTGTTGAGCTCGTCGAGCCGCATCTTCAGCTCGCTCTTGATCGCCTTCGTCGCCTGCACCAGGGTCGGGCGCGGCGTCACATAGTGCGAGTTGGCGTAGATCTTGATGAATTCGAGCTCGTCCTGCTTGTGGCCGGTGAGCGGATCGAATTCCTCGATATTCTCCACGGTGTCGCCGAACAAATTCACGCGCCAGGCGCGATCCTCATAGTGCGCCGGGAAGATGTCGATGACGTCGCCGCGCACACGAAACGTGCCGCGGGTGAAGTCGGCCTGGGTGCGCTTGTATTGCAGCGCCACGAGGTCGGCGATCAATTGCCGCTGGTCGATGCGCTCGCCCTTCTTCAGGGCAAAGGTCATCGCCGTATAGGTCTCGACCGAGCCGATACCGTAGATGCAGGACACGGACGCCACGATGATGACGTCGTCGCGCTCGAGCAGCGCGCGCGTCGCCGAATGGCGCATGCGGTCGATCTGCTCGTTGATCGAGGAATCCTTTTCTATGTAGGTGTCGGTGCGCGGAACGTAGGCTTCGGGCTGGTAGTAGTCGTAATAGGAAACGAAATACTCCACCGCGTTGTCGGGGAAGAAATTCTTGAACTCGCCATAGAGCTGCGCGGCGAGCGTCTTGTTCGGCGCCAGGATCAGTGCCGGGCGCTGCGTCGCCTCGATCACCTTGGCCATGGTGTAGGTCTTGCCGGAGCCGGTGACGCCGAGCAGCACCTGCATGCGGTCGTTGCGGTTGATGCCCTCGACCAGTTCGGCGATCGCGGTCGGCTGGTCGCCCTTCGGCTCGTATTCGGACTTGATCTCGAAGCGCACACCGCCTTCGGATTTCTCCGGGCGCGGCGGGCGGTGCGGCGTCCACACCTTGAGCTGGCCGTCGTCGCCGCGGAATTCGGGCCGGCCGTCGCGGATCAGGTTCTCCAGCGCCTCGGCGGTAGCCTTGACGCCGAGCGCTTCCATCTTGTTGCGCGGCGGGCGCGCCAACTCGGCCTCGTCATCCTCGGCGGTCGGCAGGCCGAGCTGCCGCGCCAGCTCCGGATCGAGCATTGGTATCGTGGCCGCGGTGCCATAGTTGGCTTGCGGGGCCTCTTCCATTCCCTCGCGCGCGGCGTCGCGCTTGGCGACGTCCTCGCTCAAGCCGCGCGTCGAGGCCCGGGCTCGGTGCGCGGCCGCTTCGCCGCCGGCGCGGCGATCCCAGGAATTGTCAGCAGGTGGCTGCAGGCCGGTGCCTGACCCCAGACCCGCGTCGCCGCGGTTGATAGCGGGATTGAGCAGTTCCGCCAGCGCCTGTCCGATCGGCTGCACGTCGGGCCTCGACGCCTTAGAGCTCGGCGCTCTGGAGTTTGGCGTCCTGGATTTCGGCGTTTTGCCGGGCTTTTTGGGATTTTCTGGATTCTTCGCCATGGCCGGAATATGGGCGTGCGGCACGCGATTGTCACCCCGCACCGGCCGATGATCCGCGCTGACGGCTGGTGCGAAAAATTCGAGAGTTAGATGAACCCGATTTTCTTTTGCACGGAATGCAGGAGCTTGCCGCCTTCAAGCGTCACCGGAACATGCGATCCCTGGCTGAGGTCGACGCTGAATTTAGCCGCGAGCTGTTTGTCAGGAAGGCTGACCTCGACTTCCGCACGACTTCCGGCAACCTCGACGGGGGTCAATTGTTCCGCGAGGCCATACAGCTTCTTGGTGGTGACGCCCGGCTTGTCGAGCACGGTCTTGCCATTGACGCGGACAATCGCGTGATCGCCGGCAAAGCCGTCCGTCAGATAGACCTTCAGATCGGACAAGGCATGACTCCCCTCGCGCCTGCCGTATGGCAGGCCACGACAACAGATTTAGCTATGTTCAATGGCCACGCAAGGGGCGGCGGCAGTGTCGCGTGCTGCTAGGTCCGGGTGCGTCGCCGCGGGGACGGTCGTTTCGGCGCCCGCGCTTTCTTGACCGGCGCTGAATTAGGCAAGCCTGACATCGAGCGATATCGATCCACGACCCCGCTGTTGGCACCGCGCTCCTGCAAACGCATCGAAAGGTCGTGGAGCTCCTTGTCGGCCTTCGCATCTTCACCGAGCAAGCGGTGATAGTCCGCGCGACGTTGCACGACCCGGCGATAGGCAAGATTGTCGGATTTATCCTTGCTGGCCTTGAGAAGCGCAAGCGGCGCATTGGTCATGTCCAGCGCCTGCTTGGGGTCGGCGCTGAACGTTTGTTTGAGTGTTTTCTGCTTTGGATCGTCACCGGCGGCGCTGAAAAACGGCTTCGAAATGCCGTTCGCCAGGGTGACCGCGATCTTCGCTCCCAGGTCGGTGTGCTTGTATTGTTCGGCCAATCCCTCGAGCACGTTCGTTCCGCTTTTCAGGTATTGCGAACGCGATCCCTGAAGATAGAGCGCCAGACCGACGGAATTGGTGAAGTAGTCCTGCGCCTTGCGGTCGAGTTCCTTGTCGGCAGGCAAGCCAATCCGGATTCGATGCGCGGGCGAGGGAATCAGCACGTCGCCTCCGCCCTGGTAGACGGCCCGGATTCGGTACTCGCCGGGCTTTGCGAAGTAAAAACTGTTGCTTCCGTAGGTCAGAAAGACCTCCCGGCTGTAGCGATCCTTGCCGTCCGTCGCGCCGGCGGGCGTGAGCACCAATGGATCCGGCGTCCCGACCGCGCACATGATGGGATCGTATTGCACGACCCCGCCGTCGGGGCTCTGAATATAGACAACGACCCCTCCGTATTCGGGCGGCAGTCGCTTGTCGATTGTGACCGACGTGTCGGAAAGCAGATTGCGCAAGCGCAGTTCGACGATCACAGGCTCCATGAATTCGAAATACGGCTTTGAGCGGATGATGAGTTCCAGCGGCGCCACGCCTTCGATCTGCGCCATCGCCAGGTTGGGCATTTCCAGATGAGAACCCGAAGACCAGGGATCGCCGCCCATGATGACGGATGCGCGGTTGCCGTGACGAAGATGAATCAGTTCATCGTCGTCGAAGCGGAAAGCGAACTTCTTCCAGAAACCCAGCGTGGGATTGCGTTGATCGTACTTCGAGTTATAGTTCATCCACGACAGCGAATCCGGACGCCCTTTGTCCCATGAATGCAGGAAATTGAAGGCATGACCGGCCTCGTGCACCCAGGTGTAGAGGAAGTGCCTGGCGGCCCACGCTTCGTCCTGATTTTGCGGCGGACCGTTGACGAGGTCGTGGAACCATTCATGTCCACGGAAGACTGCAAATCCCTGCCGTTCGGGTCCCGCCTTGCCGGCCCCGCCAAACTCGCTTGACGTATCGAACATGAGGCCGCCGACGAGGGAGTCTTCAAAAACACCCGCCATTAGCCCCCACATCTTCCAATCAGGCCACGTCCCGCCAAATTGGCTGTAATTGGTCTCCATCGCGTCATGCAGCAACGCCGGAGTCCAGCTCTTGAATTTTGGGTCGCTATCCCTGATGACGGAATGTTGGGCGTCGATTGTTACCCGAACGCCTGCTTCCCGATACGCCGTCTCGATGGTCAGGACTCTTTGCGGAAGCCCGGGCGGCCGATCCGCATGCCATGAGGTGTCGTAGGTTGGCAGCAGCGGCGGAATATTGACCGATTGGCACACGTCGACTTCCAGATCGATCTGCCGGAAAGCGTCTGAAGTCCGGCGGCAATGGTATTTGCGCGTGGGGCCGCCGGTCTCCGTGAATGTTATCTCCGCAGAGGCCACCGGCGGTGATTCCGACCAGGTGATGACCAGGGCTGCTGCCGTTGCCGCATGGTTGCTGACCCAGTAGCGGACCATGCCGCTAACCTCAACCCGATCGGCCGATCCCCTCACCCTTGGTTCATCGATAATCCAGGATTCGATATAGGTCTTGGCGATCTTGGGATGCTGGCCGGGCACCGTCGTTGGCGTAATCTGATAAAGATCGCCGCTGATCCTGTTGGTTACCGGACTCGTGGGGCTTTCCTGATCGATGTCAATCCGCAGATCCAGCGTGAAGCGCCCGGGTTGGGGAAGCATCATTTCGCCTTGATAGAGACCGCTCACAAATGTTGGGGCCATGGCAAACTCCAATATGTCAGCACGCATCTTAGGAATATTGGAAATCAATCGAAGAGCGAAGCAGTTCAGCAAGCAATCTTAGGTAAGATAGGCCATCTGCTTTTGGCGTCGCAAGGGATAAAAGCGCGCACCTTTGTCTGACCAATCATCAGGCGTACACTTGGGGAACGCCTGCTGCGAATCCGGGAGGCGAGATGCTGCTTTCAGTAATTCGGTGCCGACGCCAGCGTCACGCTGACCCGCGCAGCGCTGGATGCGATCACGCTGAAGGAGCGCAGCTTCGTCTGCAGCGTGCTGACAGGCGATGTGGTGATCTCGAGTAATCCGCAAGCTGGCGGATCTCTTCAGCATGCTCGACGAATTCCCGTCCGGCTTCGAAGTGCGTCGAGCCGCGCAAGGCTGTCATCGAGTAGGGCATGATCCCGAAAAGTGGGAATCGGTCCACGGATAAAATCATGCCCAAACAAGAACCGAGCTCAGGCGACCGGCGCGTCCGATCCCTGCTCGACGATGTCGAGATGGATGCCGCCGCAGCGCGTGCAGCGCATGGTCCAGTATTCGCAGCCGCCGCGGCCGACGCGACCCGGGATGATGCTCATCACGACAAGGCCGGCACTGCATTCCGGGCAGTGCGACATGACGTTGCCGGAGGCCGGCATGGCCTTGCTGGTTTCAATATGCGGCATGGGACACTGCCTTTGAGCCGAGCCCGAAACGATCGATGTGGCTCTTGGCGTCGGCAATCGCCTCGTCGGGACCGTTCCAGGCAAATCCGATATCGAGCGCGGAAAATGCGATGCCGTCGATCACCACCGGCTGCTGGTCGGCGCGGCGGATCCGTGCGTGCCACAGTCCCTTACCCGCTTCGAAGGATTTAATGTCAAAGCCGTCGTAAAGGCAGGTCATCTCGCGCTCCGGGTCTCGTACGATTCGGAGCAAACCACGGCGCGGTCAAACCACCTGTGAAGTGGTTCACAAAGTCGGATTTTTGCTGTTCCAGCCGGCCCGGTTCCCGGCGGCGATGTGGTCGGCGAGGTTGGCCGCATCGTCGCCGACCCCGGACAGAAACGACGATTTCATCCGGGAAAGCCATTGCAGACCAAGGAAATAGAGGCCCGGCACCTCAGTGATGCCACCGCGATGGATCGGCTCACCCATGGCATCGAACACGGCGATGTCGATCCAGCCGAAGTCCGTGCCATAGCCGGTCGCCCAGATCACGGCGTTGATGCCTTCGGCCTCAAGATCAAGCCGGCGCAACGGCGCGGTCACGCAGGGCGGATCGGGCAGGGCGGCGCGCGCTGCCGCATCTTCCGGGAAACTCAGGCCATGTCGGCTGACATAGCCGTCGACCATGTCGAGGAAGGTCGCGTAGGTGAGGTCGCCCTGGGCGAGGCTCTCGGCAAGATCGGGCGCGATATCGAGCACACCATCGCGCGCCGCGCTCACGCGACCGAGCAGTATGATGCCCTCGGCGGCGAAGCGGCGGAAGTCGATGGTTTTTCCGCCATCGGCGCCCGAGATCACCGGCAACAGCCGCGACGGCCCGCGCGCCTCCACCGTGGTCTGGTCGATCTTCATTTCGGCCAGCCACCAGATCAGGTCGTTCCCGCGATAGCGGCGCGGCAGGCGCGTGTGTCGGCCGACCGACAGGAAGACGCGGCGGCCGGCGCGCGCCAGTTCTTCGGTGATCTGCGCGCCGGAGGCGCCGGCGCCGACCACCAGCACCGCGCCCTCCGGAAGTTTTTGCGGATTGGCGTAGCGGCTGGCGTGAACCTGGAACAGGCCGTGTTGGTCGCGCAGCAAATCCGGCTGCAGCGGGCGCTGATAAGGACCGGTGGCGACAACGACGTTGCGTGCCTCGATCGCGCCGTCAGGCGTTTGCGCGACAAAGCCATCGCCCTGCCTTCGCAGCGAGGTCACCGCGACGCCGCAGCGGATCGGCGGCGCGACGAAGGCGGCATAGGCCTCGATGAAGGCGATGATATCGGCTGTCGCCGCGAACCCGTCGGGATCATCGTGGGGAAAGGAAAAATCCGGCAGCCGCACCGACCAGTTGGGAAACTGGAAGCGCAGGCCATCCCAGCGCTCGCTGCGCCAGCGCTCGGCGATGCGGTGCCGTTCCAGCACGAGATGCGAAAGCCCGCGTTGCTTGAGCCGGTGGCTCATGGTGAGCCCGGCCTGGCCGCCGCCGATCACGAGGGTGTCGACGCGTTCGCTTGGTGTCATTGATGTCATCGTCGCAGCGATCGTCCGGCCGGCTCCGCCGCCGCGCGCATGATCCAGCGGCGGAAGGCGGCAAAATCGCGCTGCTCGGTGCGGAAGCCGCGATAGACCAGGTACCAGCGCATACCCTTGGGGATGCTGAGCGAGAACGGCGCGACCAGCCGGCCGGCGGCGAGGTCGTCGTCGATATAGGGGCGAATGCCCATGGCTATCCCGAGCCCGTCGACGGCGGCCTGCAGCGCCTGGCCGTAGAACTGGAATTCCGGCCCGCGCGCGGTGAGCCGCGGCACTTGCGCGGCCTTCAGCCAGCGCGGCCAGTCGTCGGGCGAATGCGCCACCCGTATCAGGCTCGGCCCCTTCAGGTCGGCTGGCCGTTTCAGTGCGCTGGCGAGTTTTGGCGCGCACACCGGCATCAGGTCGGCGGCAAACAGCGGCTCGGCCGTCAGCTCCGGCCATTCGCCGTTGCCGAGCCGCACGCCGCAGCTCCAGTCATCGCCGAACGGCACCGCGGCGCCGCCGGTGGTGATGCGCACGTCGATATTGGGCTCCACTTTGCGGAAATCGGCTAGCCGCGGGATCAGCCACTTCATCAGGAATGTCGGACCGACGCCGATGGTCAGCACGCGCATGCCGGATGGCGCGGTGACCTGCGCGGTCAGGCTTGCCAGCGCATCGAAGATCGGCGTCAGCCCGCTCTGGTAGGCCCGTCCCGCCGCTGTCGTGACGAGCTTGTTGGCCTTGCGTTCGAACAACGCGACGCCGAGCCGTTCCTCCAGGAGATGCACCATGCGGCTGACGGCGGCCGCCGACACGTTGAGTTCGTGGCCGGCCGCGGCAAAGCTGCCGCTGCGGGCAGCTGCCTCGAATGCCTTGATGCCGTTGAGGAAGAGCAACCGGCGCAAATTTACCTACCCTCAGGAAAACTGATGCCAGGGCAAGATAACTCAGTTTGCGCGGCCAGTCCAAGCCGGGCAGTAATATTCGCGGAGAATCGGCATGAGCACGCTTCTGATTGCAGCCCTCGGCCTCCTGATGGTCGCGACCGCTTTCCTGTCGGGCCTGTTCGGCATGGCCGGCGGGCTGATCCTGATCGGCGTGCTGCTCACCATCCTGCCGCTGCCGTCGGCGATGGTGCTGCATGCGATCACGCAGATGGCCTCGAACGGCTGGCGCGCCTTCCTGTGGCGCGAGCATATCCGCTGGCGGCCGGTGATGATCTATCTAATCGGTTGTGCGCTGGCGCTTGGCGCCTGGTCGATCACGCGCTATGTGCCGGACAAGCCGATCGCGCTGCTGCTGCTCGGCATCACGCCGTTCATGGCGCGGATGACACCGGCGAGCATCAAGCCCAATCCCGACAGCGTCCCGCAAGGCGCCTTCTACGGCTTCATCTGCATGGGATTGATGCTGATGACCGGCGTCTCCGGTCCGTTGATGGACACCTTCTTCCTCGGCGGCAATTTCGGCCGCAAGGAAGTGGTGGCGACCAAGGCCACCTGCCAGGTCGCGAGCCATTTCGTGAAGCTGGTCTATTTCGGCGGCATCATCGATCAGGCGGCCACGCTCGATCCGGTGCTCGCCGGCGTCGCGGTCGCAGCCTCCATGCTCGGCACCACGCTGGCGCGCCGCCTGCTGGAGGCGATGAGCGATCTCCAGTTCCGCACCTGGGCCAACCGGCTGATCACCACCATCGCCTGCTATTATATCGGCTATGGCAGCTGGCTGCTGCTCGGCCCGCATCTTGTCCGGACGTGAGGGAGGTGACCATGCGTGACGCTACCGATGCGCTGGTGCTCGATCTCGTTGAATGGATCGCGCGCGAGCCGAGACTCTATTCCGAGGTGATCGAGACCTGGCGCACCTCATGCCCGCGACTGACGATCTGGGAAGATGCCGTCGACCGCGGCTATGTCGCGCGGCGGCCGAGTACCGAAGGCCTGCGGGTTACCGTCACCGAAGGCGGCGAGAAGTTTTTGCGTGAGCATGGGCGGATACGGCAGGCGTCCTAGGCTTGCTTCTCTTCGTCATGGCCGGGCTTGTCCCGGCCATCCACGACTTGCTGTCGCGCCAAAGACGTGGATGCCCGGGACAAGCCCGGGCATGACGGAGTCCGACTCAATGCCTAGCGCGCCCGCTCTCCAAGCTGCGGCCGGATGATCTCGACCATGCGTTCCGCCGAGGTGCCGGGCGGAAAGAAGCCGAGATAGTTGCCGTCGCGATCCATCAAATAAATGAAAGCCGTATGGTCGATGGTGTAGCCGCCATCCCGGTTGAGATCGACCTTGGCGTAATAGACCTTGTAGGCGTCCGCCGTCTTGCGGATGGCGTCCGCGCTGCCGGAAAGCCCGACCAACCGCGGATGAAACAGTTTTGCGTAGTCCGCGAGATGCTCCGGCGTGTCGCGGGCGGGATCGACGGTGATGAACAAGGGCTGCACGCTTTCGGCATCCTTGCCGAGCTTATCCATCGCAAGGCCGATGGCCTGCAGGTCGGTCGGGCAGATGTCCGGGCAATAGGTGAAGCCGAAATAGACCAGCAGCAACTGCCCGCGGAAATCGCGCTCGGTGCGCGTGCGTCCGGCCTGATCGACAAGTTCAAAGGGACCACCGACCGGCTCCCGATTCCACATCAGGATATCCATGATCTCCGCAGGCGAGCGCGCCGGTGTCTCGGCGGCAAGCGCCGGCGCGAGCGCCAGCCACAAGCCAAGACCGAGCGCGCTCGCAACGCGCAGCATCAGATGCCAAACGTCAGGCGGCTGCCTGTCGTGGTGACCAACACCTTGTCGCCCATCTGGCTGGTCGCTTCCTGCACGAAGTTCAACCCGCTGCAATGCATGGGAATGACGACGTCGGGCTCCAGCGCCTTCACCTCGGCCACCACCTGCTTGAGGTAGTCGGGCGGAGCGGGACCGAGATGGAAGCCGCCGATCACGGCGTGCACCTTCTTGACGCCCGAGACTTCCTGCGCCTGCCGCACTGAATTGACGATGCCGACATGGCCGCAGGACGAGATGACGACGAGGCCGAAGTCGCGGACGTTGTAGCAGGTGGCGTGCTCGTGGACGTGCTCGTCGGGCACGATCTTGCCCTCCATCTCCGCGGGCAGATAGTGGCCGATATTGCAGCCGAGCCCGTCCTTCATGCCGTATTCGACCCAGGTCTGCGGCAGTACGCGCTCGCTGCTCTTGCGCGCGATCTTGCCGGTCGTGAACGCATGCCCGGCAATCACCGTCGGCGTCTCGCACAGCACGGTCGTGACCTTCTGTGCCGCGAGCTGCCGCCGGTCCAGCGCGCCGAAATCGGTGAACTGGCCCTTGGTGGGCGTGGCGGCGACGCGGTGACAGAAATTGTCCTCGCCGCCGGCATAGAGCTTGAGGTCCGCCGGCAGCTTGCTGCGGAATTTGTCGAGGAAGCCGTTGAGTCCGCCGAAATGATCGTAATGCCCGTGGCTGACGATCAGCGCGTCGAGCTTTGACGGATCGACGCCGATCAGCTCCATGTTGTTGAGCAGCACTTCCGGTGTGTAGCCATAGTCCAGCATCAGCGTGCGCTGGTTGCTCCCGGCCTGTGATTCCAGCCACAGCGACAGTCCCCACTCATTGTGCAGCGTCTTGCGGAAGTCGGCGCCGCGCGCAGGCCGGCGTGATCGCGACGCCCGCCGCCTGCTTGGGCCGGAAGAACTGGTCGAAGGAGGAATCGACCAGTACGCGGATCGACAGCTTGTCGACCGTGGGCACCTCGATCGGTGCGGCGCTGGCAATCTCGACGCATGAGAATGCGTCGGTGGCAGCCGCACCTGCGACTGCAAGGGAGGCCTTGAGGAAATCGCGTCGCGCAAGTTCGTCGGTCATGGGCTGCTCCCGGGTTTTGCCGGACGCGAGCTTAGGAGCAATCCTGCATCACCTCAATGCGCCGGCTGCAGATCACATTCGCGCGGATCGAGAGTTAGCCACCATTGACTCGCGCAGGTGCACCCCGCTCAAGTTCATGCAGCCGCATCCTTTCTCGCGATGCAAGAATTTTGCACCAATTTCCTCCTGCAAGGGACGCCAGCGATGATCGACCTTCACTACTGGACCACGCCGAACGGCCACAAGATAACGATGTTCCTCGAAGAGACCGGCCTGGAGTACAAAATCATTCCGGTGCAGATCGGCAAGGGCGAACAGTTCAAGCCCGAGTTCCTGAAGATCGCGCCGAACAACCGCATTCCCGCCATGGTCGACCACAAGCCGAAGGGCGGCGGCAAGCCGATCTCGATCTTCGAATCCGGCGCGATGCTGCTTTATCTTGCCGAGAAGACCGGAAAATTCCTCTCCGCCGATCTCTATGCACGTCACGACGCGATCCAGTGGACGTTCTGGCAGATGGGCGGGCTCGGGCCGATGGCGGGACAAAACCATCACTTCAACGTCTACGCCCAGGAAAAGATCAAATACGCCATCGACCGCTATGTGAACGAGACCAACCGTCTCTATGGCGTGCTCAACAAGCAATTGGCCGAGCGCGAGTTCATCGCGGGCGACTATTCGATTGCCGACATGGCGAGCTATCCCTGGGTGGTGCCGTGGAAGAACCAGAGCCAGAACATCGACGATTTCCCGCATCTGAAGCGCTGGCTGGAAACCATCCGCGACCGGCCGGCCACGCAGCGCGCCTACGCCAAGGCCAAGGAGGTCAACCCGAATTTCGGCCAGACCCCGATCCGCACCGACGAAGAGCGCAAGATATTGTTCGGGCAGACTGCGTCGGTGGTGCGGTGATCATGATCTCTGTCCGTCATGGCCGGGCTTGACCCGGCCATCCACGTCTTTCTGATGCGGCCAAGTCGTGGATGCCCGGGTCAAGCCCGGGCATGACGAATGTGAGGGCCGGGAGAGCGAGGCCGACATGAGTGACAGTAAACCCGCAATTCTCTCCGCCGAGCCGCAGCTCTTCGTCGCCGACATCAAATCGTCCTGCGCCTTCTTCGTCGAAAAGCTCGGCTTCACCATCGTCTTCACCTATGGCGAGCCGCCGTTCTACGCGCAAGTGAAGCGCGGTGGCGCGAGCCTCACTCTGCGCCACGTCGATGCGCCCGTGATCGACCCGGCGTTGCGCGACCGCGAGGAGTTGTTGTCCGGATCGCTGACGGTCGCAACGCGGGCGGACATCGAGGCGCTGTATCGCGAGTACGAGGCGAGGGGTGTGACGTTCTTCCAGCCGTTGAAGGACGAGCCCTGGGGCGCCAGGGATTTCATCGTCAGCGATATCGACGGCAACCTGCTGCTGTTCGCCGGACCGGGGAAGTAGCTCCACCGTCGTCTCAGCGACAGCGGGGACCCATACGCCGCGGCGAGCGATCACGCTCCTCTTGATGCTTGCTGCCGCTCCCCCGCCATCTTCCGCAAACAATCCGGGCACAGGCAGTCGCTGGCATCCGTCGGCATCGGCAGGCGGAAGGCTTCCTCGGTGCACCAGCAACCACCGGACAGGTTGCAGTCGAATTCCGTGCCGCAACCGGAACAGGCGAGGCGGCGAGGCGAGGGGATTTCTAACCGATTATTCATGGACAGGACCGTTCTCTGCCTGCGGAATTAATGCGGCTCATCCGGAAACGCGATATCATCCGCTAAGCCAAATCATAGTTCACCGGTCGCCCAAGGGAAGCCCGATGGCCCGCGATTCGCAAGCCGCGCTCGATTGCCCTCAATCGCTTCGGTTTGGGCGCGCGCGGCGGCGCGTCGGGCGATTTCATCAACGCCGCTTCCGATCCGCGCGGCTTCGTGAAGGCAGAGTTGAGCCGCCCGAACGGCGCGCTGCTGGAATTGCCCGGGCTTGCCTCGACGCCCGCTTTGGCCAAGGCTGTGTTCGACTATCAGTTCGAGATTCAGCAGGCGCGCGACGCCGCCGCGAGATCCGCATCAACCGAATCTCCGCCGCCACCGGCCGACGCCAGGCCGCAGCAACGGCGCGGCCTGTCGCTGAACAACATCGCCATGGAGATGGCGCCGAAGGAGCCGGCGATGCAGCCTGCCGAGGCGGGCAAGCCCGTAGTGGTCGCGCCGCCGGCGGAGACGATGCAGCCGAACGCCAAGCAGGAAGCAAAGCCGGCGCCGCAGCCGCCCAACGTGATCCAGAAGACGTTTCGCACCGAAGCGCTGGCGCGCATCCAGCGCGCCGTCATCGCCGATTGCGGCTTCGTCGAGCGGCTGGTCGCGTTCTGGTCCAATCATTTCTGCATCTCCGCCAGCAAGGGCGGGCTGGCGCGGATGTGGGCCGGCTCGTTCGAGCGCGAGGCGATCCGCCCCTTCGTGTTCGGCCGCTTCGCCGACATGCTGAAGGCGGTCGAGCAGCATCCGGCGATGCTGTTCTTCCTCGACAACCAGCAATCGCTCGGCCCGGACTCCCGCGCCGGCATCAACCGCAATCGCGGGCTCAACGAAAATCTCGCGCGCGAGATCATGGAGCTGCATACGCTCGGCGTCGACGGCGGCTACACCCAGGACGACGTCACCTCGCTCGCGCGCGTCATCACCGGCTGGACCTATGCCGGCCGGCAGGGCGCGCTCGGCACGCCCGGCACCTTCGTGTTCAACGCCAATGCGCATCAGCCCGGGCGCGCAGCGCGTGCTCGGCAAGATCTACGAGCCGAACGGCGTGGACGCAGGGCGAGGCGGTGCTCGCCGATCTCGCGCGCCATCCCTCGACCGCGAAATTCGTCGCCGCCAAATTCGTCCGGCATTTCGTCGCCGACGATCCGCCGCCGGCGCTGGTCGCGAAGCTGCAGGCACGTGTTCGCCAAGACCGACGGCGATCTCAAGGCGATGACGTTGGCGCTGGTCGATTCCGACGAAGCCTGGAAGGCGCCGCTGACCAAGGTGCGCTGCGCCGTACGAATTCCTGATCGCGACCGGCCGCGCTGCTGGCGCGCGTCCCCGAGGATCCCGGCCGCTATCTCGGCGGCCTCTCAACACGCTCGGCCAGCCGCTGTGGTCGCCGGCCGGCCCCGAACGGTTTCCCCGACACGCAACGCCGCCTGGGCCGCGCCCGAAGGGCATGAAGCTGCGGCTCGACATCTCCGCGCAGATCGCCTCGCGCCTCGCCGACAGCGTCGATCCGCGCGACCTGCTCGAAGGCGTCGCCGGCCGATGCCGCCTCGCCCGAGACGCGCCGCGCCGTCGAGCGCGCCGGAGTCGCGCCAGCAGGCGCTGGCGCTGCTGTTGATGTCGCCGGAATTCCAGAGGAGATGACGCCGATGGAAACGACGCCATGGACTGACAATCGATTGCTGCGAAAGCCGTCGCGCCGCGCGACGCTCGCTGCTGCTCGGCGGCGCATCGTTCGCCGCCTGGGCCTATTTGCCGAAATTCGCGCCGCGCCGCCGACGGCCGCGATCCGCGCCTGGTCGTCGTCATCCTGCGCGGCGCGCTCGATGGGCTCGCCACCGTCGCGCCGATCGGCGATCCCGATTACGCCGGCCTGCACGGCTCGATCGCGCTCGCCTCGAGCGGAGCGAAGGCCGCGACCATGCTCGATGCTTTCTTCGGCCTGCATCCGGCGATGCCGGAGTTGTCCCGCATGTATCGCGACAAGCAGCGCCGCGATCGTCCATGCGGTCGCGACCTCCTATCGCGAGCGCTCGCATTTCGACGGTCAGGACGTGCTGGAAAGCGGCTTTGCCGGCCCGGCCGCGTGCAATCCGGCTGGCTCAATCGCGCGCTGCGAAGCGCTGCCGCGCGGTCGAGCGTGTCGCCACGGCGGCTCGCGGTCGGCCCGACCACGCCGCTGATCCTGCGCGGTGCGCGCGCCGACGGTCGGCGTGGGCGCCGGTCGACGCTGCCGCAGGCCGCCGACGACACCGCGATGCGGCTGATCGATCTCTACAGCCAGCGCGATCCGGCGCTCGACCAAGGCGCTCGCCGCCGGCCTGCAGCTCGACAAGGCCGCGCAAGGCGACGACATGAAGCCGAAGCCCGGCATCAATGGCGCCGGCAGCGATGCGGCTGGTCGCGCGCGGCGCCGCCAAACTGATGGCGGCCGATGACGGCCCGCGCATCGCCGCACTCGCCTTCGACGGCTGGGACACCCACGCCAATGAAGGCGGCGCCACCGGACGGCTCGCGCAGTTGCTCGGCGGCCTCGACGGCGCGCTCGCCGAATTCGAAAGCGGGCTCGGCGCGCGCTGGCGCGACACCGTCGTCGTCGTCGCCACCGAATTCGGCCGCACCGCGCGCATCAACGGCACCGAAGGCACCGACCACGGCACCGGCACCATCGCGCTGTCTCGTCGGCGGCGCCGTGAAAGGCGGCCGCGTCATCTCCGACTGGCCGGGCCTGAAGCCAGCCAACCTCTATCAGGGCCGCGACCTCGCCCCCACCACCGACCTGCGCGCCGTGTTCAAGGGCGTGCTGCACGACCATCTCGGCCTCAGCGACAGCCGCGCTGGCGCAGACGGTGTTTCCGGATAGCGCCGCGGCGAAGCCGATGAAGGGGTTGTTGGGCTAATGCGCAATCCCCAGGCGAAGCTGTCGTCCCGGCGAAAGCCGGGATCCATACCGCGGATCTATCGGTTCGAAAGCGGATAGACGACCGGCCGCAATCAATGGCATTGGGGGTATGGGTCCCGGCTTGCGCCGGGACGACAGTGTGTTGAGGCGGCAGCTACCCCGTCGTAATCCGGTCGATCTCCGCCATATCGTCCGCGCTCAACTGCCACTCGATCGCCTTCACATTCTGCTCGATCTGCTCGACGCGCGTGGCGCCGGCGATCACGCTCGACACCTGCGGCCGCGCGGCGAGCCAGGAGAAGGCGAGCTCCAGCATGGAGTGGCCGCGCGCCTTGGCAAAGGCCTGCAGCTTCTCGACGATGTCCTCGTTGCGCGGCGTGACGTAGCGATCCTTCAGCGCCGGCGCCTTGGCAAAGCGGGTATCGTCGGGCGCGGCGGCGCCGCGCTTGTACTTGCCGGTGAGCAGGCCACTCGCCAGCGGGAAGAACGGCAGCAGGCCGAGCTTGTATTCCTGCGCCGCCGGCAACAGGTCCTTCTCGATGTCGCGCACCACCAGCGAGTATTCGTCCTGGCAGGAGACGAAGCGGTTGACGTTCATAGCGCGCGCGACCTGCTCGGCTTCGGCAATGCGCCACGCCGGAAAGTTCGAATTGCCGATGTAGCGCACCTTGCCCTGGCGGACGAGATCGTCGAGCGCGCGCAGCGTCTCCTCGATCGGCGTCAGCGGATCGTAATCGTGCTGCTGATAGAGATCGATGTAGTCGGTCTTCAGCCGCGTCAGGCTCGCTTCCACCGCCGACATGATGTAGCGGCGCGAGGCGCCCTGCTTGGTGCCGTCGGTGGCCATCGGCTTGGAGTATTTCGTTGCCAGCACGATGTCCTTGCGGCGATCGCCGAGCACCGCGCCGAGCACGGTCTCCGAGCCGCCCATGTTGGCGTAGATGTCGGCGGTGTCGAACAGCGTGACGCCGAGGTCGATCGCCTTGTGGATGACCTTGCGCGAGGTCTCGAGGTCGGTGCGCTGACCGAAATTGTTGCAGCCGAGCCCGACGGCGGAAACGCGCAGGCCGGAGCCGCCGAGATTGCGAATTTGCATGATCGATCCTGTGAGGAGGGGGAGGCGGAAGGGCGAATATTGTGGCCTGCGCCTGATACGCCTGCAAGGTGCCATCGCACCGCCGTCAGGCATGACTGCCTCGCGCACGACGCGCAGCAGCCAAAAAAATGCGGCCCCGGTCAGACGCGGCGACTGACTGGGACCGCTGGGGCGTTTGATCTGAGACGGGGGGCCTGATCAGACGCGTGTCGAACCTAGCCCGCCTTTGTTACGTGCCGGTGACAGTTGAGATATCCACAGGCGGCCTGCGTCATAAGCCGATCGCCTGCGGGCCGGTCACAGCAGCTTGCTGTAGACGACAAAGCCGAAGTTCTTCGCCACCTTGTCGTAAAGCTGCATCGCGGTGTGGTTGGTCTGGTGGGTTTGCCAGTAGACCCGCGGCGATCCCGCGACCTTCGCCCGGTCATAGACGCCGTTGATCAGCGCGCGCCCCACGCCCTTGCCGCGCGCGGCGGCGTTGGTGAACAGGTCCTGCAGATAGCAGTTCGGCGCAATCGCCGTGGTGCTGCGGTGATAGAGATAATGCACGAGCCCGAGCAACTGGCCGCCGTTGTCGGCGACCAGCGCATGCACCGGCTCGTAGGCGTCGAAAAACCGCGCCCAGGTCATCCGCGTGATTTCGGGATCGAGCGCGGTGGGACCGGAGCGTTCGTAGAAGGCGTTGTAGCCGTCCCACAGCGGCAGCCATTGTTCATAGTCCTGCCGCGCGACGGGGCGGATGACGAGTTCGCTGGACATCTTGATTTCCGGGAATTGACGAGGATGAGCGCAGGCGCCCGAGGAGAGCGCGTTGTATCACGGATACGGCGACGCCGGCTATTCCGCCGCGCGCTTGTCCGGGAAGGCCGGGCGCTGGCCCTTGCGCAGCGCGCGGAAGAACTCCGCGTTGCCGGGCGGATCGGTGTAGCGCACGAGATCGGTGACCGGCGTATAGCTCAGCATGCGTCCGCCGTCCGGCAGCGCAGTACAGCTGAAGCGCAGCACCTGGCCGTCGGCGAGGTTGATGTTGATCGGCGTGGAATCGCCCGACCGCATCATCTCGGTGCGCTGCGCGATGAAATGCGCAAGCTCGTCCTCGGGCAGTTCGTAGGCGCCGGTGTCGCGGCCGTGATACATCAGCGCGATGAAGGGCGGCTTGGCGTCGGCCTTCTCGTCGGGCAGCGCGAAGTAGTCGCGGAAGGCGCGGTTGATGAATTCGGCGCGGGTATCCGCATCGAGCAGCACGATGCCGATGTCGACCTGGTCGAGTGCCGCCGCAAGCCGCGCCGAGGTCGCATGCTGGCCTGCTCGGAGGCAAAGGTGTCGATCCATTTCTGCCGCAGCATGCCGGTGATGACGGCGGTGCCGCCGGCCGTCAGTGCGAGCAGGACCATCCGCGCGACGTCGTGGGCATCGTAGCCCGGCGCCGCGCGATGATTGAGGAAGAACAAGGCGGAGAAGATCACCGCGATGGCGGCGCTGATCAGGCCGGAGGCGATGCCGCTGATCGAACTCGCCAGCGCGACGATGCAGACGAACAGCGGCGCCGGATTGGGCACCGTCACGAAATGGCGGTCGACGACGAAGGCGATCAGCGCCACCGCTGTCGTCAACGCCGGGCCGAGAATTGTGCGCCAGTCGAACTGCATGGTCACGTCGCATCCAAGTCAAAACTGGGGCACGCAGTTTGACGTATTCCTGCAACAGCGCAGGGATTTTTGGTCTTGTCGTTAAGGCAGGGCTGCCGCGCGCGCGAGGCATTTCGCGCTTGTTGGAATCAAATGCTATTCAAAGGCGGCGGAATCGCGTTCCGCCCCGCGGGTTAACGCCGGAATTTTCGAAAGGACGTCCATGCCCACTATTTCGCCGACGCTGTTGCCGGTCCTGATGCTGTTTGCCTCCAACGTGTTCATGACCTTTGCCTGGTATGGCCATCTCAAATTCAAGGACCACTCGCTGCCGCTCGTGGTCCTGGTGAGCTGGGGCATCGCCTTCTTCGAATACTGGCTGGCGGTGCCGGCCAATCGCTGGGGCAGCGCGGTCTATACCGCGGCCCAGCTCAAGACCATTCAGGAAGTGATCACGCTGACCGTGTTCGCCGCGTTCTCGGTGCTGTATCTGAAGGAGCCATTGGGCTGGAATCACGCGCTCGGCTTTGCGTCGATCGCGTTCGGCGCGTTCCTGATCTTCCACAAGTGGTAGGCACCATTTCGCATTCGGCGCGCGCGGGCGGGGCGCCGAGCAGCGCAGCCCCGGCCGACAGTGCGACGATGAAGTAACTCCAGTACATGCCCCTTGGTCGCAGTGTCGCGCGATCGCGTTCACGCCATCAGCGTCATTTCGCTGCCGGCGACACCCGCAAAATTCGCCCGGCCGAATTGTCGGTCAAGAGCCACAGCGCGCCGTCCGGCCCCTGGCGCACGTCGCGGATCCGCTCATGCAGGTTCTGCAGCAACCGCTCCTCGCCGGTCACGGTGTTGCCGTTGAGCTGCAGCCGCACCAGCATCTTGCCGGCGAGCGCGCCGGTGAACAGGCTGCCGTTCCACTTCGGAAACAGCTTTCCGCTGTAGAACGCCGCGCCCGACGGCGCGATCGACGGCACCCAGTATTTCGCCGGCTGCTCCATGCCGTCCCTGGCGGTCGCGTCATGGATCTTCGAGCCGGAATAGTCGATGCCGAAGCCGATCACCGGCCAGCCGTAATTCTTGCCCTTGGCGATGACGTTGACCTCGTCGCCGCCGCGCGGGCCGTGCTCGATTTCCCAGAGCTCGCCGTTCGCCGGGATTGATCGCCAGTCCCTGTTCGTTGCGATGGCCATAGCTCCAGATTTCCGGCTTGGCGCCGTCGCGGCCGACAAAGGGATTGTCCGATGGCGCCGACCCGTCGGGCGCGATGCGGATCACCTTGCCGAGATGATTCCCGAGGCTCTGCGCCTCGTCGCGGTAGCTGAAATGCTCGCCGAGCGTGACGAACAGATTGCCGTCGCTCGCCTGCGCGATGCGGCAGCCGTAATGATTGCCCGACGACAGCGGGCCTTCCTGGCGGAAGATCACCTTGGTCTCGTCGAGCCGGCCGCTGCCGTCGTTGAGCTTGGCGCGCGCCACGGCCGTGCGGCCGCCGCCGCTGGTGCGCTCGGAGTAGCAGAAGAAGATCGTCCTGTTCTGGGCAAAGCCGCTGTCGGTGACGACGTCGAGCAGACCGCCCTGGCCGGTGGCCCACACGTCGGGCACGCCCTTGAGCGGCGGCGAGAGCTGGCCCTCGGAGGAGACGATGCGCATGCGGCCCGGCCGCTCGGTCACCAGCATCTTGCCGTCGGGCAGGAACGCCAGCGCCCAGGGATGCACGAGACCGGTCGCGACCGTTTGCACCTCGAGCTGTCCTGCCGACGATTCGAACGAGGAATTCTGGCCGCGCGTGCTGGTCGCGATCAAAAACAGCCCGGCGAGCAGGGTCGCAGCCGAGAGCGCAACAGTCACAAGTCCTATGGGCGTCTTCATCATGGTCTGCCGCGATGTCTGGCATCGCGCGTGGTTGGATAGGGAGGTCGAAAGCGTTGTCGGCTCACGCCGGGATCGGCATCGCCATGGTGAGCTTGACCGTCAGCATGGCGATCAGGCACAAGCGACACCGCGCCGAACGCGAGCGAGGCGGCGACGGCGTGGGTCAATCGGAGATCGAAGCGACGGGCGGCGGGACGGCTGACGAAGCCGGCGGCGCCGGGTGACCGGATCATGGTCAAATTCCTTCACGACGCGGGCGAATCACCCGCGACGGCTACCAGTATCGCGGGGGCCCTCGGCAACATTGCGGCGCCGAGCCGCGCCGATCGTGGCGAAATCGCGGCGGCGTTAACGGGTTTGCCCGCAATCCTCGGTATTTATACCCGCTTTCCTTATCGGGTCGGCCAAGTGCGTCAGGCGTTCGCCGCGACGCTCGGCGCATCGGTGACCATGGCCCCAGCCTGCCAATCCATCGGGATGAAGCCCGCCGTCTGCTCGACCCGGCGCAGCCAGGCGCGGATCGCCGGGAAGGTCGCAAGATCGTAGTCGCAGCGGTCGGCGACATGGGTGTAGCCGTACAGCGCGATGTCGGCGACGGTGAGCTGGCTGGCGGCGAAGTAGTGATGCGTCTTGAGATGGTTTTCCATCACCTGCAGCGCCGCATAGCCGCGCTCCATCCAGTCCTCCAGCGCGTGGGTCTGCAGGTCGCGGCCGCCCCTCACCAGCGACAGCCAGAAATAGGCCGCGCCGATATTCGGCTCCAGTGCGTGCTGTTCGAAGAACATCCACTGCAACGCCTCGGCGCGCTCGATGCGGGTCTCCGGCGACAGCGGCGTCTCGGCGGCGACATACCAGAGGATGGCGTTGGACTCGGCGATATATCGTCCGTCGACTTCCAGCAGCGGGACCTGCCCGCTCGGGTTCTTCGACAGAAAATCCGGCGTGCGGCTCTCGCCGCGCAGGATGTCGATCTCGATCGGCTCGTAGGGGATGCCGAGCAGCGCCAGCGCAAGGCGGACCTTGTAGCTGTTGCCGGAGCGCTGCATCGAATAGAGCTTGTACATTGTCAGATTTCTTGGGCTCGGATTTTCGCGCGGTCGGAATTGTGCGTGCGGCGATGACGCAATCGGCTTGTCGCGCCACAACCCGGCTAAAGAATGATGGTGAACACGGTGCGTCGCAAGGGCGCGCGGTCTGGAAAAAGTCGAAAACTCTACCGCAGTGCGGTATCGCGGCACGATTCCGTCAGCGTGCGAGCGAACACGGCAAGACAAATCGCATCACGCTTGCGCCAGTTGATGCGCCTGATTTGCAACAGCCGCATCATGCAGCGCGCGGCGCAGCACGAGACCGTAGAACGCCAACAACACGATCAGGCCGAGCGGAACGCCGGTCGCTCCGGCAATGCTGCGCGTCAGCAGCGGAACGACCCAGGCCGCGGCAAGCACGCTGATTTCGTAGCCGCGAAAGCCGCGGTTGAAACCGTGGCGGGCGAAGAAGGCGATTGCGATGGCGAGCACGACGAGGTCGTAGTCCAGCACGTAAGGTGTTGCGAGCAGGCTACCCGCGGCGAGCGCTGCAGCCTTCAGTTCGAACGCGGCATCGCTGTGCCACAGCCACGCCAGGCTCGCAGCGAGCAGCAGCGCCAGCGTGCTCTGGATCGCGTAGGCGGTCGGCACGTTGGCGCCCCAGTTCCGCGCCGCCGAGAAGATCGACTGGATCTTTTCCCAGCCGGTGCCGCCCTGTTCGAGCACGACGTTCTGCGTGAAGTTCAGGGAATCGAGGAAGGCGTGCCACACACCGCTGCCAAGCGCGGCAAAGCTCATGGCAACCAGCGCCAGCACGGTGGCAGCGGCCGCGCCGATCGTGGTCCAGCGCCGTCCGGCGAGCAGCGCGATCGGAATCAGCACGCCGAATTGCGGCTTGTAGGCGAGCATGCCGATCAGGATGCCGGCAAGCCACGGCCTTCGGTCGAGCCAATGCAGCGCGCCGCCGAGCAGCGCGGCGGTCAGGAAACCGTTCTGGCCGTGGCCGACATTGATGAAGACGGCGGGAAAGGCCGACGCGACCAGCAGCGTCTCCGGACGCGGCAGGATGGCGCGCAAGGTCGCGAGATAGGCGGCGAAGCTCGACAACCAGCCAGATCGACAAGTCCGAAGGCATAGGGAACTGCGGCGACGGCGAAAGCCACCGCAAAGAAGAACGGCGGATAGTGCCAGCCGTAGAACGGCACCTCGCGCCCGTCGAAAACCGCCTTCTCGGCCCGATGCTGAAGCTCGGGCTGATAGGCCTCGGCGGGACGGCCCTGCCAGGTCAGCGCGCCCGCGGCATAGACGTTGGAAAAGTCGGTGCCGAGCGGCTTGCCGTTGCGGTCGATCAGGCCGTCCGACACGGCGACCCAGCCGGCAAAGGCGAGCGTGCAGATGACGAGCAGGATCAGGCTGTAGCCGCGCACGCGCGCCGCTGTAAGCCATTGTCCGGAATGCAGGCTTTCCAGAAGACGTCTTGCCAGAAATGAGCCATTTCGCCGCAGAATTTTAGGAATATTGCGCGAACCTAGCCGGCCCGCTTTAACGTTCCCTAAAGCTTGCACCGAGTGTCCCCTAAACTTTGCACCGAGCGGGGAAAGTTTCTTGCGATGCAGCGGGATGGGCCTTAGGGTACGACGATTCCAATCATGAAAGTCGTGGATTCTCGCGTCCACGACGTGTGCCAACATATCTGCCAGGAGAAGACGATGCCCTTCCTGTCCGCTGCGCTCGACCGTGTGAAGCCGTCCGCGACCATCGCGGTCACGGATAAAGCACGCGCGCTGAAAGCGGCAGGCCGCAACGTCATCGGCCTTGGCGCCGGCGAGCCGGATTTCGACACGCCGGGCAACATCAAGCTGGCCGCCATCCATGCCATCGAAGCCGGCAAGACCAAGTACACCGACGTCGGCGGCATTCCCGAGCTGAAGGAAGCCATCATCGGCAAGTTCCAGCGCGAGAACGGCCTGAGCTACAAGCCGAACCAGATCATCGTCGGCACCGGCGGCAAGCAGGTGCTGTACAACGCGCTGATGGCGACCATCAATCCCGGCGACGAGGTGATCATCCCGGCGCCGTACTGGGTGAGCTATCCGGAGATGGTGGCGCTCGCCGGCGGCGAGCCGGTGCCGATCGTCTGCACCGCCGCGCACGGCTTCAAGCTGCAGCCGGCGGATCTCGAGAAGGCGATCACGCCGAAGACCAAGTGGATCATCCTGTGCTCGCCGTCGAACCCGACCGGCGCGGCCTATTCGCGCGCCGAGCTGAAGGCGATCACCGACGTGCTGGTCAAGCATCCGCATGTCTGGGTGATGACCGACGACATGTACGAGCATCTCGTCTATGACGACTTCGTCTTCACCACGCCGGCGCAGATCGAGCCGAAACTGTACGACCGCACGCTGACCGTGAACGGCGTGTCGAAGGCCTATTGCATGACCGGCTGGCGCATCGGCTATGCCGGCGGTCCGGCGCAACTGATCAAGGCGATGCAGACCATCCAGTCGCAGTCGACCTCGAACCCGTCGTCGATCGCGCAATGGGCGTCGGTCGAGGCGCTCAACGGTCCGCAGGACTTCATCCCCGCCAACAACAAGGTGTTCAAGGAGCGCCGCGACCTCGTGGTGGCCATGCTGAACCAGGCCAAGGGCATCGACTGCCCGCGGCCGGAAGGCGCGTTCTACGTCTATCCGTCCTGCGCCGGCACCATCGGCAAGACCGCGCCGTCGGGCAAGGTGCTCGCCAATGACGAGGACTTTGTCACCGAGCTGCTGGAGACCGAGGGCGTCGCCGTCGTGCAGGGCTCGGCGTTCGGCCTCGGACCTGCGTTCCGCATTTCCTATGCGACCAAGACCTCGGATCTCGAAGACGCCTGCAAGCGCATCCAGCGCTTCTGTGGCAATTTGAGATAGTGCGTTTTCGACAGTGGTGCCGGTTCGCGTAAAAACGCGTCAGAAAAGGCTGTCAAATCACATAGGCGTCGACGCCAGCTTTGACGGCAGTTTTTGAAAGCGCCTTGTTTTGAACAAGGCGCTTTCTTTGTGTCCGGCCCGCATCCACGTCACACTGCGGAGATCAGACCTATGCGAGTTCCCGGCCTCATTATCGTTATCGCAGCGCTGCTGGCGCCGCTTGCGAGCGCCAACGCGCTGCCGCCGGTTCGCGCCGGCATCCTGCAATGCCAGGGCGGCCAGAATGTCGGCTTCGTCGTCGGCTCGGTGGCATCGTTCGAATGCGTGTTCCAGAGCGAAGGCCGCCGCTCCGGAACCCTATATCGCAACGGTCCGCCGCTACGGCGTCGATCTCGGCTTCACTGAACGGACCCGGCTCGCCTGGGCGGTGAACGCGCCGACGGGGCGGCTCGGACGCGGCGAGCTTGCCGGCAACTATGGCGGCGTCGGCGCCAATGCGTCGGTCGGCGTCGGCTTCGGCGGCAATTTCCTCGTTGGCGGCCCGGCCAATGCCTATGCGTTGCAGCCGATCAGCGTGCAGGGCCAGACCGGGCTGAACGTCGCCGCCGGGATTGCCGACATTCAATTGCAGCCGTACCGGCCCGTCGCGCGGCGTCCGCTATCATCGCCGTCATCGCGGCTGAGCTGATGGCATTGCGAAAAGAGGGCCCGCGCAAGCGGGCCCTTTTTTGTTGGGCAACGCGCGGCAATCCTGTGCCATAGACGTCGTCGATTCCTGACTGCATCACGCTTACTTTATGCCGGAGATTTTGATCATGCGCCGCCTCAATCGTCCTTGCTGGTATCGTCCTCGCTTTGTCGGCATCGGTTGCCCCGACCAACGCGCAGCAGGCGAAGGTGCAGATCGGCGTATTGGAATGCCGCGGCGGCGCCAGCGTCGGCTTCATCGTGGGCTCGGTGACCAATCTCGGCTGCGTGCTGCGCGCCGGTAACCGGCCCGACGACTTCTATGTCGCGACCATTCGTAAAGTGGGGCTCGATATCGGCATCACCCAGGAGTCGGCGCTGGCCTGGGGCGTGTTCGCGCCGGTCGACCAGCTCGGGCCAGGTGACCTCGCCGGCAACTATGCCGGTGCCCAGGGCAGTGCGACGCTCGGCGTCGGCGTCGGCGGCAACGTGCTGGTCGGCGGCTCCAACAATTCGATCGCGCTGCAGCCGCTCAGCGTGCAGGGCCAGGTCGGCATCGGTGTCGCCGCCGGGCTCGAGAGTCTGGAACTGCGGCCGGGCCGCTAATTCTACCTTGGTCGGATGCGGGCGGCGTAGCGCGCTGCACTGCATCCGAAAAACCGGTGATTTTTTCGCGGCGACATTTTCCCGCTTGCCAAAATCCCGGGACAGGGCGGAGCATCGCATCTGCCGACCCAATCATGGGCCGACTTCAAAATTGAAGGAGGCGGGCAATGGGACAAGACGTCAGAAGTCCCCGCGGTCCACGGTGCATTGCGCTGGTGGGCCCTTTCCAAAGCGGTAAAACCACACTTCTCGAAGCGATACTGGCGCGAACAGGCGCCATCCCCAAAGCCGGCAGCGTCGATGCCGGAACCTCCCACGGAGATGCCAGCCCGGAAGCCCGCCATCACAAGATGAGCGTCGGGCTCTCCGCCGCCACCGTCACCTTCATGGGCGACAGCTACACCTTCATCGATTGTCCGGGTTCGATCGAGTTCGCGCACGACATGCGCGCCGCGCTTCCGGCGGTCGACGCCGCCATCGTGGTCTGCGAGGCGGACGAGAAGAAGCTGCCGCAGCTGCAGATCATCCTGCGCGAGCTCGAGGAGCTGAAGATCCCGCGCTTCCTGTTCCTCAACAAGATCGACAAGGCCAACAAGCGCATCCGCGAGACGCTCGCGACGCTTGCAGCCGGCCTCGCGCGTGCCGCTGGTGCTGCGGCAGATTCCGATCTGGAACGGCGAGCTGATCGAAGGCTTTGTCGACCTCGCGCTGGAGCGCGCCTTTATCTATCGCGAGCACAAGCCCTCGGAGGTCGTGGCGCTGGAAGGCGGCAATCTCGACCGCGAAAAGGAAGCGCGCTTCTCGATGCTGGAGAAGCTCGCCGATCACGACGATGCGTTGATGGAGCAATTGCTGGAAGATATCCAGCCGCCGCGCGATGCCGTGTTCGACGACCTCGCCCGCGAATTGCGCGAGGGGCTGATCTGCCCGGTGCTGCTCGGCGCGGCGAGCCGCGAGAACGGCGTGCTGCGGCTGATGAAGGCGCTGCGCCACGAAGCGCCCGGCGTCGCGGAGACCGCGAAACGCCTCGGCGTGCCCGCGCAGAAGGAAGCGCTGGCCTATGTGCTCAAGACCATGCACCTGCAGCACGGCGGCAAGCTGTCGCTGACCCGCGTACTCGCCGGGCGTCTCGATGACGGCGCGACGTTGCAGTCATCGAGTCGGAGAGAGCGGCCGCGTCTCCGGCATCCTCGGGGTCAGCGGCACCCACGACAGCAAGCGGCCTTCGGCGGAGGCCGGCGACACCATCGCGCTCGGCAAGCTCGACGCGGTCAAGACCGGCGACACTTTGTCCGGCGGCAAGACGGCGCCGGCGGCGCTGATCAAGATCGAGCCGGTCGCGCCGGTGCTGGCGATGTCGCTCGCCGCCGTCGACCGCAAGGACGACGTCAAGCTCGGCCAGGCGCTGATCCGGCTCAGCGAGGAGGATCCCTCGCTCGCGATGGTGCATAACGCGCAAACCCACGACATCGTGCTGTGGGGGCAGGGCGAGATGCACCTGCGCGTGGCGCTGGAGCGGCTGAAGGACCGCTTCGGTGTCAACGTCAAATCGCAACCGCACGGCGATCGGCTATCAGGAGACCATCCGCAAGGCGATCACCCAGCGCGGCCGGCACAAGAAACAATCCGGCGGCCACGGCCAGTTCGGCGACGTCGTGCTCGATATCAAGCCGATGCCGCGCGGCACCGGCTTCGAGTTCGCGGAGAAGGTGGTCGGCGGCGCGGTACCGCGCAACTACATCGGCGCGGTCGAGGAAGGCGTGGTCGATGCCCTGGTGCGCGGGCCGCTCGGCTTCCCCGTCATCGACGTGCATGTCACGCTGACCGACGGCTCCTATCACAGCGTCGACTCCTCCGATCTTGCGTTCCGTACCGCGGCGCGCATCGGCGTGTCGGAGGCGCTGCCGCAATGCGCGCCGGTGCTGCTGGAGCCGATCCATCAGGTCGAGATCGTCTGTCCCACGGAGGCCACCGCCAAGATCAACGCGATCCTGTCGGCGCGGCGCGGCCAAATCCTCTCCTTCGACACCCGAGAAGGCTGGAGCGGCTGGGATTGCGTGCGCGCCACCATGCCGGAAGCCGAGATCGGCGATCTCATCGTCGAGTTGCGCTCGGCCACTGCAGGCGCGGGCAGCTTCACGCGGCAATTCGACCGCATGGCCGAGGTCACGCGGCCGCGACGCTGACAAGATCATCGCCGCGCATCGCGACGCGGCGTGATGCACCAGCGGGCGTGAATCTCCCGGCGACGGAGGTTCACGCCGGCGTGCGCGGCGCTGACGGCCGACATTCCTTGAACGAAGTTCATCCCGCCCGTCGCGCCTCTTGCGCGCAGCTGCGCTTGATGTATTTTACATCATTGTCTATATATGAACTATCACTTATCCTGCTTCTTACGTGAGGCCACCCTTGATTACGTCGTTCCAGATGCGTGCGGCGCGGGCGCTGCTCGGCATTGATCAGAGGACGCTCGCCGAACTCGCCGGCGTTTCCTTGCCGACCATCCAGCGCATGGAAGCGAGCACCGGCACGGTGCGCGGCGTGGTGGAGACGCTGACCAGGGTGGTCGACGCGCTTGATCGGGCGGGCGTGGCGCTGATCGGCGAGCACGCGCGCAGCGACGAGGGCGGGCGCGGCGTTCGTCTCAAGGAGCCGGGGCCGCCGCACAGCATCGGCTAGGCATCGCGCGCCATTCGGCCGCACGATGCGACGGGAGCATTGTGGGCATGAGCACCACCGGCGAAAAAAGCGAGGATCCGCTGCATCGGCTGCATCAGTTGCATCAGCCGACCTTTGCCGAACTCTATTCGCCAAAGCTTCTCACCGTTTTCCGCGAAGGCTATGGCCTCGACGGCTTTCGCGCCGACATCGTCTCCGGGCCTGACGGTCGCGATCGTCGCGCTGCCGCTGTCGATGGCGATCGCGATCGCCTCCGGCGTGACGCCGGACCGCGGCCTCTACACCGCCGTCGTCGGCGGCTTCATCGTGTCGCTGCTCGGCGGCAGTCGCTTCCAGATCGGCGGGCCTGCCGGCGCCTTCATCGTGCTGGTGGCGCTGACCGTCGAGCGCCACGGCGTCGACGGCGTGTTGCTCGCCACCATGATGGCGGGCGTGATCCTGATCGCGGCCGGCCTGCTGCGGCTCGGCACCTACATCAAGTTCATTCCCTATCCGGTCACGGTCGGATTCACGGCCGGCATCGCCGTCATCATCTTCGCAAGCCAGCTCAGGGATCTTTTCGGCATCACGCTTACCGGCAAGGAGCCCGGCGAATTCGTCGCGAAGCTGGAGGCGCTGGCGGGCGGCTTGCCCACCGCCAATGCGTCGGCGATCGCGCTTGCGATCGTCAGCGTCCTCATCATCGTCGTGCTGCGACGGCTGCGGCCGCACTGGCCGGGCATCCTGATCGCGGTCGTCGCTCGCGGCATTCGCGGCCTGGGCGCTCGCCCTGCCGGTCGAGACCATCGGCACCCGCTTCGGCGGCATCCCGCGCGCAATTGCCGACGCCGGCGCTACCGGCATTCTCGCTGGCGAAAATGCGCGCGGTGCTGCCCGATGCCATCGCGTTTGCGCTGCTCGGCGCGATCGAGTTGCTGCTGTCGGCGGTGGTGGCCGACGGCATGACCGGCCGCCGCCATCGCTCCAATTGCGAGCTGGTCGCGCAGGGCTTTGCCAATATCGGCTCGGCGCTGTTCGGCGGCCTCTGCGTCACCGGCACCATCGCGCGCACCGCGACCAACGTCCGCGCCGGCGCGCGCGGTCCGGTCTCGGGCATGCTGCATTCGCTGTTCCTGCTGCTGTTCATGCTGATCGCGGCACCGCTCGCGAGCTACATCCCGCTGGCGGCGCTGGCCGCCGTGCTGGTCGTGGTGGCCTGGAACATGGCGGAGAAGCAGGAATTCGCCATGCTGCTGCGCTCGTCCTGGGGCGATGCCACCGTGCTGCTCGCGACCTTCCTGCTGACGATCTTCCGCGATCTCACCGAAGGCATTGTGGTCGGCTTCGCGCTCGGCGCCGTGCTGTTCATCAATCGCATGGCGCAGATGACGGGCATCGAGGCAGCCGGCCCGATCGCCGCCGCGACCGCGCCGACCAGGACGACGAGGATGGCCGCGGGCGCTACGACGCGACGCTCGCCACCGATCCCGACGTGCTGGTCTATCGCATCACCGGCGCGTTCTTCTTCGGTGCGGCCTCGACGGTCGGCACCGTGCTCGACGGCATCGCCGACAGCCGAAAGTCCTTCGTGGTCGATTTCTCCGCGGTGCCGTTCCTGGATTCGACCGCGGCCAACGTCATGGGCCGCGTCGCCGCACGAGGCGCAGCGGCAGGGCATGCGGCTGTTCATCACCGGCGCCTCGCCTGCGGTGCGCCGCGAGCTGCTCACCCACGGCGTGAGCCCGCCGCGCGCCAAATTCCGCGAGACGATCGAGCGTGCGGTCGCCGACATCAAGGGATATAACAGCAATGCGGCCGGCGCTGCGCCGCCGCCGGCCTCCGGAGGAGCCAACGGCATCGCGGCATCATAACCGGCTTGCCGTATCGGAGCGCCATGGGCGTCCTCAGCCTGTCGCGCGAGATGCAGCGGCCTCCGGCATTGACAGCGCCGCCGCCTTGGCCGAATTGACTGCTATGACCGCCGGAACCAAAACCCCTGCCGCATGCCTGATCGGATGGCCGGCCGCGCATTCGCGCTCGCCGCTGATCCATCGCTACTGGCTGCGCACGCTCGGCATCGAGGGCGGCTACGTCATCGAGGCCGTGCCGCCGGACGATTTTCGCGATTTCGTGCTGCGGCTGTCGCTGCGCGGCTTCGTCGGCGCCAACGTCACCATTCCGCACAAGGAGCAGGCGCTTGTGCTTGTCGAAGCCGGATGCGCGTGCCAAGGCGGTCGGCGCCGCCAACACGCTCTGGTACGCAGACGGCGAGCTCTGCTCGACCAACACCGACGTCGAAGGCTTCATCAACAATCTCGACGCCGCTGCGCCCGGCTGGGACAAGGCGTCGGATGCGCTGGTGCTCGGCGCCGGCGGCTCAGCTCGCGCGGTCGTGTTCGGCCTGATCGAGCGCGGCATCAAACACATTCATCTCGCCAACCGCACGCTCGATCGCGCAAAATCACTGGCCGATCAATTCGGCGCGACCGTGCATCCGGTCGGCTGGGACGCGGTCAAGGAGTTGTTGCCCCGCGCAGGCCTTCTGGTGAACACCACCTCGCTCGGCATGCACGGCCAGCCGGCGCTCGAAATCGATGTCGGTCTGCTGCCCGGCAATGCCGTGGTTGCCGACCTCGTCTATGTGCCGCTGCAGACGCGATCTGCTTGGCCGCCGCGAGGGCGCGCGGGCTGAAGACCGCCGACGGCCTCGGCATGCTGCTGCACCAGGCGGTGCGCGGCTTTGAGCTGTGGTTCGGCCAACGGCCGCAGGTGACGGCGGAACTGCGTGCGCTTGTCGAGGCCGACCTCAAGCACGCGTGATCCGTCGAGACCGAGCATTCGCGCGCTTGTGAGGCGGAATATCGTTGCGGCGTCGGGGTGAATGGTTAGGTCAGCGCCATCAGGAGCTTCGCTCATGTCCGATCGCCCCAGCCTGATCCGTCCGTTGTTTGCCGTTGCGATGGTCGCAGCCTCGACGATCTATGCCATTGCCCAGCAGCCGCCGTCACCGTCGCGCGTGCGCGGCACGATCGAAGCCGTCGAGGGCGACGTGCTGGCCGGTGAAGTCGCGCAGCGGCGAGGACGTCCGCCTGCAGATGACATCGGACATCCGCATCGTCGGCATCGTCAAGATTGCGCTGTCCGACATCAAGGTCGGCTCCTTCATCGGCACCACCACCGTGCCGGGACCGGAAGGCATGCAGAACGCGATCGAGGTGCATGTGTTTCCCGAGAACATGCGCGGCACCGGCGAGGGATCGCGGCCCTACGATCTGCGTCCCAACAGTTCCATGACCAATGCGACGGTCGCCGAATCCGTGGTCGGCAATGACGGCCATACGCTGCTGATCAAGTACAAGGACGGCGAGAAGAAAGTGCTGGTCTCGCCCGAAACCGCCGGTCGTCACCTATGTTCCCGCCGACAAGTCCGATCTCAAGCCCGGCGCCAAGGTCATCGCCTTCATGCGCAAGTTGCCGGACGGCGCGCTTCGAGACCAACCGCGTCAGCGTCGGCCGCGACGGGCTGACGCCGCCGATGTGACGCGACAAACCCTCTCCCCTTGTGGGAGAGGGTAGCGCCGAAGCGCCGGGTGAGGGTCTCTATCGGCGGAGACAGACCCCCTCATCTGGCTCGCATCTATCGATGCGAGCCAGCTTCTCCCACAAGGGGAGAAGGGAAGAGAGGCCGTATTTTCGCTCCCCGCACGGAATACCGTTGAAGGTGTGGGGTTTGTCCCTCAACGCGCAAGAAAACCGGGAGGGATGCCATGCCCAGATTTGCTTCGTTGATCGCCTCGCTCGCCGTCGTCACGACGGTCGTCACCACGGCATGGGCGCAGCAGCCGCCTGCGCCGACGGTGCGCATCCGCGGCACCATCGAAGGCGTCGACGGGACGACGCTGGCGATCAAGACCCGCGAAGGAACCGACGTGAAGGTGAAGATGACCGACAACGTCGCGGTCTTCGCCGTGGTCAAGACCTCGCTGTCGGAGATCAAGGAAGGCTCCTATATCGGCGTCACCGCGATGCCCGATCCTGACGGCACCCAGCGTGCGATCGCCGTGCACATCTTTCCGGAAAACCAGCGCGGTGCCGCCGAAGGTTTTCGTCCCTGGGACGCCCGCGCCAACAGCACCATGACCAACGCCACCGTGGCGGAGACCGTCAAGGGCACCGACGGCCAGAACATCCTGGTCAAGTACAAGGACGGCGAGAAGAAGGTGGTGGTGCCGCCGGAGACGCCGATCGTCACCTTCGTCGCCAGCGACAAGAGTGAGGTGAAGCCGGGCGCCAAGCTCATCATCTTCGGCGCGGCCAAGAAGGATGACGGTTCGCTCGAAGCCGCCCGCGTCAATGTCGGCCGCGACGGCGTGACCCCGCCGATGTGACGTTTATGGCCGCGCTTGCGCGGCCGCAAATGTCATCCCGGAGCGATGCGACAGCATCGAATTCAGATGCGCAATTGCGCATCGGGATCTTGAAAGGCATTCTCCGCTGTCGTCCCGGCGAAAGCCGGGACCCATAACCACAGGGCTTTGTTGTTACAGCACGCTGGAGCTACAGCGTCACCACGGACAGTCGTGGTTATGGGTCCCGGCTCGCGCTTCGCTTGGCCGGGACGACGGTGTGCCTAATTCGCCAGTACGTGCTCGTCGATCTCGGCGATGGTGTTGACGCCGCACAGTCCCATCGTCGTGGTGAGCTCCTTGGCGAGGATGTCGAGCGCCTTGGCGACGCCCTCCTGGCCCGCGGCGCCCAAACCATACGCATAGGCGCGGCCGATCATGCAGGATTTTGCGCCGAGCGCGATCGCGCGCATGACGTCCATGCCGGTGCGGATGCCGCCGTCGAACATGATCTCGATCTGCGAGCCGACGGAGTCGACGATCTCAGGCAGCACCTCGATCGAGGACGGTGCGCCGTCGAGCTGGCGGCCGCCATGGTTGGAGACCACGATCGCCTGCGCGCCGGTCTTGGCGGCGAGTTCGGCGTCCTCGACGTCGAGGATGCCCTTGAGGATCAGCTTGCCCGGCCAGATGCTGCGGATCCAGTCGATGTCTTTCCAGTTCAGCGAAGTGTCGAACTGCGAGGCGGTCCATTCCGAGAGCTTGGTGAGGTCCTCGGTGCCTTTGACGTGGCCGACGATGTTGCCGAAGCTGCGCCGCTTGCCGCGCAGGACGCCGGCGACCCAGGCGGGCTTGCTGGCGAAATCGAGCAGTTTCGCCAGCGACCATTCCGGCGGCACCGTCATGCCGTTCTTGATGTCCTGGTGGCGCTGGCCGATCACCTGCAAGTCGACCGTGAGCACCAGCGCCGAGCACTTTGCCGCGATGGCGCGCTCGATCAGCGCCTTGATGAAGCCGCGGTCCTTCATCACGTAGAGCTGGAACCAGAACGGCTTGTCGACGGCGGCTGCAATGTCCTCGATCGAACAGATCGACATCGTGCTCTGGGTGAAGGGAATGCCGGCGGCCTGCGCCGCGCGGCAGGCGTGGATTTCGCCGTCGCCATGCTGCATGCCGAGCAGGCCGACCGGCGCGAGGATCAGCGGCATCGCCGAGGGCTCGCCGAGGATCGTGGTCGAAAGATCGCGCTTGGAGACGTCGACCAGGATGCGCTGGCGGAACTTGATCTGCTGCAGATCGTCGGAATTGGCGCGCAGCGTGTCCTCGGTGTAGGAGCCGCGGTCGCAATAATCGAAGAACGCCTTCGGCACGCGGCGTTGATGCAGCGTGCGCAGATCCTCGATGCAAGTCACATGCTTCATGGACATTCCCGGCCCTTCTTGAATTCGCCCTCTTGACTGTCATCTAGCACGCTTGAGCCATCGGCCAAATTGCCGGCGGAACCGGTCAGCCTCGGAGCCCAACCATGCAGCGATCAGCGAACAAGGCGGCCCGGGAGGCCGAGAAAGCCAGGCTGGAAGCAGCCCTCGACGAAGGGCTGGAGGAGACCTTTCCGGCCTCCGATCCCGTCAATGTCACCCAGCCGCCGCCCTCGAAGGCCGACCACCATGTCAAGCGGAAGGACTGAGTGCGGTTCCACGTCCGGTCCCGGCTTTCCGAATAAGGCCAGAAATAACAACGGATTAGGCAGCGGAAGGGCGATCCGGCGGCGGTAATGATTCATCATATTTTTTGAAGCCATTTTAGCCCGCCAGGGCTTATAACCCCTCTGCACGCTATGATAGCGGGCAGTCGAGGCTCCTGCCGCTGCGCTTTGCGCCGAGCCTTCGATAGTGCTGGGGGTCATATGAGCCGCAAATATTTCGGTACCGACGGGATTCGGGGCCGCGCCAACGGACTGATCACGCCGGAGCTCGCGCTCAAGGTGGGGCAGGCGGCGGGCCTCGTGTTTCAGCGCGGCGAGCATCGCCATCGCGTCGTCATCGGCAAGGACACGCGGCTCTCCGGCTACATGATCGAATATGCGCTGGTTGCGGGCTTCACCTCGGTCGGCATGGACGTGCTGCTGCTCGGCCCGATGCCGACGCCGGCGGTTGCGATGCTGACCAAGTCGATGCGCGCCGATCTCGGCGTCATGATCTCCGCGTCGCACAATCTGTTCGAGGACAACGGCATCAAGCTGTTCGGCCCGCAGGGCTTCAAGCTCTCCGACGACGTCGAGAAGCAGATCGAGCAGTTGATCGACGAGCCGATCGATCGCCGGCTCGCGCAAAGCGCCAGCCTCGGCCGCGCCCGCCGCATCGACGGCGTGCATGACCGCTACATCGAATTCGCCAAGCGCACACTGCCGCGCGACCTCTCGCTCGACGGCCTGCGCGTCGTGATCGATTGCGCCAACGGCGCCGGCTACAAGGTGGTGCCGGAAGCGCTGTGGGAGCTCGGCGCCGACGTGGTGTCGATGGGCGTCGAGCCCGACGGCTTCAACATCAACAAGGAATGCGGCTCGACCTCGCCGGAAGCGCTGTCGAAGAAGGTGCGCGAGATGCGCGCCGATATCGGCATCGCGCTCGACGGCGACGCCGATCGCGTCATCCTGGTCGACGAACGCGGCCATGTCGTCGATGGCGACCAGTTGCTCGCGGTGATCGCGCAGAGCTGGAAGGAAGACGGCCGTCTCGCCAAGCCCGCGGCATCGTCTCCACCGTGATGTCCAATCTCGGGCTCGAGCGTTTCCTCGAGCGGCAGGGCATCGACATGGTGCGCACGCCGGTCGGCGACCGCTACGTGCTCGAGCAGATGCTCAAGGGCGGCTACAATCTCGGCGGCGAGCCGTCGGGCCACATCATTCTGTCCGACTACGCCACCACCGGCGACGGCTTCGTCGCCGCGCTGCAGGTGCTGGCCGTGGTGCAGAAGCTGCGCCGACCGGTGTCCGAAGTCTGCCACCGCTTCGATCCGCTGCCGCAGATCCTCAAGAACGTGCGCTACCGCAGCGGCAAGCCGCTCGACAATGACGACGTCAAGTCGGCGATCGATGCCGGCGAGAAACGCCTCAACGGCCACGGCCGTCTGCTGATCCGCCCCTCGGGCACCGAGCCCGTGATCCGCGTGATGGGCGAGGGCGACGACCGCATCCTGGTCGAGGAAGTCGTCGACCACATCGTCAGCGCGCTCGGGCAGGCCGCCGCCTGAGGCATACAGGCCGCCGCCTGACGTGCATCCCAGCCATTATTTAATGGAACTGGTCGAAGCAATGCCCGCAGCGTAGGAGAGGGACGCAGCGTCCCATCAATCCCGCCAGGATCATGCCTTGAACAAGCCTGTCACCGTCTCCGAAGAAGCGCTGGTCGTGCCGGTGCTGGTGCCGGAGGTGACGGCGGAGCAAGCAGCGAAGGCTGCCGCAGCCGGGCCCGCCTATATCGTGCTTGCCGGCATCAGCTTCTCGCACTTCCTCAACGACACCATGCAGTCGTTGATCGCCTCGGTCTATCCGATCCTGAAGGACAATTACGCGCTCGACTTCGCCCAGATCGGCATGATCACGCTGGCGTTCCAGTTCACCGCCTCGCTGCTGCAGCCCGTGATCGGCTACGTCACCGACAAGAAGGCGCAGCCGTTCTCGCTTGCGCTCGGCATGGGCTTTACGTTCTTCGGCCTGCTGTTGCTCAGCGCAGCCGGACAGTACGGCACCATCCTGATCGCAGCCGCGCTGGTCGGCCTCGGCTCGGCGGTGTTTCATCCGGAGTCGGCGCGGATCGCGCGGCTGGCCTCCGGCGGCCGCTACGGTTTTGCGCAGTCGGTGTTTCAGCTCGGCGGCAGTTTCGGCACCTCGATGGGCCCGGTGCTCGCGGCGCTGATCGTCGTGCCGTTCGGCCAGCCCTCGATCGCCTGGTTCTCATCCATTGCCTTCGTGGCGATCGTGGTTCTGTGGCGGATCGGGGTGTGGTACCGGCCGCAGATTTCCGGCAGGAAGGCGGCAGCAGTCGAACTGCATCCGGATCACCCGGACAAGCGGCGCGTGATGATCGCGCTCACCGTGCTGGTGGCGCTGTTGTTCTCCAAGCAGCTCTACGTCTCCAGCCTGTCGAGCTATTACATCTTTTATCTGATCGACAAATTCGGCGTCTCGACCCAGGCCGCGCAGCTCTATCTGTTCATCTTCCTCGCGGCGAACGCGGCCGGCGCGTTTTTCGGCGGCCCGCTGGGCGATCGCTTCGGCCGCAAATACGTCATCTGGTTCTCGATCCTCGGCGCGTTGCCGTTCACGCTGGCGCTGCCCTATGCCGGCCTGTTTGGCGGCGCGGTGCTGACCGTGTTCACCGGCCTGATCATCTCATCGGCGACCTCGTCGATCATCGTGTTCGCGCAGGAACTGATGCCGCACCGCTTCGGCATGATCTCCGGCGTGTTCTTCGGCTTCGCCTTCGGCATCGGCGGCCTCGGTGCGGCCGTGCTCGGCAAGCTCGCCGACCACACCTCGATCGGCTTTGTCTACCACCTCTGCGCCTTCCTGCCGGCGATAGGACTGCTCGCGGTGTTCCTGCCGAAGATGCCGAAGCAGCTGCGCTGAAGCGAAACGTTGCCGCCGCGTAAACGCGCGCCGGCCCCATCAATACATTGTTAGCAACTGTGGCGGCTTTGCCCGATTTGCTGTGATGCCAATGCATCACTCGCAAACGGGCTTGAAGCCCGCAGGCGAGTGGTGGTCAGAAAATATCAACCTTAATAATTAGGGTTAAGTAGCGCTTAAGCATTTGCTGCCATCGTCCCCAGCGTGAGTTTTGGATGTGAGGCGTCTTGTCTGCCTCACCGGACAAGAGGACGAAGACAATGCGTAGCGTTAAATCTCTCATTGCCGCCGGTGCGGCCACTTTGATGTCCACCGCGGCGTTCGCCGCCGACATGGCGATTGCGCCGCCCCCGGCGTATGCGCCGCCTCCGGTCATCGAAGACTTCGGCGGCTGGTATCTGCGTGGCGATATCGGCTTCTGCAACCAGCGCGTCCAACGGCTCGACAACGTGCTCGACGCCAACAATACCTCCGTCGCGTCAGAACCTGGCTTTCGGCACCGCCGGCATCTTCGGCCTCGGCGCCGGCTACAAGTTCAACAACTGGTTCCGCGCCGACGTCACCGGTGAATACCGCGGCAATTCGCAATTCTTCGGCACCGACCAGATCACCTATGTGGGCGGCGTCGGCACCGACACCTATCACGCCACCAAGTCGGAATGGGTCGTGCTCGGCAACGCCTATGTCGATCTCGGCACCTGGTGGTGCATGACGCCGTTCATCGGCGCCGGCATCGGTGGTGCGCGAGTCGCGATCAACAACTTCACCGACCAGGGCATCGCCAACAACGGCTTCGGCGCGCTGCCGGGCCTCGCTTTCGGCGACAACGTCACCAAGTGGAACTTCGCCTGGGCGCTGCACGCCGGTGTCGCCTACAAGGTTACGCCGAACTTCACGGTCGAACTCGCCTACCGCTACCTCGACATGGGCAACGGCCTGACCGGCGACCTCCGCACCTTCGACGGCACCAACAACATCAACAACCCGATGACTTTCCGGGGCATCACCTCGCACGACCTCAAGCTCGGCGTGCGCTGGGACCTGGAACAATCCGCCGGTCTATGCGCCGCCGCTGATCCGCAAGGGTTAATCGCTGCTCTCCTCACTTAACGACTGCAAACGGCGCGGGATCTTCCCGCGCCGTTTTGCTTTGCGCCGCACGCATTGCCCACAGCAAAGAGATCGCGGCAAAACGGCCGCGCGAAACGATTGGTTAAGGTTAACGAGCGATGATCATCGCGCAAGTTGGCGAGTTTCATGGAGCGTTGCGATGCGTAGGTTCCTGCTGGCGACAGCGATGTGCTGGATGGCGGTCGGCGCACAAGCCGCCGACATGCCAGACCTGCCGGCCCTTCGCGGCGGCTTCACCGAAGGGCTCTCGCGATCGCGCGTCAACTGGGACGGTTGGTATGCCGGCGGCCAGGTTGGCTACGAATCAGCGAACATGGATTTCAGCCGCAGCATCGTCTCGCTGTCCAATTTCATCTTTCGCAATAGTGTGCTCCAGCAGCCCACGTCACAGTGGTCGGTGCTGAGCAGGAACGGCACCCAGGGTACCAGCTTCGGCGCGTTTGTCGGTCGCAACTGGCAGTGGGAAGACATCGTCGTCGGCGTCGAAGCCAACTATCGTTACGTCAACAGTCTCACCAGTTCGTCGGCGAATACGATATCGCTGGCGATTCCGAATCCCACGGGATCGGCGCCTCCGCCCAATCACAGCTACACCTACAATACGACGCTGACCGGCAAGGCCGCGGTGACGATCAAGGACATCACCACGTTCCGCGCTCGCGCGGGCTGGGCGGCCGACAATTGGTTGCCCTATATGTTCGGCGGCCTTGCCGTCGGTCGTATGGATGTGTTCCGTTCGGTGAGCAGCAATGTGACGCTGCGGGACGATGAGACCGTTACGATCATCGATCCGCTCGGCAACGTCACGACATTTGCGCTGCCCCCGGCCTTTTATGCTATTCCCTCGCTGTCGGTATCCGCCAGCGAGCACAAGACGAATGCCTTCGTCGCGGGCTGGACCGCCGGTCTTGGCTTCGAATACTGCTTGTGGCGCGGCATGTTCGTGCGTGGCGAGTGGGAATACACGAAGTTCACCCCGATCAAGGACACGCCGATCGCACTGAACAGCGTGAAAATGGGGGTCGGCTACAAGTTCTGACCCGCCGCCGCGCGGCTTGACATCAAATCGCGCGGCTGTTCGGATGCCGCCTCCGTCTTGCGGAGGTGCCCCCCATGAAGATCTACGGCGACAGCAACTCCGGCAATTGCCTGAAGGTGAAATGGGCGTGCGACTACCTGCGCAAACCCTATGCGTGGGTTGCCGTCGACACCATGAAGGGTGAGACGCGCACGCTCGCGTTCCTCAAGTTGAACAGCGCCGGCCAGGTGCCGGTGCTTGAACTCGACGACGGCCGCGCGCTGGCGCAATCCAACGCCATCATCCGCTATCTCGCCGCCGGCAGCGACCTGATCCCGCAGGACGGCTTTGCGGCTGCGAAAATGGACGAGTGGCTGTTCTGGGAGCAGTACAGCCACGAGCCCTATATCGCCGTGTGCCGCTTCCAGATGGTCTATCTCGGCAAGTCGGCCAGCGAGCTCGATACCGAGAAGGTCAAGCGCGGCTATGCCGCCCTTGCGCGAATGGAGCAGCATTTGGCCGCCTCGCGCTTCTTCACGGGCGAGACCGTCTCGCTCGCCGACCTGTCGCTCCTTGCCTATACCCGCGTTGCGCATGAAGGCGGCTTCCACCTTGACGGCTATGCTGCCATCCGCCGCTGGATCGGCGAGACCGAGAAGGTGCTCCGTCTGCCGCCGGCATAACAGAGGGCTTCATGACTGCTGCCGCCTCCTCGATCACGATCCGCCACGCCCGTCGCGAAGACGTGGTGAGCATCGTGAAGATGCTGGCCGACGATGCGCTCGGCGGCTCTCGCGAGCGGATCGAGGATCCGCTGCCGTCCTGCTATTTCGCTGCATTCGACAAGGTTGCGCATGATCCGAACATCACGCTCGTGGTGGCGGAAGGCGAGGGCGGCGCCGTCATCGGCTGCCTGCAGCTTTGTATCCTGCCGGGCCTGAGCTCGCAGGGTGTCCCGCGCGGCCTGATCGAGGACGTGCGCGTCGCCTCCCACCTCCGTGGCCAAGGGATTGGCGAGCAACTCGTGCAGTGGGCGGTTGCCGAGGCGCGCAGCCGCGGCTGCAAGCTGATCGAGCTGCTGACCCACAGTAGCCGCGTCGACGCGCAGCGGTTTTACGAGCGGCTCGGCTTTGCCCGCAGCCATGTCGGGATGACCCTGCGGTTCTGACGCATCGATCTCCGCGAGGTTGGCGTTGTCTTCGCGATCGGCGTCTCCGGCGATCGTGGGTACGCGATCCCGTTAACAAGCGATAAACTAACGATGGCTTTGTCATCCGGTCGACTGGAACGTCGCCGCATTTGCCGCTTATCCCGCGTGACTTGGGCGGCATGGGATTATCACGATGACACATTACTCAATTCGCAAGCAGGGCTGCGAATACATCGTCCTTGCCGACGACCAGTGCATTCTCAAGGTCGCAAGCCGGCGCAAGGCGGCGAAACTGGTTGTCGACGCAGCTGAATTGCTCTCGGAGCAATCGGCCCTGCCGCTTGAATCAGCAGAAGATTCTGATCAACCGCCCGTGAGACCTGCAAAGTTCCTTGACGGTGAGGAACGATTCCCTTATTGACCGCGGCGGGACACCTCCCCCCAACGGGAGGCTTACTATCTGGAAGGATAGATGATGACCGTAGCGAAGCCCGCTTCGCGGCCGACCGTGCCGCATTTCTCCTCCGGCCCCTGCGCCAAGCGGCCTGGCTGGAATCCCCAAAATCTCAAGGACGCAGCTCTCGGCCGTTCGCATCGCGCGAAGATCGGCAAGACCAGGCTCAAGCTTGCGATCGACCTGACGCGTGAAGTGCTGGAAGTGCCGGCGGATTACCGCATCGGCATCGTGCCGGCGTCCGATACCGGCGCAGTCGAAATGGCGCTGTGGTCGCTGCTCGGCGCGCGGCCGGTTACCACGCTTGCCTGGGAATCCTTCGGCGAGGGCTGGGTCAGCGACATCGTCAAGGAACTGAAACTCAAGGACGTCACCAAACTCAACGCCGGCTACGGCGAGATTCCCGATCTTACCAAGGTCGATCCGGCGAGCGACGTCGTCTTTACCTGGAACGGCACCACCTCGGGCGTGCGCGTGCCGAACGCCGACTGGATCAAGGCCGATCGACAAGGTCTCACCATTTGCGACGCTACGTCAGCAGCGTTTGCGCAGCCGCTCGATTGGCAAAAACTCGATGTCGTCACCTTCTCCTGGCAGAAGGCGCTCGGCGGCGAGGCCGCGCACGGCATGCTGGTGCTCTCGCCCCGTGCAGTCGAGCGGCTGGAGACCTACAAGCCGGCCTGGCCGCTGCCAAAGATCTTCCGCATGACCAAGGGCGGCAAGCTCAACGAAGGCATCTTTGAAGGCGAGACCATCAACACGCCGTCGATGCTCTGCGTCGAGGATTATCTCGACGCGCTGAACTGGGCCAAATCGATCGGTGGATTGAAGGCGCTGATCGCGCGCGCCGACGCCAACACCAAGGCGCTCGCCGACTGGAAGGCGCGGACGCCGTGGATCGATTTCCTGGCGAAGGATCCGACGATCCGCTCCAACACCTCGGTGTGCCTGAAGTTTGTCGATCCCGCGATCACATCGCTGACGCCGGACGCGCAGGCGGATTTCTCGAAGAAGCTGGTCGCGCTGGTGGAGAAGGAAGCTGCCGGTTACGACTTTGCGTATTACCGCGATGCGCCGGCCGGCTTGCGCATCTGGTGCGGCGCCACCGTCGAGGCGAGGGACGTCGAACTGCTGACGCATTGGATCGACTGGGCCTTTGCCGAGACCAAGGCGGCGCTGCCGAAGGCGGCTTAACTTTCTTTCGCCTCGTCCCGTTCTTACGAGGCGAGGTCGGATTGCTCCCGGCGATGCGCAGCATCGTTCAGTGCAATCCGGGTGAGGGGCTCTCACCACTTGCGCCTGTGTCGTGGCCGGCCTTCACCCGACCCTCTCCCCGCAAGAACGGGAGAGGGGAGAAGATCAGAAACTTCACCACATCTCTCCAAGAGGCCTGCCCGCTTCGGGACGAAGGAACAATTCACATGACCAAGCCCAGAGTTCTCATTTCCGACGCGCTCTCTCCTGCCGCTGTCCAGATTTTCAAGGACCGCGGTGTCGACGTCGACTTCCAGCCCAATCTCGGCAAGGACAAGGACAAGCTTGCCGAGATCATCGGCGATTATGACGGCCTTGCGATCCGCTCCGCGACCAAGGCGACGGCGAAGATCATCGCCAAGGCGACGAAGCTGAAGGTGATCGGTCGCGCCGGCATCGGCGTCGACAATGTCGAGATCCCCGCGGCGACCGCCAAGGGCATCATCGTGATGAACACGCCGTTCGGCAATTCGATCACCACCGCCGAGCACGCGATCACGCTGATGCTGGCCCTGGCGCGCGAGATCCCGCAGGCCGACGCCTCGACCCAGGCCGGCAAGTGGGAGAAGAACCGCTTCATGGGCGTCGAGATCACCGGCAAGACGCTGGGCGTGATCGGTTGCGGCAATATCGGTTCGATCGTCGCCGACCGCGCACTCGGCCTGCGCATGAAGGTGATCGCGTTCGATCCCGTTCCTGTCGCCGGAGCGCGCCAGGGACATCGGCATCGAGAAGGTCGAGCTCGACGACCTGCTCAAGCGCGCCGACTTCATCACCTTGCACACGCCGCTGACCGAGAAGACCAAGAACATCATCGACGCAGCCGCGATCGCCAAGATGAAGAAGGGCGTGCGCATCATCAACTGCGCCCGCGGCGGTCTCGTCGACGAACAGGCGCTGGTCGATGCGCTCAATTCCAAGCATGTCGCCGGTGCCGCCTTCGACGTGTTCACCGAGGAGCCGGCGACCTCGAACGTGCTGTTCGGCCATCCCAACGTGATCTGCACCCCGCATCTCGGCGCCGCCACCACGGAGGCGCAGGAGAACGTCGCGCTGCAGGTCGCCGAGCAGATGTCGGACTACCTCTTGACCGGCGCGATCTCCAACGCCGTGAACTTTCCGTCGATCACGGCGGAGGAAGCGCCTAAGCTGCGCCCCTTCATCCAGCTTGCCGAAAAGCTCGGCTCGTTCGCCGGCCAGCTCACCGAGACCGGCATCCTCAAGGTCGAGATCACCTATGAGGGCCAGGTCGCCGAGATGAAGATCAAGGCGATCACCTCGGCCGTGCTGTCCGGCCTGCTGCGGCCGATGCTGGGCGACGTCAACGTCGTCTCGGCGCCTGTTGTCGCCAAGGAGCGCGGCATGGTGGTCGACGAGATCGTGCGCGCCGCTCAGAGCGACTACGAGAGCCTGATCACGGTGTCCGTTACCACCGAACGGCAGGAGCGCTCGGTGTCCGGCACCGTCTACCACGACGGCAAGCCGCGGCTGGTCGATATCAAGGGCATCCGGGTCGATGCCGAATTCGGCAAGTCGATGATCTATGTCACCAACGAGGACAAGCCGGGCTTCATCGGCGCCTTTGCGAGCCTTTTGGGCGATGCCAAGATCAACATTGCCACCTTCCACCTCGGCCGCGTCAAGCAGGGCGGCGACGCCATTGCGTTGATCGAGGTCGACGGCGCGGTGCCGGCCGACGTGCTGGCCAAGGTGCAGAAGTTGCCTCAGGTCAAGCAGGCCAAGGCGCTAGCATTTTAGCCAAGCCCTCCGCCGCGGCCCTGCCGCGGTGGTGCCATACCGATACCGCAATCGAACCGGTTCCTTCCCTGCCGCGTCTCATCATCGATGAGGCGCGGTTTTCGCGCCTGCCTTGGCGCGCGCGGATTGAGGCGCAAAACGGGAGGTTTCGATGCGGACGATAGCAAATGGCCTTGCAACGACCGGGCTGGTTCTGCTGGCAACGTTGGCCGTCACACCGGCGGGCGCGGCCGATCTCGACGTCACATCGGCGGTGGATGCCGTCACCGTCTATCCTGATGGTGCGAACGTCACGCGCCTGATTACGCTCGACCTTCCGGCCGGCGACAGCACGCTGGTGGCAAAGGACTTTCCGCTGACCCTGGATGCGAGTTCGCTGCGGGTCGAGGGCGAGGCCGCTGCCAGGCTCACGATCGGCGCCATCGATACCCGACCGCCGCGTCCGGTGCCGCCGGCGAACCTTTCCGAAATCGACAAGCACATCGAAGCCCTGAAGGACGAGCGCGCCAACTGGCAGGGCGCGATTGCGGCAGCGGAAGCGCGGCGCAAGTTCGCCGAACGCTTTGCCGAGGCCTCGCCCGCGGGGCTTGGCGAGAAGGGTGAAGCGCGCCCGCTCAGCGAGTGGCGCGCGGCCTTTGGCGCCGTGTCCGAGGAAGTCGCCGCCGCCGACACTGCGATTCGGGATGCCCAGCGCAAGCAGCGCGACATCGATCGCAACATCGCGCGGCTGGAATCGGATCGCGCGGTGAAGCCGCCGGCAAAACTCGAGGTACGCATCGATCTCGCCGCGCAAGCTGCGACCAAAGCGACGCTGCGGGTGACCTATGCGGTGCGCAATGCGCGCTGGACTCCGCTTTATGACGCGCGGCTCGATACCGGCACCAAGGACCGCAAGCCCGCGCTGGAACTGGTGCGGCGCGCCGAGATTACCCAGTCCACCGGCGAGGATTGGTCGAACGTCACGCTCGGCGTCTCCACCGTGCGCACCGCGCGCGGTGGCAGCGCGCCGGAGCTCGGCACGCTCGTGGTGCAATACCCGCAGCCGCCGCGGCCGCTCGCGGCGGGCTCGATGTCGGACGCCGCGCGGGTGCGGTCGGCGCCACTTGCCGCAGCTCCGCCGCAAATGGCCAAGAGCGTCGCCGAGGAACAACAGGCCGAAGTGGAGACCAGCGGCTTCCAGGTAACCTTCAAAATCGCCGGACGCGTCAGCATCGGCGCCGCCGAGGGCGCAAGGAGCCTGCGCATCTCGACGGCGACGATCGCGCCCGATCTTCTGGTTCGGTCGGTGCCGATCATCGATCCGACCGCATTCCTCGAAGCGAGCTTCAAGCAGGCCGAGGACGCGCCGCTGTTGCCGGGCCGGGTCTCGATCTACCGCGACGGCGCTTTTGTCGGCCGCGGCCGGATGGCCGCCGCCAGCAAGGACGAGACGGTGCGGCTCGGCTTTGGCGCCGACGACAAGGTCAAGATCGAGCGCACCGTGCTCAAGCGCAGCGAAGGCTCGTCGGGCTTGATCGTGACGACGTCGAAGACCGACGAGCGCGCGTTCAAGACCACCGTGCGCAACGGTCACGACTTTCCGCTCAAGGTCGCGATCGAGGATCAGCTGCCGGTCAGCGAGAACGAGGAGATCGTGGTCGAGATGCTGCCGTCGACTACGCCGCCGACCACGAGCAATTTGCGCGACAAGCGCGGCGTGCTGGAATGGGCGTTCGAGGCCAAGGCCGGCGAGGTCAGGGATATCGGCCTTGCCTGGCGTGTGCGATGGCCAAAGGACAAGGGCATCGTGATGACGCCTTCGGGCTGACCCTGACGCCGGATCCGGAGCTCACCAGCGGCCGACGGCGGCGAGCGTGCGCTGGCGTACGCCGGTGCGCCATTCGGTGATGCTGCAGCCGAAGCGTGCCTTGAACCAGCGCGCCATGGCGCTCTGCGCCGAAAAACCCAGCATGCCGGCGATCTCGGCCAGCGGCCGCGAGCGGTCCTCGATCAGCCGTAGCGCGAGATCGGCACGCTCGGTATCGAGAATCTCTGAGAAACTGGTGCCGCAATCGGCCAGGTGGCGATGGACGGTGCGCCGCGTGCAGGCGAAATGCTCCGCCACGCGCTCGATGCTGCAGTCACCGCTCGCGAGCAACGCGCGGATCACCTCGCTGACCTTTTCGTCCCACTGCTGCGGGCGGACGTCGATTGCCTCGACCCGTTTCTGCAGATAGCTCGCGATCAGCGGATGCGCCGACGGGATTGGACGCATAAGGTCTCGCGCGGCGATCAAGAGGGCGTCGGCCTCCGCATTGAAGATCAGCGTGCATCCGAAGAAGCTGCGGTAATATTTGCGATTGTGCGGCGGCGGATGGATGAGGTGGGCTTCCAGCGGTCGCCAGTCGTCGCCGGCGAGCGTGCGGATGATCCGGTGCAGGCTGCCCAGCGCCATTTCGGATGATTGGCGCGGCGCACTCAGGAGGCCGCCGCGCAGGACGATGGTGAGGGTGACGACGTTCTCGTGCCCCTCGATCGACAGCCGCATTCCCTCGTGGTGGATGTGGATGAAGCGGGCCAGCGCCTTCAGCGCGTCGCCGACCGTTGCCTGCTCGCGCACGATCAACGCCACAGGGCCGAGATTGGAAAGCGCGCCGCGATCAGCCAGCAACAGGCCGACTTCCTCGACGCCGGAATCGGCGGCGGTAGCCTCGAGCAGGCGGCGAACCGCGGTGATCGATATCCGCATGTCCGGACGGTCAAGGCTCTCCAGCGGCAGGCGGACCTTGCGCAGCATGACGCGTGGGTCGAGCCCGATGGCGCGCGCGACATCCGGATAGTGCGTGAGGGTTGCGCTGCGTATCAGTACTGTCATGGCGGGTATGCGTCGGGTTGTCCCCAAATGTAAAAGAAATGTCCCCGTTGGTCAAATGAAAACAGCCCAACTGAGTATATCTACGGCCGAAATGTGAGGGCGTGGCCAGCCTGTTTCGGCGGCGCCCGCATCACCGCGTGCAAATCCGGTCTGACCGGCAGGACGCGCGCGAGCGGCCGCTTGGCCAACTAGAAAATCAATTGCTGGGGTAGAGATAATGCCGTGGAATGCCACTGCAAAGGGTGAGATTTTTGTCATCGACGATGACACCGCCTCGCGCGAGACGCTAACGGCCGCGCTTGAGAGCGCCGGCTATCGGGTCATCTGTTTTGCCGACGGTGCGGCGCTGTTGTCGGATGCGCGGTCGCGGATTCCGGTCTGCGTGATGCTGGAAGTGCGAATGCCCGACCGCGACGGGCTCGACATCCTGAAGAAGCTGCGCGCCGACAATTGTCCCGCGCCCGTCTTTGTCACGTCGGCCAACGGTGACATCGCCACGGCCGTCGAGGCGATCCGCAACGGCGCTCATGATTTCATCGAAAAGCCGATTTGCGGCAATGATGTCGTCGACCGCATCGGAGCGGCGATCGAGGAATTGTCGCAAGCGGGCGATGCGCCACCCGACATCTCGGTGCATCTTCCCGGTTGCGAGCCTTTCACGCGGCGGGAACGCGACGTGTTGGCGCGGATCGCGGTCGGCGAAACCAACAAGGAAGCGGCGCGCACGCTCGGCTTGAGCTCGCGTACCATTGAAGGTTACCGCGCCAAAATCATGAAAAAGGTCGGCGCGCGCAATGCAGCCGAGCTGCTGCGCCGCGTGTTGAGCCAGGGTCACTGCGCCTGAGCGGTTGGTTTTCGGCCGGCAGTTTCGCTGTGCGGAAATTGCCGGCGCGCTCGCCACCGGAAAATACCTTTCACGCCAGGCGGGCGATCGGGCGAAAAAAGATTCCGCTCGCGGGGCACGTCCGCTGGCGGTATTTTTGTTGCCATCGGTAAGAAATTCGTACGATATGAGCCGCAACCGGCCAGCTAAAGGGAGAGAAAAATGCGTGAAGCCGTAATCGTTTCCTATGCCCGCACGGGTCTGGCCAAGTCCGGCCGTGGCGGATTCAACATCACCGCGCCGATGGCGCTGGCTGGCCACGCCATCAAGCACGCCGTCGAGCGCGCCGGCGTTGCCAAGGATTATGTCGAGGATTGCTATCTCGGCAATTGCGCCCACGGCGCACCGAACATCGGCCGCCAGGCCGCGTTGCTCGCCGGCCTGCCGAAGACGACCGCGGGCGTGTCGGTCAATCGCTTCTGCTCCTCGGGCCTGCAGACCATCGCGATGGCCGCGAACTCGATCCGCTCGGACGGGTCTGATTGCATCGTCGCCGGCGGCGTCGAATCTATCTCGATTCCCGGCGGCGGTTCGCCGAAGGAGTTGATCGATCCGGATCTCTTGAAGGTCGCGCCCGACATCTTCATGGCGATGATCGACACCGCCGACATCGTCGCCGAGCGCTACAAGCTCAGCCGCGAATACCAGGACGAGTATTCGCTGGAGTTGCAGCGCCGCATGGCGGCCGCCCAGCAGGCCAACAAGTTCAAGGACGAAATCGTCCCGATGAAGACCAAGATGAAGGTGGTCGACAAGGCGACCAAGGCCGAGAGCATCGTCGACTACGTCGTCGACAAGGACGAGTGCAACCGTCCCGAGACCACGCTTGAAGGCCTTGCCAAGCTCGAGCCGGTCAAGGGCCCCGGCAAGTTCGTCACCGCGGGCAATGCCAGCCAGCTCTCCGACGGCGCGGCTGCGGTCGTGTTGATGGAAGCCAAGGACGCCGAGAAGCGCGGTCTCAATCCGATGGGCCGCTTCGTCGCCTGGGCATCGGCCGGCTGCGAGCCCGACGAGATGGGCATCGGCCCGATCTTCGCAGTGCCAAAACTGTTGAAGCGCCATGGGCTCGAAGATCGACGACATCGATCTGTGGGAGCTCAACGAGGCCTTCGCCAGCCAGTGCCTCTATTCACGTGACAAGCTCGGCATCGATCCCGAGAAGTACAACGTCAACGGCGGCTCGATCGCGATCGGTCACCCCTTCGGCATGACCGGCGCACGCCTGACCGGCCACATCCTGCAGGAAGGCCGCCGGCGCAAGGCCAAGTGGGGCGTCGTCACGATGTGCATTGGCGGCGGCCAGGGCGGCGCGGGCCTGTTCGAGATCTATTCGTAAGTTCTGCTGACATCGGTCCGGAGTTAGGCAGCGCGGCCATGGCCGCGCTGCTTTTTTATGTCCATCGTGCTGATGCCTTCCCGATCCGTGAGGCGATGGATGAATAGTGCGGCCTTACGGCGCCTGCGCGTCAACGCCTGGAATGCGTCACCGGCTGCATGGTCTGTGGCAACAGATACGGTACGCCGTCATCGGTGTGACGGATCGCTACGTCCACCTCGAAGATGTGGCGGATCGCTTCGGCCGTGATCGTGTCGCGCCGGTCGCCGTCGGCGGCGAGCCGCCCCTGGTGCAACAACAGGATCCGGTCGGCAAAGCGCATGGCGAGGTTGATGTCATGCAGGATAGCGACCACGGCGGTGCCGCCCTGGGCGCGGCGCCGCGCGCTCTCCACCAGATCGATCTGGTGCCGCAGGTCGAGGCTCGATGTCGGCTCATCGAGCAGCAACAACCCCGGACCATGCATGGCCTCGCCGCAGGCCAGTTGTACCAGTACGCGGGCGAAATGCGCGCGCTGCTGCTCGCCGCCGGACAGCGTCGGCAATTGCCGGCCACGAAAACGCTGCAGCCCGACTTCGTCCAGCGCGGCCTCGACCAGCCCGCGCGCCGATGCGCGGCTGCGCTCACCGGCTCCCATCTCGACGATCTCCTCGACCGTGAACGGGAAGCTGACATGAACATGCTGCGAGAGCATCGCGCGATACAGCGCCAGTTCGCGCGACGAATACTCGCCGATGTCGCGTTGCCTGAACGAGACGCGGCCCTCGGTCGGTCGCAGGTCGCCGGAGAGCATGCGCAGCAGTGTTGATTTCCCGGCGCCGTTCGGGCCCACGATCGCGACCATCTCTCCGCCGGAGATGTCGAGGTCGATGCCGTCGACCAGTTTGGCGTTGCCGATCCTCAGCGATACCGCGCCTGCCCGCAGCATGGTGCTCATAGGCCGGTCAGCCCGCGTTGCCGCAACAGGATGGCGAGGAAGAACGGCGCGCCGACCGCCGCGGTCAGAATGCCGATCGGCATTTCCGCCGGCGCCACGATGGTGCGCGCCAGCGTGTCGGCGCCGGTCATCAGGATTGCACCCAGCAGCGCCGAGGCCGGCAGCAGCAGCCGATGCGCCGGCCCGATCACGAGCCGCAACAGATGCGGCACCACGATGCCGACGAACCCCACCACGCCGCAGACCGAGACGGCCACGCCGGTCATCGCCGATACCAGCACAATCGAGATCCGCTTCAGCCGCTCGACTTCGACGCCGCTATGAAACGCCTCGGCTTCCCCCAGCACCAGCACATCGAGCCCGCGCGCGACGGAAAGGCACGCAATCACCGCCAGCGCCAGTACCGGCGCCAGGGTCGCTACCTTGGACCAGGTTGCTCCGCTCAGCGACCCCAGCATCCAGAAGGTGATGTCGCGGAGCTGGCGGTCGTCGGCGACGAATACCAAAAACCCGATGCCGGCGTTGGCGATTGCCGCGATGGCAAGTCCTGCCAGCAGGAATACCGCGATCGAGGTCCGTCCGCCGCGGCTTGCGATGGAATAGAGAACGACGGTGGCGATGAGCGAACCTGCAAAGGCCGCCAGCGGCAGCAGCTCGTTCTGCATGAAGCGAACACTCTCGCCGAAACGGCTGTCGGTAAAGACGATGGCGGTGGCGGCCGCGAACGCGCCGCCAGAGGAAACGCCGACCAGCGCGGGATCGGCGAGGGGGTTGCGAAACAGGCCCTGCATGATCGCGCCCGAGGTCGCCAGGAGGCCGCCAACCATGGCAGCCGCCGCGATGCGGGGGATGCGGATCGACCACAGCACGAGCTGGTCGCGTGCGGTCATGGGATGCGACAGATCGCCTGTAAACCCCAGTGCCGCCGGCAGGCGGGCGAGCGGAATTCCCGCCGCGCCCAGGGTGAGCGCGATCGTGGCGGCAAGCGCCAGCAAGGTGAGCAGAGCGGCGATGATGAACAGGGCCGGCGGCCGCATCGACCGCGCGGGCCGCCCGCCTTCGATCGTCGAGCTCATTTGCGGCAATCGGCAGTCAGCGCGGCCGCGGCAAACTTCTCCGCCTGCGGCGCCAGCGCGGGATAAAGTTTGACCGAGAGGTCACGCGCGGCAGCCGCCGTGCGCGGACCGAAGCCGAGCAGATAAAGGCCTTCCATCGAGATGAAGGCCTTGTTGCCTGCCGCCGGCGTCAGCGCGAAGGCGGGATGGGCGTAGACCGCCTCGGCTTCGACCGAATCCTTGCTGCGCGCAATCGAGAGCACGACATCGGGCTTTGCGGCGATGATTGCCTCGTCATTGACGTTCTTGTAGCCCTCATAGCCGTCGATCGCGTTGACGGCCCCGGCAAGCTGGATGATCTCGTTGGCGGCGGTATTTCGTCCGGCGGCCATGGCGCGGCCGTTCAATAGCGACATCACGAACATCACCCGCACCGGCTTCGTCACCTTGCCGCGCAGCTCACGTAGCTGCGCAAGGTCGTTGGCGACCGCGCTGCTCAGGCACGCGGCGCGCGGCGTGGCATCCATGGGCGGCCAACCAGCGCGATCTTGTCGAGCAGTCCCTGCTCGGAGAACGTCTCCGGCACCATCACCAGCGGCACCTTCGCCGCCTCGAGAATTTCGATGGTTTCCTTCGGTCCCGAACCCTGCATCGCCAGCACCAGCGACGGATTGAGCCCGAGCACGCCTTCGGCGGAGAGCTGGCGCATGTAACCGACATTGGGCTTGTCGCGCAGCGCGGCAGGCGGGTAGAGGCTCGTGGTGTCGACGCCGGCCAGCCTGTCCTCGAAGCCGAGCGCGTAGAGGATCTCGGTGATCGCCCCGCCGATCGCGACGATCCGCGCGGGGTTTTCGATCCTGACGTCGCGGTCGCGCGCGTCGTGCACGGTGACCCCGGCGGCGCCTGCGACATCGCAGGCCAGTATCGAGGCGGCGAGCAGCGGCACGAATATGCGACAAATTGTCATCGATGACATCACTTGGTCAGGATCAGTTTGTTCTGCGAGGTCAGGCGCAGCCGATAACTGTCCTCGCCATGCGCGATGATAATCTCGCGCTCGGCAGCAAACAGTGCACTGCTCTCGATACGGTTGCCACTCATCGCAATGGAACGCGCTGCGGTGGCAGATTTATCCGAGGGTTTGCCCGTGGCCCCGCTGTTGTCTCCTGCAGCTGTCATCATCTCACGCGTGGCGCCCCAAGTTCCGGCATCTGCCGGTGTGTATAGTTCGATCGGAGCGCAATCCAACCGGCGTAATTTTACAATCGATATAAAGTGCCTGTTGCAGCGATTGACCGTTTCCGCACTGCGACGTAACCAAGAGAAACGCGGTGCGAGCGCGTGGCTCGCGTCGAGAACAGTTGTTAGCCAGCTAGCTGCTGCACAGCGTTGCAGCGCCCGCCAGCCAAACCCAAGAAGCAGACAAACAGGTTGGGGCACATGGCTTTCGGGGCTAGGCGTTCGCGCGCCTTGATTTTGGGCGCGTCGGCATTTTCCATGGCGTTGACGTTTTCGACGGCTGCGGTGACGCAGACGGCGGACGCCGACCGCACGACAGAACAGAAGAAGCTGAAGCAGGCGAAGCGCAAACCGGCGCAGGCGGAGCAGCAGCCGGCGCAGGCTCCTTCCGCTTCGGTCTTGAATGCCAATGCGCAGACCAGCACCGCAGTCCAGTCGCTCGATACCATCACGGTTGCGGCATCGAAGACCGAAGAGCGCGCCATCGATGCGCTGGCGCCGGTCTCGGTGGTGACGCTGGAGCAGATCCAGGGCCTGCAGCCGAAACGACTGTCGGATATTTTCTACAACGTCCCCGGCGTCACCTTCCAGGAGCGCGGCGACGATCCCTCGACCGTCATCAATATACGAGGCTTGCAGGATTTCGGCCGTGTCGCCGTCGTGGTCGATGGCGCGCGGCAGAATTACCAGCGCACCGGACACAACGCCAACGGCTCGTTCTTCCTCGATCCCGAGTTGGTCGGCGGCGTCGACGTGGTGCGCGGCCCGACCGCCAACATCTACGGCTCCGGCGCGATCGGCGGCCTGGTGTCGTTCCGTACCAAGGACATTCAGGATGTCGTGCGCCCCGGCGAGAGATGGGGTGTCGACACCACCGGCTCTTACGGCACCAATACCAACCGTTGGCTCGGCTCGATGTTCGGCGGCGTTCGTGTCAATCCGGACGTCGATATGTTCGGCGGCGCGGTCTATCGCCGCCAGGACAACTACAAGGATGGCAACGGCACGGAGATTGGAAACACGGGCAACGAGATCGCAGCCGGCCTGATGAAGCTGACAGTACGTCCGGCGGCAGGCCATGAGATCAAGTTTGGCGGTATTTTCCAGGACTACCAGTACTCAATCGGCCAGCTCAACCGCGGCCCCGTGGCGACCGCCGCGCAGCGCGCGCTCAACCAGGGCTCCTCGGTTTACGAGTCCGACGCCAAGAATTACACGGGAACCATTACCTGGAAGTACGCCAAGCCCGACGACATGCTGTGGGACTGGAACGCAACCGTCTACGGCAATCGCACCGAGAACGATCAGGTCAAGACCGCCCACACCACCACCACGCCCTCGGCCTTCTGCGGCGGCGGGTTCGGCAACAACATTTCCGGCTGTATCGGCGATCGCCGCGGTTATCTGCTCGACACTGTCGGCACTGACGTCAACAACACCACGCGCTTCAACGTCGGCGAATGGCGCAATGCGCTGACCTACGGCTTTGACGTGTTCAATGACAAGGTGAGGACGTCCGACAGCCGCGGCAATTCCAACGTCACGACGCCGGGCGGCGAGCGCACGGTGTCCGGCGGCTTCGTGCAATTGAAGAACAACTATTCGACCTGGCTCGAGATCGTCAGCGCGCTGCGCTACGATCGTTACGATCTCGACTCCGCCACGGTGTCGACGGGCGGCGATCGCTTCTCGCCGAAGGTCAGCGTCGGCGTAACGCCGGTTGCGGGATTCACGCCCTATGTCAGCTATGCCGAGGGCTATCGCGCACCCTCGATCACGGAGACGCTGATTGCCGGCGAGCATGCCACCGGTGGCGGCCCGCCGCTATTCCCCTGTCCGGGCGGCACCGCCGGTCTGTTCTGCTTCGTGCCGAACCCGGGCTTGCGGCCCGAAGTCGGCAAGAACAAGGAAGCCGGCATCAATCTGAAGTATGATTCCGTGTTCACCGCCGGCGACAGCTTCCGCGGCAAGTTCAACGTGTTCCGCAACGACGTCGACGACTACATCGACCTCGTCGGTTCGGCGCCGATCCCGCCGCTCCTGATCCCCGGCTTTCCCGGCGTGTTCAGCCAGTTCTTCCAGTATCAGAACATCGCGCATGCGCGCATCGAAGGCGTCGAGTGGGAGACCTTGTACGACGCCGGCCTGTGGTATGTCGGCGTCTCCGGCCATCTGATCCGCGGCAAGAACGTGCAGACCGGCGTCGGGCTCGCGACCATCATTCCGCGCAAGGTGACGACGACGGCCGGCGTGCGGCTGCTCGACCGCCGCCTGATCCTGGCGGCGCAGTGGTCGTCATTTGGCGGCAATACCGACATCCCGGTCGGATATGTGCCCGCGACCAACTACGAGCTGGTCAATCTTTACCTGACGTGGAACGCGACCAAAGACATTGTCTTTACCGCGTCGATCGACAATCTGCTGAATCAGTATTATCGGCCCTACGCCATCCCCGGCAGCAGCGCCGACGGCACCACGCAGAACGACGTGTTGTGGACGAGCCCGGGACCGGGCAGGGTCTACAAGGCTGGCCTGAAGATTCACTTTGGTGGAGCGTAATCGAGAGAACGGCGTTTCGACCAGGTTGCGGGCTGAGGCCGCGCTGATGCCCCAGCGCGGCTTTGGCGCGTTCGTGTATTTGAGATCAACCGGCGCAACAGCGCCGCAACAGTGAGGAGCGTTTTGATGTTTATCGCGATGAACAGGTTCCAGGTGAAGCTCGGCGCCGAGCAGGCGTTCGAGACCGTCTGGGCGACCCGGGAATCCTATCTCGGCAAGATGCCGGGCTTCGTCGAGTTCCACCTGCTCAAGGGACCGGTTGCCGACGACCACACGCTGTATTCGTCGCACACCACCTGGGTCGACAAGGCGGCATTCGAAGCCTGGACGCGTTCGGACGAATTCCGCCGTGCCCATGCCCGCGCCGACAACAAGACTGGCGAAAGCCTCTATCTCGGCCATCCCAAATTCGAGGGTTTTGAGGTGATCCAGAGCGAGCGCAAGGCCGCTGCGGCATAAGGAGCTGACGATGCTGAGCACCGAGCTTGCCGAACTGAAGGCGCACATGGCCGAAAATCCCGGCGCCGTGATCGAGGACGTGGCGCGGCAGCGCAAGGTCTCGTCGCGCGCGGTGATCGAGGCGCTGCCGCCGCAAATGCTGCGGCTCGGCGTCGGCAGCGCATTTGCCGACACCATGCAGGACATCGCGCAATGGGGTGAGGTGACGCTGATCGTCCACACCGACGATGCGATCTTCGAATTCACCGGCGCGATACCCGCCGGCGAAATCGGCCGCGGCTATTTCAACCTGATGCAGCCGAAGGGCCTGCATGGACATCTCAGGCACGAGCGCTGCGGCGGCGTCGCCTTCGTCGAGCGGCCGTTCATGGGCAAGCAATCGGCCTTTGTCGCCTTCCTCAACGTCGACGGCGGCATCATGTTCAAGGTGTTCGTCGGCCGCGACGAGACGCGTGCGTTGAAGGCCGACCAGCTCGCGCGGTTCAAGGCGCTTGCCGACCGTATCGTGCCGGCCGTGTAAACCTCGCCCTATGCGGGAGACGATCATGCGACCGAGCTTGTTTCGTTGGGTAACGGGAGCCGCAGGCGGCGCGGCGGCGCTTTGGCCAGGCATCGCGCTGGCGGCGGCCGACAACGCGCTGCTACCGCGCAACCTGTCGCCTTGGGGCATGTTCCTCGGCGCCGACATCGTGGTGAAGGCGGTCATGGTCGGGCTTGCCTTTGCCTCGCTCGTGACCTGGACGGTGTGGCTCGCAAAAACCACCGAGCTCGGCCGCCAGGCGCGGCTCGCGAGAAGCCGCCTCGGCCTGCTCGAGAGTGATACGACCCTGACCGAGGTCGAGCATGCCAGTCACGGCGAGAGCGACGCCGTGGCGCAGATCATTCAGTCCGCGGCGCGTGAGACCAGCCTCTCCCACGGCATTGTCGATGAAGGCCTGAAGGAGCGGATCGCGTTGCGGCTCGAGCGCGTCGAGGCCGCGATGTCGCAGCAGATCGCGCGCGGCACCGGCGTACTCGCTACCATCGGCGCCACCGCGCCCTTTGTCGGCCTGTTCGGCACGGTGTGGGGCATCATGAATTCCTTCATCGGCATTTCCGAGGCGCATACGACAAATCTCGCCGTGGTCGCGCCCGGTATTGCGGAGGCGCTGCTCGCGACCGCGCTCGGCCTTGTCGCGGCAATCCCGGCGGTCGTGATCTACAACCATCTGGCGCGGTCGATCGCGGCCTATCGCGCGCTCCTCGCCGATGCCTCGGCGCAGGTGCTGCTGCTGGTCAGCCGCCAGCCCGAGGCGCGGGCCTTTCCACTGTCGCGGGCGGCGGAGTAGGCCATGGGTGCAAGACTTGGCAATACCAACTGCGGCGCGCTCCCGCAGGCGATCTCGCCGAGGTCCACGAGATCAACGTCACGCCGTTCATCGACGTGATGCTGGTGCTGCTTATCATCTTCATGGTGGCCGCGCCGCTCGCCACCGTCGATCTCGGCGTCGATCTGCCGGCAAGCGCGATCGAGCCGGCGCCGCGACCCGACAAGCCAGTATTTGTGACGGTGAAGCCGGATCTTTCGGTCGCGGTCGGCGAGCAGATCATCGCCCGCGATGCGCTGACCGCGACGCTCGATGCAGTCAGCAACAACAACAAGAACGAACGCATTTATCTGCGCGCCGACAAGGCGGTGAGTTATGGCGACCTCATGGAGGTGATGAACCTGCTGCGCAACGCCGGCTATCTCAAGGTCGCCCTGGTCGGTCTCGACGGGCGAAGCTGACCCATGAACGCGTATGCGCTGCATGCGGTGTACGACGATGCCCGCAGCCTGCGCTGGGGCTCGTCGGCCGTTACCATTGTCGCGCTGCATGCCGCGCTGATCGTGCTCGCCATCACCTGGTATCGCCCGCTGACCCCGCCTGGCATCACGCTGCCGGCGATCATGGTGGACATGGCGCCGGTGACGTCGGCGCCGCAACCGACGCAACTCGATCTCGCGCCGGGACCTGTCATGCAGCAGGCGGATGCCTCGCCGCCGGAAGCCGCGAAGCAAGAGGTGGTCGAAGAGCAGATCGCGCCGACCCCGCCGCAGGAAAAGCCCGACGTGGTGGCTCCGCCCGAGCAGAAGCAGGCGACGCCGCAAGAGCCGGAGCCGCACAAGTCACGCCCGCGCAGAAGCCGACGCCCGTCAAACCAAAAGTCGTCCGTCCCGACGCCAAGAAGCCGACCCAGGCAGCGCCTGCGCCACGCACCACGGCGACGCAGGCCGAGCGGCAGGCGCCGACCGCCTCCGCCGTCAGTTCCGGCGCGTCGGCGGCGGCGGTTGCCAGCTACAAGCAAATGGTCGCCGCGCATCTGCAGCGCTTCAAACAATACCCGCCCGGCGCCAAGGCCGCAGGCCACCAGGGTACCGCGCGGGTCAGTTTTACGCTGAGCCGCAGCGGCGGCGTGATTTCCGCCGGCCTCGGCGTCTCATCGGGCCATTCTGCGCTCGACCAGGAGACGCTGGCCATGGTTCGCCGCGCGCAGCCGTTCCCGCAATTTCCGGCCGACGTAAAACAGTCCTCGATGAGTTTCAGCGCGCCGGTGGCATTCTATATTCGCTAGTGGTGTCCGGGACGACGTCGTGGGTGAAGCTAT
>CAWFLW010000011.1:0-207267 GCA_963816655.1 uncultured Alphaproteobacteria bacterium | reverse complement strand
AGAAGAACCGCTTCATGGGTGTCGAGATCACCGGCAAGACCCTGGGTGTGGTCGGTTGCGGCAATATCGGCTCGATCGTCGCCGACCGCGCATTGGGCTTGCGCATGAAGGTGATCGGTTTCGATCCCTTCCTGTCGCCGGAGCGCGCCAGGGACATCGGGATCGAGAAGGTCGAGCTCGACGACCTGCTCAAGCGCGCCGACTTCATCACCTTGCACACGCCGCTGACCGAGAAGACCAAGAACATCATCGACGCGGCCGCGATCGGCAAGATGAAGAAAGGCGTGCGCATCATCAACTGTGCCCGCGGCGGCCTCGTCGACGAACATGCGCTGGTCGATGCGCTCAATTCGAAGCATGTCGCCGGTGCCGCCTTCGACGTGTTCACCGAGGAGCCGGCGACCTCGAACGTGCTGTTCGGCCATCCCAACGTGATCTGCACCCCGCATCTCGGCGCCGCCACCACGGAGGCGCAGGAGAACGTCGCGCTGCAGGTCGCCGAGCAGATGTCGGACTACCTCTTGACCGGCGCGATCTCCAACGCCGTGAACTTTCCGTCGATCACGGCGGAGAAGGAAAGACCCCTAAGCTGCGCCCCTTCATCCAGCTTGCCGAAAAGCTCGGCTCGTTCGCCGGCCAGCTCACCGAGACCGGCATCCTCAAGGTCGAGATCGCCTATGAGGGCCAGGTCGCCGAGATGAAGATCAAGGCGATCACCTCGGCCGTGCTGTCCGGCCTGCTGCGGCCGATGCTGGGCGACGTCAACGTCGTCTCGGCGCCTGTTGTCGCCAAGGAGCGCGGCATGGTGGTCGACGAGATCGTGCGCGCCGCTCAAAGCGACTACGAGAGCCTGATCACGGTGTCCGTTACCACCGAACGGCAGGAGCGCTCGGTGTCCCGGCGCGTCTACCGCGACGGCAAGCCGCGGTTGGTCGATATCAAGGGCATCCCGGTCGATGCCGAATTCGGCAAGTCGATGATCTATGTCACCAACGAGGACAGACTCGGGCTTCATCGGCGCCTTTGCCAGCCTTTTGGGCGATGCCAAGATCAACATTGCCACCTTCCACCTCGGTCGCGTCAAGCAGGGCGGCGACGCCATTGCGTTGATCGAGGTCGACGGCGCGGTGCCGGCCGACGTACTGGCCAAGGTGCAGAAGTTGCCTAGGTCAAGCAGGCCAAGGCGCTAGCATTTTAGCCAAGCCCTCCGCCGCGGCCCTGCCGCGGTGGTGCCATACCGATACCGCAATCGAACCGGTTCCTTCCTGCCGCGTCTCATCATCGATGAGGCGCGGTTTTCGCGCCTGCCTTGGCGCGCGCGGTTTGAGGCGCAAAACGGGAGGTTTCGATGCGGACGATAAGCAAATGGCCTTGCAACGACCGGGCTGGTTCTGCTGGCAACGTTGGCCGTCACACCGGCGGGCGCGGCCGATCTCGACGTCACATCGGCGGTGGATGCCGTCACCGTCTATCCTGATGGTGCGAACGTCACGCGCCTGATTACGCTCGACCTTTCCGGCCGGCGACAGACACGCTGGTGGCAAAGGACTTTCCGCTGACCCTGGAAGCGAGTTCGCTGCGGGTCGAGGGCGAGGCCGCTGCCAGGCTCACGATCGGCGCCATCGATACCCGACCGCCGCGTCCGGTGCCGCCGGCGAACCTTTCCGAAATCGACAAGCACATCGAAGCCCTGAAGGACGAGCGCGCCAACTGGCAGGGCGCGATTGCGGCAGCGGAAGCGCGGCGCAAGTTCGCCGAACGCTTGCCGAGGCCTCGCCCGCGGGGCTTGGCGAGAAGGGTGAGGCGCGAAAAAGCTGCCGCTCAGCGAGTGGCGCGCGGCCTTTGGCGCCGTGTCCGAGGAAGTCGCCGCCGCCGACACTGCAATTCGGGATGCCCAGCGCAAGCAGCGCGACATCGATCGCAACATCGCGCGGCTGGAATCGGATCGCGCGGTGAAGCCGCCGGCAAAACTCGAGGTACGCATCGATCTCGCCGCGCAAGCTGCGACCAAAGCGACGCTGCGGGTGACCTATGCGGTGCGCAATGCGCGCTGAACCCGCTTTATGACGCGCGGCTCGATACCGGCACCAAGGACCGCAAGCCCGCGCTGGAACTGGTGCGGCGCGCCGAGATTACCCAGTCCACCGGCGAGGATTGGTCGAACGTCACGCTCGGCGTCTCCACCGTGCGCACAGCGAGCAGGCGGTGGCGGCGCGCAACTGCGCGGAGCACGCTCATGGTCGATGCCCGCAGCCGCCGCGGCCGCTCGCGGCGGGCTCGATGTCGGACGCCGCGCGGGTGCGGTCGGCGCCGCTTGCCGCAGCTCCGCCGCAAATCGCAAGAGCGTCGCCGAGGAACAACAGGCCGAAGTCGAGACCAGCGGCTTCCAGGTAACCTTCAAAATCGCCGGACGCGTCAGCATCGGCGCCGCCGAGGGCGCAAGGAGCCTGCGCATCTCGACGGCGACGATCGCGCCCGATCTTCTGGTTCGGTCGGTGCCGGTCATCGATCCGACCGCGTTCCTCGAAGCGAGCTTCAAGCAGGCCGAGGACGCGCCGCTGTTGCCGGGCCGGGTCTCGATCTACCGCGACGGCGCTTTTGTCGGCCGCGGCCGGATGGCCGCCGCCAGCAAGGACGAGACGGTGCGGCTCGGCTTTGGCGCCGACGACAAGGTCAAGATCGAGCGCACCGTGCTCAAGCGCAACGAAGGCTCGGCGGGCTTGATCGTGACGACGTCGAAGACCGACGAGCGCGCGTTCAAGACCACCGTGCGCAACGGTCACGACTTTCCGCTCAAGGTCGCGATCGAGGATCAACTGCCGGTCAGCGAGAACGAGGAGATCGTGGTCGAGATGCTGCCGTCGACTACGCCGCCGACCACGAGCAATTTGCGCGACAAGCGCGGCGTGCTGGAATGGGCGTTCGAGGCCAAGGCCGGCGAGGTCAGGGATATCGGCCTTGCCTGGCGTGTGCGATGGCCAAAGGGGCAGAGGGCATCGTGATGACGCCTTCGGGCTGACCCTGACGCCGGATCCTGAGCTCACCAGCGGCCGACGGCGGCGAGCGTGCGCTGGCGTACGCCGGTGCGCCATTCGGTGATGCTGCAGCCGAAGCGTGCCTTGAACCAGCGCGCCATGGCGCTCTGCGCCGAAAAACCCAGCATGCCGGCGATCTCGGCCAGCGGCCGCGAGCGGTCCTCGATCAGCCGTAGCGCGAGATCGGCACGCTCGGTATCGAGAATCTCTAGAGAAACTGGTGCCGCAATCGGCCAGGTGGCGATGGACGGTGCGCCGCGTGCAGGCGAAATGCTCCGCCACGCGCTCGATGCTGCAGTCACCGCTCGCGAGCAACGCGCGGATCACCTCGCTGACCTTTTCGTCCCACTGCTGCGGGCGGACGTTGATTGCCTCGACCCGTTTCTGCAGATAGCTCGCGATCGGCCGGGATCGCCGACGGGATTGGACGCATTAGGTCTCGCGCGGCGATCAAGAGGGCGTCGGCCTCCGCATTGAAGATCAGCGTACATCCGAAAAAGCTTCGATAATACTTGCGATACCGCGGCGGAGGAGTGGATGAGGTGCGCTTCCAGCGGCCGCCAGTCCTCGCCGGCGAGCGAACGGATGATCCGGTGCAGGCTGCCGAGCGCCATCTCCGCTGACTGGCGCGGCGCGCTGAAGGGGCCGCCGCGCAGGCCGATGCTAAGCGTGACGACGTCCTCGTGTCCTCGATCGACAGCCGCATCCCCTCGTGGTGGATGTGGATGAAACGGGACAGCGCCTTCAGCGCATCGCCGACCGTGGCCTGCTCGCGCACGATCAACGCCACCGGGCCGAGATTCGGACAGCGCGCCGCGATCGGCCAGCAACAGGCCGACTTCCTCGACGCCGGACGCGGCGGCAGTAGCCTCGAGCAGGCGCCGCACCGCGGTGGTCGATATGCGCATGTCGGGACGGTCGAGGCTCTCCAGCGGCAGGCGGACCCTGCGCAGCATGGCCCGTGGGTCGAGCCCGATGGCGCACGCGCTTGCGGATAGTGCGTAAGGGTTGCGCTGCGTATCAGAACTGTCATGGCGGGTATGCGTCGAGTTGTCCCGAAATGTAAAAGAAATGTCCCCATTGGTCAAATGAAAACAGCCCGACGGAGTATACTACGGCCGAAATGTGAGGGCGTGGCCAGCCTGATTTCGGCCCGGCCCGCATCACCGCGTGCAAATCCGGTCTGACCGGCAGGACGCGCGCGACCGGCCGTTCGGCCAATTAGAAAATCAATTGCTGGGGTAGAGCTATGATGCCGTGGAATGCCACTGCAAAAGGTGAGATTTTTGTCATCGACGATGACACCGCCTCGCGCGAGACGCTAGCGGCCGCGCTTGAGGCGCCGGCTATCGGGTCATCTGTTTTGCCGACGGTGCGGCGCTGTTGTCGGAGGCGCGGTCGCGGATTCCGGTCTGCGTGATGCTGGAAGTGCAGATGCCCGACCGCGACGGGCTCGACATCCTGAAGAAGCTGCGCGCCGACAATTGTCCCGCGCCGGTCTTTGTCACGTCGGCCAACGGCGACATCGCCACGGCCGTCGAGGCGATCCGCAACGGCGCCCATGATTTCATCGAAAAGCCGATGTGCGGCAATCGACGTGGTCGACCGCATCGGAGCGGCGATCGAGGAACTGTCGCAAACGGGCGACGATGCGCTACCCGACATCTCGCTGCATCTTCCCGGCTGCGAGCCTTTCACGCGGCGGGAGCGCGACGTGTTGGCGCGGATCGCGGTCGGCGAAACCAACAAGGAAGCGGCGCGCACGCTCGGCTTGAGCTCGCGTACCATTGAAGGCTACCGCGCCAAAATCATGAAAAAGGTCGGCGCGCGCAATGCAGCCGAGCTGCTGCGCCGCGTGTTGAGCCAGGGTCACTGCGCCTGAGCGGCTTGGTTTTCGGCCGGCAGTTTCGCTGTGCGGAAATTGTCGGCGCGCGTCTCGCCACCGGAAAATACCTTTCACGCCAAACGGGCGATCGGGCGAAAAAAGATTCCGCTCGCGGGGCGCGTCCGCTGGCGGTATTTTTGTTGCCATCGGTAAGAAATTCGTACGATATGAACCGCAACCGGCCAGCTAAAGGGAGAGAAAAATGCGTGAAGCCGTCATCGTTTCCTATGCCCGCACGGGTCTGGCCAAGTCCGGCCGTGGCGGATTTAACATCACCCGCGCCGATGTCGCTCGCTGCCCACGCCATCAAGCACGCCGTGGAGCGCGCCGGCGTCGCCAAGGACTATGTCGAGGATTGCTATCTCGGCAATTGCGCCCACGGCGCACCCAACATCGGCCGCCAGGCCGCGCTGCTCGCCGGCCTGCCGAAGACGACCGCCGGCGTGTCGGTCAATCGCTTCTGCTCCTCGGGCCTGCAGACCATCGCGATGGCGGCGAACTCGCATCCGTTCGGACGGCGTCCGACTGCATCGTCGCCGGCGGCGTCGAAATCATCTCGATCCCCGGCGGCGGCTCGCCGAAGGAGTTGATCGATCCGGATCTCTTGAAGGTCGCGCCCGACATCTTCATGGCGATGATCGACACCGCCGACATCGTCGCCGAGCGCTACAAGCTCAGCCGCGAATACCAGGACGAGTACTCGCTGGAGTGGCAGCGCCGCATGGCGGCCGCCCAGCAGGCCAACAAGTTCAAGGACGAAATCGTCCCGATGAAGACCAAGATGAAGGTCGTCGACAAGGCGACCAAGGCAGAGAGCATCGTCGACTACGTCGTCGACAAGGACGAGTGCAACCGTCCCGACACCACGCTCGAAGGCCTTGCCAAGCTCGAGCCGGTGAAGGGCCCCGGCAAGTTCATCACCGCCGGCAACGCCAGCCAGCTCTCCGACGGCGCGGCTGCGGTCGTGCTGATGGAAGCCAAGGACGCCGAGAAGCGCGGCCTCAAGCCGATGGGCCGCTTCGTCGCCTGGGCGTCGGCCGGCTGCGAGCCCGACGAGATGGGCATCGGCCCGATCTTCGCCGTGCCGAAGCTGTTGAAGCGCCACGGGCTGAAGATCGACGACATCGATCTGTGGGAGCTCAACGAGGCCTTCGCCAGCCAGTGCCTCTATTCACGCGACAAGCTCGGCATCGATCCCGAGAAGTACAACGTCAACGGCGGCTCGATCGCGATCGGCCATCCCTTCGGCATGACCGGCGCGCGCCTGACCGGCCACATCCTGCAGGAAGGCCGGCGGCGCAAGGCCAAGTGGGGCGTCGTCACGATGTGCATCGGCGGCGGCCAGGGCGGCGCGGGCCTGTTCGAGATCTATTCGTAAGTTCTGCTGACATCAGCGTCAGGATTAGCAGCGCGGCCATGGCCGCGCTGCTTTTTATGTGCTACCGTTGCGGCAACATCTCGGTGCCGCGCCCTGCGGCCGTGCTTCGCCGCGCCGCCGGTTGATCTGTCCGATCTCGACCGGCGCATCGAAACGCTGAAGGACCGCGCGCCGATTTCGATCGTGCGATGCCGCCGCCGGATGGGCGCGTGCACTGGAAGGACAAGGGTCGTCATCATTCCGTCCGCTGATGCTGCCGACCGATGACTTGCGCCATCAATGAAGATGCCGAGACCGCAATCGGCCAAAGATCGGGAGGAACCAGCGATGTCTTACCAGCACATTCTCGTCGACGATCCCCGGCCGCGGGTGCGGCGCATCACGCTGAACCGCCGGAGAAGCGCAACGCGCTCAATAACCGCTTGCGCGCCGAGATCTTCGAGGTGCTGGAGCAAGCCGACCGCGACCCGGATGTCTCGATCACGATCGTGCGCGGGGCAGGGCCGTGCTTTTCGGCGGGCTACGATCTGTCCGCCGACAACAGGGTCGATCAGCCCTATCACTCCGCCGGCGGTCCCGGTCAGTGGTCGCGCCATGTCGTCGAGGGCTGGTTCTCGATCTGGGACCTCGCAAAACCCGTGATCGCGCAAGTGCACGGCTATTGCCTTGCCGGCGGCACCGAACTCGCCACCGCCTGCGACGTCGTCTATGTCGCCGACGATGCCCAGATCGGCTATCCGCCGGTGCGGCTGATGTCGCCGCCCGACATGCAATATCACCCGTGGCTGGTCGGCATGCGCCGCGCCATGGAATTGATGCTGACGGGCGACGCGATGTCCGGCCGCGAGGCCGCCGAATGGGGATTTGCGACGCGCTCGTTTCCGCTCGCTGAACTCGATGCACGCACGCTGGATTTCGCCGAGCGCGCCGCCAAGGTGCCGGTCGAGTTGCAGCAGCTCAACAAGCGCTCGGTGCATCGCGCCATGGAGATCATGGGCGCGCGCGCCGCGATGCGTGCCGGCACGGAAATCCAGGCGCTGGCCTTCACGACGGAAGCGAGCAGGACCTACATGTCGACGTTCCGCCGCGATGGCGCGAGCGTGAAGCACGCAGCTCGATCAGCGCGACACGACGTTCGGCGATTATCGACGAAGAAGGCGCGCTTACGTCGTCGAAGCGCGGATCCTGCGGCTCTATTCCTTCACCGCGCCGGTGAGCGAGGACACGTAGTAGTCCACGAACAGCGAATAGAACACGGCGACCGGCAGCGAGCCGAGCAGCGAGCCCGCCATCAGCGCGCCCCATTGATAGACGTCGCCGGTCACGAGTTCGGTCAGGATCGCGACCGGCACGGTCTTGTTGGCGCTGCTCTGGATGAAGGCGAGCGCGTAGATGAACTCGTTCCACGACAGCGTGAACGAGAAGATGCCAGCCGAGATCAGCCCGGGCACCGCCAAGCGGCAGCGTGATGCGGCGCAGGATCTGCAGCCGCGTGGCGCCATCGACCAGCGCGCATTCCTCGAGCTCGTAGGGGATCGACTTGAAATAGCCGATCAGCAGCCAGGTGCAGAACGGCACCAGGAAGGTCGGATAGACCAGGATCAGCGCCAGCGGGCTGTCGAACAGGCCGAACTGCACGACCACGGTCGCGAGCGGAATGAACAGGATCGACGGCGGCACGAGATAGGCCATGTAAATGCCGAGCCCGACATAGGGGCTGCCGCGGAAGCGCAGCCGCTCGATCGCGTAGGCGGCAAGCGTCGATGCGAACAGCGACAGGAAGGTGGAGCACACCGCGACGAACATCGTGGTCTTCAGCCATGTGGGATAGGCCGTGTTGAACAGCAGGTGCTTGATGTGCGCGATCGTCGGTGAGGTGATCCAGAACGGATTGTGCTCCTTGTAGTTCAGAAGTTCCGCGTTCGGCTTGAACGAGGTGATCGCCATCCAGTAGAACGGAAACAGCAGGATCAGCACGAAGCAGGACAGCGGCAGATAGATCATCATCATCCGTCGCGCGCGGGAATCCCACGCCATCGTCTCCGGCGCGGACGTTGCGGTCGCCTGCGGTTGTTGCACGGCAGTGTCAGTCATTGGCTTCTCCCTGCTGCCATTTGCGGCGGGCGAGGCCGAAGTAGCTGAACAACGTCGCAAACACCAGGAACGGAATCATCGACACCGCGATCGCCGCACCCTCGCCGAGCTCGCCGCCGGCGATGCCGCGCTGGAACGCCAGCGTCGCCAGCAGATGCGTCGAGTTGACCGGGCCGCCGCGGGTGATGGCGTAGACCAGCTGGAAGTCGGTGAAGGTGAAGATGATCGAGAACGTCATCACGATCGCAAGGATCGGCAGCATCATCGGGAAAGTGATGAAGCGGAAGCGCTGCCAGGCGGTGGCGCCGTCGAGCATCGCGGCCTCATAGAGCGAAGGCGAGATGGTCTGCAATCCCGCCAGCAGCGAGATCGCCACGAAGGGAATGCCGCGCCAGATATTGGCGGCGATCAGCGAGAACCGCGCCGGCCACGCGGTGCCGAGGAAGTCGATGTTGGTGGTTCGGATGTGCAGCACATCGACCAGCAGATAGGAGATGATGGAGAATTGCGGATCGTAGATCCACCAGAACGCCAGCGCCGACAGCACGGTTGGCACGATCCAGGGCAGCAGCACGATGGCGCGCAGCAGGCTCTTGAACGGGAAATGGTTGTTGAGCAGCAGCGCCAGCCAGAAGCCGAGCGCGAATTTCCCGAAGGTCGCGACCGCCGTGTAGAACACGCTGTAGAACACCGCGCCCCACCACAGGGGATCGGTGACCAAATACTGGAAATTTTCAAAGCCGACAAAGACGCCGCGGCGGCCGATGGTGGTGTCGGTGAAAGCAAGCCAGATGCCGAGGCCAAGCGGGTAGGTGAGGAACACCGTCAGGAGCCCGATCGCGGGCGTCAGACACACGATGATCAGGAACAGCTTGTTGTCGAACAGCCGGGCCAGCCAGCCCGGCTGGTGCCGTACATAGGGGCGGGTGGCGATGGTGGTTACGGACATTGGTTAAGCGTCGTTCCGGTTCTAGAAGTCATTCCGGGTTCGATGCTTTCGCATCGCCCCGGCATGACGAAGGCAATCACCGCCTGAAATACCGCTTGGCGCGCCGCTCGGCTTCTGCGGCCGCGGCTTCCGGCGTCGCGGCGTCGGTGGCGACGGAGGCGAACATCTGTATCAGCACGTAGTCCGCCCGGACCGCGCCGGTCGCGGTCGAGATCGGCCCCTTGTAGCCGGCGTAATAGGTGCTCTTCATCACTTCCTTGAATATCTTCACCTTGGGATCACCGGACCACACGGCTGCGTCGGCATAGGCGGCGAGCGGCTGCGACCAGTAACCGCTGTTGGCGTTGAGCCACGGCTCATACTGCTCCTTCTCCATCATGAAGGTGAGGAATGCCTTCGCTGCATTGGGGTAGGGGCTGTGCTTGAACACCATGGCGTTCAGCGTCAACCCGGACATCGGCGAGGCCGCAGCCACGCCCTTTGGCAGCAGCTGATGCTCGGAATCGTCGGCGATCGGTTTCGTGGCGGGATCGTTCTTCAGCGAGAAATACAGCGAGACGCCGTTGGCGGTCAGCGAGATTTCCTGCGACGAATAGGCGCGGTTGTTGGTGACGTCGTTCCACGACGGCGTGCCGGCAATCATGGTCGGATAAAGTTCCTTCACGAACTTCAGCGCCGCGACCGTCTCCTTGCTGTTGATGATGACGTTACCTTCCTCGTCGAGCAGCGAGGCGTCGTGCGACCACAACATCCAGTCGGCAAAGCCATTGCCGTCACCGACCGCGTTGCCGAGCGCAAAGCCCGCAGGCTTGCCGGCCTTCTGCAGCTTGCGGCAGAGGTCGAGGAGCCCGGCATGATCGTCAGGCACCTTGTCGAAGCCGACGGAATTGATGATCGACTTGCGATAGATGACCGGTCCGGCGGTAGCACCGAACGGCAGCCCGATCCAGGTGTTGCTCTTGGCCTTCTTGCCGTAGCGCTGTGCCAGCGCCAGCCAGCCGCCATAGCGCTTTTCGAGATAGTCGGCGACGTCGGACAGCTCGATCAGTTTGTCGACATAGATGTGCGGCGCATCCGAGAACCCCATGATGATGTCGGGTCCAGCGCCGGAATTCGAGGTCACCGCGGTCTGCTGGTTGATGTCCTCCCAGCCGACGAAATCGACCTTGACCTCGACGCCGGTCTCCTTGCTGAATTTCGCTGCATTGGCGCGGAACACGTCCTCGTCGGCCTGCACGAAGCGCACCGGGCGCAGCATGCGCAGACTTGCGCCTTTTTCGATCGCGAACTTCGGCGCGGCAACGTCGGCAGCCTTGATGGCGGAAGTGGTTTGCGCGTTGGCCCCGGTCGCGGCCAGCGCAGCGGCGGAGACGCCAAGCGCCAGCGCATCGCGGCGAGTGATCTCGTTCGACATGTCTCTCTCCCTGTTTTTTCCGACCCGGCGTTGGTTCGCCGATGAGCGACCTTGTTCGGGACGATCCGGTCAAGAACCCGGGTCCCGCTACCTGCGATCATAGGGAATGATCGGGATCATAGTAGCCCGATCGCCGATCATTGCATCGCGGCAAATCGCCGTCAGCTATTCGGCCCGCGATCCATCCCGACCGGCTGCCAGCGCCTGAGCGAGGTGTTCTGCAATACCGTCGGATTGACGCAGCTTACCGGCCACATGCCCTGCAGCACCAGTGACAATTCGTGGCCGACGCGGCGCTTGCGGGCCTCGTCGAAGCGAGCCGAGGCGGACGCGACATGCGCGGTGAGGGTGACGTTCTCCATGCGCAGCATCGGATTGTTGTGCGAGGGCGGTTCCTTCTCCAGCACGTCGAGCGCGGCATGCGCGATCCAGCCTTCCTGCAGGGCCTTGACCAGTGCCTCCTCGTCGACGGTTGCGCCGCGGCCGGTATTGACGAAAGTCGCAGTTTTTTTCATCTGGCGGAAATGCTTCTCGGTGAGCATGTGGTGCACTTCGGGGCGCGCGGGCGCATGCATCGAGACGAAATCCGATTGCGAGAGCACCTCCGACAGCGTCGAGGGGATCACGCCGTGATCCCACATCAGCGTCTCCTGGATGAAGGGGTCGTAGGCCATAAGCCTCAAGCCGAACGGGGCGGCGCGCTTGGCCACCGCACGCGCGACGCGGCCGAACGAGACGAAGCCGAGCGTCTGTCCCATCAGCCGCGGGATCTTCAGGAGCTGCGGCCGGCCTTCCGCCCAACGGCCTTCGCGCACCATCTTGTCCTGCTCGACCAGGCGGCGGAAGCCCGACAGCAGCAGCATCATGGCGTGATCGGCGACTTCCTCGATGAAAGTGTCGGGCACATTGGTGACGGGAATGCCGCGCGCAGTCGCCGCCTTCACGTCGACGCTGTCGACGCCGACGGTGCCGAGCGTGATGACCTTGCAGTTCTCCAGCGCGTCGATGATCGCCTTGGAGATCGGCATGCCCTTGGCATAGATGGCATCCGCCGTCTTCGCCGCGGCGATGAATTCCGCTTCGTTGGCCGGCGCCTCGATGATCTCGGCCCCGATCGGATCGAGCGCCTCGCGCTCATAATCGTAGCCGCCGCCCGCGACCGTGAAACTCGCGCCCTTCGGCGTCAGCACCCTGAACTTCGGCATTTCCTGCTCCCGAGTTGAACTCGTCGGTGTTGGTTGTGACCGCGACATTTGTCGCCGCCGATGATGGCTTGCGCTACTGCTTCTCGATTCCCGCATCCGTGATCAGCTTCTCCCACAGCACGAGCTGTTCCTTCAGGAACTTGTCGAACTCCTCCGGCGTAGAGGAGAACGCCTCCATGCCGCGCTCGGCGAGCTGGCTCTTGACCTCCGGCTTCTCGACGATCTTGCGGATCTCGCCGTTCAGCCTGGTGACCATGTCCTTTGGCAAATTGGCCGGACCGAAATAGCCCTGCCACGAGCTGATATCGAAACCCTTGACCGTTTCATCCATGGTCGGCAGTTCCGGCAGCAGCGCCGATTTCTGCTTGGTGGTGACGGCCAGCATCTTCAGCGCACCGCCCTTGACATGGGGGAGCCCCGTCAGCACGTCGATGAACATCATCGAGACGCGGCCGGCGATGACGTCGGTAAGTGCGGGCGGCGAGCTTTTGTAGGGTACATGCAACAGGTCGATGCCGGCGAGCCGCGCAAAGGTCGCGCCCGAGACGATCGCCGACGAGGAGCCTGAGGCGTAGGAGTATTTGCCGGGTTCCTTCTTGGCGAGCGCGATCAATTCGGCGACGGATTTCGCGGGGATCTCCGGGTTGATCACCAGCATGAACGGCAGATCGCCGGTGCGCGCGATCGGCGTGAAATCCTTGACCGGGTCGTAGCTGAGGCTCTTGAGCAGATAGGGATTGGCCGAATGCGTGGTGTTGGTGGTGACGAACAGCGTGTAGCCGTCGGGTGTGGAGCGGGCGACATAGCTCGCCGCGATCGAGCCGTTGGCGCCGGCCTTGTTGTCGATCACCATGCTGACGCCAAGCGCGGTGCCGAGTTCCTTGGAGATGATGCGCGTCGTGGTATCGGTGCCGCTGCCGGCGGCAAACGGCAGCACCAGCGTGATATTGCGGTTCGGGTAGGGCGCCTGCGCGGAGGCGGCCGAGACAAAGGCAATGGCAATCGGCGCAATCGCCGCTGCGCGTGAAAATTGCTTGAAGAATGCGATCATGTCAGGCGTCTCCCGAAAAGGCGTTTCTTGAAGGGTTGGCCGGCAAGCTAGCCGGTCCGGGCAGGAAGCGGAAGCGCAAGATCGCCGCGGTATTCCCCGCCTTTCGCAGGGCTAGGCCCGCGCCGAGGCCCGCCGTGAGGCGATGATGATGCCGCCCACGACCAGCGCATATCCGATCAGATGGAACAGGCGGAGCCGTTCGCCGAGCAGCAGGATAGCCATCGCCGAGCCGAACACCGGCACCAGGTGCAGGAAGGGTGCGGCACGATTGGGCCCGATCAGCGCGATGCCGCGGTTGAAGAAGAGGTAGGCGAGCGTCGAGGGGAAGATCATCACGTAGAGCAGCGTTGCTGCTGTCAGCGCATCGCCCCTGAGCCTGAAGCCGCCTGCATATTCCCAGATCGAGAACGGAAACAAGAGCAACGCGCCGCAGCCGATGGTGAAGGTAATCAGCGACAATTGATGGGTTTTCGGCCGGTATGGCATCAGCGCCGAATAGAGCCCGAAACTCAGCACCGCACCGCCGAACATCAGGTCGCCGCGGTTGAACTGGATTGAGGCGAGCGCTGCGAGATCGCCGCGCAGGAGGATGACGAGCACGCCGGCCAGCGAGAGGATGATTCCGGAAAATTGCGCCAGCGTCAGCCGCACGCCGAACAGCACCAGCGACCACAGCGCGACGAATAGCGGGCCGGACGACTGGATCAAAAGCGCATTCAGCGCTTCGGTATATTGCAGCGCCCAGTAAGAGATCGCGTTGTTGAAGGCGAAGCCGGTGGCCGACAGTGCGAGCATCAGCGGAAGTTTCGACCGCAACGCCGGCCAGTCACGCTTGAGGTGCGGCCAGGCGAATGGCAGCAGCATCGCAAAAGCGCCGATCCAGCGCACGCAGGACAAGGTCATCGGCGGCACGTGGCCTGCGACGAAGCGCGCAAGCACGATGTTACCGGCCCAGAACAACGAGGTCAGGCTGAGCAACAGATAAGGCTGGTTGTTGAGCCAGCCGACCGGGTTGGGGCTGGCTGGCGCGGGCGCGGGGTTTGTCATCGTGGGGAAGCGAGTTAGGCCGGATTGTCGCTGCGCGACAAGTCACCGCCGTGCAATGCTACAATGCCCGAAACAGCAACGGAGCGAACGAATGGGCGTCGATCTCTTGAACGTCAGGGGACTGAAGGAAATCGATCATCAAGGTCCGATCGTGATGGTCAACCTGATGCGGTTTCGAAAGCGCTCGCTCGACGGCGACGGCACCGGCTGGGACGCCTACTTACGCTACAGCGCGCTCACCGTGCCGATGATCAAGGCGCGCGGCGGCACGCTGCTGTGGACCGGCGACGCCAAGGCGGTGGCGCTCGGCGCGGAGGATGCCAACAGGTGGGACTATATCGCGCTGGTCTATTACCCCGACGTTGCTGCCTTCATCGACATGATGACGTCCGCCGATTACGAGACGCGCTGCGATCCGCACCGCACCAATGGCTGCGAGGAGCACGTCATCATCTGTACGAAAGAAGCCTACAGCAAGTTCAAGCTTTGACCGGCGCGTCGACGGGCAAAGGCCGTAGCCTCGCCTTGCCCGGATCATGCGCTATTCCTTCCAGTCTTCCGGCTTGATCATGTTCTTCGCCATGAACTCGGCGACCGCGGCCGAATAGGCCTCGAGGCCGTCGAAGCTGAAGTGCATATCGGTCGAGCGCCAGTAGAGCCGCTCCGGGTGCGATCCGTAGCGCTGCTTCATGATCTCGGTAGCATTGAAGAACAGGAAGTTCTTTTCGGTGCAGGCTTTGCGCACCATCGAGCTGACGAGATCGTTCCAGACACGGCCCGAGGCGTCCGCCTTCAGGTGCTGGAGATGCGGATGAAAGACGCACAGCACGTGCGTTCCGTCCTGGGCGTAGTCCTTCAAGATGCCGGTGAGTTCATCCAGGTTCTGCCGGAACACCGCGCGGGCTTCCGGATATTTGCGGTCGATGTCGGGACTGTGGTCGGACGAATAGGAGAATATCTCGAGGTCATGCGAGCGGTTCGCCTCGATCACGGCCGGAATGTGCACGTAGCTCAGCCAGAGTTTTGCCACCAGCCGCATTAGATAAAGCGCGTGCTGGCGCGTCTCCATCAGCCCGACGCTGCATTCGTGCCCGATCGGCGAAACCTTGACGCCGACGTTCTGCCCGCGCTCGTTGCGGGTCACGAGCTTCCGGTAGCGCACGAAGTCGTCGTAGAAATCGGTCTCGTCGATATCGATCACGATGTAGTCCGGGCGCACGATCGGCAGCAGCTTGCGCGCCTGCGGCACGAAGATCGACGGCGAATAGGAGGTGTAACCGGCGTTGTGCGTCTTCAGGCAGATGCCGCGATCGTCCTTGAAGTACTTTGCGACGTGGTAGGGCAGCGTGTTCTTGTCGTCATAGCCTTCCATGAAGGAATCGCCGAGGAACAGCACCGAGGCCGAGCGCTTGCAGCCTGAGAGCAGCGCCGAATCATCGATGATCCGGATGCCGTTCTTGTCGAATGCGCGCTGGTAGGTGGTCCCCGTCAGGTCGCCATAGATGCACAAATGCTGGTTCTTCGCCGCCGGCACGTGGTTGAGGAGATTGGATTCCCAGCTCAGGTCGACATTGGCGAGATCGAGGTCGTAGAGCGGGCCGAAATGCTGCTGCGCCCGCAGGCCGATCTCGAAGATCGCGACCCAGCACGCAACGAGCAGCGTCGCCTGTCCGAGCAGGCGGAGCGGTCTCTTGCTGCGCGCGGGCCCTGTGTTCATTCAGAACCGCCGCACCAGATCCGGCGTGATTTCACCGAGGCTGCGCAGGCCCATCAGCGCGAGGTTGCGGCCGATCTCGTCGTGCAGCAGGCTGATGGCGTGCTCCACGCCCGGCTGTCCCGCGGCGACGGCGGCATAGAGGAACGGCCGGCCGACAAAGACGAAATGTGCGCCGAGCGCCAAAGCCTTGATTACGTCGGTGCCGCGGCGGATGCCGCCGTCGACCATCACGGTCATGCTTCCGGCCTCGGCTGCGATCTCCGGCAGCGTGCGCAGGCCCGACAGCGTGTAGTCGAGTTGACGGCCGCCATGGTTGGAGATCAACACGCCGTCGACGCCGCTCTCCCGCGCGATCCGGGCATCCTGCGGCGCAATCAGGCCCTTCACCACCAGCTTGCCCTTCCAGCGCTTGCGGATCAGCTCGACATGCTTCCAGGCGAGTTGGTCGCGCGCGCCGATGTTGCGCATCAGGTTCTTCGACAGCACTGGCGGGCCCTGGGCGGCATCCATGTTCTCGAAATGCGGCATGCCGTGATTGATCATGGTGCGTGCGAAGGTGCCGAACAGCCAGTGCGGATGAGTGATGGTGTCCCAGGCCACCCGCGGCGTGATCTTGATCGGGGTCTGAAAACCGTTGCGGATGTTGTTCTCGCGGTTCGGCGGCACCGGCACGTCGGCGGTGACAACGAACGTATCGAAGCCGGCTTCCGCCACGCGATCGACCAGCGGCGCGATGCGTGCCGGATAGCCAGCGAGATAAGCCTGGTACCAGGCGGCGGGATTTTCCTTGATGACGTCTTCCAGCCGGATCAGCGATGCAGCGCTGAGGATCATCGGCACGTTCAGCGCCGCCGCCGCGCGGGCATAGACGATGTCGCCGCGATAGGCGCACAAGGCCGACGAACCCATCGGCGGAATACCGAATGGAGACGCATAGGTCTTGCCGAACAGCGTCGTGGTCTGGTTGCGCCGGGAGACGTCGTTGAGCACGCGCGGCACGAAACCGTATTCGTCGAGCGCCTTGCGGTTGTCGCGCAGCGCCGCATCGGTCTCGGCGCCGCCGGATACATAGCCGTAGAGGAATTTCGGCAGCAGTTTTCGCGCGACCGGTTCGAAATCGTCGAGGCAGAGATAGCGCTGCAGCGCCGGCGCAACGGTCGAGGGCGCGCGGACGGCGGTGGGTGAGGGCGCAAGCGAGGCTGTCTTGTCGAGCACGTCGTAAGGTCCTTGGGGCTGGCTTGTTGTTGGAAGGCGCGCGACCTTATCTGCGGGCGGGCCCCGACTTGTTGATGGAGGCGCTCAAATCATTCAGCATCTTGCGGGTATCGGTTAACATCGCGGCGGATTTCTTGTCGAAATTCTCGATCAATTCGCGCATCGAAACGATGGTCGGCAACAATTCGCCGCCATATTTGTCGCTGCCGAGGCTCTTGAAGAAATCTTGGGTCTTGCCGAGCCCCTTGTCGACGGCGGTGACGCCTGAACTCGGCGGAGGAGATTATCTTGGTGATACGCTCGCCATTGCTGGCCATCCCGGTGGTGAAGGACTCGAAACGCAACAGCGTGTCCTTTATGCCCTCTTCATTGTCGGCAATCACCCGGTCGACATTGCGCAGCGCGACGCGAATCTTCTCCTGCGTGCTCAGGGTTTCGTCGCGATCGGCGGTCAGCATCGGAATGCCGTCGGCCGCAACAGGCGGCGGCGGTCCGTCGACGGTGCCGCCGGTAAAGGAGATCGCCGCGATCCCGGTCAGGCCCTGGAATTCGAGCCCCACCAGCGTATCGGCGCGCAGCGGCGTGTTGGGGTCGATCAAAGCCAGCGCTACGACGCGGCGGGGGTGGTCGAGCTTCAGCGAGCGCACCTCACCGACCCGCACGCCGGAGAAATTGACGCTGCTTCCGCGACGCAGGCCCGAGGCCGAGCCCTCGAACACGACGTGGAACGGCACATACTGCTTGACGCGGGAAAACCGCTGGTAGGCGATCACGCCGCCGAACGACGCGCCGACGATCGCCAGCGCGAGCGTCCCGATCATCACATTGCTGGCGCGGAACTTCATGACAACCCTTGGTCCAACCGGCGCAAAAGCTAGCGGATTTGCCGCGGCAAGTCACCGCCCGGAGGCGAATGTCACGGCCTGGAGGCGAAAGTCGCCGTCCGGAAGGCGGGTGTCACACCCCCGCGGCCGGCTTCACGGGCCTTCGCGAGGCCACGAACACCCCGATCAGGACCAGCGCAAAGCCGATGAAATGGAACAGTTGCGGATGCTCGCCGAGGAACACGATGGACATCACCGTGCCGAACGCCGGCACGAGATGAAAGAAGGGTGCTGCGCGGTTCGGGCCGATGAGCTGCACGCCGCGGTTGAAGCAGAGATAGGCGATCGTGGAGGGGAACACCGCAACATAAAGCAGCGACAGCACGTTCGCGGCATCGATCGTCATGAACGGCCGGGTATGGAGTTCGAGGATGAACAGCGGAATCAGGCAGGCCGCCCCGCAGCCGAAGGTGAAGCCGACAAAGGAAAGGCTGTGCAGGGCCGGCCGCCGCACCGTCAGCACGGAATAAAGGCCAAAGATGAACAGCGCGAGCACGAAGATGAGGTCGCCGCGGTTGAAATCGACGTCCTTCAGGGTGGTCAGGTCGCCATGCAGCATGATGACGAGTACGCCGATCAGCGACAGCAGGATGCCGGCCGCCTGCGCCAGCGTCAGCCGGGCGCCCACCAGCATGAGCGACCACATCGCGACGAACAGCGGCAAGGCCGGCTGCAACAGCAGCGTGTTGATCGCCTGCGTGTGCTCCAGCGACCAGTATTGCATGGTGTTGAAGGCGCCGATGCCGGTGACCGACAACAGGATCATGATGCCGAGTTTGCCGCGGATGGCGGCCCAGTCCTGCACCAGGTGCTTCCAGGCAAATGGCAGGATGATCAGGAAGGCGAGCGACCAGCGCAGGAACGACAGCGTCACCGGCGCGATATGTCCGGCCGCGAGCTTGCCGACAACGGCATTGCCGGCCCAGCACGCCGCGGTGATGGAGAGCAGCAGATAAGGCTGGTTGGCGATCCAGCGCTTGGACGGTGCTGATGGCACCGTGTCGGAGGCAGACATGCGAAGGCCCGGTTGGTGGCGGAGCAAGCCCCGCCCGGCGCACCGGGCCGGTATGTCGCCCGGCCCGTGCCTTAAGACACGGATTCTCGCCGTTCATCAATGGCGCAGACGCATCGCGTCCATGCGCGGGTTTCCGTTGTCATTCCGGGGCGATGCGCGCGCATCGCCTATACCCGGGCATCCACGTCCTTCGGGCCGCCTATCCGAGACGCCCGGCCATGACGGCGCAGTAATCACGCCGTCAGGGCATGTGCCACGGCGCCGGCGGCGAGGGCGGCGTCATTGGGATCGATTTCGATCTGCAAGCCGCGTTGTCCGCCGTTGACGAACACGGTGGTGTGGGTCAGCGCCGCCAGGTCGATCGCGACCGGAACCTTCTTCTTTTGCCCAAACGGGCTGATGCCGCCGACATGATAGCCGGTGATGCGTTCGGCATCGGAGGGCTGCATCATCCTCGCCGCCTTGGCGTCGAGCGCAGCCGCAAGCTTCTTCATGCTGACTTCGCTGTCGGCGGGCACCACCACGCAGACCGGGCTGCCGTCGACCTCCACCATCAGCGTCTTCAGCACGCGATTCGGTTCGACATCGAGCGCCTCGGCCGCTTGCAAGCCGATGTGCTCGGATGAGGAGTCGTAGACATAGGTGTGAAGCTTGAACGCAATGCCAAGCTTCCTCAGTGCAAGCGTCGCTGGCGTCGTCTTGGGCATCCTGGGTGTTACTCCGAGCCCTTGAAAGCCGGCGGCTGAAATATCCAGCCTGGCTGCATGATTCCCGCAATTGCGGCGGCGAGCAACAGATGGCGTTGACGCGCCGCGCGCGGCAGCTCCGGGCGGGCTTGAACCAATGGCCTGGGGAGGGGCCGCGCCGCCAACCAGATTTTCAGGGGATATCAATGGCTTGGTGAGCATTTGGTAAGGTCCAAATGCCCTGTTCTTGCTTGCCCTGAGGGCTCGCTTCCTTTATCCGGTTGTAGCCCCGCGACGGGCCCGCGGGGCCCCCGCGGGATCAGGCGGGCGCACGAAGCACGATCCGGACAAGACGGGGACCTCAAGTCCGGCAGGCCGTGCCTCACATCTCTGAAGCTTGCGAAGGATTGGACTTTCGAAAATGGCCAATGTTGTCGTCGTCGGCGCCCAGTGGGGCGACGAAGGGAAGGGCAAGATCGTCGACTGGTTATCGGAACAGGCCGACATCGTCGTGCGCTTCCAGGGCGGCCACAATGCCGGCCATACGCTCGTCATCAACGGCAAGACCTACAAGCTCGCGCTGTTGCCTTCGGGCGTGCTGCGGCCGTCGAAACTCGCCGTGATCGGCAATGGCGTGGTGTTCGATCCCGCCGCTTTCCTCGACGAGGTGGCGCGGCTGAGGGGACAGGGCGTCGCCGTCAGCCCGGAAAATCTGCGCGTCGCCGAGAACGTCACGCTGATCCTGCCGCTGCATCGCGAGCTTGACGCGCTGCGCGAAACCGCTGATGCGGCAACCGCGATCGGCACCACGCGCCGCGGCATCGGTCCTGCCTATGAGGACAAGGTCGGCCGCCGCGCCATCCGCCTCATGGATCTCGCCGACCACCAGACGCTGCCGCACAAGATCAACCGCCTGCTGGCGCATCACAACGCGTTGCGCCGCGGCCTCGGCCTGCCGGAATTCGACGGCGCCGTGATTCTGAAAGAACTTATGGCGATGGCGCCGCAGCTCCTGCCATATGCCGATACGGTATGGCGGCTGCTCGATATCAAGCGCCGCGAGGGCAAACGCATCCTGTTCGAGGGCGCGCAGGGTGCGCTCTTGGACGTCGACCACGGCACCTATCCCTACGTGACCTCCTCCAACACGGTGGCCGCCCAGGCCGCAACCGGCACCGGCATGGGCCCCGGCCAGGTCGGCTATGTGCTCGGCATCTGCAAGGCCTATACGACCCGGGTCGGCGAGGGACCGTTCCCGACCGAGCAGGACAACGACATCGGCCGCAAGATCGGCGAGCGGGGCCGGGAATTCGGCACCAATACCGGCCGTCCCCGCCGCTGCGGATGGTTCGACGCGGTCCTGGTCCGGCAGACTGTGCGCACCTCCGGCATCTCGGGTCTGGCGCTGACCAAGCTCGACATCCTGGACGGTTTTGACAGCATCGAGGTCTGCACCGGCTATCTTTTGGACGGCAAGGAGATCGACCATCTGCCGGCCGGCGAGGGGGCGCAGGCCCGGGTCGAGCCGATTTACGAGACCATCGAGGGTTGGAAGGAGCCGACCGCCAACGCCCGGTCCTGGGCGGATTTGCCGGCCCAGGCCATCAAATATGTCCGCAGGGTGGAGGAACTGGTGGGCTGTCCAATCGCCTTGCTTTCCACCAGCCCCGAACGCGAAGATACTATCCTGGTCCAGAACCCGTTTGAGGCTTAACGGGATGTTACCGCAAAGCTTGCATTGATAAGGACATGGCTGACTACTACCCGCTGATCGCACGCGCTATTGCCGGCCTCGACCCGAGTGCCCCGGGCGAGAGCCGCCGTGCGCTTTATGAGCGGGCCCGCGCCGCTCTGATCCAGCAGCTGCGCAGCGTCGATCCGCCCTTGAGCGAATCAGAGATCACCCGCGAGCGGCTGTCGCTGGAGGAAGCCGTCCGCAAGGTCGAGTCCGAGGCCGCCCAGCGCGCCCGCGAGGCCTCCCGTGGCGGTGCCGGTTCCAGCGCCCGCGACTCCTTCCGCCGCGCCAATGCGCAGCCGGGTGGCGCACCGGCCGCGGCCGCCCGGCCGCGCCCCGGCGCTGCGCCAACCGTGCGCGACCCGCGCCCGCCTTCTGCTCCGGACGGCGGCGCCCAGCGCAACGCGCCACCGCCGATCGCCCCGCGTCCGCAGCCGCCACAGCCGCAGGTCCCGATGGCCGATCCGCAGTTGCCGCCGCGCGAGCGCGGGCCGCGCCGCTCGAGCTTTGAGAACACTCCGCCGCCGGTGCCGGGCCAGCAGGCCCCGGGCATGCGCGGCTTCCGCGACCTCGCGGCCGACGCCGACGATCTCGGCCGCGCCGCCGCCCAGGCCAACCGCAACGCGCGAAAAACCTACGCCAACGTCCCGTCGCCCTCGCCGGAATTCGACCGGCTCGAGCCCAACATGGAGAACCGCGGCGCCGATCCGGAGGCGCCGTTTGCCTGGGACGATCACGTCGAGGATACCGAGCGCTACACACCGCCGGCGGCCCCGCAGATGCCGCAGCCGCCGACGCGCTCGCGCATCGGTTCGGCCGGCGAGCGCGAGCCGAAGCGCGCCCGCTCGGGTGCGGTGTTTCCATTCAAGAGCGCGATCGCGATCGGCGTGGTGCTGATCCTGGTCGGCGCCGGCATCCTGTGGGGCAAGTCGGCCGTCAACACCGTCACCGGCCTGTTCAAGTCACAGCCTGCAGTCGAGGCGCCCAAGGACACCGCAGCGCCCGCCACCACGCGGCCGAAGATTCCGGATCGCGTCGGCCAGCCGTCGTCGTCCGACAACGTCGCTCCGGTGGCGCAGCGCGTCGTGCTCTATGACGAGGATCCGGGCGATCCGAAGGGCAAGCAATATGTCGGCTCGGTGATCTGGCGCACCGAACCGGTGAAGGGCGCGGGCAATGCGAAGCCCGACATCGCCGTGCGCGCCGACATCGATATTCCCGACCGCAAGTTCAAGATGACGATGTCGTTCCGCCGCAACTCCGACTCGTCGCTGCCGGCGAGCCACACCGCGGAATTGACCTTCATCCTGCCGCAGGATTTCGCCGGCGGCGGCGTCGGCAACGTGCCGGGCATTTTGATGAAGTCCAACGAGCAGGCGCGCGGCACGCCGCTGTCGGCGCTCGCGGTCAAGGTCACCGACGGCTTCTTCCTGGTCGGCCTGTCCAACGTCGATTCCGAGCGCACGCGCAATCTGCAGCTTCTGAAGGAGCGCTCCTGGTTCGACGTGCCGCTGGTTTACACGAACCAGCGCCGCGCCATCATCGCGATCGAAAAGGGCGCCCCCGGTGAGCGCGCCTTCAACGAAGCGTTCGCGGCCTGGGGGGAGTGAACCCCTGTTCCGGTAGCCTGAGCGCCGGAGTCAAGCCTGTCGGAATCCGCAAAAGCGTCGTATGACTGGCCCGTTGAGACGCGTAAGGGGCCGGCATGAAACGCTATCTGATCTTCGTAGCCATCGGGCCGTTCATCGGCGGCTTCCTGGTTCTGTTCACGACCGCCTATCAGTCCGGCTACTGGGCCGACACCAATTTCGGCGAGGTCGGAAAACTGTTCGTGGTTTTCGTCAAGACGCTGCAATACTCCTATCTGTTCGGCATCATACCGGTGGTGGCGATCGCCGCGATCGACGACATCCTTGCACACATCAAGCGGATTGGCTGGGTGATGCGCGTGCTGATCATCGGCGCGCTGTCGTTCGTCGTCACCGAACTGCTCTATGGCTCGCGCGGACCGGATACCGGCGCCGTGCAGTTCATCCTCTATGGCCTGGTCGGGCTCGTGCCCGGCGTGCTGTCGTCGTGGCTGGCGCACAAATACGCGGACGAGCCCCAGCCGGTGGCGCAGACCTAGGATTTCGTCGAGAGAAGCCGCAAACACTGACCTCGTCCTGAGGAGCGGGCTGCGGCGCGCGTCTCGAGGATGGCTGCGGGTGACACAAATACGCGGCAGCGTGACGCAACTTGCGCCGCGCATTTGCGTTACCATGTGATGGCCATGAAGGAAGCCGAGATCATATCGCCGCGCCGAACGCGGTCAGGGAGCGACCCGCACGCCGATTTTTCGGCGAAGCAGCAGGCGCGTGGCCCTGTCATCGACCAGGACGGCCGCGAGATCCCGCAGGCCCGCTCACCGTTCGAGGGTTTGCAATTCGACTTCGGTGGCACGACGTTTGCGCCGCTCACGCGCGAGCAACGGCTGGCGCGGCTGGAGGCGCTGGCAAAGCTGCTCGACGTCGCCTTCATCCTGCCCGGCACCAATATCCGTTACGGCATCGACGGGCTGATCGGCCTGATCCCGGTGATCGGCGACCTCATCACGACGGCGATTTCGCTGTGGCTGGTGCGCGAGGCGCGTGCGCTCGGCGCGCCGTGGCATATCACGGCGCGGATGCTGGGCAATGTGGCGCTCGATGGTGTGGTGGGGATCGTGCCGCTGGCGGGTGACGCGTTCGACGTCATGTTCCGCGCCAATGTGCGCAATGTGCGGCTGCTCCGTCGCTGGATGGAGAAGCAGCCGCTGTAGAGCATGATCCCGAAAAGTGGGTACCGGTTTTCGGAGCAAGATCATGCTCCGAAAAAATGCTAACGCTTAAGCAGCGTCCTGGTCGGACACCGGCGCATCCTCGCGCGGGCGGCGCGGCAGCGGGAAGGCCTCGCTCTCATACAGCGAGCGGATGCCGCTCTGGTCGAAGCGCGCTTCTTCGACCTGCAGATAGGCCCCATTCAGTGAATCCGCTGGCAGTTCCTCGATCGCGAAGCGGACCGCTTCCGCAGCGGTGCCGAAACGGCGATAGGCAAAGCCGGCCCGCTTCTTCTTGCGGATAGCGGCAGGAAAAAGTTCGGCGGACGTATTGAAGTTGAACTGACGCATGGGACGCATGGTCGGGGACCTCTTATCTTTTTGCGCTGTCGAGCGTGGGAATGGGGACGGCAATAGTCCGCAACCGGGCGGCGCCGTGACCGTCATTTCACTCCTTAATATAGGCTTCTTTGACGGAAATGCGACCCCTGAAGCGTCGCATCGGGAGAGATGATGAATCCACGCATAGCTCGCCCGTAACCCAGATAAGTCAAGTTATTTCAGTGGGTTAGAGCCTCAAATCTTGCGCAACAGTTTCAGCACGAGGAGCACGACCAGGATGACGCCGATGAGGCCCATCCCGGAATGGCCGGCGCCAAAGCCATAGCCGCCGAAACGGCCATTGAGGCCCAACATCAGGGCGATAACCAGGATAATGATCACGATCCAAAACAGCATCGCCCTCTCCCGCAACTGGCGGCCGGCGTCACGCTTCGGCGCCGCCGTCAGTGCTAGCAAAACACATTCGGTGGCGGAAGTCCTAGGCTTGGCCGCGAAAGAAAGCCTGCAACAAATCCGCGGTGCGCTGCGGCTCGGCTTCCGGAAAGAAATGCCCGCCTTCGACGGGCTGTCCGACGACATCGTCGGCCCACTGCCGCCACAGCGCGAGCGGGCCTTCCGGATACCAGCTGTCGAGCGGCAACAAAGAAAACCCCGCGCGACCGGTCCTTGGTCGCGCGGGGCGCAAAACGTGTTCGAATGGTTATGGCGTTTTCAATCGAAATGGAGGCGCTTCTGCGTGAAGAAATGCGTCAACGCACAGAGGCGAACTATTTCGGCTGCAGCTTCAGCGCCGCCGAGTTGATGCAGTAGCGCAGACCGGTCGGTCCCGGGCCGTCATTGAAGACGTGGCCGAGATGGCCGTCGCATTTCGAGCACAGCACTTCGGTGCGGATCATGCCGTGGCTGATATCGCTCTCCTCGTCGACATGGCTCTCGACGGCGGGCTGCGAAAAGCTCGGCCAGCCGCAGCCGGAATCGAACTTGGCATCGGATTCGAACAGGGTCTGGCCGCAGCCGGCACAGGTATAGGTGCCCGTGCGGTGCTCATGCTCGTACTCGCCGCTGAACGGCCGCTCGGTCGCCTTTTCCCTGAGCACCGCATATTGCATCGGCGTCAGCTCCTTGCGCCACTCGGTCTCGCTCTTTTGAACCTTGGTCTTGGTGTCGGACATTGACGCTCCTCTAACGTAGTTCGTCATTGCGAGGAGCCAACGGGTCCCGCGAATGCGGGCCCGATGATAAACTCCGCGACGAAGCAATCCTGCTTGCTTCCATTACACTGGATTGCTTCGCTTCGCTCGCAATGACGAGAAGTAATGGTTTAGTTGGTGACCTTGGCGTTGCTCACCAGCGTCGGCTTCTCGATGTAACTGTCCGCGAAGATCTTCTTCAAGGCCTCGACCTTCGGGATGTCGTTGAAGACAATATAGGGCTGGTTCGGGTGCAGCGTCAGGTAATCCTGGTGATAGGCCTCCGCCGCATAGAAGGCCTCGAGCGGCCCGAGCTTGGTCACGATCGGCTTCTTGTAGACCTTGGCCGCATTGAGCTGGGCGATATAGGCCTCCGCCACCTTCTTCTGCTCGTCATTGCCAGCGAAGATCGCCGAGCGATATTGCGGGCCGGAGTCGGGACCCTGGCGGTTGAGCTGGGTCGGATCGTGCACGACCGAGAAGAAGATCTGCAGGATCTTGCCGTAGGAAATCTTCTTCGGGTCGTATTTGATCTCGACCGCTTCGGCGTGAGCGGTCCTGCCGCTCGACACGAGATTGTAGTCGGCGCTTTCCTTGGTGCCGCCGGAATAACCGGAGACGGCGTTGAGCACGCCCGCGGTGTGCTGGAACACGCCCTGCACACCCCAGAAGCAGCCGCCAGCGAGCACCGCGGTCTGGATGCCGCTGGCCTCCTTCACGTCGATGGCGGGGGCGGGGATGATCACGGCCTCTTCCGCGGCGCGCGAGGGCGCAATCGCGACGGCGGCAATGGCCAGTGCGCCGATGGCGGCGCAGAGCGAAAGGCGGCTGAACTGGCGGCGGAGCATGGGTTCCTCATATCGCTGGTTGGAAGGCAGTCTAAAGCGCGGGTCGCGCCGTGCAATCGGCCGGCGAACCGTGGGTACCCCAAGATACGCGCCGGGGCGGGGCCCGTTACGAGGCGGCGCCACACGAGTTCGTGAACAATAATGGCTGAAAACCAAGGCGTTAGCTGGGCCGGACTGGCGCCTGCCTTGTATCTTTGCCCCTCACCGAAATGAACCGTTCACGGCCGCTCGCGACAACAAATCATCCCCGGAGCGTTTCGCAAATGCTACGCGCCATTGTCCTGTTCGTTGGCCTGTCGGTCATCGCCGGCTCGGCGCTGGCCGCAACCGATCTCGAAACCTGCCGGGATAACCAGGCAGAGGCTGCCGTACGGCTCGCGGCCTGCACCGCAGCCGCTGCCGATGACAAGGTCACCGGCAGGCCGAAATCCTTCGCCAACTGGTACATCGGCGATTCCCTGCTGAAAAAGCGCGACTATGAAGGCGCGATCCCTTCCTTGAACAAGGCGCTGGAACTCGACCCAGATAACGCCACGGTGCTCAACTCACGCGGCCTTGCCTATTTCAACAAGGGCGACGAGGAGCACGCGCTGGCCGACTTCGATCTCGCCCTGCAACGGCGGCCAAATTTTGCCAGCCCTTACAACAATCGCGGCCTGATCTTCATGCGCCGCGGCGAACTGGCGCGGGCTTACGACGAGTTCAACATCGCGCTTTCGCTCAACAGCGGGGCGAACCGTTACACCAACTTGTTCAATCTCGGCCGCGTGCAGACCTTGCGCAAGCAATACGAGTCCGCGTTGGCGAATTTCGCGGAAGCCCGGCAGGTCAATCCGGAAGCCTGGCAGGTCCCGAACTACCGCTGCATCACCTACACCGAGATGGGCCGGCTTGACGACGCGTTGGCCGATTGCAACGAGGTGTTGGCGCAGCATCCGAAGTTTGCCGGCCCGCTGGCCGGTCGCGGCAATATCTATCGCATCAAGGGCGACCTCGACGCTGCGCTGAAGGACCTCAACGAAGCCGTCAAGCTCAACCCGAACTTCGTACGTGCCTATGTTGCGCGCGGCCAGCTTCATGAGAAGCGCAACGACATGGCCGCCGCGCGCGCCGACTACCGCTCGGCCGGCGCGGCGATCAACAAACTGGATGATTTCGAAGCCATCCTGGCGCGGCGTTTCGCCAAGGAACGGCTGGCGGCGCTCGTTGCGGCCGACCCGTCGCTGCGCAGCCAGTCGACGGAGCAGGTCACGCCGCCGGCCGGAAAGATGACGGCGCCTGGCGCGCCGACTGGCTCCGCCACGCGCAAGGTAGCCCTGATCGTCGGCAATGGCTCCTATCGGAATGTGGCGCAACTGCCGAACCCGCCGCGCGATGCAAGGTTGATTGCAGACACCTTGCGCGGTCTCGGGTTCCAGACCGTCACTCTGGCCCCGGACCTCGCGCGCGACCAGTTCTTTGCGGCGCTACGCGATTTCGGCCGCGAAGCCGAGAAGGCCGATTGGGCCGTGGTCTATTACGCCGGCCACGGCATGGAGATCGGCGGCGTCAACTATCTCATCCCCACCGATGCGAAGCTTGCCGCCGACCGCGATGCGGAGACCCAGGCCGTCGCGCTGGAGCAGGTGATCGCGGCGGTCTCTGGCGCCCGCAAGCTGCGGCTCGTGATGCTCGATGCCTGCCGCGACAATCCGTTCGACAAGACCATGCAGCGGACGATGGCGCTGAAGCTGGTCGGCAAGGGCCTTTCCAATATCGAGCCGGAAGCCGGTTTCATGGTGGTCTATGCCGCCAAGCACGGCGAGACCGCGCTCGACGGCGATGCCACCAACAGCCCGTTCGCAACCGCGGTGGCGCGCGAGATCAGAGTGCCGAAGGTCGAGGTGCGGCGATTGTTCGACATCGTGCGCGATGACGTCTGGAAGGCCACCAACAAGCAGCAGCAGCCTTTCACCTACGGCTCGCTGCCCGGCCGCGAGGACTTTTATTTCGTCGCAGAGAAATGAGGCGGCGCTACACCACCACACTCAGCCGCTTCGCCGCCCGTGTGATGCCGGTATAGAGCCAGCGGGCGCGACTGTCCTGAAAAGCAAAACTCTCATCGAACAGCACCACGTCATCCCATTGCGAGCCCTGCGACTTGTGCACGGTGAGCACATAGCCATAGTCGAATTCGTCATAAGGCTTGCGCTGCTCCCACGGGATCGCCTCGATGCCGCCCTCAAAGCACTCGCCGCGCACTGACACCTTCGTCACCTTGTGACCAAGTTCCTCGTCGGGCGACACGCGCATGGTGACGATCTTCGATTTCGACTGCGCGCGCGATTTCACCCGCCACAGCCCGCCGTTGAACAGGCCCTTCTTGCGGTTGTTGCGGAGACAGACAAGCTTATCTCCGGCCACGGGCAAGAGCTCCTCGATGTGCTGCTTTTGGCGGATCCGCATGTTGTAGGCGCGGCGGGTGTTGTTGCGCCCGACCAGCACCTGGTCGGTCTGCATCACCCGTTCGGGGTCGAGCTCCTTGCGCGAGATCACCTCGCTCTCGCCGTGGCGGCCGATCTCGAGCGTACGGCCTTCGCGGATATCCATCGACATCCGCACGATCGGATCGTTCTGCGCCTGGCGGTGCACTTCCGTCAGCATCGCATCAGGCTCGGCGTCGGTGAAGAAGCCGCCACCGGCGATCGGCGGCAATTGCGCGGGATCGCCGAGCACCAGCAGCGGGCAGTCGAACGACAACAGGTCGCGGCCGAGCTCGGCGTCGACCATCGAGCATTCGTCCACCACGATCAGCTTGGCCTTGGAAGCCGGCGCGTCATCCCACAATTCGAAGCTCGGCTGTTCCACGCCGGATTCGCGGGCGCGGTAGATCAGCGAATGGATCGTAGAGGCGTTGTCGCAGCCCTTGTTGCGCATGACGAGCGCGGCCTTGCCGGTGAAGGCGGCGAACTTCACCTCGCCTTCGACGCCTTCGGCGACATGCCGCGCCAGCGTGGTCTTGCCGGTGCCGGCATAGCCGAACAGGCGGAACACGGGCGGCGTGCCGTTCTTGCCGGGCTTGGCCTTGAGCCAGTCGGCAACGGCTTTCAGCGCAGAATCCTGATGCGGCGTGAAGCTGGTCATTGGGGTTACGTGGAGGGAAGGGGCGCGCCGCAAGGGCGCGACTCACCACCTCAACCTAACCATTCAAATGGCCGGCGCAAGCCGCTCCGGCGCGTGTCACCTACTGCCAGCCCGGTACGCCGCGCATGTCCGGCAGCAGGTGGGCGATGCCCTTGTGGCAGTCGATGCAGGTCTTCTCGCCCGTGAACAGGAAGCGCTGGTGGGCGACCGAGGCGCGCGGCGACTGCTTGGTGATGTCCATCGATTCCGTGCTGTGGCAGTTGCGGCACTCCAGCGAATCATTGGCCTTGAAACGCGCCCATTCGTGCAGCGCCAGTTCCAGGCGGTGATCGACGAATTTTTCGCGGGTGTTGATGGTGCCGAACAGATGGCCCCAGACTTCCTTCGAGGCCTGCATCTTGCGGGCGATCTTGTCGGTCCAGTTGTGCGGCACGTGGCAATCCGGGCAGCTCGCGCGCACGCCGGAGCGGTTGGTGAAATGGATGGTGGACTTCAGCTCCGAGAAAACGTTGTCGTGCATCTCGTGACAGCTGGTGCAGAATTTTTCGGTGTTGGTGAGTTCGAGTGCGGTGTTGAAGGCGCCCCAGAAGATGATGCCCGCAACGAAGCCCGCCATGACGAGCACGCCGAGCCCGAACACCGAACTCGGCCGCACCAGCACGCCCCAGAGTTCGACGGCAAAATTCCAGACCCGGGCGAAGAAGCCCGGGCGCGGTGCTGCGCCATCCGCCGTGCTCATCGCCGTCCACCGGGAGCTGCGCGGCTCAGCATGGTGTCGATGTCGACGAAATCATTGCTGACCGGCGGATTGGTGACGTTCTGCGGCACGTGGCATTCGGTGCAGAAGAAGCGCCGCGGCGAGACCGAGGCGAGGAACTGGCCGTCGCGATCCATGAAATGGGTAATCGAGACCATCGGCGCCTGCGATTCCGCGGTACGCGCGCGGGCATGGCAGGACAGGCATTTGTTACCGTTGAGGTCGATCTGGTAGCCGTCGATCGAATGCGGGATCACCGGCGGCTGTTCGGGATAGTTGCGCACCTCCTTCTCTGCGGTGTTGCGCATCGGCGTCATCGGCGGCGCCGGTCCCTCTTCGTTGAGCGGAGCCGGACCGCGCAGGCCCGAGTTGAGCGTCTGCGCAGCGAGGGTTCCTGCGCCGGCAACGAGGGCAGCGGCAAGCAGCAGAATGGCGTATTTCCTCACCATGGTCACACCTTCTCGATGCGCACGGCGCATTTCTTGAAGTCGGCCTGCAGCGAGATCGGATCGGTGGCGTCGAGCGTCACCTTGTTGATCAGCTTGGACTCGTCGAACCAGGGCACGAAGACGAGGCCCTTTGGCGGCCGCACGCGGCCGCGGGTCTCGAGCCGTGCGCGGATGAAGCCGCGCCGCGAGATCACCTTCACTTCATCGCCGCGGCGCATTTTCGCTTCCTGCGCGTCGTCCGGATGCACGAAGCAGACCGCCTCGGGGAAGGCGCGATAAAGTTCCGGCACGCGGCGCGTCATGGTGCCGGAATGCCAGTGCTCCAGCACCCGTCCGGTGGAGAGCCAGAGCGGATATTCCTTGTCGGGCGACTCGGCTGCGGGCTCGAACGGCAAGGCAAAAATGCGCGCCTTGCCGTCCGGGAAGCCGTAGAACTGATAATTCGTTCCCTGCTTCACATAGGGGTCGCTACCTTCCTTGAAGCGCCATTTCGTCTCCTGGCCGTTCACGACCGGCCAGCGCAGGCCGCGCTCGCGGTGATAGGTGTCGAACGGTGCGAGGTCGTGGCCATGGCCGCGGCCGAAGGTGGCGTATTCCTCGAACAGACCCTTCTGCGGATAGAAGCCGAACGCCTTGGCTTCGTCATTGCTGTAGCTGGCCTCGATGTCGGAGACCGGGAACTTGTCCACCACGCCGTTCTTGTAGAGAACGTCGAACATGGTCTTGCCGCGATATTCCGGCTTCTTGGCCAGCAACTCCTCCGTCCACACTTCCTCCATCTTGAAGCGCTTCGAAAACTCCATGAGTTGCCAGAGGTCGGAGCGCGACTCGCCGGGCGCAGTCACGAGCTGGTGCCAGAACTGCGTGCGCCGCTCGGCATTGCCGTAGGCGCCTTCCTTCTCCACCCACATGGCGGTCGGCAGAATGAGGTCAGCGCCCAGCGCCGTTACGGTCGGATAGGCGTCCGACACCACGATGAAATTCTCCGGGTTGCGGAAGCCCGGATAGATCTCCTCGTTGATGTTCGGGCCGGCCTGCAAATTGTTGTTGACCTGCACCCAGTAGGCGTTGAGCAGGCCGTCGCGCAGCATCCGGCTCTGCAGCACGGCGTGGTAGCCGGGCTTGTCCGGGATCGTGCCCTCCGGCAGCTGCCAGATCTTCTCGGCGATATCGCGGTGCGCCTTGTTGGCGACCAGCATGTCGGCAGGCAGGCGGTGCGAGAAGGTGCCGACCTCGCGCGCGGTGCCGCAGGCCGAGGGCTGGCCGGTCAGCGAGAACGGACTGTTGCCGGGAGTTGAGATCTTTCCGGTCAACAGATGGATGTTGTAGACGAGGTTGTTGCACCAGACACCGCGGGTGTGCTGGTTGAAGCCCATGGTCCAGAAGCTGACCACCTTGGTCTTGGGGTCGGCATAGAGCTCGGCCAGCGCCTTGAGGCGGTTGAGCGGCACGCCGGACATCTCCGCTGCTTTCTCCAGCGTGTAGTCGGAGACGAATTTGGCGTATTCGTCGAAGGTCATGTCGGTGGCGTCGTTGGCTTTTGCGGCACCGGTGGCCTTCTTCTGCAGTGGATGTTCCGGCCGCAGGCCGTAGCCGATATCGGTCTGGCCGCGCTTGAACACGGTATGGGCGTCGATGAACGCCTTGTTGACCCGGCCGGTCTTGATGATGTGGTGAGCGATGGCGTTGAGGATGTAGAGATCGGTCTGCGGGGTGAACACCATGCCGATATCGGCGAGGTCGAACGAGCGGTGCTCGAAGGTCGACAGCACGGCAACGCGGACATGCGGCGCGGAGAGCCGACGATCTGTCACCCGCGTCCACAGGATCGGGTGCATTTCGGCCATGTTGGAGCCCCACAACACGAAGGCGTCCGTGGCCTCGATGTCGTCGTAGCAGCCCATCGGCTCGTCGATGCCGAAGGTGCGCATGAAACCCGCCACCGCGGACGCCATGCAATGCCGCGCGTTCGGGTCGATATTGTTGGAGCGAAAACCGGCCTTGAACAGTTTTGCGGCGGCGTAGCCTTCCCACACCGTCCATTGCCCGGAGCCGAACATGCCGACCCCGCTCGGCCCGCGCTTCTTCAGCGCGTCCTTGAACTTCTCGGCCATGATGTCGAAGGCTTCATCCCAGCTCACGGGCGTGAACTCGCCATTCTTGTCGTACTTGCCGCCGCTTTTGCGCAGCATCGGCTGCATCAAGCGGTCATGGCCGTACATGATCTTGGAAAGAAAATAACCCTTCACGCAGTTGAGGCCGCGATTGACCTCGCTCTTGATGTCGCCATGGGTGGCGACCACGCGGTTGCCCTTGGTGGCGACCATGACGCTGCAGCCGGTGCCGCAGAAGCGGCACGCCGCCTTGTCCCAATTCAACTCGGCTGCGTCGCGCTCGGTGACGAGATTGGCGGCGAGTGCCGGCACCGACATTCCGGCGGCGGCCGCGGCAACAGCGGCGGCCTCAAGCTTGAGGATCTGGCGGCGGTCGAGTTCGGGGGCAGTCATTGCGGTTCTCCCGGCGTCAGGCGAAGAGGGCGGCTGCTAGCTGATCTCGGTGGCGTGAAACACCAGCGAGGCGGTGTGCACGTGCGGCAGCAGTGTGATGGTGGTGAGGATGGTGCCGAGCGAACCGGTATCGGGCGCATCGACCACGACGATGAGCTTTCCCCGGGGATCGCGGCCATGGATCTCACATCCCCTGAGCGCCGTGATCGCGGCTTGAACTTCGTCGAGATTTTCGGGGCGAGCCTGCACCAGAATGCTGGCGATCTCGCCCTCCGGCGGCGTCACCACACGCTCGGCACTGAGGATGCGGCCGGTGATCAGGGTGCGGCGGTCGATGGCGGGTCGGGAAATAGCCACGTGCTTCTCCTTGGCGGAATCAATTTCTTGAGGGAGGGCCGGGTGGTCCGGCGGCGATCTGATAAATCCAGACCGCCAGCCCGTAGCTGCCGACCGCGGCAACCGCGAACGCAGGCATCATCACCGCGGTCAGGAACAGGAACGCAAAGATCTCCATGCGCCTGCGACGCGACCGCGTGCTCGTATCGTCGACTGCCGACATACGTTGTTCTCTCGAAATATCTGAAATCGACGGCGTCAGGGCCGTTGCCTGCCCAAACCCTAGGCGACCGCGTGTCGCCGCGGCTTGATCTGAATCAATTGGGTTGGAACTGGTGGCGATCCGCCAATGTTTTCAACATGCGGTCCTGGCTCGAGCGGTTCGTTCTCCCGCAAGGCGGAATTGCGTTTCGCTGGACAGGAATTCGCGCGGGACTAAACTGAAATCAACAAGAATAGAGCCAGTCGGGGGAGAGACGTCATGAAGTTCGGCATCTTCTATGAGCTGCAGCTGCCACGGCCCTGGACTGAGGGGGACGAACTCCGGCTGTACCAGAACGCGCTGACGCAGCTCGAGACCGCCGACCGGCTTGGCTACGACTACGCCTGGGTGGTCGAGCATCATTTCCTCGAGGAATATTCGCATTCGCCGTCGCCGGAATCCTTCCTGGCCGCCGCGAGCCAGCGCACCAAACAAATCAGGCTCGGCCACGGCATCTTCCAGCTCACCACCAACCATCCGGCACGCGTCGCCGAACGCGTCGCGGTGCTCGATCTCTTGTCCAATGGCCGCTGCGAATTCGGCATGGGCGAGAGCGCCTCGATCACCGAGCTCACGCCGTTCGGCCGCGACATGGAAACCAAGCGCGAGGTGTTCGAGGAGGCCGTCCAGGCGATCTTCCCGATGTTCACCAAGGTCGGCACCGAGCATCACGGCAAGTACTTCGATATCCCGCTGCGCAATGTCGTGCCGAAGCCGGTGCAGAAGCCGCATCCGCCGTTGTGGATGGCCTGCTCGCAATTGCCGACCATCGAGCGCGCCGGCGAGAACGGCTTTGGCGCGCTCGGCTTCCAGTTCGTCAGCGCGGATGCCGCACACGCCTGGGTGCATGCCTATTACAACGCGATCACCAAGCGGTTGAAGAAGCTTGCCGACTACGAGATCAACCCGAACATGGCGCTGGTGTCGTTCTTCATGTGCGCCGAGACCGACGAGGAGGCACGCCGGCGCGCCGATGGCGCCACCTTCTTCCAGTTCGCGCTGCGCTATTACGGCCAGTCGCAGAACCGCCAGCGTCCGGCGCCGGGCACCGTCAACATGTGGGACGAATACAACAAGTGGAAGCGCGAGAATCCGGAAGCGCAGGAAGCAGCGCTGCGCGGCGGCCTGATCGGCTCGCCGGAAACCATCCGAAAGAAGCTGCGGCGCTTCCGCACCTCGCATATCGACCAGGTGATCCTGCTCAACCAGGCCGGCAAGAACAGCCACGAGCACATCTGCGAATCGCTCGAACTGTTTTCCAGGGAGGTGATGCCGGAATTCCGTCACGATCCCGAGCACGAAGCCTGGAAGCAGGGCGTGATGAGCGGTGCGATCAAGCTCGAGGAGATCGACACCGACGCGTTCAAGGACCGCTACGGCAAACTCGCCGTCAGCGTGTCGCCGGCAAAGGCGGCGGCGGGCTGAACGTTTTTCGGGCAAGGCGGAACTTCACGATGGCGTGCGGAAAGAATTTCGCTGCGCGCAAACGTCTTACTGAAAGAAACGCTTCGCCGCGTGTCGCCGCGGCAGCGCCTGCATCGTTATTTTTGCCGAGCGCTCGACAGCCTCATCGCGTCGCACCATCATCCTGACATCGCCGGTCGCGTAAAGTTGCGATCGTCAGGAGAATGCAATGAAGCGTCGTGATTTCATCAAACTGTCTGCGGGCGCCGCAGCTGCGGCTACTCTCTTGCCACAGGCGCGCGCGGAAGCCTCCGTCAAGGAAATTCGTGTCGGCTACCAGAAGAACGGCGTGCTGGTTATCGCGCGCCGGCAGGCGACATTGGAAAAACATTTCGGTCCGCAAGGCATCGACGTGAAATGGGTCGAGTTCTCGTCCGGTCCGCCGATGCTGGAGGCCATGAATGTCGGCAGCGTGGATTACGGCGCAGTGGGCGATTCGCCGCCGATCTTCGCGCAGGCCGCGGGTGCGGCCATCGTCTACGCCGCCGGCCAGCCGATTACCAACGGGCAGGGCATCCTGGTGCCGCAGCAGTCGCCGATCCGCGATATCGCCGATCTCAAGGGAAAGCGCGTTGGCTTCACCAAAGGGTCGAGCGCCCACAACATCGTGGTGCAGACACTTGAGAAGGCCGGCCTCACTTACGCCGACATCACGCCGGTCTACCTGACGCCGCCGGATGCCGGTCCCGCCTTCGCCAACGGCAGCATCGAGGCGTGGGCGATCTGGGATCCTTACTTTGCGATTGGCGAGAGCAAGCAGAACGGCCGCATCCTGGTCAACGCCTACGAGATCACCAAGACCAACTCCTTCTACATCGCGAACAGGAGCTTCGCCAGCAATCACGGCCGGGTGCTGCAGCAGATCATCGACGTAACGTCGGCGACGGCGAAATGGGCGGAGGCGCATCGCGACGAAGTGGCGCAGGCGTTGAGCGCGGTCACCGGCATTCCACTCGACATCCAGACCATTGCCGCCAAGCGCTCGTCATTCGTGGTCGGTCCGGTCACTGACGATATCATCACGACCCAACAGGGCGTTGCCGATCGCTTCCACAAGCTCGGCCTGATCCCGAAGCAGGTCGTGGTCCGCGACGCGGTGTGGAGGCCGGTGCAGACCTGACCTGACATCGCGTCATTCATCGATTCATTGAGGAGAACTACATGCGTTGGTTTCAGCGAATGCTGGCGGCTGCCATCCTGTCTGTGAGCGCGCTCGCCGCCACTGTCGGCGCCTCCTACGGGCAGGCGCCGGACAAGGTGGTCCGCATCGGCTACCAGAAATACGGCAAGCTCGTACTGCTGAAAGGCAAGGGCTCGCTGGAGGAGAAGCTCAAGGCGCGTCGGCTACAAGGTCGTATGGACGGAATTCCCGTCCGGTCCGCCACTGCTCGAGGCGCTAAATGTCGGTGCGATCGACTTCGGCAACACCGGCGAAGCGCCGCCGATCTTCGCGCAGGCCGCCGGCGCTCCCATCCAATATGTCGCATACGAGCCGCCGGCGCCGAAGGGCGAAGCGATCCTGGTGCCGAAGGACAGTCCGCTGAAATCGGTCGCCGACTTGAGGGGCAAGAAGGTCGCGCTCAACAAGGGCTCCAACGTCCACTATCTGCTGGTCAAGGCGCTGGAGAAGGCCGGCGTGAAGTATTCCGAGATCGAACCGGTGTTTCTCGCGCCCGCCGACGCCCGCGCGGCCTTCGAGCGCGGTTCGGTCGATGCCTGGGTGATCTGGGATCCGTTCCAGGCTGCGGCCGAAGCTGCAACCGGCGCGCGGACGCTGGCAGACGGAACCGGGCTTGTCGCCAACTACCAGTTCTATTTCTCATCGAAGAAGTTCCTGCAGAGCGATGCTGGGATCGTCGATCTCGTGCTCGCCGAATTGAGCGCGGTCGACGACTGGGCAAAATCCGACATTCACGCCGTCGCCGAGCAAATCGCACCCAGCATCGGGCTTTCGGTGCCTGTCGTCGAGGTTGCGCTGAAGCGCCAGTCCTACGGCATCAAGCCCATCAATGATGCCGTCATCGCCGACCAGCAGAAAATCGCCGACGCCTTCCGCGCGCTTGGCCTGCTTCCCAGGGACATCACCGTCTCCGATGCACAGCGCAAACCGGGATCCTGATCATGACCGTTCATACGCCGCGCGCCGTTTCACCGGCCAATATCCTCTGGTTTCTGCCGACGCATGGCGACGGCCGTTATCTCGGCACCACGACCGGCGGCCGCGAGGTCGAACTTCAACTATCTGCGCCAGATCGCGCAGGCCGCCGATCAGCTTGGCTATTTCGGCGTGCTGCTCCCCACGGGACGCAGTTGCGAGGACTCCTGGATCGTGGCCTCCGCGGTGGCGCCGTTCACCGAGCGCCTGCGTTATCTCGTCGCCGTGCGGCCCGGTCTGCAGTCGCCGAGCGTTGCTGCGCGGATGACGGCGACGCTCGACCGGCTGTCGAACGGACGATTGCTGATCAACGTCGTCACCGGCGGCGATCCCGTCGAGAACAAGGGCGACGGCATCTTTCTGGCTCACGATGAACGTTACGCGGTGACGCGTGAGTTTCTCGACGTCTACACGCGCGCTGCTCGCCGGCAAGGCCGTCAACCTCGAGGGCAAGCACATCCGCATCGAAGACGGCCGGCTGCTGTTCCCGCCGGTGCAGTCGCCGCGGCCGCCGCTCTACTTCGGCGGATCGTCGGATGCCGGCATCGACGTCGCTGTCGACAGCGTCGACAAATATCTGACCTGGGGCGAGCCGCCGGCCCAGGTGGCCGAGAAGGTCGCGCGCGTGCGGGCCGCCGCGACCAGCCGTGGCCGCAAGCTTTCCTTCGGCATCCGCCTGCACGTCATCGTTCGCGAGAGCAACGCGGAAGCCTGGAAGGCGGCCGACGAGCTGATCCAGCATGTCGACGATCAGACCATCGCCAGCGCACAAAAGATCTTTGCGCGAATGGATTCCGTCGGCCAGCAACGCATGGCGCAACTGCATGGCGGGCGCCGCGACAAGCTCGAGATCAGCCCCAATCTCTGGGCCGGTGTTGGTCTCGTGCGCGGCGGCGCCGGCACGGCGCTGGTCGGTGATCCCGTAACGGTGGCGGCGCGGATCAGGGAGTATCAGGACATCGGCATCGATACCTTCATCCTGTCCGGCTATCCGCATCTTGAGGAAGCTTATCGCTTTGCGGAACTGGTGTTCCCGCTGCTGTCGCTGGCGCAGCCCGGCAATGCAGCGCCGGTGCGCGTCAACACCGGCCCGTTCGGCGAAACCATCGCCAACGAGCATCGCCCCCTGGTGAAGGCGTCGCAATCATGAGCCTGATTGAAAGCCTTCCCAAGGTCCGCGCATTGCGGCTGCCGCGCGCCGACGGCGTCATTCCCTGGATCGTGCCGCTCGCCATCGTCGGAATCTGGCAGGCGGCGAGCGTCACGGGCTTCGTGCCGGCGCGGGTGCTGCCTGCGCCGACCGACGTGGCGCTCGCCGGCTGGAAGCTGTTGCTGTCCGGCGAGTTGGCCCGCAACATCTGGGTCAGCTTCTGGCGTGCCAGCGTCGGCTTTCTGATCGGCGGTGGCATCGGCTTTGCCTTCGGGCTCGCCAACGGCCTGTCGCAGCTCTCCAGCAAGCTCACTGACACCACGCTGCAGATGGTGCGCAACATTCCACATCTGGCGTTGATCCCGCTGGTCATCCTGTGGTTCGGCATCGACGAGTCGGCAAAGCTGTTCCTGGTGGCGCTCGGCGTGTTCTTCCCAATCTATCTGAACACGCTGCACGGCATCCGCACCGTCGATCCGCAGCTGATCGAGATGGGACGCATCTACGGCATGAGCGACGGCGAATTGTTCCGCCGGGTGATCTTTCCGGGCGCGCTGCCCTCGATCTTCGTCGGCGTGCGCTTTGCGCTCGGTATCATGTGGCTCACTTTGATCGTCGCCGAGACCATCGCGGCATCGTCGGGGCTCGGCTACATGGCGATGCAGGCGCGCGAGTTCATGCTGATCGATGTCGTCGTGTTTTCCATCCTGATCTATGCGCTGCTCGGCAAGCTCGCCGACAGCGCTTCGCGCGTGCTGGAGCGGCTGACGCTGTCCTGGCATCCGGCCTTCCAGAAACATTGAGGAAATGATGCAAGAAGCCCTTCGTATCCTGCCCGCTGAAGCCGAACTGGTGTTGCAGCCGGACTTCATCGAACAGGCGCGGCGCGCGCACCGCCGCCGTCGCGATCTCGTGCGCGGCCTGCCGTTGACGATTTGCGGGCTGCATAAGTCCTTCGGCGCCAATGAGGTGTTGCGCGGCATCGATCTGCACATCCCGGCGGGCCAGTTCGTCGCCATCGTCGGCCGCAGCGGTTGCGGCAAAAGCACGTTGTTGCGTCTGATCGCAAATCTCGAGCGTGCGAGCGCCGGCAGCATCGAGATTGGCGAGGGAGAGGTGCGCCCGGCCGACGTGCGGGTGATGTTTCAGGAGCCGCGGCTGTTGCCCTGGGCGCGGGTGCTCGACAATGTCGAGGTCGGTCTCGGCCGCGAGCGGCGCTCGCCGGAAGCGCAAGGCCGTGCCGCGATCGCGCTGACAGAGGTCGAGCTCTCCGACAAGCGCGACCAATGGCCTGCCGTGCTCTCCGGCGGACAGAAGCAGCGCGTGGCGCTCGCCCGCGCCTTGGTCAGCGGTCCTCGTGTGCTTGCCTTTGACGAGCCGCTCGGCGCGCTCGATGCGTTGACGCGGATTTCAATGCAGCGCCTGCTGGAGCGGGTGTGGCGCGATCAGGGCTTTACCGCAATCCTGGTCACGCATGACGTCGCGGAAGCCGTCGCGCTGGCCGATCGCGTGCTGGTCATCGAGGACGGCCTGATCGCCCACGACGTCAACGTCGACATCCCGCGGCCGCGCCGGCGCGGTTCGGCCGATCTTGCCGCGCTCGAAGGGTCGATCCTGCGCCACCTCCTGCAAGCCACGGACGATCCACCCAACCCATGAGGCCGCCATGAACTCCACCATCCGCAGCATCAGTGTCGACCGCGGAGCTTCGTCGGACGATTTCCGCAACGCCATGCGCCGGCTGACCGGCGGCGTCAGCATCGTCACTGCCGGACGCGGCAAGGATGTCAGCGGCATGACCGTTACGTCGGTGACGTCGCTGTCGACTGAGCCGCCGGCTCTGATCGTCAGCGTCAACCGCGCCGCATCGTCCTTCCCCCTGATCCGGCGCTACGGCTTCTTCGGCGTGAACATCCTCAACGCGGACCAGCTCGATATCGCGGAACGCTTCACCGGCAAGGATGGCGCTACGGGCGCCGGCCGTTTTGCAGGGGCGGAGTGGTTCAACAGGGCCTCCGGTGTGCCGCTGCTTGCCGACGCGCTCGCGGCAATCGACTGCGAGGTCGACGAGATCGTCGAACGTCATTCCCATGCCATCGTGATCGGCCGGGTACTGGATATCCAGCTTTCGCCGCGTAGCGCGGCGCTGGCCTATTGGCAGGGCCAGTATCTCGCCATCGATCGCGACGAGGATGCGATCAGGCTCGCCGATGTGAGTGTCCCGGCGCGGCAGTTGCGGCGCTGACGTTCTGCGATCAGGGCAGCACAGCGATCCGCGCGGGGCGCAGGGCCGTATTGCAATTCCGCAGAAGTGTCGGAAACAGCGCTTCCAGCCGGAGGTTCTCGAGGAACGTTTTTCTCCCGGAAGGCGCGTAGCCAGCTGCAACGTTGCTATTTTCGTGGCGGTCTTCCCGGCAGGCGCGCAGCTACCAAGATCAATATGACAAGAATTTCCCGGAGATTGTCGGAGATTGTCATGGGCCTGCAAGAACAAAAGATCGAATCGCTTCCCTTCGTTACCGGCGAACTGAACTACCTCGCTCCTACCTCCAGCAAGCCACGAACCTACACGTTCGATCCGCCTCCGGGCGAACCGCAGAGCACGATGCTGCCGGAGCCGCATGCGGTTCCCATCTTCGATGCACGGTCGATCGCCAAAAGCCTTTCGCTGGATCGCGAAGGCTTCGCGCTGGTGCGCCATCCGACCGTCGTCAAGAATTTCTACGACGACCGGGAAATCAGGAACGTCTACTATCCCGCCGTCGAGGCCTTCCTGCGCGCCACGCTGAACGCGGATCGCGTCTTCATCTTCGATCACACGGTGCGCAAGCGCGCGGAGGGGGCCGCCGACGTACGAAACGGCGGTCCGCGGCAGCCTGCGACGCGCATTCATGTCGACCAGACCCACGATTTCGGCCGCAACCGGGTTTATGAACACCTGCCGGAGGAAGCCGACGAGCTCGTCAAGGGCCGCGTGCAGGTCATCAATCTCTGGCGCCCGATACGTGGGCCGGTCCTCGACGCGCCGCTCGCGATGGCCGACGGCCGAACCGTCGCGCCCGCCGACCTCGTCGCGTCAGACCTGATCTATCCGAACCGGAAGGGCGAGATCTACTCGGTCAGGTATAATCCTGCGCATCGCTGGTACTACGTCCCGCGCATGGCGGCGGACGAAGCGCTGCTCCTGAAGTGCTATGATTCCGCCACCGACGGAAGAACCCGGTTCGGGCCGCACACCGCCTTCGTCGATCCGAGCACACCGGCCGACGCACCGCCGCGGGAGAGCATCGAAGTGCGCACACTGGTGTTTCACAAGTCATAGGACTTCTGCTGGCCCGGCCGACCACGACGCGACATCTGTGTCGCGCGTCGTCTGCCGGCGCAGAAGCGCGCCGGGCGCCGACGAAGTGCGGTCAGCCGTGCGGCCCAAACATAAAGATGTCGTAGAAGTCGTCCTTCCGGACCCGAGCGGCTGTGCGCGCGCTTGCCCGGTGCCATCGTCTTAGCCGGCGGGGGATCTTGCTGAGGGCGTAAATCCAGGAAGACACGGCGCGTATTTAACCTTCCCTGCATTGCTTTCGCTTCGTTAATAACATGACTTCGTGCGCGCTGCTCACGCGCAGCTGCGCTTGCGGCAATTTTGAAATGATCGATACGTTCATTGATGCATCTGTGGCAATGCATTTCCGCCGAGCAGTCGCTAAGAGAAAGAGTCGCCATCGCTCGCTTGAGCGACGTGAAGTGTTTGAACGCGGGCGATCGCCGCGCGGTGACGTCGGAAGCGGTCCTCGCACCGAGCTTCGCTATAACCCTACTCTTTTCCAATCCGCCGGTGAATGCAGTGCTGCGCTTGATACCGAACTTTGGATACCCATTTCATTGACCGCCGCGCTGTTGCGACGGATAGTATGAGCGAGAGTTGAACTGCAGGATCACCGCAATGCAAGCAAATGACAGGACATTGAAGCGCGACGTAGTTCGCCTGATGTGCTGTCGCAGAGCATCGGCGGCGACCGGCGTCTGTTGTTGATCGCCAACTAACACACCCTCCATCGACAATCAGACCGGAGCGCCGTGCGGGCGATCGAATTTCCATGTCACAGGCCTATGTCATCGAAGTAGCAGACCGAACTGCCGGGATCGTCGTGATCGACGAGCGCGGATTTCGCTTTTTTTCATCCGAACGAGCCTTTGACAGCCTTGAAGGCGGTCATTTTGGCTCTGCACGCGCGGCCGAACGCGCTGCACAGGCGCTTCTCACGCGGCGGAGCCGGCCGAACCAGTGAAAGGCGCAGCCTTTGCGCAGTCGAACCTGAAAGGACAAGAGCATGAATACCAGACGTAACATTCTCGCAGGCATCCTCGCGCTCGGCACCTTTGCCGTCGCGCCGGCCCAGGCGGAAGAAAGGCCCGCCGAAATTCGCATCGGGACCCAGAAGGGAGGTTTGTTCCCGGCTGTCCGTCAACGGCGTAGCGTTGAGGACGCGTTCAAGCCGCTTGGCATCGAGGTCAAGTGGATTGATTTCCAGTTCGGTCCGCCGCTGCTTGAGGCAATCAATGTCGGAAGCGTTGACTTTGGTTTCGTCGGGGACGCGCCGCCTATTTTTGCGCAAGCCGGCGGGGCCAGGATTCGCTATGTCGCAGCCGTCAGGTCGGAGGGCAGGAACCAGGCGATCCTCGTGCCACAGGACTCGCCGATCAAGAGCATCGCCGATCTCAAGGGCAAGCGCGTGGCGTTTGGCAAAGGATCGAGCGCGCATAATCTCCTCGTCGCGGCACTGGAGCAAGGTGGCCTTTCCTGGGCTGACATCACGCCGGCGCCCCTTGCACCGGCCGACGCGACCGTCGCCTTCGTCAAGGGAGCGGTCGATGCGTGGTCAATCTGGGACCCCTATTTCGCGCTCGCGGAACTGAAGGAGAAGGCTCGGGTGATCGTCACCGACAGGGATGTACACAAGCCGAACGCGTTCTATATCGCGGGCTCCGACTTCGTTGCCAGGCACCCCTCCGTAGTTGCCAAACTCAACGCGATCTTTGCCAACGAAGGCAAATGGGCTGACAGCCATCACGACGAGGTTGCCCGCGCTCAGGCGGAGGCCACGGGGGTAGACATCGAGGCGATCAAGCGCTTCGTCGATCGGTCGAGCTACCAGGTGACGCCGGTCGATGACGAGGTCATTCGAAGCCAGCAGGCTGTTGCCGATCGTTTTGCGCGGCTCGGACTCATTCCAAAGCCCGTCAACGTGTCAGAGATCGTCTGGAGATGGGCCCCGGGTTCGTGAGATATCCGGCGACGTCCGGAAATTGCCGGATGGGCCCTCGCGATCCGGCCTGAGGCTGGTCAATTTGAATCTCAAAGGCTAAAAGGCGTCCGCGCATGAAGCCGCGCGTGACGCCAGCCTTTCGCGGGTTCGATGAAACGTCTTGCCACCTGGGCCTTCTACGCCGTCGGCGCGCTGGCGATCGCCTATCTCGCGCTGTATGCTTATGTGACCTTCACCGGGCGCGACTTCACGCCCGGCGATCCCATCCATATTTTCCGCAAGCCCGACGCGCCAAGCTATTCGTAGGTTTGCGAATGATGGCGGCGGGTCAGCCCATCACCGCCGACCGCTGATAGTCGCCCGCACCCGCCGGGGTGATCGGGATGCCGCCGTCGGCATATTCGTTGAGCTTGTTGCGCAGCGTTCGGATCGAGATGCCGAGGATATTGGCCGCGTGAGTGCGGTTGCCGAGGCAATGCTTCAGCGTCTCCAGGATCAGGTCGCGCTCGACGTCGGCGACGGTGCGGCCGACCAGTGCGCGCGTGACCTGCTCGGCGGCGAGGGTTGCATGCGCGACGGCGGGCGGTGTTTTCGCAAGGTCGAGGCGGTCGCCGTCGGGCGTGATGATCGCCTCCGGGCCGATCTCGTCGCCCTGCGCCATCAGCACCGAGCGATGAATTGTGTTCTCAAGCTCGCGGACGTTGCCCTGCCAGCGGTTGGTGGTCAGCACGCGGCGGGCCTCCGCGGACAGCGGGCGCAACGGCACGCCGTTGGCGTCGGCATATTTTTTGGCGAAATGCTGCGCCAGTTCAAGGACGTCGGCCGGGCGTTCGCGCAGCGGCGGGATCTTCAAATTGACGACGTTGAGGCGGAACAGCAGGTCCTCACGGAAAGTGCCGTCGCGCACGGCGTCAGCCAGGTTGCGGTTCGATGTCGCAATGATGCGGATATCCACCGGTACCGGCTTGGTGCCGCCGACGCGGTCGATCACTCGCTCCTGGATCGCGCGCAATAATTTTGATTGAAGGCGGACGTCCATTTCGGAGATTTCGTCGAGCAGCAGCGTGCCGCCTGTTGCCTCCTCGAACTTGCCGATGCGCCGCGCCACCGCACCGGTAAAGGCGCCCTTCTCATGGCCGAACAATTCGGATTCCAGCAGGTGCTCGGGGATCGCCGCGCAATTGATGGAGATGAAGGGCCGCTTGGCCCGTCCCGAGCGGGAATGGACGTAACGCGCCAGCACTTCTTTGCCGGTGCCGGATTCGCCGGTGACCATCACCGAGGCATCGGAGCCCGCGATCTGCTGCGCCATCTTGATCACCTTGCCCATCGCCTCATCGCGCCAGACGAGGTCGCGAGAGTTGTTGGCGACCGCGGCCAGCACGGCGGCGATCAGCTCCGGATCGGGCGGCAGGGGAATGTATTCCTTGGCGCCGGCATGGATGGCGGCAACCGCCGCGCGGGCGTCAGAGGAAATGCCGCAGGCCACGATCGGTACATGGATGTGCTCGGCTTCCAGCCGCATCACGAGGTCGCGGATGTCGAGCGCCACGTCGACCAGCAGGAGGTCGGCGCCCTTGCCGCCGCGTAGCACCGCCATCGCCTGTTCGTTGCCTTCGGCATGGGTGACCGAGGCGCCGTTGTCCATCGCGATCTTGGTGGCGGTCGTAAGCTGGCCCTTCAATGTGCCAACGATGAGAAGCCGCATGTTTGTCTCCTGTCTTTTCGCTCGCGCTGGTCGTGCGCTTTATTGTCTGAAACGCCTCAGGTGCGTTCCGCTTTGATGATTTCCGTCATGGTGACACCGAGCTTGTCTTCCACCAGCACCACCTCGCCGCGCGCCACCAGGCGGTTGTTGACGTAGATGTCGATGGATTCGCCGACGCGGCGGTCGAGTTCGAGTACGGTGCCGGGGCCGAGCTTCAGCAACTCGCCGACGTCCATCTTGGAGCGGCCGAGCACCGCGGAAACCTGTACCGGCACGTCGAACACGGCCTCAAGGTCGGCGGCGATCCGGGCGGCGTTTTCGTCCTCGTTGTAGCCGATGTCGTCGGTCGGCGGCGCATCGGCGGCGTTGAGGTCCTGCAGCGGAACCTGTGCGTCGGTGTCACTCATGTTTCGTCCTCATGGCCTCAAGCCGGCCGGGTGGCGGCCGCCAGATAGCGTCCGACAAGTTCACTGATTTTGGCTTCGATCGCGGCACGCTCCAGAACCACGCCGCCGTCTGCCCATTCGATGCGGCAATCGCCGGTGGCGATATCGGGCGCGGCGAGGATCACGAGGCGTCCCTCGAAGCCGGCCTGTTTCGCCATACCCTCGATCCTGTCACGCGCGGCCTCATAGAGGCTGTCGTGGATGCGGACCACCAGGTGCGGCGTCGACACCAGATGCGAGAAGCAATCGGAGACCAGCGCCATGATCTCGCCGAGCGGCTCGCGCGCGACGAGTTCGGTGCAGAGCTTGCGGGCGACTGCGACGGCGACGTCGACCGCCTCGGTCTCCATCCGCGTCTCGATGCCGGTAAAGCGCGTGGCGATACCCTTGATGGCAAGCCCGATCTCCTCCAGCGCCAGCGCGGCGCGGCGGTCGCTCTCGACCCGGGCTTCATGCTGGGCAGCCTCGAAACCGGCGCGATAGGCATGCGATTCCGCCTCGGCGACCTTCTGGGCAAGCTCCGCCTGCGTCGGCCGGTCGCGGCTCTTGTCGGGTGCCGCGAAGTCGACGTCGAACAGGAATTTGGCGGGTGCGGACATCAGTACACCAGCTCGTCGTCGGCGCGGTTCTTGGTCAGCGTGATTTCACCCTTGGCGGCGAGATCCTTGGCGAGGTTGACCAGCAGCGCCTGCGCCTCGTCGACGTCGCGCAGCCGCACCGGGCCCATTGCCGACATGTCGTCGAGCAGCATCTTGCCGGCGCGCGATGACATGTTGCCGAGGAAGAAGGCGCGCACCTCTTCGTTGGCGCTCTTCAGCGCGACGCCGAGCTTGTCCTTGTCGACGTTGCGCATCAGCGTCTGGGCCGAGGCGGTGTCGAGCTTGATCAGGTCGTCGAAGGTGAACATCAGCGCCTTGATGCGCTCGGCCGCCTCGCGATTGTCCTCTTCCAGCGAGGTGATGAAGCGGGTCTCGGTCTGGCGGTCGAAATTGTTGAAGATTTCCGCCATCACCTCGTGGGCGTCGCGGCGGCGGGTTTGCGACAAATTGGACATGAACTCGGTGCGCAGCGTCTGTTCGACGCGCTCGATCACCTCTTTCTGCACCGCCTCCATCTTCAGCATGCGGTTGACGACGTCGAGCGCCATGTCTTCGGGGAGAATGGCGAGCACGCGGGCGGCATGCTCGGATTTCAACTTCGACAGCACGACGGCAATGGTCTGCGGGTATTCGTTCTTCAAATAGTTGGCGAGTACCTCTTCCTGCACGTTGGAGAGCTTTTCCCACATGTTGCGTCCTGCAGGTCCGCGGATTTCATCCATGATGCCGACCACGCGTTCGCTCGGCAGGTATTGCTGCAGCAGCCGCTCGGTGGCGTCGAAATTGCCCATCAGCGCGCCGGAGGCCGACATGCGCGAGACGAATTCCAGCAGCAGGTCCTCCACCATATCGGCCTCGACGGTGCCGAGCGTCGACATGTGGATCGACAGCTCGCGTACCTCGTCGTCGTCGAGCAGCGCCCACACCTTGCCGCCATATTGCTCGCCGAGCGCCAGCATCAGGATGGCGGCGCGCTTCGGCCCGCTGATCGGCTTGGCCTTGGGACGGCTGCCCTGCCGGCTCGCCAGCGACGAGATGACGGTCGTGATGTCGTTGACGTTGGAGGTTTGCGGTACGGCCATTTTTCAGATCACGCGGGTTGGGTTTCTTCGCTCAGCCATTGCCGGACAATGGAAGCGGTTTCATTGGGATTGCGCTCGGCCAGCTCGCCGACGCGGTGCACGGCCTGGGCATGGACCTGGCCCTGTACCTGGGCGACGTCGATCAGGTGCGTGGCGTTGCTGCCAGCGGGCAGCAGCGCCTGGCCGGGCGCGCCGGAGGCGGCCTCGCCTGACCTGGCGCCGTCGGCGAGCGCCGGCGAGGCGCCGCTCAGCGACGGGATCACTTCAGTGACCAGGATGCGCTTGACCAGCGGGCGGATCACCATGAACAGCACCACGAGGCCGAGCAGCATCATGACGCCGAGCTCGATGACGTACATGACGTCGTCCTTGGTGAACTGGAACATGCCGAGCCAGCCGGTCGGTTCGACTACCGGCGGCACCGTCGGCGGCTCGGCGAAGCGCAGATTGACGACCTCGACCTGGTCGCCGCGCTTCTGGTCGAAGCCGATCGCGGAGCGGACAAGTGCGGCGATGCTGTCAAGCTGCTCCTTGCTGCGGTCTGCGTAGACCATCTCGCCTTTTTCGTTCTTGCCGTAGCTGCCGTCGACCAGCACCGCGACCGAAATGCGGTTGACCCGGCCGGCCTCGGTCACTTCGGTCTTGGTGGTGCGCGAGATCTCGTAATTGTTGGTTTCTTCGCTCTTCTTGCTTTGCTCTTTCGCAGCGGCTGGGTTGTCGTTGCGCTGCTGGCCGGGCAGTTCGTTGTTGACGGTGACCTGGCCGTTGTTTTCGGCGGTGGCGGAGGATTCTTCCCGGCTCTGGCTCGAGCGCAGCACACGCCCTTCCGGATCGAAGCGGTCGGAGGTCTGCGTCACCTTGTTGTAGTCGAAATCGGCGGAGAGCTGGACGCGGGCGCGGCCCTGGCCGACTACCGAGGAGACGATCGCCTCGACCTGGCTGCGCACCCGCTTCTCGAATGCGGAGCGCCGCTCGTCGCCGACAGCGCTTTCGGTATCCGTCGCGGCGCCGTCGGCGAGCAACTGGCCTGCTTCATCGACGATCGAGACCCGCTGCGGCTTCAGTCCGTTGACGGCGGAGGCCACGACGTGGCGGATGGCCCGGATCTGCTGCGGCTCCAGCGCGCCGCGCACCCGCACCACGATCGAGGCGGAGGGCTCCGGCGTTTCGCGCGAGAACAGCTTCCGCTCCGGCAGCACCAGGTGGACACGGGCGGCCTGGACACGGTCGATGGCGCGGATGGTGCGGGAAAGCTCGCCTTCCAGCGCGCGCAGATGGTTGATGTTCTGGACGAAGCTGGTGGTACCGAGCGCGTCGGACTTGTCGAAGATCTCGTAACCGACGCCGCCGCCCTTGGGCAGGCCGCCCTCGGCGAGCTTCATGCGCAGCCGCGTCACCTTGTCCTTGGGCACCATGATGACGGCACCCTCGTTGCGCAGCTCAAAGGGGATGGCCTGGCGCTCGAGGTCCTTGATGACGGCGGAGGAATCCTCTGCCGTGAGATCGGTGAACAGGGTGGTCATCTGCGGCGTCGTGACGCGCATGATGACAAAGGCGAAGAAGCCGATCAGCGCGGCGGTCACCGCGACCATCGCCATCAGCCTCGAAGCGCCCAGGCCTCTCAGGAAAGCAACGAGACTTTGCACCAACTGCCCCCAGGGATTCGGCCCTCAAGGACCGACTGGGCAATTATTGCCTAGGGTATGGTTTCCAGATGGTTAACGACGGTTAACGGCGACGACGAAAATGCGGAAATGAAAAAAACCGGCTTTGCGAGGCAAAGCCGGTTTTCATCAAATGCCGTGGGTAAGGCTTACTGGCGGTACTGCTGGATGCGGGTAGTACGCAGGCCAGCGAGGCCGTGCTGGTCGATGGAGAACTGCCAGGACAGGAATTCGTCGACTGTCAGCGTGTAACGGCTGCAGGCCTCCTCAAGGGAGAGCAGGCCGCCGCGAACGGCAGCAACAACCTCAGCCTTACGGCGAATGACCCACCGTTTGGTTCCGGGCGCGGGCAGATCCGCAATCGTCAACGGACTGCCGTCTGGCCCGATGACGTATTTCACCCTCGGGCGATGGGGTTCTGTCATGGCGTACTCACAAACTCTCAACCACTGAACTCACTGTGAGAAGCTACGCCGGTCGGCTTAAAATTTGCCTAAGCCCAAGGCTTCAATACGAATCTCCTTGAAAATACCGTTTTGCCCCGGCGTCGGGTGACGTCGGGGCGGGGCCGATCGGGAAGGGAGGACGGCAGAAGCGGGTGTCAGCTCGCGGCGGTGGGGCGTACCACGCGGCGAATCTGGTCGGTGGTGTAGGTCTGGCCGCCGATCGAGAGCAGCGGCGGGCTGGCGGTCAGGTCGACCGAATTGACAACACCCTGGACTTCGGTCGAGATCGCGACGTTGTTGCCGCCGGAGTCCTTGCCGGTCGCGGTCAGGGTGTAGGAGCCCTTCGGCCACTGCGTGCCGTCGGTGCCCTTGCCGTCCCAGACGAAGCTGGCGTTGCCCTGGTTTAACGAGAAGTTGCCGGTGTAGGCGGTCTGGCCGGCCGAGTTGGTGATGGTGATGGTGGCGTTGGTGTCCTTTGGCGCCTTGATGTTCCAGGTCGCCGAGCCGTCGAACTGGGTCTTGCTGCCGTCGACCGCTACCGTGTTGCCGACAAAGGCCAGCGCCTGCGTCGACTGCGCGGTCTTCTCGATGCTGATCAGCGAGGCGAGCTGTTCGTTCTGCTTCATCTGCTGCTCGACGCTGGCAAACTGCACGAGCTGCGCGGTGAACTGGTTGGTGTCGAGCGGATCCAGCGGGTTCTGGTGCTGCAGCTGGGTGGTGAGCAGCGTCAGGAAGGTCTGGAAATTGTTCGCGATGCTGGCGGTCGCGTTCGAGGAGGTCTGGCTTTTGCTGCTGCTCGAGCCGTTGTTGGCCGCGGGGGCCGAGACCGCCGGCGAAGGCATGGTTGCATCGACTGCCATGGATAGCTCCCTAAACCCTGATGTCGACGCCGCCGCTCGCGCTGAGCATGCGACCGTAGGTGCCTGCGACCGCAGCCGGGACATTGTCGTCCTCGGCTACGATCAGGCGGTGTGCGTTCGGATTGGACTGGTTGCCGTTCTGGCCGGATGAAGACTGGTCGCGCAGGCTGAACTGCAAGGCCCCATCACCGGTCGACAGGCCCGCATCGTTCAGCGCGCGCTGCAACTGCGGCGCGTCCAGGCGCAGCATCGACAGCGTCTCGGGCTTTTCGACCGTCAGATGCGACGTCACCTGGCCGTTGCGATTGACATCGATGCGAACGTCGATGCGGCCAAGATCGGCGGGATCGAGCCTGATCTCGAACCGGCTCATGCCGTTCTTCGCTGAGGCGGCGATCTCCACGGCGAGCCCGCTGAGCGGCACGACTTGCGACTGCGTGGCAGCGGTGACGGTCAGCGACGGCTGCGTCGGCATGGCGGCAGGCTGCAGCGATGGCTGGATCGCGCCTGCGGCAACGACATTGCCGGGCTGGGCGCTGGGCTGATTGGCTGCGGCATCGACCGCCGCCGCGTTAAGATGGGCGGAGCCTGTTGTCGGTCCCGGGGTGACAGTGGCCGGCTCCTGCTTTGCCGTTTCGGCCGGGGCACTCCTGGTGGCTGGCCTGGCAGCGACGCGTTGCGCGTCGGCGGGGGACGCCGCCGGCGTTGTCGCCGTGCTTGCGGAAGCGTCCGAAAGGGTCGTTGCCGCATCGGCATCGCCCGCAGGTGCGTCGGTTTCGATCGCGACCGCAGCGGATCTTGGAGTTGCGGCCTGCGGCGCCACGAGCGTTGCGGCAACCGCGGCCGCTGTCGTCTTGGCGACATCCGATATCGTCGTTGCATCGATCGTCACTGCGGCCTTGCCGGCGGCGGCGATGGCCTCGACTGCCGCGGCAGCTACGGCGTGAACGGCCGCGGTCTCGGGTTTGGCGACGGTCGAAACCGCAGCGGTGACTGCCGGCGTCGCGGCAGCATCGGCATCGGCATCGGCATTTTCCGGCGTGGATGTGGTGGTGGCTGCGGTTGCGATTGCCGAGCTTGCGGCAAGTGCTGCGGCTGCGATCGCCAGCGGCGCGCTGCCGCCGGATGCTCTCGAAATTGCCTGCGCCGGCACGTCGGCCGGAGCGGCCGCGACGGCGATCGCCGCCGCCACCGCATCGACCGTCCCAGCCGTCACCTGGCTGGCCTCGGTCTCGGTGGAATCGCTTGCCGTGGCATCCTCGGCCGGCTGCTTGGCGTCGGGCTTCGTGTCCTCGCTCTTCGCGTCGGCCGCCTTCGACTTGATGCGCCGGGCATGGTCCGGCTGCGTCTTGGTGTCGGCGCCGGCCTGGTCGGCGGCAATGTCACGCTCGCCCGCATCGTTGCGTGCGGGTTTGTTGTCGCTGCGGCCGGTGGCGCGCCCGGGCCGGTCGTCGGCGGCGGCATCATCGGCACGGCGGGGCGGGGCGGATGGATTGGCGGCGGGCGGCGGGGCCTGATCGCGGGTCTGTTCGCGACCCTGTTCGCGAACCTGATCCTGGGCGCGGTCGCTGTTGTTGCCGGCTGCCGCCGCGTTGCTGTCGACCAGCGAGGCAAAGCGGTCATTGTCCGGCGACGGGTCGGACCGGGTCGACCGCGGCAGGGTAGCCTGGAACGATGCGTTTGCAGTGATTTCTGGGGTTACGCTGACCACGGTCGCCTCTCGCAATGGAACTGGCATCCATTTAGCAAGGACCGGGCCAGCGGCTCCCGCAAATAAGTACATTTATTTTCAATGGCTTACGGGCATGGCGAGGGTGGTGTTTGCTGTCGGCCCGGCCGCTATTTCTGCCCGGCGGCAAGATTTGCCGTGGCCGGCCGTGATTGCTTCACGCCGATACGGCCTATATTAAAGAGCGCCTGCCGGATGGCCCGGACAAGGCAATTCCGCCTTCTCCAGCCGTTGGCCAAAGCCTTCTCAGATCAAGGCCTTTGCGGCCTTTCACTCCGGTCGCGCGCCATCAGGCTCCCGCGACCGCACCGACCTAACCGGAGCCATGCGTAACAGTCTCGATCTCGACGGCCGTCCCGAAGACACCCGTGTCGTGGTCGCCATGTCCGGCGGCGTCGACTCGTCGGTGACGGCTGCGCTGTTGAAGTCGCAAGGCTACGACGTCGTCGGCATTACGTTGCAGCTCTACGACCATGGCGCGGCAACCCATCGCAAGGGCGCCTGCTGCGCCGGCCGCGACATCCATGATGCGCGCAACGTCGCCGAGCGCATCGGCATTCCGCATTACGTGCTCGACTATGAGAGCCGTTTTCGCGAGTTCGGTCATCGACGTCTTCGCCGACAGCTACGCCCATGGTGAGACGCCGGTGCCCTGCATCGAGTGCAACCGCAGCGTAAAATTCCGCGACCTGCTGTCGACCGCGCGCGATTTGGGCGCCTCTGCGCTTGCCACCGGACACTATGTCGCCTCGCGCCGTCTCGCCGATGGCTCGCGTGCGCTGGTCTGCGCTGAAGATGCCGACCGCGACCAGAGCTATTTCCTGTTTGCGACCACGCGCGAGCAGCTCGATTACTTGCGCTTTCCGCTCGGCGACATGGCAAAGCCTGAAGTGCGTGAGCTCGCGCGCCGCTTTTCGCTTGAAGTTGCCGACAAGCAGGACAGCCAGGATATCTGCTTCGTGCCGACCGGCCGTTACACCGACATCATCGGCCGGTTGCGGCCGAATGCGATGGAGCCCGGCGACATCGTCGATCTCGACGGCCGCGTGCTCGGCGCCCACGCCGGCATCGCCAATTTCACCGTCGGCCAGCGCAAGGGCCTCGGCATTGCCTCTCAGCATCCGCTCTACGTGGTGCGGCTTGATGCGGCGAGCCGCCGCGTGATGGTCGGCCCCCGCGAGGCGCTGCGCATGGACCGCATCGTGCTGCGCGACGTCAACTGGATCGGTGACGGCCAGCTTGCTGCCACGATCGGCGAGGGCATCGAGATGTTCGTGCGCGTGCGCTCGACGCGTCCGCCGCAGCCGGCCTGGCTGCGCGCAGGTGCTGAAGGTTACGAGGTCGAACTGGTCGCAGGCGAGGAGGGCGTGTCGCCCGGACAGGCCTGCGTGTTCTACGACGCGCCATCGGGGCAGGCGCGCGTGCTCGGCGGCGGGTTTATCAAGAGCGCGTCGGCGAAGATTGTCGTGCGTGAGGCGGCCGCTCCGCTCGAGGCGATACGCGGCTAGCGCATGTTCGCGCGCAAACAGAAAGAGTAATCAGGGCAGGGGATGGGGGACATCAATCTCAACGGCGTCACCAAGGCCTATGACCGTTGGGCGCCGGTCTACGATCTCGTGTTCGGAAAAGTGTTCGACGAGGGCCGCCGCTCCACCATCGCGGAGGCCGACCGCATCGGTGGGCGCGTGCTCGACGTCGGCGTCGGCACCGGGCTGTCGCTGTCGGATTATTCGCGCAGCACAAAACTTTGCGGCGTCGACATTTCGGAAGGCATGCTGCGCAAGGCGAAGCAGCGCGTCCGCGAGTTTAACCTCTCTAATGTCGAAACGCTCGCGGTGATGGACGCAAAACACCTTGCGTTCGCCGATGCGTCCTTTGATGCGGTGGTGGCGCAATACGTCATCACCGCGGTGCCGGATCCCGAAGCCACGCTGGATGATTTCATCCGCGTGCTGAAGCCCGGCGGCGAACTGATCCTGGTCAATCACATCGGCGCCGAGAGCGGGCCGCGCCGCGCCTTCGAACTCGCCTTTGCGCCGTTGGCGCGCCGGCTCGGCTGGCGGCCGGAATTCCCGTGGGAGCGGCTGGTCAACTGGGCCGCGAAGCACGGCGGGATCACGCTCGCCGAACGCCGCCCGATGCCGCCGATGGGACACTTTTCGCTGATCCGTTATCGGAAAACTTGATCACTCTTCATGGGAACCACGGCTGCGTTGCGCCGTTTTCCCCGCATGAGGATCAAACCCACCATCGCCGCCCTCGCGCTGATCGCCTTGCCCGCGGCGGCTTTCGCGCAGGCACCGCCGACACCGGCAACCCCGGCGCAGCAGACCTCGCCGCCCGCACCCGACCGTGCGGTGAATTGCGCGCCGATGCGCGAGACGCCGCGCGCGGGAACTCTGGACGGACAGACCACCGGCCAGGCCCGCGAGCCGCTCGGCGACAAGCTTGCGCGATCCGACGGCGTGCTGTGCCCGCCGGCCGGCGTCGATCCCGAAATCCGCGCGCCGACGCCGGATGCCGGCAACACGCCGGTGATACCGCCGCCCGGCAGCCCCGGCGGCGACCAGTCGATCCGCCCGAAATAGAGCGCAAATGCAGATAGTTGGCAGGCGAGGCGGGTTTGCTTGACACGCAAGCGACCCACTCTTTATATGCCGCGCGTTCGCGAAATACGGCCCATTCGGCCGCCGCCGGACGCGTGTGGCGGGGTAGCTCAGCTGGTTAGAGCACGGGAATCATAATCCTGGGGTCGGGGGTTCGAGTCCCTCCCCCGCTACCAACGACGAATTTCATCTCCAACACGGGTGGCGTGTGCAGGCGCTGTCAGCCTGGGTCATTGGGATTTGCGTCCTTGGTGGCTCGTAGAGCGGGGGCGGAAGTTCGCGCTTTCCCTCGGCTTTCTCTTACGTCATACGTAATTATGGCGAAATCAATATCCGTTAAACGTAAAATTCGCGGTCGCCCGGCGACGGGCACCGAACCTCTGTATGGCGTTCGGATAGGCGACAAGCTGATGGCCGAAATCATGCGATGGGCCAAATCGCACGACGCTTCCCGCTCCGAAGCAATACGCCAACTGGTCGAGAAAGCGCTCAACAGCGAGGTGCCGCCAAAGCCGATCGCCAGGCCCGGCCGTCGCACGCGCGCAAAGGAGCTTGCCAGAGACGCGATCGAGAAGATGGGCGATCCTACTGCCTCACCCGAAGAACGCGACCAGCGCCGGCGCCGACTTACCAAGGGGCCTTTGGAATTCCGCGAGGATCGGGTCGACCTGCCGAAGACGAAGCGGAAATGACCGCGGATCTGCCATCCAAGATTTTCACGATCGAGATCGGTGGCACGCCGACACTAACGTTTGAAGCTCAGAATGTTCGCGAGGCGCACGAGCTGTGCCGCGAACAATGGTTGAAGGATGACCTGGCAGAAGCCAAGTCCGAAGGTGTTGCGCTGTGGGATGGCAAAGCACCGCTAAGAGCGCGGATCGCGCTATCCGATGAGAGCGCTGTTTTTGCCGAAGCCAAAAACAGCGGCCAACCCTCTGACGGTTTGATGCTCGTCTACCTCATCGAACTGGACGGCGGAGCCGCCGACGAAGAGCCCGTTGATCCCGGCGCCTTTCCGCCGACCCGAACCTGAACCGCCGCCAGGCGTTAGCGAAGTTGTGCACTCGGAGCTAGTGCGCTCGAAATAGCGAGGTTGAAAATGAAGTTTGCTCCGTTCGAAAGTCGAGACAAGAAGCCGGTCTATGTAAATCCCGCCTTGGTGACTTGCGTGAAAGAGGTGAATGAGAAAGCTTGCCTGATCTATTTTGGGCCCGATCATTCTGTTGAAATCCCGATGCAAGCTTCCCTTGTTGTCGAGGATTTGCAACGGGCCTTTTGGAAGGGCTAATTTCCGACACCGCGATCCGCGGTGGCTCCAGCCGTTCCGATCCCCAAAGGATTGATAATTTGTGCAGCGTCGCCCGCCGCCAGTTTTTGTTGCGGTCGTCGGTGTGCCGGAAGGGCCTGAACGCGTTGATCGATTGCTAGGGGTCGCGAGGAGTATGGTTTGACATCTGCTACACCTTCCGCCATCCCCGCCTTTGTCGCGGTCGACTGGGGCACCAGCAGTTTTCGCGGCTGGCTGATGTCTGCGAAGGGCGACGTCCTGGCGGAGAGTCGCGGCGGTGAGGGCATGCTGCATTGTGCCGGCACAGGCTTTGCGCCCGTGCTGCGCGATCATCTCGCACGGCTCGGCGCTCCCCAAGCAACACCTGTCCTGATATGCGGCATGGCGGGCGCGCGGCAGGGCTGGGTCGAGGCGCCCTATCTGAAGACGCCGACGCGGCTCGATGCGCTGCATGAGGGCGCCGTTCGTGTTGACGCCGGCGCTGACATTCGCATCCTGCCCGGCATCGCTCAGGCACGCGCCGACCGTCCCGATGTCATGCGCGGAGAAGAGACGCAGCTTTTAGGCGTGCTCGATCCTTCGTTCGCCGGACTCGTTTGCATTCCCGGCACGCACAGCAAATGGATCAGAATCGAAGCAGGAGAGGTGGTCGAGTTCGCGACTTACATGACGGGCGAGCTGTTCTCGGTGATCTCACAGCACAGCATCCTCAGCCATGCCATTGACGACGGCTGGTCAGCTCGCCGCAAACAGCCAGCCGTTCCGCGAGGGCGTCGCAACCGCGATGGCCGCGCCATCGGGGTTGACGGCGTCGCTGTTTCGCTTGCGTGCGGCGCAACTGCTCGGCTTCGAACAGCGCGGCGACGGAACGGACCGGTTGTCGGGTCTCCTGATCGGCACCGAGATTGCGGACGCGACCGCTCGGTTTGGCCAACCGCGACGTTTAAGGCTTTTGAAGGCCGGCCATCTCGGCCAACTTTATGAGGTTGCCTTGCGCGCGTGCGGTTTCGATGTGACGGCTGATGATGCCGAGCAAGCCTCGCGGCATGGCCTAAGCAGGGCCGCCATCAATATCTGGGGAGCGCAGTTCTGACATGTCGCAGCCGGTTTCTTCGCCGATTACTCCGCAGATTCCCTGGCCGAAGGTGAAGCGTTCGCTCATCGCGATATTGCGCGGGATCAAACCTGACGAGGCGGAAACGATTGTCGATGTTCTCATCGACGCCGGGTTTGAACTGATCGAGGTGCCCTTGAATTCGCCTGATCCGTTCATCTCGATCGAGCGCCTGTGCAAACGCTTCGGCAAGGATTGCCTTATCGGCGCAGGCACCGTTCTCAATGCAGCCGACTGCGCGCGCGTCGCCGATCTCGGTGGGCAGCTGATGGTCAGTCCGAATGTCGACGCCGATGTTCTGGCGATGGCGCTGAAGCGGCAGATGATCACAATGCCGGGCGTGTTCTCGCCATCAGAGGCGTTTCTTGCGCTGCGTTGCGGGGCGTCGGCGCTGAAGTTCTTTCCGGCATCCGTGCTCGGTCCCGCAGGTATTGCCGCGCAGTTCGCTGTTCTCCCGAAGGAGACCGTCGTCGGTGCCGTCGGCGGCGTGTCGGATAAGAATCTCGCGGCGTACTGGGCGGCGGGAGTCCGGGCGTTCGGACTTGGCAGCAGCCTCTATCGCCCGGGCATGACGGCGGCCGAGGTGAGGGCGACGGCACTGGCCGCGGTCCAGGCCTTTGATGGCCTTCGCTAGCGCGACTGACGAAAACGGCCCTCACAACGTCCAACCGACGACTATCGCGAATAAACCGATTCGTATCCTGTGACGCGACGGCCCTTCCCGAGTTGGATAAAGGGCACTTCGACGCATCGCCACATCAGCCAAGCCATCGGGATGGTCACGATTGCCCCGACGGCAAACAGGGCAAGCGCATAGGGTAGGTCCGGCAATTTCGGGACTATGCGCAGCGCTGCGGACAGGCCCAACAGGTGCAAGAGGTAGAAGCTGTAGGATATTCGCCCAAGAAAACGGACCGGGCTAAGGTCCAGCAGCTTTCCGAACAGGGTAGGCGCCTTCGTTGATGCGATGAAGATCAAGAGCGTGGCCGCGCTCGCTGTTTCAAGCAGGATCGTGTAGGCGGTTTGTTTTCGGCATGCAGCGAAGCCAATCACCAGCAACGCGCCCAACTCGATTGCTTGCAGGCCTCTCACGCTCATATCCTCGGGCCGATGCGAGATTCGGTAAGAATAGGCCATCACGCCAACGACAAACGAATAAAGCGGCGCCAGGTTTGTAACGCCGCCAAGCGCGTGAACGTAGACCCCCCAAAAGGATAGGGCGAACAATACCAGCACCAGCAGCGCAAGCGGCGCATAGCCGTAGATGCGAAAGGTGTGATGACATAGCAAAATGACCGGGATGGCGGCGACCTCTACCGTCAGGCTCCACATAGGGCCGTTGATGTCGCTGCGGATCAGCAGTGCATTCAGGACGACATTGACCGGGTCATAACTCGGCAAAAATCCTGTGAAGAAACCAAACTGCCAGTAAAGGACCGTCATCAAGCCAACGGTCAGGATCGCGGCCGGAAGCAGGCGGAATGCCCGATGGCGCAGAAAAGTTGAAGCGGTCGAGTCTCTGGCCAGTGACTTCGAGAGAACAAAGCCGCTCAGAACGAAAAACACCACAACCGGCGCCATTCCGGTAGCGACCAGGTCAAAGCCCTGCGAAGCCGCATGGAAGGCCACGACGGTAAGCGCGGCTAAGCCGCGAAGGGCTTCTGCCCTGGGAAGAAAAGAATTGTCGGGGTTTGGGCTGATTGCTCGTCACTTTCAGTAGCAGTCCGGATTGGTACCACTTCGGCCCCTCAGCGACAACCAAGCCCGGCAGGCGGCATATCGGACAAAACCTTGCAGCCCACCGGGCGGCGACGGCCTCCGCCAAAGCGGCCGGCCGATCAATACTTCCGAAAAACGACAAAATAATTGTTGACTTGTTACGCAAATCAGAAGTATACATGGTCCATCCCGGCCCGCTGAGGGACGTTCGCGATCGTCACGATGCGTTGGGCCGGGATGCGATGGACGCAGCTAGCGTCAGGCGGGTTCGCTCGCCGGACGAGACGCTCGCAGCGTACGGCGAAGTCGTGTGGTCCTGGCGCCGCGACCGTGGCGTCTATCCGGCCCGTCTCGTAGCGGGTTTGGCAACGGTGACAAAAAACGCCGCTCACCGGGGAGAGCACGTATAAGCCGTAAAGCCATTGCGCGGGGAAAGCCGGGATGTCTCGGCTGTACCTGTCAAACCCGTGTGCGTTTTTTCTACCCATTGCACACGGTGCTGCGGGCGCAGTCGGCGCCCGGCTTTCCCTGCGTCCTCTCTTCGGAGAGGAACAACGAATTGGCAGAGACTCGGGCGAAAACAGGTCGCGAGAATGAGCGCCGCTCTGTTTTCACGTCATTGCGAGCGCAGCGAAGCAATCCAGCTTCCTTCGCCGCGACAAGAAAGCTGGATTGCTTCGTCGCTGTCGCTCCTCGCAATGACGGTAAGCTCAACCCGGGCCCTCACGCCACGCGCGAGCGTCCCAGCGGAATAAACAGCTCCGCGACAACGCGCCAGCCGGCGGACTCGCGGCGCCATCTCGCCAGATACGTCCCGCGGACCTCTCCGTGCTTCCATCGCCCGACCCATGCCCCGGCTTCGGCGGCGGTCTCCCCATCCAATTCGATCGAGATCGGATTTCTGATGTATGTCACGAAATCGGGATCGGCGAAGCGCTCCTCAAACGCACGCGCCATGGCCGCGGCACCGTCGAACAAATCCCCATTGCTTCCGATGATCCTGGCATCATCGTGCAGGATGGCACGAGCCGGACCGACGTCGTGTCGCGCGATCGCCGCGTTCGATTGTTCGCGCAGGCGCCTGATCGTGACTTCCTCTTGCGCTTGGCATGGCGGGCACTTTCCTTGTCGAGAACGACAGATGCTATTCGTATGAATGAACTCAGGATGTCGGGCAAGCTGAAGCCTGCTTCCCAGGTAAGCCAATGCAAAGGCGGCCAAATCATTTCGTCTTGAAAGAGAAAATCTGCGCTCTACAATCGGCAGCCTTGGTTCATCATTCGATCCAGAGAATGCAACCCTCCATCATCGGCTATTGTAACCCGCTGCGCGGTCGCCCCGGGGAGCGCCTCGGCTTCCACATCAGCTCCAGCGGCGGAAAACCCTTTCGTGCGCGCGTGGTGCGCATCATCTGCGCCGATCCAAATCCGCAAGGACCGGGCCTCGACATCCGGGAGGTGCCGAGCGGCATCGGCGGTCCCTATGCAGGACAGGAGCAAGTCGTCCCGATCGGCTCGTGCGGGATGGCGCCGTTGCCGTCGCTCGGCGATCACAGCGCCTTGTCCTGCACCTTCAACGTTCGTCCCACACGGCTCGACCAGGATTTTCGCGCGATCTGGACCTTGCAGGATGCGGACGCTGCGAAGGCGCTGATCATCGGCATCGACCGCGGCGAATTGGTTCTGATCCTGCGGTCCGATGGACGCGAGGACCGCGCCGCAACGGGGCTTCGCCTGGATGTCGGGCAATGGTACGCGCTCGACGTCGCGTTGACCGATGCATCTGCGGCAGTTGCCGTGAAGCTCAAGCCCATCGGATCGCGTGCGGCAAAGGAAGCGAGTGTTGACGTCGCTCTCGGCGCAGCGGTCGGTTTCCGCGCCTGGACGCGAGCTACCATCGCGGCGCTGTGGTCGGGTCGTCCGCTCCATTGCTTCAACGGACAAATCGAGGCGCCAACGATCCGCGCCGGCAAGTCAGGCGCCGGAGGCCAGCCCATCGCGGCCTGGGATTTCTCGCAAGCGATCGACCAGCAGACCTTTCCCGACACCGGCCCGCACAAATGCGACGGAACATTCGTCAACATTCCGACGCGCGCCGTTCGCGGCTCGAATTGGGACGGCAGCGAGATGAACTGGCGCCACGCGCCGCAGCATTATGGCGCGGTGCATTTCCACGATGACGATCTCTCGGATTGCAAATGGTCCGAAAGCGTATCGCTCGATATTCCCTCGGAGTGGGAAAGCGGCATCTATGGCCTCGAGGTCAGCAACGATCTCGGCTCGGACACGATTCCGTTTTTCGTGCTGCCGTCACGGGATGCGCCAAGGAAAGCGGTCGCGCTGCTGGTGTCGACCTTTACCTACCTTGCCTACGCCAATCATGCGCGCGGCACCTTCGATGCTGCGTTCAGGGAGCGTCTGCGCGCATGGCAGGCCTATCCATTCAGTCCCGATGAGGTCAAGCAATTCGCGGCCTCGACCTACAACAACCATTCCGATGGCAGCGGGGTGTCGCTGTCGTCGCGGCTGCGGCCGATCCTGACCATGCGTCCGAAATATCTGACGTTCAACGATCCGGTCGGGTCGGGATTGCGGCATTTCCCGGCCGATACGCACCTCGTGTGCTGGCTGCACCGGTTCGGGATCGATTTCGACCTCGTCACCGACGAAGACCTCGACGACCACGGCGTCGCTGCGATCGAGGGATACCGTGTGCTCATCACGGGATCGCATCCCGAATATCATACGCCGCGGTCGCTGGATGCGCTCTTGGACTTCCAGCACGCCGGCGGCAACTTCATCTATCTCGGCGGCAACGGTTTCTACTGGCGGATCGCCCGGCGCGCCGACCTGCCGCATATCATCGAGATCAGGCGCGCCGAAGGCGGCATTCGCGCATGGGCCTGTCGGCCCGGCGAATATTATCAGCAGCTTGACGGCGCCTATGGCGGGCTGTGGCGCCGCAACGACCGTCCGCCGCAAACTGTCGCCGGCGTCGGCTTTGTCGTGCAGGGTCCCTACGAAGGGTCCGCCTACCGGCGAACGCCGGAATCATACCAGCCGGACGTCGCCTGGATTTTCGATGGCGTAAAGAGCGAGCTTATCGGCGAGCACGGGCTGTTCGGCGGCGGCGCAGCCGGTTTTGAACTGGACCAGGTTTCCGACGCGCTGGGCACGCCGCCGGGGACGATCGTTCTGGCCCGCTCCGAAGGCCACAACGACACGTTCAAGATCGTGCATGAGGAGATGCTGACCCAGGTGCGGCCGGTAATCCCCGACATCAAGGTGGAAGCGCACATGGTGATCGGCGGCGGCGGCGACCGCGGCCGCTTTTTCTCGACCGGCTCGATCACTTTCATCGGCAGCCTTTCCCACAACGGTTACGACAACGACGTCTCGCGCATTCTGGAAAATGTCGTTCGACGCTTTTCGGCGGCGGCTGCGCGCGGCAGGACCGAGACGGCACATCCGTGAAGCCCTGATAGAAGGCGAGCGCATTTTCGTTCCGCTTGAAATTGGCTCTTGCAAATACCGACTATTAGTCGTTATTTATAGACTGGCGGTCTAAAAGTTAAAAGTCCAAGCCGCGGAGCATCGGCCGCTTAGAAGCCCGGCGAGTAACGCAATCCACGAGGCACTGCGTATGATTACACTGTTCGATTATCTGCCATCGCAGAACGCCTGGAAGGTCAGGCTGCTGCTGACACAGCTTGGCTTGCCCTATGAGCAGAAGTTCGTCCGCATCTTCGATGGGGAAGGCCAGAGCGACGAATACCTCCGGATCAGCCCGCGCGGGACGGTGCCGGCGATCCTGCTGTCCGACGGACGCGCGCTCGCCGAGTCAAATGTCATCCTGAGCCTATCTCGCCGAAGGATCCGCTTTCCTGCCTGGCGATCCCTACGACAAAGCGAAGGTTCTGCAATGGCTGATGTTCGAGGCGACCTATGTTCAGCCGAGCATCGCATTTCTGCGATTTGTAAAGCTGACGCGCGCGGCCGCCTACCCGGCGAAGGCGCTCGATTGGCGGATCTCGCTGGGCTACCGCGCTCTCGATGCGATGAATGATCAACTGCAGCGGACCGCCTTCATCGCGGGCGACCGATATACGATCGCTGATATGTCCCTGTATGCTTACACGCATCTGCGCTGAAGACGCGGGCATCCAGCTCAACGCGTTTCCCCACTTTCAAGCCTGGCTCGCGCGGGTCCGGGCGCAGCCGGGATTTGGGCCGCCGGTCCATCCGTACAGCATCGACCCTTCGTCAACCAAGGACTTGCCGTCGTTCCGTCCGTGGCGAGAGCGCAAGGATCGAGACGAGCGCGCAACGACCATGCCCATGACTTGACACCGACGGTGAATGTTCTCATTATGTTCTTCTGCTAGAACGTCTCCGAATTATCATGGGCGAACGATCGGGATGGCCACGACAGCCACCATCCTGCATGCCGACCTCGACGCCTTCTATGCCTCGGTAGAGCAGCTGCTTGACCCGTCATTGCGCGGCAAACCCATCGCCGTTGGCGGTGGGGTTGTGCTTGCCGCTTCTTACGAAGCCAAGGCCTTCGGCGTGCACGGCGGCATGCCTGGACGAAAAGCGCGCGAGCTCTGCCCGCAACTGGTTTTTGTCGGCGGACATTTTAGCGAATACCAGCGGCTGGGCGACGCGGCCATCAAGGTGCTCGGCGATTTCACGCCGCTCGTGGAACGGATCTCCATCGACGAGGCTTTTGCTGACGTTGCGGGCTGCACTCATCTGTTCGGTCCGCCCGCCGAAATCGCCGATGCCATCCGCGCCCGTGTGCGCAACGAGCTCGGTCTTCCGATTTCGGTTGGCGTGGCGCGCACAAAACATCTGGCAAAGATCGCCTCGCAAGTCGCAAAACCCGACGGGTTGGTGGTCGTCGATCCCGAGACCGAACTGGAATTCCTGCACCGCTTGCCGGTCGAACTGATGTGGGGCGTAGGCCCGGTCACCACGGCACGGCTCGCCAAGATGGGCGTGCTGACGATCGGGCAGCTCGCCAAGACACCGGGATGGTCGCTTGAGCGGTTGCTCGGTCCTGCGGCAGGAGAGAAGCTTGCAGCGCTGGCATGGAATCGCGATCCGCGGGAAATCAAGCCGCACCGCCGGGCCCGATCGGCCGGTGCGCAATCGGCGATCGGCAGCAAGCCTGCCGAAGAGCAGGTTTTCCGGCCGACCCTGCTTCACCTCGCCGACCGCATCGGCACCAGGCTGCGCGCCAAATCGCGGCCCGGCCGAACCGTGACGGTCCGCGTTCGCTTCGCCGATCTGAATTCCGTGACGCGTTCGGTCACGCTCGACGCGCCGGTTGCCGCGACCGTGATCCTTGCCGAGATTGCCGCCGATCTGGTGCGCGCGGTCCTCGCCGAGCACCCCGATGAGAAGACGATCTCGCTCTTGGCGATCTCCGTGTCGCATCTCGAAGCGCACTGGGATATGGCGCTTGAACTTCCGCTTGGACTTAGCGATGAACGCCGCCGCCCCGGCTCCAGGCTAGGCATGGCGCGGTGGGAGGCCGACCGCGCCATCGACAGGATCCGTGACCGTTTCGGATGGGATGCGATCGGCTACGGCTCGGTGGCGCTCGGCATCGCCCGTTCCGTCCCCGACGAGTTTCGCGAACTCGCCGAACGGGAGCTGTGACCGGCTCTTCGTGTCGCGAACGATCGACCAGAACCTCGAATATTCCGCTTACCATCCGCGGCCGGGTCGTGCTTTCCTGCGTGACTGACATCAATGCGAAGTAGCGAAGCGAGCTCAAGCGTCTCGCGCGCGTCCCGCGAGGGCGCAACAAGGAAGCAAGCCAGTGAAAGCCGTCTACACCGACCTGCACCGCAGCCACGATCCGCAATTCTTTCTCGTGCGCGGCGTGGTCATGCGCACGACGGAGCAGCCCGAACGCGCCGACCGGTTGCTGGCCGGACTTGCCGCGGGCAAGCACGAACTGGTTGCGCCCACCGTGTTCGGGCAGGGGCCGCGGACGCGCGTTCACAGTGTCGAATATCTGAGCTTCCTTGCCGAGGCGTGGGAGGCCTGGTCGGCGCTGGGTAACGCCGGGCCCGAGATGATCGCCAACGTGCATCCCGTGCGCCATGGCGCGACGTACCCGACGCACATCGTCGGCCGGCTCGGCTGGCACACCGCCGACACGGCCTGCCCGATCGGACCCGGCACCTGGGCCGCTGCGTGCGCCGCTACCGACGTTGCGACGTCAGCGGCGCAGATGGTGCTGGACGGTGAAGATGCCGTCTACGCGCTGTGCCGTCCGCCCGGCCATCACGCCTTTCGCGATGTCGCCGGCGGTTTTTGCTTTCTCAACAACAGCGCCGTTGCAGCCGCCCATCTGCGGCTCCGCCACGAGCGCGTCGCGATCCTCGACGTCGACGTCCACCACGGCAACGGCACGCAAGGCATCTTCTACGAACGGAGCGATGTCCTCACCGTCTCGATCCATGCCGATCCGGCCTCTTACTATCCGTATCTCTGGGGCTATGCCCATGAGCGCGGCGCGGGCGCAGGCTTGGGGGCCAACCTCAACATTCCCTTGCCGCTCGGCACCGGGGACGACGGCTATCTCGCAGCGTTCCAGATAGCGGAAAAGACCATTCGCGCTTTCGCGCCCGGTGCGCTCGTGATCGCGCTCGGCCTAGATGCCTCAGAGCACGATCCGCTCGCGGGCCTTGCTGTCACCACCGACGGATTCCACCGCATTGGTGCGGCGATCGCGCGGCTGGGACTGCCGACGGTACTGGTGCAGGAGGGCGGATATCTCTCGGATATTCTCGGCACCAATCTGACAGCGGTGCTTGCCGGATTCGAGGCGGCGCGCTGACAAGGCAGGAGCGTGTCCCGCGTTGCGGTCGCGCATTGCCCGCGCCGGAGCTTCGGCGAAATCTACGGCAGCGGAGACCTCGTCCTTGTCGCTGCATCGTAAATCAGGACCTGCAGCATTGGAAACCTGCCAAACAGTTCAGCGCCAGCTTCTTGCGCCGCCTTTTCGTTATCAAAACGAGTTTTGAAATGACCGTCGACAACAAGCGAGAAGCCTTCGGCAGGCAGCAGATCCGCTCTCTCAGCGATTTTCGGCTGAACCTCTTCGGCCAATGTGATTGTCTTCTTCATGGGATGCCTCATATCGTTACGGAATAGACGACCTCGTCCGGGGCCATTGTCCTATTGGTGATGATCTCCGCGATAAACGACCACGGCTTGATGTCGTGCTCGTGCTTCACCAACGGTACATCGAAACGGTCACGACAAGGACCAGAAACGCGGGGCCCACGACAGGCGGGACAGCCAGTCGCGTAGTCTGGAGCGCCTTATCTCTTGCACGATCACACTAATGTAATGCGCGATCTTCAGATAGATAGGCCGGCCGCGACAATAATAGTGGTGACCGGGCTGGTCGCGCACCGGTGCTGTTCTCATTGTGGATACGCCAGGCGCAGCGCCTGCCCTCGATTGCGTGACTTTGCTCGTTTTGACAAGCCGCCTCATATGGGTAGCAGCACAAATACACGATCAAGTCCGGAACAATCGGCCCTCAGTTCCATTGCCTCCTTGACGTTTGCGGCGCCGTTATCTGCGAGGAAATAGCCGACCGGCTGTTGCCGTACTACAGCCGCCGCGAATACGACCGATTGCCGCAACCTATCAAGATGCTTGTCGAACAAATGGCGGGGATGGATCTCATCCCGACTGTCCACGGCCACTCGTTGAGCGATGGCGTTGACTGATTTCGATTCGCTCGGATTCGAAGTGCCGGCCATGTTGATCCTGTATGAATTGACTGCTCCCGCAGTCGTCCTTGTGGTTGAGGACGACATGCTGTTGCGCATGCGCGCCGTCGATATGGTGGAAGATGCAGGCTTCACGCCGGTCGAGGCCGTGGATGCTGACGAAGCGGTCGCGATCCTGGAATCCAGGTCCGACATCGCGTTACTCTTCACCGACATCCAGATGCCGGGCCGCATCGACGGTCTGAAGCTCGCACATGCGGTGCACGACCGCTGGCCGCCAATCAAGATCATCCTGGTTTCGGGGCAGTTGAAGCTGGCAAACCTCCATATTCCCAGCAATAGCTGCTTTTTTGGCAAACCGCTCGTAGCCGAGGCCGTGATCGCCCGGATGCAGAGCATGATCCGTGCCGCCTGATTTCAGGCGAAAGCAGCAGATATCACCTTGATAATCACCATGAAGCGCAACGCCGCGCCTCAATTGATGTGTGCGGAACCCGACATAAGGTGATACGGTCAACGATGTCCGAAACCGGCCAGCTCCAAAGCCAGCGCCATTTGATCGCCGAAGCTCAACCTCCGCAGGAGCTTCTGGCCGCGGAAAATATCAGCCTCAAGCTGCTGTTGTCGCAGGCCGAAATCGCTGCCCGGGGTTTGCTTGCCCAGGCCGGGATTGAGGCCAAGGAGCGTGAAGCGGCCGACAAGCTGCAAAAGCTCATCCTCGAGGAACTGCACCACCGCATCAAGAATACCCTTGCAACCGTCAGCGCGATCGCCTCGCAAAGCCTGCGCAACGTGCCGGGAGCCGGGCATGCGCAGCAGGCGATTGAAGGCCGGCTGCTCGCGCTGGGGCGGGCTCACGATCTGCTTTTGCAGGCGCGATGGAGCAGTGCCGACCTCGGAAAGATCGTGCGCGGTGCTACCGAAGCCTTCGACAACCCTGATACGCCGAAATTCACGATTGAGGGACCCGATGTCCGGATGGCGTCGGGGCCCGTGATTGCGATTGCGATGACCCTTAACGAACTCTGCACCAACGCCACGAAGTTCGGTGCGTTGTCCGTGCCCGCGGGTCGCATCGACATTGCCTGGACGCTGAATTCAGCGACGCAGCGTCTGCACCTGAGCTGGACCGAGAAGAACGGCCCGGCGGTTGAGGCGCCCGACAGGCGCAGTTTCGGCACGCGCCTGGTCGAGACGCTCGGCAAACAGCTCAAGGGTGATGTGCAGCTGACGTATGAGCGCAGTGGATTTGTCTACATGTTCGATGTGCCGCTGGAATCCCTGGCGTCGACAGCGAGCGAGTAGCCGGAAACAAGACAGTCGGGGACCGGCCATGGCCGGAGCCCCAACTGAACAAGCGACCCCTTGAAAGGCGGACGCCGTGGAAGACTTCCTACACCGTGAAAACGTGATCATCTTCAAACGACAACTGGCTGACGCCAAGACTGATGCCCACCGACAATTGCTGTTGAAGTTGTTGGCCGAAGAAGAGGCAAGGAGGGTTCCGCTCTCAGCCGCGGCTTCGCGCCGAGCCAAGGACCGCCTGCCACTGCCGTAGGAGCTTCCGGGCTCGCGCAGTACAGAAAGCAGTGCGGTCCCGACTAGTGCGAGCATAATCCCGGACCTGCGCGTGAAGCCTTACGCCGCCGCGAGCCGTCCACCGATCGCGGACGAAATTTTCGCCGCAGCGCTGCGCACCTGGGCGCTGTGGCGCGCAATCGTCGCTTCATCGGCGCGCGCCGCAGGCGTTGCGATCGAGATCGCGCCGACTGCGCCGCCACCGGGACCGAGGATCGGCGCGGCAACGCTGACGACGCCTTCTTCCAGGCCTTGATCGCTGAAGGCGCAGCCGCGTTCGCGCGCAGTCTCGATCAGCTTCTTCAGTTGCGCGGGCGTCGTTACGGTCTTCGCCGTCATGCGCGGCAGCGGCCCCTTGAGCACAACTGCGCGGAAGTTTTCGGTTGTCGCCGACAGGAAGGCGATGCCCGAGGCCGTGCAGTGGAACGGCAGGTTTTGCCCGACCGCGACGCTGACGCGATTGGCGTGCGGGCTCTCGCAGACCAACACGCTCGACAGGACATTGGCGGCGACCTGCGAGACGTGAACGGTTTCTCCGCACTGCCTTGACAGTTCCTCGACAAGCGGGCGCGCAATGTCGAGCATCGGCAGCGCGATCTCGCGGATCCGCGCCAGGCGCACCAGGGCTGCGCCAAGACGATAGCGCCGCGTCACCGGATCCTGTTCGACAAAACCTTTTTTGCCGAGCGCAACCAGCAGGCGGCGCGCGGTCGCCTTGTCGAGGCCGGACAGTCGCGCCATGTCGACGAGGCCAACCTCCGGTATCGATGCATCGAAATGATCAAGCAGCGATAGCGCTTTGACGACGGTGCTCATCGATCCTGCTTGCTCCCTCGTTGCGCGCCGCGACGCGAAACCGCAGCCCGAGAAAAACCTTGACTTCAACATGCCGCCTTTGCAAGTTCGGCAAGTCTATATTTGAAATAGAGGTTCAAATAATGAACCTTAACGGAATGGCGGAGGCCGGCAAGAGTGATGAGCGGGGCTGTTATCCACGGGCCGGATACGCAGCGCATGACGCTGCCGTCTCTCGCCATTTGCTCCGGACGTCTTGAGGTAGCCTTGCCATGAAAGCCTTCGCCGACCTCATCCTGCGCAACGGTCGGATCTACACCGTCGATGACAAGCGTTCCTGGGCGAGCGCCGTTGCCATTCGCAATGGCCGCTACATCGCGATCGGCGATGACGCTGCGGTGGATCCGCACAAGGGGCCGTCGACCGAGATCGTCGATCTCGCCGGGCGCATGGCGATGCCCGGGATTACCGACATCCACACCCATATGATGATGGGCGGCCAAGCCGAGTTGTTCGATCTCAACTTTGCCTCATCCCTTGGCGTCGACGGCATCTGCGCGGCGGTGCGCGCCTGGGCCGAGAAGGCCGCCGCCCGGCGCCTGGATCGTCGGGGCGCAATGGGGCAGCGACAAGCTGCCGATGCTTAATAATGTCGAGGCTCTGGCAAAACTCGACGCAGCTTCGCTCGGCCATCCCGTGCTGCTGCGTGACGACAGCTACCATAACCGCTGGTGCAGTTCGGAGGCGTTGCGCCGCTGCGGCGTGACGCGCGATACGCCCAATCCTCTCAACGGCGAGATCGGCCGCGATGGCGCAACCGGCGCCCTCACGGGCATGATGATCGAAGCCGCATCGGGGCTGGTCGAGCGCGTCATCGGCGAGTCCGGCCATTACACGGCCGAGATGGACCAGGCCGCGATGGCGCGCTCGATCGAGACGCTGAATTCCTACGGCGTCACCTCGTTCCTCGAGGCGGCGTCGATGAAATCGATCATGGCGGCGCTGAAGGGCCTCGACGATCGCGGTGTTCTGACGGCATGGGCCGGTTGCTCGATGCCCGCCGTCGAGCCCGCCTTCATGTTCGGCGCGTCGGGCGACGAGCTGATCTCCATCCGCGAGCAGTTCCGCAGCCGGCATGTGAAGCCCGACTTCATCAAGTTCTTCCTCGACGGCGTGCCCGGCTTCAAGACCGCGGCGTTTCACGAGCCGTATCTGCCCGATCCGATCCGCGGCTGCTGCTTCCGCGGCTCAACCTTGATGTCGGTGCCTGACCTGATCCGCTGGCTTGGCAAGTGCGAGAAGCACGGGCTCAGCGTGAAGATCCATTGCGCGGGCGATGCTGCGGTGACGCAGGCGCTCGACGCAGTCGAGGTGGTGCGCAGCTTCAACGGCCCGACCAGCCTGACGCATCACATCGCGCATGCGAGCTACATCGCGCCCGCCGACGTCAAGCGCTTCAGCGAGCTCGGCGTCGCCGCCGATCTCTCGCCGATCATCTGGTATCCGACCTTCTTCCTCGAAGGCCACAAGGCCGCGATGGGCACCGAACGCGCCGAGCGCTTCTGGCCGAACCGCGATCTGCTCGCCGCCGGCACGTTGATGAGCGGCGGCTCGGACTGGCCCGTGATTCCGAACCCCGATCCCTGGAACGGCATCGAGGGCCTGGTGACGCGGCGCAATCCTTCCGGCGAATTCGGCGATGCCAGGCTCTGGCCCGAGCAGGCGCTCGATCTCGCGACCACGCTCGAGATCTACACCATCAACGGCGCCCGCGTGATGCAGCTCGGCGACGTCACAGGCTCGGTGGAAGTCGGCAAGTCCGCCGATCTGATCGTGCTCGAGCGCAACCTGTTCGATATCCCCGCGGACGAAATCGCCGACACAAAAGTGCTCACGACCTATTTCGAAGGGCAGCCCGTTTATGAGCGCAACTGAGAAGGACGCGCTTATCCCGGTGACGGTGCTGACGGGATTTCTCGGCAGCGGCAAGACGACGACGCTGGCGCGGCTCCTGAAGGCGCCGGAATTCGCCGGCACCGTCGCTATCATCAACGAGTTCGGCGAGATCGGGCTCGATCATCTCCTGATCGAGACCAGCGAGGAGCGCTTTGCGCTGCTCGACAATGGCTGCATCTGTTGCACCGTGCGCGACGACCTCGTTGAAACGCTGCTGCGACTCGTTGCGCGCGCAGGGGCAGGGGAGCTTCCCGACTTTCGCCGCATCGTGGTTGAGACGACGGGTCTCGCCGATCCCGCGCCGATCCTGCACGCCCTGATGGTCGAGGAGCGATTGGCAAAATCCTACCGCATCGACGGCGTGATTGCCGCGGTCGACGCCGTCAACGGTCTTGCGACGCTTGGCGCCCACAAGGAAGCCGTCAAGCAGGTAGCCGTCGCCGACCGCCTGCTCCTGACCAAGACGGACATTTTCGCAGAAGCGGCGCTGTCGCCGTTGCTGGCCAGACTCTCCGCGCTTAATCCGACCGCGAAAATAATCGTTTCGTGCGAGGGCGACGCGCCCGCAGCCGAACTGATCGACCTGTCGCTCGAGGCCGGGCGCGGCGATAGCGATATTGTCGACTGGTTCGCCCGCGCCGCAAGCGCGACCGAACGGCCGCGGTTTCGCGCCGAAGCGCATGACGAAGGCTGCCGCGATGCCGGCTGCGCCGACCCCCGCCATGCCCATCTCCATAACGGCGATATCTCGACATTCTCGCTCACCATCGAACAGCCCGTCGCGTGGGGCGCCTTCAAACAGTGGCTGGAATATCTCGCCATGCTGAAGGGCGAAGAACTGCTGCGCTTCAAGGGCCTGATCCACATCGCCGAACGGCCGGACACCCCGATCGTGGTGCACGGCGTGCAGCACGTGTTTCATCCGCCGCGGGAGCTCGCGGCGTGGCCGAGCGATGACCGGCGCACCCGTCTTGTCTTCATCACGCGCGGCATTCCGCGCGTGTTGATCGAGAGCACATTGTCGAAATTCGCCGCGATCGACATGTCGCGGATAGCGCGGCCGGCCGCCTGACGGCCGGTTCAACATGGAGGAGGGAACCTAATGTCACTAAAGAAAGCGTTCGTGGTTGCGAGCAGTCTTGGCGCCATCATGTGGTGCAGCCCGGCATTGGCGGCGGGGCCGACCTGTCCGGGCGGTCCGATCAAGCTCGGCGCCATCTCGACCATCACGGGTCCTGCCGACTTCAGCGAAGTGCCGAAGGCGGCGAAGGCCGCCTATGACGCGCTCAACGCCGCCGGCGGCATCAACGGCTGCAAGATCGACTACGACATCGCCGACGACAAGGCGGACCCGCAGGTCGCCGCCCAAGCCGCGCGCGACTTCATCGACAACAAGAAGGTGGTCGCCATGACCGGCGGCGCCAGCCTGCTGGAGTGCGCCGTCAACGCGCCGACCTACAAGCGCGCCAATGTGATGTCCGTGCATGGTCTCGGCGTCGATCCCGTCTGCTTCAACTCGCCGAACATCGCGCCGGTCAATGTCGGCCCCTATACGCTGACGACGGCGATGGGCCTGTTCGCCACCAACAAGCTCAAGGTGAAGAACCTCTGCGCCATGCTGATCATCATCGGCGGCACCCAGGAAGCCTACAAGGCCGGCATCGCCAAGTGGGAGCAACTCACCGGGCAGAAGGCCAAGCTGGTCGATCTGACCGTTCCCTTCACCGGCGATTACACGCCGTTCGTCGTCAAGGCGCGCGATGCCGGATGCGATGCGATCATCTCTAACGCAGTCGAGCCGGGCGTCGTGTCCTGGATCAAGACTGCTGACGCGCAGAAGATCACCGGCATCAACTGGCTGTTCCTTGCGCCTGGCTACACCGTCGAAGTCGCCAAAACGCTCGCCGACAGCAAGCAGTCGATCTACGTGGGCACCGAGTGGGAGCCTTACACCGAGCAGAATTCGCCGGCCAACAAGGAGTGGGTCGCGGCGATGAATGCGGCCAAGCGCCCGCTCACGGCGTTCTCGCAAGGAGGCTACATGTCGGCTCAGGTGATGATCGACACCATCAAGAAGGTCGACGGCCCGTGACTCGCGAGAGCATCAACAAGGTGCTGGCGTCGATGAAGCCGACGAACTATGCGCTTGCGGGCTCGCCTTACGTGTTCGGCACGGCTGCCGTGCACGCGCCGATGCAGGCGACCAAGGTCATGAAGCTCGAAAAGGGCGCCTGGACCGTCGAGACCAAGGACTGGCTCATCGTTCCCGCTAAGTGACGCCATATAGTTCTCGCCGGGCGGGGTGTCCGCCCGGCGAATTGCTGGATCCACGATGAACCTCTATTTTACCGCGGCCGTGGCAGGGCTCACTGCGGGCGGCGCCTACGCGCTGCTTGGCGTCTGCGCGGCGTTCACCTACCGGCTCGTCGCCGTCGTCAATTTCGTCGGCGCCGCGATCGGCGCAGCGGGCGCGTTTGCGTTCGCGATGCTGGTCGAGCAGGGCCTGCCCATCGGCGTCAGCGCGCTGCTCGGAATAGCCGTCGGTGCGGCGGTCGGCGTTGCCGTCGGCGCGATCATGACGCGCTGGTTTGCCGAGGCGCCGACCTCGACCAAGGCGGCGGTCGCAGTCGCCCTGCTGGTTGGTCTGGCGGCGATCGGCCTTCGCATCACCGGCGGCCAGCATCCGCATGATTTTCCCGAACTGATTCCGGGTTCCGCCTTTCGTCTCGCGGGCGTCGAGGTGACCAACGCGTCGGTGGCGACGCTGGCGCTCGCGCTGCTGTTCACGCTGGCGGCGAACCTGTTCCTCAACCGCTCGCATACCGGCTTGCAACTGCGCGCGCTGTCCGAGCGTCCGGTCGCGGCGGAGCTGATCGGCATTCCCGTGCGCGAGCTGTCGCTTGCCGTGTGGGGCATCGGCGGGGCGGCAACCGCGCTGGCGCTGATCTTCATCGCGCCGCAGCGCGCGCCGAACTTTCTCACGCTTGAGTCTGCTGGTGGTGCCGGCGCTGGCCGCGGCGCTGATCGGCTTCTTCCGCAATTTCTGGGTCACGCTCATCGGCGGCGTTGCGATGGGCGTGATCGAGGGGCTAGCCAGCGTCATCCCGGGCCTCGGCGAATACCGCGCCGCGCTGCCGCTGATCGTCATCCTGGCCGTTCTGCTCTGGTCGCAAAGAGGAGCCCGCTGGGATGACGCGCGCTAGCTTCCGTCCGGCCGCGGTTGTGATCATGGCTACGCTCGTTGTCGGCGGCATCCTCGCCGGCGTGCTGCCGGGCTACTGGATCTATCTTGCGACCGCGGTCCTGATCACCGCCATCAGCCTGCTCAGCCTCGGCATCGTCGAGGGACGCACCGGCATGATCTCGCTGTGCCAGTTGTCCTTTGCCGGCGTCGGCGCCTGGACGGTCGGCTATCTCAATGTCGCCGGCGTGCCCGGCAGGCTTGCCGCTCTGGATCCTGATCGGCGGGCTTGCCGCCGTGCCGCTCGGCATCGTGATCGGGTTGCCGGCGCTGCGGCTGCGCGGCATCAATCTCGCCGTCGTCACGCTTGGTTTTGCCAGCGCTTTCGACGCGGTGCTCGCGGCCACCACCTTTCCCGGACAGACCCAGTTCCTGCAGGTGCCGCGCCCGGAGATCTTTGACAGCGACGAAGGCTATTTCCTGTTCGTGCTGATCGCCTTTGCGCTGATCGCGGGCGCGCTCGAGCTGTTGGCGCGCTCGCGCCTCGGCTCGTCCTGGCTCGCGATCCGGCATTCCGAGCGCGCCGCCGCGGCGCACGGCGTCAGCATTCCCACCGCCAAGCTCTTAGCCTTTGCGATCAGCGCCTTCATCTCCGGCGTCTCGGGCGGCCTGCTCGCCGGCTATCTCGGCACGCTGGTCGCCGATAACTTCACCATGTTCGGCTCGCTCGTGCTGTTTGCCGTGGCCATCATGGCCGGCGCGCAATATGCCGAGGGCGCCATCATCGGCGGCATCCTGATCACCATGTTCCCGGAACTGCTGCGCCGTCTCGATCTGCCGCAGGATATCGGCAACGTCATGTTCGCCATCGGCGCCGTGCAGGCGCTCTCGTCCGGCGAAACGATGAGCGACGGCTTGCGCCGCCTGTTCGCACGGCTGTTGCGGCGCGACGTGGCCGAGCTGTCGCGCTCGACCGCGCCGATCTGCCGCCGCGGCACGACCATGGCGCAGCACCCGCATGACCGTGCGCGGGCTTTCCGTGCGCTACGGCGCGATCGTCGCGCTCGACAATGTCGATCTCGACGTGCCGGCGAACCGTCGTCGGCCTGATCGGTCCGAACGGCGCCGGCAAGTCGACCTTCATCGACGCCGTCACCGGCTTTCTGCCGTCCTATGACGGCCGCGTCGAGCTGCAGGGACGGTTGCTCGAAGGCCGGCTTGCGCACAAGCGCGCGCGGCTCGGCGTGCGGCGCACCTGGCAGACCAACCGCATCGCGCCGGATCTGACGGTCGGTGCCTATCTGATGCTCGCCTCGGGCGGCCTCACCGACGCGCAACTTGCGCGCCGCGCTGGCCTGGATCGACTGTCCCGATGGCGAACGAAGGTTACGACCATCGACGCCGGCACGCGGCGCATCCTCGACGTCGCCGGCGTGGTCGCCGCGCGCCCGGCGCTTGCCTTGCTCGACGAGCCCGCCGCCGGACAGTCCTATGATGAGACGCTGCGGCTCGCTAAACGCATCGCGGAAATTCCCGATGTGTTCGGCTCGGCGGTGCTGCTGGTCGATCACGACATGGATCTGGTGCGGGCGGCCTGCTCGTCGGTCGCGGTGCTCGACTTCGGCAAGATGATCGCCTCCGGTCCAACCGCAAAGGTGCTGGAGTTGCCGGCCGTGAAGACCGCCTATCTCGGCATCGACAAGACGGAGGCGGCATGAGCGCGCTAGGGTCGCCGATCGTCGCGATCAGCCGTTCCGGCCTGCCGGTCGTGCGCGGCGTCAGCCTTGGTCGTCGAGCCCGGCAGCATCAGCGTGCTGCTCGGCGCCAACGGCGCCGGCAAGACGACGCTGCTCGAGGGGCTGTCGGGCGTCATGCGCCTCGATGGCGGCGCGATCGAACTTCACGGTGAGGCCATTCAGTCGCTGCGCCCGGACGCACGGGCGCGCAAGGGCCTCGCCCATGTCGAGCAGGGACGCACCGTGTTCCGCCTGCTGACGACCGACGAGAATCTGCGCGTCGCCGCGCGCGGGGCTGGCGTCGATGAGGCCTATGCGCTGTTCCCGGAACTCGAGAAGCGCACGGATGTGCGCGCCGGCCTCCTGTCGGGCGGCGAGCAGCAGATGCTCGTGATCGCCCGCGCGCTGCTCGACGCGGCCGAAGACGCATCTGATCGACGAGATGTCGGCTGGCCTTGCGCCCGTCATCGTGGCGCGCCTGATGACGGCGGTGCGCCAGCTCGCCGAGCAGGGGCTGGCGGTCCTGCTGGTCGAGCAATTCGCAGCGCTTGCGCTTCGATCGGCGATCGCGCCTATGTGATGCGGCGAGGGCAGGTGGTCTATGACGGCCCCTGTCCGGCGCTCGCGAAGTCGCAGGATCTGCTGCATCGGCTCTATCTCGGCGAATCCGCAACCTGATTTCTAGCGGCGCGCCGCGAGCGCGCTTGTGTCCTACGAAAGCTGCGCCGGAGTCCAAACGTCATTCGCCTGCTGGCCTATCTCTTGATCAAGGGATTGGCGTGGTTAGTCGGACTGTTTCTGCCTCCAGATCATGCTCAAACGAGAAGTGTGGCGAGGCAGGAGAGGTCGAACGATGGACAAGAGATTTTCCGGAAAGACCGCTTTGGTCACCGGCGGCGGCACCGGGATCGGTGCGGCGGTGGCGCGGCGTCTGGCGTCCGATGGCGCCAATGTCGCGCTGATGGGGCGAAGGCTCGAGCCGCTGCGCGCGCTGGCCGACGAGACCGGCGCGCTCGTAGTGCAGGCGATGCCGCCGATGGCGCGGCGGTGCGCGGCGCGCTGGCGCAGGTCCGCACAAAATTCGGCAAGCTCGATATCCTGATCGCCAATGCCGGCGGCCACGGCGTCGGGCCCGACGGTCTCGATGAGCGACGAGACGTGGCAGCTCGCGACCCGCCTCAATCTCGACACCGCGTTCGTCTGCGCGCGCGAGAGCCTGCCCGACCTGATCGAGCGCAAGGGCGCCATTGTGATCGTGTCGCTCGATCGCCGGCCTGTTCTCCGGACCGCAGGCCGCCGGCTACGTGACGATGAAGCACGCCTGCATCGGTCTCGGCAAATCGCTGGCGCGCGACTATGGCCGCAGTGGCGTGCGCACCAACATGGTCTGCCCCGGCTGGGTGGCAACCGCGATGGCCGACGAGCAGATGCAGGTCCTCGTCGAGAAGCATGGGCTGTCCTCGGTCGAGGAGGCCTATCGCCTGGTCACCAAGGACGTGCCGCTCGGCCGGCCGGCGACCTCGGAGGAGGTTGCCAACGTCATCTGCTTCCTCGCCTCGAGCGAGGCGTCGATGATGAACGGTTCGATCTTGACCGTCGACGGAGGCTCGACCGTCGTCGACCTCCCGACACTTGCATTTGTTGACTGAACAGGAGAAGCGGGATGGACGAAGCCAACAGGCCTGCCGACTGGAAGCATTTTGACGATTTCGCCGCCGGCATTGCCACCAACCGGCTGCCGACGACATCGGCGCTTGCCGGCCGGACGTTGAAGATCAAGCTGAACAACGGCCGCGTCGTCGACCTCTCGTTTCCCGCCGCCGACAAGGTGGCGTGGAAGGAGGCCGGTCACTCCGGCGACGACTGGTGCGAGGCGATCGAGGTCGCGCCGCAACTGTTCTTCATCAACATGACGTTCGCGAGCCGCGCTGGACGAAGACGAGGCCTTCATCGTCAACGTGAAGACGCGGCCGCGTGCTGTCGGTGCGCGAGCGCCTGCGTGCGGCCAACGAAGCGCCGGGCGAGCCGCGCGTCGCGCAGATCTATACGGCCGGCGTGCTCGACGGTGTCGCCGTCTCCGGCCTCGAGCCGGCGCCGACCCGCGATCTGGTCGGCATGACCGCGCATTACGACTACAGCCCGAACCATGTCTACGAGCACATCTATCTCTCGACCGAGCGCTATGCCTGGCAGAACCTGGTCGGCGTGCAGCGCGGCCATGGCGACGTCGATCTCACGACGACCTACAAGTTCGACGACAAGCAATACGTGTTCGGCTTTCGCGAGTTCATCATCCCGGTCGCGTCGATCTTTTTCTACAACTGGGAAACGCATGCGCTCGACCGGCAAATTCCTCGGCGTGACCAGCCAGGGTAAGATCGAGAACAAGCCTGCCGGCGCATTCATCGAGATCAAGTCCACAACGATCTACCACCGAAGGCAAAGAGCCGGTTTGACCGCAGGAGTTGGACGTGAACCTGAATTACGATGCAATCAAGTCGCACTATGCCGCCTCGGACGCCAAGGATTTCGACGGCATGATGGCGCCGATCACCGAGCGAAACCCGCTGGACCGAAATGGAGGGCTTCCCCTATGCCGGCACCTATGTCGGACGCAACGCCATCATCGATGGCGTCTTCAAGCGCATCGGCGAGGAGTGGGACGGCTACAATTTCGCGCTCGAGCGGCTGGTCGATGGCGGCACCACCATTCTCGGCATCGGCACCTATACGGGCCGCTACAAGCAGACCGGCAAGGCGATGACGGCGCGCGTCGTCCATGTCTGGGACATGGCAGACGGCCGGGTCGTGCGCTTCGAACAGTTCGTTGATTCCAAGCTCGTCGCCGAGGCGACGGGTTGAGGACGGCGCCGGGGTGGCCGCGACCTGCGCAGGCCACCGCCTGATCGAGGCCACGCGAGCCAGCGCACGGCCTGCTCCGCGCAGCGCCGTCGGCGTCCTCCTGATCGAACAGTTCACCCATATCGAATTGCAGATCGCCGATGCGGCTTACGTGATGGAACGCGGAAAAATCTGCTTTTCCGGCGAGCCCCGTGCACTCGTGGACAATCCTGACATTCTGCACAGTGCTTATCTGGCTTGATCCCGGCCGCGCAAAGACGGTCTTTGGGTCGAACGAGATTGGGAACAGTGGGGAGGAGAACCATGAACGCGATTTCCATGCTGATTGACGGACAGTCACGGCAGGCGACCGGTGGGGCAACCTTCGAACGCAAGAACCCGCTCGATGCGACGGTTGCCACCAAGGCGCCCGCGGCGGCGACGGCCGACGCCATCGCAGCGGTTCATGCCGCGGCGCGCGCCTTTCCGGCCTGGTCCGCCACCGGTCCGTCCGCGCGGCGTGCGCTCCTGACCAAGGCGGCGCACGCGCTGGAGGCGAAGGCCGATGCATTTGCCGCAGCAATGGCCGCGGAGACCGGCGGCTCGGGATTGTGGGCCGGCTTCAACGTGCATCTTGCCGCGGGCATGCTGATCGAGGCCGCTTCCATGACGACGCAGATCGGCGGCGAGATCATCCCGTCCGACGTGCCGGGAAGCCTTGCGATGGGCATGCGCCAGCCGGCCGGCGTGGTGCTGGGCATGGCGCCCTGGAATGCACCGGTCATTCTCGGCGTGCGCGCGATCGCCATGCCGCTCGCCTGCGGCAACACGGTGGTGCTGAAGGGATCGGAACTTTGCCCGGCGACGCACGGCCTGATCGTCGATGCGTTCCGCGAGGCCGGCTTCCCCGCAGGCGTCGTGAACTACGTCACCAACGCGCCAAAGGACGCCGCAGCCGTTGTCGAAGCCATGATTGCGCGAGCCCGCCGTGCGCCGCGTCAATTTCACCGGCTCGACCCGCGTCGGCAGGATCGTTGCCGCCGTCTGCGCCAAATATCTCAAGCCCGTGGTGCTCGAACTCGGCGGCAAGGCGCCGCTGGTGGTGCTCGACGATGCCGATATCGATGCGGCCGTCAACGCGGCCGCCTTCGGCGCCTTCGCCAATTCCGGGCAGATCTGCATGTCGACCGAACGGATCATCGTCGATGAAACCATTGCCGATGCCTTTGTTGCAAAACTCGCCGATAAGGCAAAACGCCTGCCGCTCGGCGATCCGCGCAAGGGGCCGGTGGTGCTGGGCTCCGTCGTCGACATGGCGACCGTGACCCGCTGCAACGCGCTGATCGACGACGCGCTCGCAAAGGGCGGAAAACTCGTGTGCGGCGGCAAGGCGGACTCGACGCTGATGCCGGCAACGCTGATCGACAACGTCACCAGCGACATGAAGATCTACAGCGAGGAGTCGTTCGGGCCGGTCAAGCCGATCGTCCGCGTCAAGGGCGAGGAGGCGGCGATCGCCTGCGCCAACGACAATGTCTTCGGCCTGTCGGCGGCTTTGTTCACGAAGGACTCTGCGCGGGGAATGCGGGTCGCGGCAAAAATCCAGTCCGGCATCTGCCACGTCAATGGACCGACCGTGCACGACGAGGCGCAAATGCCCTTTGGCGGCGTCAAGGATTCCGGCTTCGGACGTTTCGGCGGCAAGGCCGGCATTGCCGAATTCACCGAGCTGCGCTGGATCACCATGCAGACGAGCGAGCGGCACTATCCGTTCTGAGGTTTTGTCACGTCATTCCCAGACGGCACTTTGCCTATCCGTCAAACTACGGAGTGCCGGCGAAGTGTCCACGCAGGGTGGCTGCGAGTTGCGCAGCATCGAAAGTTAACGTCATCGATAGCGCCACATCGCCTCGCAGCGGCATGATGTCCGCTTTGGGTCACACGCGTCGAGTTCTGGCCTGTCGTCCGCTTGTCCGGTTAGGGATTAATTCCGGAAACGCAATTGTCCGTTTTGCCGGTTGAAGGCATCAGTTTAGATATCCCAAATCAGGATTCATGTGGTACAAATCGATACTTGGCCGAACCACCGGGCCGCTTTGCCTCGATTGCTGACAGGCGTGCGCGTTTCGGATCCCTCTCCTTGATCAACCGACGTAGCTGCCGGTCCGGCGTGCCTCGATCTTGCGTATGCCGTCAGTGAGGCGACATCCTTGTGCATAAGGGAACCGTGCAGTGGTTCAACGGCCAGGAGGCCCTTGGCGTCATTCTGCCGGTAGTGACATCTTTCATCAATTCAGCACGGTTGACGCGATTTATCCGAGCGCGGTCGCAGGACTTCTAGACATGAACGTGAGCAGTGGACATAACACAGGCTTGCCAGCGTCCGACGCGCGACGCTGGAAGCGCATTCTGGACGACTACAGCACGCCGCATCGCGGCCGCAGCATTGCCGAGCTGGCGATCACGGCCTTGCCGCTTGCAACCCTGTGGATCGCGGCGTGGTTCACCTTCTCGCTCGGCCATGCCTGGGCTTCATTGCTGATTGCCATTCCGGCTGCCGGCTTTCTCGTGCGGCTGTTCATGATCCAGCACGACTGCGGCCACGGTACGTTTTTCGCCGGCCGTCTGGCCAACGACTGGGTCGGCCGCGTCCTTGGCGTGCTCACGCTCACGCCCTACGACTGCTGGCGCCGCACGCACGCCATTCATCACGCCACCAGCGGCAACCTCGATCGCCGCGGTATCGGCGACGTCGATACCCTGACCGTGCGCGAATACCAGGCCTTGTCGTGGTGGGGCCGTTTGAAATACCGCCTCTACCGCCACCCGCTGATCATGTTCGGTGTCGGCCCGGCCTATCTGTTTCTGCTGCAGCACAGGGTCCCGGTCGGCCTCATGCGCACGGGCTGGCAGCCCTGGGCCAGCACGATGGCAACCAATCTCGCGATTGCCCTGATCGTTGCCGCGCTCACCTGGTTCATCGGCATCAAGGCGTTCCTGCTCGTGCATCTGCCGATCTTGCTGCTCGCGGCCACCGCTGGCGTCTGGCTGTTCTATGTGCAGCACCAGTTCGAGTACACGACGTGGGAGCGCGCCGAGCGCTGGAATCTGCATCAGGCCGCGATGCATGGCAGCTCACACTATGATCTGCCGGCGCCGCTGCGCTGGTTCACGGCCAATATCGGCATTCATCACGTGCATCACCTCTGCAGCCGCATTCCCTATTACCGGCTGCCGCGCGTGTTGCGCGACCACCCGGAACTGCGCGACGTCAGCCACATCACGTTGCTGCAAAGCTTTCAGTGTGTGCGGCTCGTACTATGGGACGAGGCGCAGTGCCGCTTGGTGTCGTTCCGCGAAATCAGAACCCGCGACATTCGGCAAGCAGCGCCGGATCTTGGCGCGCCATAGCGGCCGCGCCTTCCTCGAAGTTTGGTTCCACGTTTAATCCTTGGACAGCCTTTTCGGCGTCCAGTCATGCACCGGCGTTGTCGCCGGCTTCGACGAGTTGGGATTGCCCTTACTACGATGCTACGCGCCTTCGCGCATCGGCCTCACGATCGCCTTGCGCAGCACGCGCGACAGCGATTCCACCGAATAGGGTTTCTGGATCAGTTCGAATCCGACGTGGGCATTCTCGGCCAGCACGTCGCTGTAGCCGCTGGTCAGGATGACCGGCAGACCCGGGTAGCGCTCGCGAACGATGGTGGCGAACTCCACGCCGTTCATCCCCGGCATGATCACGTCGGAGAAAACCAGGTCGGCGGAAAATTCGTCGGTTTCAAGCAGCGCCAGCGCCGAAGCCGCGTCGGCAACGCGCCTTGCGCGATAGCCGAGGTCTTCCAGCAACTCCATGGAGAAGCGCCCGACGTCGTCGTTGTCCTCAACAACGAGAACCGAGTAACCGCGGCCCCGCGTCGCCGGCTCGACGCCGCCGGCGAGTTCGGCCGCGACCGCGGGTGCCGCCGCGCGCGGCAGATAGATGGTGAAGGTGGCGCCCTGGCCCGGCGTGCTCGCAACCTCGATGTCGCCGCCCGACTGCTTTGCGAAGCCGAAGGCCTGGCTGAGGCCGAGCCCCGTACCCTTGCCGACTTCCTTGGTCGTGAAGAACGGCTCGAAGATCTTGTCCAGCCGGTCGGCCGGAATTCCGGTCCCGGTGTCGGCAAGTGAGATCGCAACGAATTCGCCGCTGCGGCCGGACTGCGCCCGCAGGGGCGGGATGCCGCCGGCACCCGCAACGGTGATCGCGATGCGGCCCTGGCCCTCCATGGCATCGCGGCTGTTGAGCGCGAGATTGAGCAGCGCGGTCTCGAATTGCGCGATGTCGGCCATGGCATGGCAGTCCGGATCATCGATGCTGACGTCGATACGGATCCGTCCACCGACCAGCGGCTGGATCAATTGCGTGACGGCCTCGACCTGCGTGCCGACATTGAACACCTGCGGCTTGAGTGGCTGCCGGCGGGCGAAGGCCAGCAGTTGGCCGGTCAGCTTGGAAGCACGCTCCACGGTCTCCGAGATGGCGTCGATATAACGGCGGCGGCGCTCTTCCGGCAGGTCGCGGCGGCGCAGGAAGTCGGTTGCGGAGCGTACGATGGTCAGGAGGTTGTTGAAGTCATGCGCGACGCCGCCGGTGAGCTGCCCGACGGCCTCCATCTTTTGCGACTGCCGCAAAGCCTCCTCGCTCTGGCGGCGCTCGGTGATGTCGACCGCCTCCGGCACCGCACCGATGATGGTGCCGTGCTGGTCGCGCAGCGGCCGCATGGCGAAATCGAAATAGCGCTCGCCGATCGGAAGGTGCAGCAGCATCTCGGTTTTCACTTCCTGGCCGCTCATGACAGCCGCGAAGGCGTTTCGCACGGCGTCCGCTCATGCCGTCGGTGGCCGTGAACCATGGCGTTTCCCAGAATGGTTGCGCGATGACATCGGCCGCTGTCGGCGCCAATCCCCGCAAGCGCCGTAGCGTTGGCGTAGAGCACCCGGCCGGTTTCATCCAGCAGCCCCTGATACTGGTGGCTGGTCTCGAAGATCGCGCGCATCTGCGCTTCGCTGGATTCAAGCTGCGCGGTGCGCTGGGCGATGCGCTGCTCGAGCACCTCGTTCATCCGCCGCAGCTCGATCTCCGCATGCTTGGCTGCCGTGATATCATGGGCGACCCCGATAAAGCCGATGTGCTGACCGGTCGGATCCCAGCGCGCTTGCGATTCCGACCGCAGCCAGCGCCATTCGCCGTCGGCGCGCCGGTAGCGCGCTTCCAGCACGAACGGCTTCAGCGAGGATTCACCCGCGATCTGTTCCTGCAGGATGCGCGGCAGGTCCTCCGGGTGCAGCGCCTTGCGCCAGTCGAACACGACGGCTTCCTCGAAGGGAAGGCCGAGGAAGTCGAGATAGGCCTGGTTGGCAAAGGAACGCGTGCGGTCGAGCTTGGTCACCCACATCGGCACCGGCGCGCTGTTGGCGATCAAGCGGAATCGCTCCTCGCTCTCGCGCAGGGTTTCCTGAGCGAGCATGCGGTCGGTGATATCGATGTGAGCACCGATCAGCCGCAGCGCGCGTCCTTCGGCATCGCGCTCGATCTCGGCGACGACGTCGATCCACCTGACCTGCCCGTCGTTCGGCCTGATGATGCGGTATTGCGCGGTGTATTCCTTGTCCCGGCCCGCCAGCGCGTCCAGAAAATGCTTCAGCGTCTGCTCGCGATCCTCGGGGTGGATGCGGTTGACCCAATTCTCATGGCTCTCGTTGCGCGCCTCCGGCGCCAGGCCATGGATGATCAGGTATTCGGGCGAGCGGTGGTTCTCGAATCCCTCGCGGAAATCGACTTCGACGCCGCCGACTCTGCCGATGCGCTGGATTCGCGCCAGCTCCGCCTCGCGTTCCTGCAATGCGAGGAACGCCGCATCGCGCTCCTGGACGAGCGCCTCCACATCGTGCCGGAGCTGCTCCGTCAGCGCGGCATCGGCGGGAGTTTTGGGTTTTGGCGGCGGGGCCATTCGACGCGGATTGATCTCGATGAGGCCGCATCCGAACCCGCTTTCCCGGCAGCGTCAAGGGCGGCCGGCCGGAAGTCTTCCGCCGGCCGCATGGAACCCCGGTTCCCCGCGTGATGCCTCACCGCCGCTTCGGCTTCTTGCCTTGCTCGAACATGATCGGCGGCACCGAACGGTTGACGACGTCGCGCAGCGCAAAGCTCGACTGGATGCGCGAGACCCGGGGCAGGCGGGACAGTTCGGTGCGGTGGATGCGTTCGAAATCCTGGATGTCGCGCGCCAGCACGACGGCGATGTAGTCGTCGCTGCCCGACATCAGGAAGCAGCGCACAACCGAGGGGCATTTGACGACGCCGGCCTCGAACGACCGCAGCGCCTCGTCGCTCTGGCTTTCGAGCGCAATGCGCACCAGCACCGTGGTGGAGAGCCCCATCAGGTCGAGGTCGAGCATCGCCTGGTAGCCCTTGATGAACCCTTCGTCTTCGAGGGTCTTTTGCCGCCGGGCGATCGCGGTGCTCGACAGGCCGACGCGCTCGGCCAAATCGACCTGGCTGACCCGCGCATTGGCCGACAACTCGGCCAGAATCATGGTGTCGAGGCGGTCCAGCTCCATGTTTGAAATCCTGCGTCATGAAGACGATATGATTGAAAATATGGCGCAATTTATCCCTCAATAACGCAAGATTGCACAAAAACCAATCAGTGCCGGTGGTAAACCCCATGCCAACGAAGCAAAATAAAGGGAGATGGCCCATGCGCGTCGGAGTCCCCAAGGAAATCAAGACCCACGAATACCGCGTCGGGCTGACGCCGGGCGCCGTGCGGGAATATGTCCGCGCCGGCCATTCGGTGCTGGTCGAAAGCGACGCCGGCGGCGGGATCGGTGCATCCGATGACCTCTACCGCAAGGCGGGGGCCGACATCGCCGCCACCGCCGACGAGATTTTCGCCAGCGCGGACATGATCGTGAAGGTCAAGGAGCCGCAGCCGCACGAATGGAGAAAGCTGCGCGAAGGCCAAATTCTCTTCACCTATTTGCATCTGGCGCCCGATCCGGCGCAGACCAAGGGCCTGCTCGCCTCCGGCTGCACTGCGATCGCCTATGAGACGGTAACGGATGCCAAGGGCGGCTTGCCACTGCTGGCGCCGATGAGCGAGGTCGCAGGACGGCTGTCGATCGAGGCGGCGGGCAGTGCGCTGCAGCGGCACGCCGGCGGACGCGGCGTCCTGATCGGCGGCGTTCCCGGCGTTCCGCCGGCCAGGATTGCGGTGATCGGCGGCGGCGTGGTCGGAACGCATGCCGCGCGGATGGCCGCCGGCCTCGGCGCCGAGGTGGCGGTGCTCGACCGCTCGATTCCACGGCTGCGCGAGCTCGACGAAATGTTCGGCGGCCGGGTCCGCACCCGCTTTGCCACCCTCGATGCGATCGAGGAGGAGGTGTTTTCGGCCGACGTCGTCATCGGCGCCGTGCTGGTGCCCGGCGCCAGCGCGCCGAAGCTCGTCACGCGGGAGATGCTGAAATCGATGAAGCGGGCCTCCGTCATCGTCGACGTCGCCATCGACCAGGGCGGCTGCTTCGAGACGTCGCACGCCACCACCCATGACGCGCCGACCTACGTTACCGAAGGCGTGGTGCATTATTGCGTCGCCAACATGCCGGGCGCGGTGCCGGTGACCTCGAGCCATGCGCTGAACAACGCCACGCTCCCGTTCGGGCTCGCGCTCGCCAACAAGGGGATTGCGGCAGTGGCCGAGGATCCGCATCTGCGCGCAGGGCTGAACGTCCATCGCGGCCGGCTGACCTACAAGGCGGTCGCCGACAGCCAGGGGCTGAGCTTCATCCCGGCCGAAAGTGTCGCCGCCTGACCACAGGTTATCCGTTTTCTGCAGTCCTCTCTGACCATCCTCCCTGACTTCGGCGGCTCTTGGGCCGCTCTTGGGCCGCTCGCGAGCGGCCCGATTTTTTGTCACAGGCCGAGCCGCGCGACTTCCTTCAGCCCGGCGGCGATCGCGTCGCGGATCTGGCCGATCTGACTTTCTTCGACGATCAGCGGCGGCGACAGCACCAGGGTATCGCCGAGCGCGCGGACGAAGACGCCATGATCGAAACAGACGTCGGCGCATTTGCGGGCACGGGCGCCCGGCGCATCGGCGGTGGACTCGATTTCGACCGCGCCGAGCAGGCCGAGATTGCGGATATCGCGCACATGCGGTGCGCCGCGCAGGCTGTGCAGCGCATCCTCCCAGATCGGCGCGAGGCTCGCGGCGCGCGCGAACAGGCCTTCCTCCGCATAGACCGACAGCGTGGCGAGCGCCGCCGCGCAGGCGAGCGGATGCCCCGAATAGGTGTAGCCGTGGGCGAGCTCGACGCCCGCCTCCGGCCCCTGCGCCATCGCGTCGAACACGAGGTCGCGCACCAGCACACCGCCCATCGGCACTGCGCCGTTGGTCATTCCCTTGGCGCAGGTGATGAGATCGGGGCTGACGCCGAGCGCCTGCGCCGCGAACGGCGCGCCGAGTCGGCCGAATCCGGTCACGACCTCGTCGAAGATCAACAGAATGCCGTGGCGGTCGCAGATATCGCGCAGCCGTTGCAGATAACCCTATCGGTGGCGGCAGCACGCCACCGGCGCCGGCGACCGGCTCGACGATCACGGCTGCAACCGTGCTCGGGTCGCACGCCGCAAGCAGCGCATCCAGCGCATCGGCAAAATCGACGCCATGCGCGGGTTCACCGCGGCTGAAGGCGTTGCGCGCGAGATCATGGGTATGCGGCAGGTGCGAAACGCCCGGCAACAGCGTGCCGAACTGGGCGCGGTGCCAGCCGATACCGGAGACCGAAAGGCCGCCAAAGCCCATCCCGTGATAGCTGCGTTGCCGTCCGATCAGGCGTTGGCGATGGCCTTCTCCGCGGGCGCGCTGATAGGCGAGCGCGATCTTCAGCGCGGTGTCGACGGCCTCCGAGCCCGATCCGGCGAGGAAGACGTGGTTGAAGCCCTCAGGCGCGATCTCCATCAGGCGATTGGTGTAGTGAAACGCCTGCGGATGACCGACGCCGAAGCTCGAGGCATAGTCGAGCTTGCCGGCCTGGGCGCGGATGGCCTCCACCACCTTGGGATGGCAATGGCCGGCATTGACGCACCAGAGGCCGGCGATAGCGTCGAGCAGGCGCTGGCCGTCGGGCGTCGCATAGTGCATGCCCTGCGCGGAGGAGAAGAACATCGGCGCCTTTTTGAAGCGCCGGTTCGGCGTCATCGGCATCCAGTAGGCTTCGAGGTCGTTGGGCGGCGCGTCGATCGTGATCATGTCGGACATGGGAACTCCCGCAGATTTTCTGTCGCGATAAAGGAAGAGGTGGGCTCGAGGGCCGGGTTACTTGGCAAGCGCGGTTTCGACGGCCTTGAGGTCGAGCTTGTCGTTGATCGGACCGATCAGCGCGTTGGTGACGATGTCGCGGGCATCGACCCGCGCCTTCAGGACGCCGGCCGCAACCAGCCAGTCGAGATAGCGCTGATAGGTATCGAGGTTACTGTCACCCCATTTGGTGGCGCCATCTTCCAGCGTCATCTTCACCGTCACCGTCTTGAGCAGCATGGTAGTCCGGTCGAGCGCCTGCGCTGCATCCATGCCGGTCGGCACGACCTGGGGGTAGACGTCGTGATACATCTGCGCGGCGGCGCGTGGATTGCGCACGGCATAGATCGTGCCCATCGCATAGCCGCGAACCAGCCGCGCCAGCAGGTCGCCTTTGGTGGCGATGGTTTGCGGCAGCGCGACGAAACTGTTGGAAGGAAACGATTCCAGCTCCGGGTCGCTCATCTGACGCATCGGCACGCCAGCAATCTCCATCAACGCGTACTGGACGTCCCATTGCGACACCGCATCGACGTCGCCGCGCTTGAGCAGCACCGCGCTCTGCGCCGGCTGGCCGGACACCACGATCTTGATGTCGCGGTCGGGGTCGAGGCCGACCGACGCGGCAACAGACCGGGCGACGACGACGCCGGTCGAGGCCATCGACGTCACGCCGATCCGCTTGTCCTTGAGGTCCTTGTAGCTCTTGATGGCGCTGTCGGCCGGTACCGCGAGGCCGAAGATGTTGCGGCGGAAGGCCGTGTAGAAAATCTCGGTTCGCACGCCGGTCAGTTGCAGGATCGCGACGGGCTCGGCGCTCGGCACGGCGACGAGGACTTCGCCGGTGGCGACATTGCGCACGCAATCGGACGAGCCGGCAAGATTGACGAGCTCAATGTCGATGCCGAGTTCCTTGTACCAACCGAGCTTGGTGGCGACCGCGAACGGCACCACCCCGAGCGTCAGCACGCTGGTGCACCAGCCGATACGCACCTTGGTCTGCGCCTGCGCGGCGGATGGATTGCCGGCGATGGCGGCCGCGATCGCCAGAGTGGCAACGAAGAAGGTACGCGTCGAACGTAAAATCATGACATCCTCCCGTTTCAGATATCCGCGCGTTAGCCGCGCTTTTTGCACTTGCCGTATCGAAGCTTCGGTTTGCGGGCGCCGGCGATCGCCGTGTCCGCCCGAAGCGTCAGGACACCGCGATCCGCTTGGCCTCCGCCGTCACGTCGATCGCGGCGACCTTCTCCTCCGGCTTGTTCGAAGCGCTGCGGCCGAGCCGTTCCCAGAACAGGACGCGATGGCGCACCGCCAGCAGCGCCTGATTGAAGGCGAGGCCGACCACCGCGAGCAGGATCAGCACCGAGAACGAGCCGGCGATATCCATCGAAAAGTTCATGCTCTGCATCAGCATGCCGAGCCCTTTTTCGGCGCCGAGAAATTCGGTGACGACCGTGCCGATCAGCGACAGCGTGATCGCGATCTCGAGGCCGGCGATGATCATCGGCAGCGCGGTCGGCAGGCGCAGCATGGTGAAGATCTGCCGCTCGCTGCCGCCGAGCGAGCGGATCAGGTCGACGCGGTCGGTGTCGGCGGCGTTGAGGCCGGCGATGGTGTTGATCATCAGCGGAAAGAAGGAGACCAGCGCCGCAGTGACGATCTTGGAAGACATGCCGAGCCCGAACCACAGCACGATCAGCGGCGCCAGCGCGACCTTCGGCATCGACAGGAACATCACGATGTAGGGATAGAGGAAGTAGGCAAAGTAGCGGTTGAGCGCGACGGCGACGCCCAGCATGAAACCGAGCCCGCAGCCGAGCGCGAAGCCGAGCAGCACCTCGAACACCGTGACGCCGATATGCTCGAGGTAAAGCCCGCTCGACAATCCCCGCCACAGGCCAAGCGCCACCGCCGATGGCGGCGGCAGGATGAAGGAGGGGACATTGAGCAACCGCACCGCGGCTTCCCAGAGGCCGAGGGTGGCGACCAGGAGCGTGAGGCTGAGCAGGCGGTTGCGGGTGCTGTCGACGGCGGCGAGGCTGTACATCAGTCGGTTACTCCCGTTGCGCCGAAATGGGTGCGAATGCGGCGGACATAGTCGCCGAACGGCTGCGTGCTCATCATGTCGAGGCTGCGCGGCCGCGGCAGGTCGATGTCGAGCACTTCCGCGATACGGCCGGGCCGCGGTGTCATCACCACGACGCGGTCGGCGAGGAAAACTGCTTCGGCGATCGAGTGGGTAATGAACAGGACGGTCTTGGCCCTGGCCTGCCACAGCCGCTGCAACTCCACGTTCATGTGCTCGCGCGTCATGGCATCGAGCGCGCCGAACGGTTCGTCCATCAAGAGGATGGCGGGATCGTGCACCAGCGCTCGCGCAATGCCGACGCGCTGCTGCATGCCCCCCGACAGCTCCGCGGGATAGTGCCGCTCGAAATCGCGCAGGCCGACGAGCGCAAGCAGTTCACGCGCCTTGCCGATATTGCTGTCGCGCGGCAGCCCCTGCACGTCGATCGGCAACAGCACGTTCTCCAGCACCGTGCGCCACGGAAACAGCACCGGGGACTGAAACACGATGCCGATGTCGCGGCGGGTGCCGTGGACGCGGCTCTCGCCGATCCATACCTCGCCGGAGCTTGCCGGGATCAACCCGGCCAGCACCCGCAGCAGGGTCGACTTGCCGCAGCCGGAGGGGCCGACCACTGCGACGAACTCTCCGCCGTGAATCTCGAAGCTGATGTCGTCAAGCGCAACCAGATCGCCGGTCGCGCTGCCGTAGCTCTTGTCGAGTCCGGGCAAGACGGATGGCGGGCTGCTCCGACGCCGGCCTTTGCGGCGAGGCCATCCTGGGGGCGGGCTGCATGTCCCGAACGGTTTGCGCCGACATCCGATACTCCTTACGCGCCACTAGAAGCCGAGCGCCATTCCGTCCTTGCGATGATCCGATGCGCCGATCAGCACACCGCGATCGCGGTCGATCCAGACCGCCTGCGCGCCGCCGATCGCGAAGTCCGACCACTCGACGACATGGCCGCGCGCTTCCAGATCCGCCTTCACGGCAGGCGCGATGGTGTTTTCCAGCGACAGCTTGCCGTCGAAGGCGAACGACCGCGGTTCGTCGCTTGCCGCCTGCGGCGTGAGGCCACGGTCGAGAATTTGCGACAGGAAATGCGCATGCCCCGTCGCCTGATAATGCCCGCCCATGACGCCGAACGGCATCACGGGGCGGCCGTCGCGGTAGAGCAGGGCCGGGATGATGGTGTGCATCGGCCGCTTGCCGGGGTTGATCGCGCTCGGATGGCCGGGATCGGTGCGGAATCCCATGCCGCGATTGTGCAGCAGCACGCCGCTCGTCGGCTCGTAGATGCCGCTGCCGAACGGCGCGAACAACGAGTTGATCAGCGAGACGGCGTTGAGATCGCGATCGACCACCGAGACCGTCACGGTGTCCTTGTGCTCGGCGTCGTCCCAGAACGCCGGCGCGCTGGCCCGACCGTGCGAGATGCGTGCACGCGTGCGCTCGGCCCAGTCGTCGGAAAGAAACTCCTCCGTCGCCGTCGGGCCGTAAGCGGGATCGCAGAAATAGGCGTCGCGCGCGCGGTAGGCGGCCTTGGTGGCTTCCGCCAGCAGATGGATGCGGTCGGCCGCCGAATGCTCGCTGCTTGCCGAGGTCGAGGCCTTCGATGGTGCGCAGGATCATCAGCGCCGCGAGACCCTGTCCCGCCGGTGGGCATTCGTAGACCATGTGTCCGCGATAGGGCGCGGCGATCGGCTCGACATAGTCGCTGTGCTCGCGCGCAAAATCCTCAACCTGGTGCAGGCCGCCTGCCGCCTGCAGTTTCCGCGTCAGCGCCTGCGCGACGTCGCCCTCATAGAAGGCGCGCGCCCCGTCCTGTGCGACCTTGCGCAAGGTGGCGGCGAGCGCCGGGTTACGGAACTTGTCGCCCATGCGTGGTGCTTGTCCGCCCGGCAGGAATTTTTCGCGCGCATCTGGATCGCGCGACAGCTTGTCGGTCTGCCGCGCCCAGTCCCAGGCGACACGCGGGGTGACGCGCATGCCCTCTTCGGCGAGGCGGATCGCGGGCGCCAGCACGTCGGCGAGTGGCTTCGCGCCGTGGTCCCTGTTGAGGGTACACCACGCGGCGATCGCGCCAGGAACGGTCACCGCGTGGCGGTGATTCTGCGGCGATCGCGTTGAAGCCGCGCTCGACATACCATTCCGCGCTGGCGGCTTGCGGCGCGCGTCCGGAGCCATCGAGCGCGATCGGCGCGCCGTCCTTGGCGGCGAACAGCGCGAAACAGTCGCCGCCGATACCGGTCATGTGCGGCTCGACCACGCACTGCACCGCAATGGCTGCGATTGCCGCATCCAGCGCGTTGCCGCCGGCGCGAAGCATGTCGAGGCCGGCCTGCGATGCCGCAGGATGCGAGGCGCACACCATGCCGTGCTCGCCGATGGCCTCGGAACGGCCGGGTTTGGCAAAATCACGCATCGAGCGTCGGCTCCGTGGAAATTTGTGAAGCGGCCTGCGCCAGCCGCGGGCCGATCTCGTGTTCGAGGCGGTCGGCGCTGACCTCCGAAGGCGTACCGCCACAGCTGATGGCGAGCACGATGCCTTCCGGCGTCACCAAGGGAGCGCCGACGGCAAACACGTCTGGCCGGCGGTCACCTAGCGAGATGCAGAAGCCGCGCTCGGCAAGCGATTCGAACGCCGTGTCGATGCTGGCGCGGATGGTCCGCCATTCCTCGCGCGTTCGATTGAGCCGCAGGCGCTTCAACAGTGTCTCGCGCTCCTCAGTGGGCAGGCCGAACAGGTAGGCGCGGCCCATCGACGTCATGTCGATCGGCAGCCGCGATCCCAGGTCGAAGCGGGCGGGGCGCATATGCGGGTGCCGCGCGGTCTCGATCGTGAGCATCTCGGTCTGGTCGCGCATGCCGAGCGTGGCCGGGATGCGTGCGAAATCAGCGATCTCCTGCAACAGCGGACGTGCGGCGATGCGGTGCGGCATTCCGGCCAGCAGCGAGTGGCACAGCGCCACCACGCCGGCGCCGAGCTGGTAGCGGCCGAGCCGCGGCGCGTAGGAGAGATAGCCGAGCGCGGTCAGTGTCTGCGTCAACCGCGAGATCGTCGCCTTCGCCAGACCGGTGCGCGCCGCCAGATCGCTGTTGCTGAGCGAGGTCTCGCCCGGCCGGAATGCCCGCAGCACGGTCAGGCCGCGCGCCAGTCCCTGCACGACGCGCTCGTCGCCAGCCTGATCGAAGCCGTCGGTATCTGCCTTGCGCTGTAACGCCGTCAGCCGCGCCATTGCCACCCCATGCTCTAATTCTTCTATCTGTAATTCAATTTCAGTATATGGAATTGATTTTGTCAAGGGCTGTTCGGGTCCTGGCGTCCAAACTGGCGAAAACGCGGGTCGGTCCGACGCCGCGCGTCTGAGTGCGTGATGGAGCGCGGCAGTCGGATCGTGGTGATGCCTGGATTGTGACGGTGCGCCATTTGACGTGCGAGGGCCGGCCGGCGATACCAAACGTGTTGCTCGCATCAATACGGGTTTCGCGCCGTGACGAACCACCCAGACTCTCGCCTGACGATATGACCGAAGCCGATCGCCAGACGCACTGGCAGAACGTCTATCGCCACAAAGGCGAGCAGGAAGTCAGCTGGACGCAGACGGATCCGCAACCGTCGCTCGGCCTGATCGAGCGATTTGCCAACACTCCTCAAGCGGCAATTATCGATATCGGCGGCGGCGCCTCGCGGCTCGTCGATGCGCTGCTCGTGCGCGGCTTCGATAAAGTCACGGTGCTCGATCTGTCGGAGGCAGCACTTGAGGCGGCGAAGCTGCGGATTGGTCCGGCAGCCGGCAAGGCGCAATGGATCGCGGCGGACGCCACCCTGTGGCAGCCGCCGGGCACCTTCGATATCTGGCACGACCGGGCCGCGTTTCATTTCCTGGTTGAGGCAGGGGACCGCGCCGCTTATGTCGAGCGCCTGCACCGTGGCGTGAAAGCGGGCGGCTGTGCCATCATTGCGACCTTCGCCGCCGATGGTCCGGAGAAATGCAGCGGGCTGCCGGTGCAACGCTATAGCCCGGAGAGCCTGAGGGATGCCATCGGCACGGCGTTCGAACTGGTCGAACATCATGCCCATCGCCACGCCACGCCCTGGGGCGCGGTACAATCGTTTCAGTTCAGCGTGCTGCGGCGGCGCTGATCGTCAGCGAAGGAAAAAGTCATGACCGACACGGCTGCTCCGCGCCCGCTCAACGAGATCGCAAGCTACCACGCGCATGTCTATTACGACCCGACGGCCACGCGCGGCGAGGCCGAGCGGTTGCGCAACTGGATGGGCGAGCGATTTTCCGTCACGCTCGGGCGCTGGCATGACGTCAAGGTCGGCCCGCACGATCAGGCCATGTACCAGGTTGCCTTCGCAAAGGAAGTGTTTCCCGCGCTCGTGCCATGGCTGATGCTCAACCATGGCACCCTGAGCATCCTTGTGCATCCCAACACCACCAACCCGCGCCGCGATCACCTCGACGATCCCCTGTGGATCGGCACAGTGCTGAATGTGCATGGCGACAAGTTGCCGGAAGAAACCGAGGCCGAGCTGCCGCTGACGCCGAACACGACGCCCTCGCTGCATCCGTGATCGCTGGCGCCGGGCAGGCGCTCGGCCTAGCCGAGTTCCCGCCGGACGATGGCCGCCGCCTCGCACATCGCCTTCAGCTTTCCGAACGCGGTCGCACGCGGCATGTACTTCATGCCGCAGTCCGGCGCGACGACAAGGCGCTGCGGCGGCACGTGCTTCAAGGCGTTGCGGATGCGATCGGCCACGATTGCCGTCGATTCGACCGTGGGATCGCCGAGGTCGAGCACGCCGAGCATGATCTTCTTTGACGAGAGCTCGTTCAGCACGCCGAGATCGAGTTTCGGCTGTGCGGCCTCGATCGAAATCTGCTCGGCAATGCTGTCGTCGAGTTCGGCAAGGAAGGCATAGCCGGCGGGCTTGCTCGCGCCCGGCACCACGGCCGCATAGCCAAAGCACAGATGCACGATCGTCGGCACGGTGACGCCTTCGAGCGCGCGGTTGATCGCCTTCACCGCATAGCGCCGTGCAAGCTCCGGATTGTTGCGCACCCAGGGTTCGTCGAGCTGGATCACGTCAGCGCCGGCGTTCTGCAAATCCAGCGCCTCGGCGTTGACAGCTTCGGCAAACGCCATCGCGAGTGCTTCGGCGTCGCCATAGAACTCGTCCTGCGCCTGCTGGCCCATGGTGAAGGGGCCGGGCAGGGTGATCTTGGCGGCGCGCGCGGTATTGCGGCGGAGGAATTCCATGTCGCGCCGCTCGACTGGTTGTGTGCGCCTGATCGGGCCGACCACGCGCGGCACCGGCGTCTGGGTGCCCGTGCGCGTGGTGATGATGGCGGGGTTGTCGGCGTCGATGCCCTTCCAGCGCGGTCGCAAAGCGGTTGGAATAGCTCTCGCGGCGGATCTCGCCGTCGGTGACGATGTCGATGCCCGCGCGCTCCATGTCGCGGATCGCGACGACGGTGGCATCGTCCTGCGCCTGCTCCAGATGCTCGGCCGGCAGCCGCCACATCGCCTGCATGCGCGTGCGCGGCACCGATTTCGACAGCATGGCGCGGTCGACCAGCCAGTCCGGCTGCGGGTAGCTGCCGACCACGGTTGTCGGCAATAGATGCTTGGGCAGACGCATATCTGATATCATGCTTGCATTAGTCGGTCCCACGCAACCGCTTGATGCCGGGCTTGCTCAACGTCGCCGGCCGCGAGGTGATCGCTGCATCGCACGCATGCAGCCTGACGCCAGCCCCGATGCTTGCAATTTGGGAGGCATGCGGTAGTCATTTTCCGCATGGCACAAGAAAAATCCTCAGGCCTCCTCCCAGAACATCCCTGAATTCGACTACATCATCGTCGGCGCCGGCTCCGCCGGCTGCGTGCTCGCCAATCGGCTCTCGGCCGACGGCAAGCATTCGGTGCTGCTGCTGGAGGCCGGACCGAAGGATACCAACCTCTGGATTCACGTGCCGCTCGGCTACGGCAAACTGTTCAAGGAAAAGACCGTCAACTGGATGTACCAGACCGAGCCGGAGCCCGGGCTGAACGGCCGCCAGGTGTTTCAGCCGCGCGGCAAGGTGCTGGGCGGATCGAGCTCGATCAACGGCCTGCTGTATGTGCGCGGCCAGCACGAGGATTACGACCGCTGGCGCCAGCGCGGCAATGCCGGCTGGGGCTATGACGACGTGCTGCCCTATTTCAAGAAGGCCGAGAACCAGGCGCGCGGCGCAGACCAATATCACGGCAGCGGCGGGCCGCTGCCGGTGTCGGACTGGCGGCACAACGATCCGCTGTCGGAGGCCTTTGTGACGGCCGCCGTCGAGACCGGCTTTCCCTTCAATCCGGATTTCAACGGCGCCACGCAGGAGGGTGCGGGCTTCTTCCAGACCACGACGCGCAACGGCCGCCGCGCCTCCACGCGCATTCTCCTATCTGCGGCCGGCAAAGCGCCGCGGCAATCTGCAGATCGAGACCGATGCGCTGGCGCAGCGCATCGTGTTCGAAGGCACGCCGCGCCCGGGCGCGTCGAATACAGGCAGCGCGGCCAGTTGCGCACGCGCGCGGGCGCGCAAGGAAATCCTGGTGTCGAGCGGCGCGTATAACTCGCCGCAATTGCTGCAGCTCTCCGGCGTCGGTCCCGCCGAACTCTTGCAAGAGCCATGGCATCGACGTCGTGCTCGACGCGCCCGGCGTCGGCAACGATCTGCAGGATCACATGCAGGTCCGGATCGTGATGCGCTGCTCGCAGACGCGTCACGCTCAACGATGTCGTCAATCATCCGGTGCGCAAGGTGATGGCGGGCGTGCAATGCGCGGCCTTGCGCAAGGGGCCGCTGACGATCGCCGCCGGCACCTCGGGCGCGTTCTTCAAGACCAGTCCGCGCCTGGCATCGCCCGATATCCAGATCCACTTCATCCCGTTCTCGACCGACAAGATGGGCGAGAAGCTGCATCCGTTCTCCGGCTTCACGGCGTCGGTCTGCCAGTTGCGCCCCGAAAGCCGCGGCACGCTTGCGCATCAGGAGCGCCGATCCGGCCGTAGCCGCCGGAAATCCGCATCAATTATCTCGCGACCGAAACCGACCGCCGCACCTTCATCGACGGCATCAAGATCCTGCGCAAGATCCTGGCGGCGCCGGCGCTGCAGGCCTTACGTGACCGAGGAGGTCTATCCGGGCGCCAAGGTGGTCGACGCGAGGAGGAGCTTCTGGATTCTGCCGCCAGACCGGCAGCACCGTCTATCATCCGACCTCGACCTGCCGGATGGGCAACGATCCGCTCGCGGTGGTCGATCAGCGGCTGAAGGTGCGCGGCATCGAGGGCCTGCGCGTGGTCGATGCCTCGGTCATGCCGGACCTGATGTCGGGCAATACCAACGCGCCGACCATCATGATCGCCGAAAAGGCCTCTGACATGATCCTGGAGGATGCGCGGTAGCGCGCGTCGTTGCGGGATCGAAGGGACCCATGGCAACGATTTCGGATCGGCACGCGCAAGAGCGCCATGGCGCTGGCCCAGACCGAGGAGATCGCGCGGCGCCTGACCGCGCGCCGTGCCCGATCTCGACGTCGAGATCGTCAAGTTCGAAACCACGGGCGATATCGACCAGACCGGCAAGCTGCTGCCGCATGGCGGCAAGGGCGGCGCGTTCGTGGCGCAAATCCGCGCTGCGGTGCTGTCGGGCGAACTGCACGCGGCGATGCATTCGCTCAAGGACATGCCGGGCAACGAGGACACGCCCGGGCCTCGTGATCGGCGCGACGCTGTCGCGCGATCCGCCCGGCGACGCGCTGGTGCTGCGGCCGGGCGCTGTCGCTCGACGAGTTCAGGCGCGCGCGCGGCAAGGGATTCAAGATCGGCACCAACGCCGTGCGGCGCGCGGCCTATGCGCGGCGGCTGTTTCCGGACGTCGAGATCATCCACTATCGCGGCGCCGCCGACACCCGCGTGCGCAAGCTCGACAATGGCGAAATGCAGCGGCTGCCGGACGGCGGCGCGGTCGGTCCGGCGGACGCGCTGATCATGGCGCGCTCCGGGCTCGAGCGCGTCGGGCTTGCCGGCCGCATCGCCTATGAATTTCCGATCCGCGGAAATGCTGCCGGCGGTGGGGCAGGGCATCGTCGCGGTGGAATGCGCCGCGCAGGATTGGCAGACGCGCGCAGATCCTGTCGCTGATCGACGATCCCGCTGCGCATGCCTGCGCCGACGCCGAGCGCGAGGTGCTGTGGGTGCTCAACGGCCACTGCAATTCGCCGATCGCGGGCTTTGCCGACCATCAGCGGCGCGACAGATGTCGCTGACGCGCGTCGGTGCTGGACTCATGCCGGCGCACGCATCATCGAGGCCTCGCGTACGCGGCCCCGCCGACCGCCCGCGCGAACTCGGCCGTGCGGTCGGACTGGAGCTGCTGGCCAAGGGCGCCGCCGAGATCATCGAGCGCAGCCGGCCGGTCCGTGACGCATCGATGCGGCTCGTAGTCACTGTCACGCCGGATCTGACCGCTGGCTATACTGCCCGCACGCGCTTCAGCATCTGCTCGACATGGGCGATCGGCGTTTCCGGCTGGATGCCGTGGCCGAGATTGAAGATCAGCCGGCCCTTGCGCGAAATTCGCCAGCACGTCGTCGACCGCGCGGTCGAGCGCGGCGCCGCCGGCGATCAGCGCCAGCGGATCGAGATTGCCCTGCACGGCGACGCGGCTCTGCACGCGCTCGCGGATCAACGCCGGCTCCGCCGTCCAGTCGATGCTGACGGCATTGACGCCGGTTGCCTCGACATAGCCGGGCAACAGTCGCGCCGGCGCCGCGCGGAAAGCCGATGATCTTTGCGTCGGGCACCTTTGCGCGCACGCCCTCGACGATGCGCCGGGTCGGCTCGACCGACCAGCGCACGAATTCGCGCGGCGGCAGCACGCCGGCCCAGGTGTCGAAAATCTGCAGCGCATCGGCGCCGGCCTCGAGCTGCGCCGAGCAGATAATGGATCGAATTCTCGACCAGCACGTCGATGATTTTTGCAAAGGCCTCCGGATGGCGATAGGCCATCATCCGCGCCGGCGCCTGGTCCGGCGTGCCTTGGCCGGCGACCATGTAGGTCGCAACCGTCCACGGCGCGCCGCAGAAGCCGATCAGCGCGATCTTTGGATCGAGCTCGCCGCGCACGAGGCGCAGCGCTTCGAACACCGGCTCGAGCTTGCCTGAAGTCGGCTTGCGCGGCAAGCGTCGCGACCTTCTCCGGCGTCATCCAGCGGATCGAGCCGCGGACCTTCGCCGGCCTCGAAGCGCACCGAGCGGCCGAGCGCGTAGGGGATCACCAGAATGTCGGAGAAGATGATCGCGGCATCGAAGTTGAAGCGGCGGATCGGCTGCAGCGTCACCTCGGCGGCATAGTCCGGCGTGAAGCAGAGATCGAGGAAGCTGCCGGCCTTGGCGCGCAGCTCGCGATATTCCGGCAGATAGCGGCCGGCCTGCCGCATCATCCAGAGCGGCGGCACTGCCTGCCGCTGGCCGGCAAGCACGTCGATGAAGGGTTTGTCACTGGCTCGATCTTTGTTGATGTTTCGGCTGCCCTGATACACGTGCGCGGAAGGTTAGGCCAACCCTTTAACCGGCGCGGCGCTGACCGCGCGGATGTCGCGGGCCAGTGCGTCGACCCGCGCGGGATCGGCATCCCATGCGAACATGAAGCGCGGCGCCGCCGCCAATGAAGGTATAGAAGCGCCAGCCGCGCTGGCGCAGCGCTTCCAGCTTCGCCTCGGACGCGGCGAGGAAGGCCGCGTTGGCCTGCACCGGGAACATCAGCTTGAAGTCCGGCAAATCGGCAACCGCAATGGCAAGCCGCCTTGCGCAGGCGTTGGCATGCGCGGCATTTTTCAGCCACGCGCCGCCCTCGAGCATGCCGACCCAGGGTGCTGCGCAGGAAGCGCATCTTCGAGGCGAGCTGGCCGGCCTGCTTGCAGCGATAGTCGAAGTCTGCCGCAAGCTCGCGGTCGAAGAAGATCACGGCTTCGCCGACCGCCATGCCGTTCTTGGTGCCGCCGAAACACAACAGGTCGACGCCGGCCTTCCAGGTCATCTCGGCGGGCGAGCAGCCGAGGCTCGCGCAGGCGTTGGCGAAGCGCGCGCCGTCCATGTGCAGGCGGAGACCAAGCGCACGGCAGGTCGCACGATATCGCGCGGATTTCGTCGAGGGAGTAGACGAGGCCGGTTTCGGTCGCCTGGGTGATGCTCACCACGCGCGGCTTCGGGAAGTGGATGTCGGAACGGCTCTTGGCCAGCGTCTCGATCAGCTCCGGCGTGAGTTTGCCGTCGGCGCTCGTGGCGACCAGGAGCTTTGAGCCGTTGGAGAAGAACTCCGGCGCGCCACATTCGTCGGTCTCGACATGCGAATACGATGAGCAGATCACGCTGTGATAGGACTGGCACAGCGAGGCCAGCGCCAGCGAATTGGCCGCCGTGCCGTTGAAGGCAAAGAACACCTCGGCATCGCTCTTGGCAAACAGCGCGCGGAAGGCGTCCGCCGCGGCCTGCGTCCATTGGTCCTCGCCATAGGCAGGAACATGGCCGCGATTGGCCGTTTCCATCGCCGTCCACGCTTCCGGGCAGATCCCCGCATAATTGTCGCTGGCGAATTGTTGCAGGTCGGCGGTCATCGGGTGGCCTCGCCTGGCTTCGGGTCGGGTTCCAATACACCTCGGCGCGCGCGGAGGATGGAACCGCAGCGATGCCGAGCCGCGTTATCCCACCAAATGGAGGCATCTATGGCTCGAAAAGCTCGCAGAAAAGTTCGATCCTGCCGCGCACGACAAGCATGCCGCCGATCCGCATGAGGCGCTGCGGGCGGACCGCGAAACCCATGCCAAGCTGGAGGCCGGACTGCTCGGATTCATTTCCGGCATCCGACCCCGTGCAGCGCGGCGCAGCCGGCGCCGTCGAAGGTGGATGGCGACCGTGAGAACGCCTCGCTGTGGGACAAGATGCTTCGCGATCTTCCGCTGACCCCGGATCCACTGCATGAAGACCGAATTCAACCACGCCGCCAATGATTCGCCGCGCAGCGGCAGCCGACAAGAAGATCACGCCCGATCGTTGCTGCGGTGGTCCTCGTTCGTCGGCCGTGGCGCTGGCGATCTGGCTGAAGATGCATGCGTGAGGCGGTTCGCCGTCAATAATGCGGCGGCCGTTCGCTGGCCGGGCCCGGCGCCTGCGCCGACGCCTCTTGCAGGCGTTCGTTCAGCGCCTTGACTTGGCGCGTCAGCGCGTCGATCTGCTTCCACTGCGCGGTGATGGTCTGGTTCAGCGTCTCGATGGTCTCGTCCTGATAGGCGAGGCGGGTTTCCAGCACGTCGATCCGCTCGCTGAGCGTCTTCATCGTCACGTCGCTCATTGCCGTTCGCGCTCCCGCAAACCATGGCCGAGCGCGACGCGCTCGTCGAACACAAAGCATTCGCCGCGCCAGCGGCTCTCGGTCTCCGGCACGCCTTCCAGATATTTCAGGATGCCGCCCTTGAGGTGATAGACCTCGGCAAAGCCGTGCGCGAGCAGATAGGCGCTGGCCTTCTCGCAGCGGATGCCGCCGGTGCAGAACATCGCGATCCGGCGGTGCTTGGCAGGATCGAGTTGCTCGCGCGGTGAAAGTCCTTGAACTCGCCAAAGCTCTTGATGCCCGGGATCGACCGCGCCCTCGAACGTGCCCATCGCGACCTCGAAGGCGTTGCGGGTGTCGAGCACCAGCGTGTCGGGATCGGCGATCAGAGCGTTCCAGTCGGCCGCATCGACATAGGTGCCGACCTGCTGCGTCGGATCGACGCTGGCATCGCCGAGCGTGACGATCTCCTTCTTCAGCCGCACCTTCAGCCGCCGGAACGGCATCGCATCCGCGGTCGAGAATTTCAGCTCGAGATGGTTCGAGCCGGCCGCCGAACAGATTGCCGCGCGCAGCGCATCGACGAGGTCGGCGATGCCTCGCTTCGCTGCCGGCAAGCGTGCCGTTGATGCCTTCATGGCGCGAGCAGCACGCTGCCCTTCAGCGTCACGTGCCGGCGCACAACGCGCGCAGCGGCTCGCGCAGCTCGCGGAAATCGGGCAGTGCGGCGAATTGATAGAAGGCGGCGACCTGGTAAGCCGGAATGCTGTAAGTCATGGCGGCGTGGTTTATCAGGGGCGCGCCAACGGGAAAACCCGCAGCGGTCATTCCCGCGACGCTGCCATGAAGTTGTTGCGAGCCATGCGGATGCGCAGCCATTTCGCTGGCATGCCAGCATTGCGCAGGGATGCCCGAATATGTCATCTAGCCCGGCCTTTTTCTGCGTGCCGCCGGCCCTTTTTGCGCGCGGGGATCGCGCAAGAACCGCGGATCGTCCACGACAAAGACAAGCAAGCCAAGAGAGCAACAGGCAATGAGGAATTTCCACTTCGCCGGCCGGTCCACGGTCCATGCCCAGAACGCGATGGTGGCGACCTCGCATCCGCTGGCGGCGCTGACGGCGATCGACGTGCTGCGCGCCGGGCGGCACGGCGGCGGATGCGGCGGTTGCGGCCTGCGCGCTGCTCGGCGTGATCGAGCCGCAATCGACCGGCATCGGCGGCGACTGCTTTGCGCTCGTGCAGACGAACGGCGAGGGCAAGATCGCCGCCTATAACGGCTCCGGCCGCGCGCCGATGGCGGCGAAGGCCGAATGGTATCTCGAGCGCAAGATCAATTCGGTGCCGCTGACCTCGGCGCATGCGGTCTCGATCCCCGGCGCGGTCGATGCCTGGGAGACCATCCTGCGCGATCACGGCAAGCTCGGGCTCGACACGCTGCTGCAGCCGGCGATCAAGGCGGCGGAAGAGGGCTACATCGTCGCGCCCCGCATCGCCTTCGACTGGAAGAACCAGTTCGAGAAGCTGAAGAAGTGGCACCAACACCGAGCGCTATCTGTTGCCCGGCGGCAAGCCGCCCGTGGCCGGCGACGTCATCCACCAGCCGGAGCTCGGCAAGACGCTGCGTGCGATCGCCAAGCAACGGCCGCGACGCCTTCTACGGGGCCGATCGCGGAGGACATGGTGGAGACCCTGCGCGGCATCGGCGGCCTGCACACGCTGGACGATTTCGCCGCGCACACCACCGAGACGACGGCGCCGATCGGCACCGACTACAAGGGCTACGACGTCTGGCAGTGCCCGCCGAACGGCCCGGGCATCACCATGCTGGTGATGCTCAACATCCTGTCGCGCTTCGACCTGACGAAGTTCGCGCCGCTCAGCGTCGAGCGCTTCCATCTCGAGGCCGAGGCCGCGCGCATCGCCTACATGATGCGCGAGCAGTACATCGGCGATCCCGCGCATGTCGATGTCGACGTCGTGCGGATTCTCGCCAAGGATTTCGCCGACGAGCATGTCAGCAAGATCCGCATGGACGGCATGCTCGACCTGCCGAACGTCGCGCCGCCGATGAATCCCTCGACCGATCTACATCACCGTCGTCGACAAGGACCGCAACGTCTGCTCCTTCATCAATTCGATCGCGCATTCCTTCGGCTCGGCGATCGTCTCGAACAAGACCGGCATCCTGCTGCAGAACCGCGCCGGCGGCTTCCGCATCCAGCCCGGCCACCCCAACTGCATCGCGCCGGGCAAGCGGCCGCTGCACACCATCATTCCGAGCCTGCTCACCAAGGGCGGCCGCGCCGTCATGCCGTTCGGCGTGATGGGCGGACAGTACCAGCCGGTCGGCCAGACCCACGTGCTGACCAACATCCTCGACTATGGCTGCGACGTGCAGGAGGCGATCGATATGCCGCGCGGCCTGCATTACGAGGGCGTCTATCAGCTCGAGGACAGCGTGCCGGCCGAGATCGTCGAAGGCCTGAAGAAGCTCGGCCACAAGACCACCAGCGTCGTCGGTCCGCTCGGCGGCGGCCAGGCGATCTGGATCGACTGGGACAAGGGCACGCTGACCGGCGGCTCCGACCCGCGCAAGGACGGCTGCGCGCTCGGCTATTGAGACCAACAATCAAGGCGAGGTAACAGCGATGCGAACTTCCCGGCGCACCATCATCACGACCATGTTCGCCGGCGTCGCCGCCGCGATCGACAAGCCGCGCCGCGGCGCAGACGGCAGGAAAGCCCATGACCACAGCATCAGGTTTGCAGATCATCGACAGCAAGGAAGGCACCGGTGCCTCGCCGAAACCCGGCCAGACCTGCGTCATGCACTACACCGGCTGGCTCTATGAGAACGGCCAGAAGGGCAAGAAATTCGACTCCTCCGTCGACCGCAACGAGCCGTTCGATTTTCCGATCGGCCAGGGCCGCGTCATCAAGGGCTGGGACGAAGGTGTCGCCACCATGAAGGTCGGCGGCAAGCGCACGCTGATCATCCCGCCCGCGCTCGGCTATGGCGCGCGCGGCGCCGGCGGCGTGATCCCGCCGAACGCGACGCTGATGTTCGATGTCGAATTGCTGGCGGTGAAGTAAGCACGCAAGATCTGGCCCCAGCCATGACGCAACAAAAAGACCGGCCTCGAGGCCGGTCTTTTCATTTCACGCTATTGCGTGCGATCAGAGCTTCTTGTTGGCGGCAGCCGCGGCGCGGTTGATGGCGTCCTTGGCGGCATCCTTGACGTCGCCCATGGCCTTCTGGCCCTTGCCCTTCACTTCCTGGATCGCGCCTTCGCCTTCCAGGCGCTCGTCGCCGGTGGCCTCGCCGAGGCCCTGCTTGGCCTTGCCGATCGCCTCGTTGGTGGTGCCCTTGATCTTGTCGGTCGTGCTACCCATTACGTTCTCCTTCCAACAGATTAGCTTCGGCAGGACAACGCTGCATTGCGCCGACTGTTCCCGATTGATCTGGTTTGGAGCCTTTGCTTTTGGATAATCTCGCGGCAACAGGAACTTTTTCGAAAGCAGTCTGATGTCCGGCCCCCACGACCATTCGCACCCGCATTCGACCATGATCACGCCGACGAGCGCTGGAAGCATGACGGCGTGCGCGTCATTCCCGGCAACCAGCTCGATCCGAACGTGCCGTCGACGCCGGGCATGGACCGCAAGGCCGCGATCAATTTCGCCCGCGCCGGCGCGCAGAAGCTTTGGGCCGGCACCGTCACGCATCCGACCCGACGCCAAGACCGGCGCGCATCATCACGGCCATCTCGAAAGCATCATCTTTGTCGTGAAGGGCAGGGCGCGGATGCGCTGGGGCGAGAAGCTGCAGTTCACCGCCGAAGCCGGCCCCGGCGATTTCATTTTCGTCCCGCCCTATGTGCCGCACCAGGAGATCAACGCCAGCCGCGACGAGGTGCTGGAATGCGTGCTGGTGCGCAGCGACGGCCAGGCGGTGGCGGTCAATCTCGACATCGAGCCGGTCGAGAAGCCGGAGACCGTGCTGTGGATCGATCCCGTGCACCGTGATCCCGCCGAGAGCCGGTAAGGCGCTGACCTGCCGATTGCGACCTGACGTCGTTCACTAGCCGTTCCGGGACGCAGGTCCTGTGAACCCCAGATGCGCATCGGGAACCTCGCATTCCAAGGGTTTCGATGCTTCGCGCCGCCCCGGAATGACCAGCGAAAAATAACCTGAAGCGTTTGTCGGATCGCGGCCGGGCCGGCCGTCCTTGGGCGGGAACCCCCGCAAAGGAGCTAATGATGGCCAAAATGATCTTCGTCAACCTGCCCGTCACCGACCTCGCGCGTGCCACCGCCTTCTACGAGGGGATCGGTGCGGTCAGGAATCCGCAATTCTGCGACGGAACGCGCGTCATGCATGGTGTTTTCCGACACCATCTACGCGATGTTGCTGACGCACGACAAATACAGCCAGTTCACGCCGAAGAAGATCGCGGACGCCAAAACGACCAGCCAGGTGCTGCTCTGCCTTTCCGCCGACAGCCGCGGCGAAGTCGACGACGATCGTCGAGCAAGGCCGCGGCCGCCGGCGGGCGTCGCCGATCCCAGCCCGAAGGACGAATACGACTTCATGTACGGCCGCAGCTTTGAGGATCCGGACGGCCACCTCTGGGGCGTGAACTGGATGGACATGGAAGCCTTCAGCGCCCAGTTCGCCACCGAGAACGCCTGATCAGAACGCAAAGGAAAATTCCGATGTCCAAGATCTCTCCCTGCCTGTGGTTCAACGGCGATGCCGAGGAGGCCGCCAATTTCTACGTCTCGCTGTTGCCGAATTCCCGGATCGAGACGGTTCAGCGCAACCCCTCGATGGCCCGTCCGGCAAGGCCGGCACGGTGCTGGTGATCGAGTTCACGGTCGGCCGGCCAGCATTTCATGGCGCTGAACGGCGGCATGCAGCGTGGAATATACCCACGCCGTCTCGTTCAAGATCGACTGTGACGACCAGGCCGAGGTCGACCGGATCTGGACCGCGATCCTTGCCCATGGCGGCACCGAGGAGCGCTGCGGCTGGATCAGGGATCGCTGGGGGCTCTCCTGGCAGATCGTGCCCAACGCGATGATGAAATATCTCGGCGGCTCCGACAGGGCCGGCGCGCAACGCGCCATGCAGGCCATGATGGGCATGGTCAAGCTCGACATCGCAGACCTGAAGCGCGCCTATGAGGGCAAGTCGGCGGCGTGAGCTGCGAACCCAAGCGTCATCGCCCGGCTTGCCGCCTTCGCTAAAGCTTCGGCGGAGGCGGGACCGGGCGATCCACGATTCCGGAGAAGGTGGTTGCGTAATCGATCGGCCGCGGCGTACTGGATGTCCCGCTTGAAGCGGGGAATAACGGTCGGGCACGCACTGCCCGCAGTTCAATAATTGATCCGCAAGCCGATGCCGCCGTGGATGGTGTTGCCGACCGGCTGCGGGCCCGGCGTGCCGTTGACGAAGAGATCGGCGATCCAGCCCTTGCTGATGCGGTAGCCGAGCCGGCCGCCATATTCGAACCAGCCCTGGTTGCCGATGGTCGGCGTCACCAGGCCCTGGCCGGTCACGGTCGGCGACGACGCCGGATTGCGTGCCGAACGCATAGACATAGCCGCCGTTGATGTTGGCCTCGATGTTGCTGCCGAACAGATGCGTCCACTGGCCGCCGACCTTGACCAGCGAGGTCTTGTCGGTGCCGGTGTTGAAGGCTGCATCGAACGGATTGAACGCGAGGGTCTGATCCGTATAGCCCTTCACGCGCTGCCAGAGCTGCCAGACCTCGACCGCGGCGGCGACCTCGTCGCGCGGCGACAGCCGGCTGATCCACCCGGCCCGGCCGTAGACCGCGTAGTTCTCCGCCGTCGTGTTGCCGTCCACCGTCACCGCGCCGAGGCTCGTCGTGTAATTGCGGCGGTAGCGCACCTTTTCGTAGGGCGTCAGGATCGTGCCGATGTCGAAGAACGGCCGCGACGAACCCCAGTCGGTGAAGTCATAGCGCAAAGCGAACGCGCCGATCGGCGCGCTGGTGACGCTGTAGCCGCCCTCGCTGTAATGCGTGTAGGCGAGGCCGGCGAGCAGCGCGAGATTGTCGGTGAGGTTCTTGCGGCCGTGGATGCCCGCCGAGAACGAGCCGGCCGAGCCGAAGGCGCTGACGCAGTCGTTGCAGTTGATCTGCTCGTTGACGCCGAGCAGCACCGTGCCGAGCACGCGGTTGGTGATCATCTGGTTGAAGCGCTGATTGGCGACACCGCCGATCGAGTTGCCGCTGGAATCCGCGACCGGTCGGGCCGGGCGGGCAGGGCGGCAGCGCCGCTGCGCCCGTCGATCCGCCGGCGGCGCCGTCGATGGCCGGGGTCTGGAAGCTCGAGGTTGAAGACGTGATGTCGAGGAGGACGTTGAAGTCGATGTTGATGTCGACGTTGACGAGGAAGTCGACGTCGACGTCGAAGTGGAGGTTGAAGTTGAAGTCGATGTGGACGTCGAGCACGACGTCGGCGCCGTCTGCGCGTAGGCTACGCCGGACTTATCGCGCAGCAAAAACAACGCCGCCGCCACCAGCATGGTGGCGAACAGACGAGGCGCTGCGGGAGAAACCTGCCATGGTCAGCGCCCGCACAGCATGCCGGTGGGATCGTCGACCACGGCCGGCGTGATCGTCGGCGAGGCGTCGGCATATTGTGTGGTGCTGCACAGGCCCGCCGCGGCCGCGCAGTTCGCGGCGAAAGTCCAGGGCGGCGTGTTGGTCTTCGTGGATCGAGATCTTGCCGTCGGCCGAGGTGATGACGGCGGTGTCGCCGGGCTGGGTCAGCTCGATGCACTGGAAGCTCGTGGTGCAGACCCGCGCGGCGCCGTCCTGCAGCACCACGACCGAGCGGCCGCGCTGCGACAGGATGTCGAGCGTGGTGCCGCGCACGCCGATGGTCGCGAGCGGCGTGGTGATCTTGTAGGCGTTCTTGTCGGAATGTCCGGTGACGAAGCGGAATGCGCCGGTGGTCATGCGGATGGTGACGTCGCGATAGCTGTGCTCGTCGTTGAAGACGGTGCTTGTCGAGCGTGATGGAGGAGTTGGCGCCGAGCGACAGGTTGGTGCTGTCGATCATCACCAGCCGCGTCGCGCTGTCGGCGCCGGTGCGCACGGTCTCGTTGCGCAGCACGCGCATCGCCGACATTGATCGGCGTGCCGCCCGATCCGGTGACGCGAACGACTTCGTTCTGGACGACGGCGGCTTCGCCGACGCGCGTCGGCGCCTGCGCTTGAGCCGTTCCAGAATTCGCAAGCGACGCAGATGGCCAGCGCCGCAAGAATGGAGTTACGCCAATTCATTTCCCACCGTACAATCTGCGCGACGTTTTAGCGGATTGTGCGGGCCAACCATGTTGTATAATTATCACAAGTCCCACGCACTTTCTCGGCCCGTCGATTAGTGACCTCCAAACGCAAATCGGTTCGAAAAGAAAAATGCGCGCGATGTCGAGCGCGCGCAAAGACACAGTTTTGCCTGAAAGTGCCGCGAGGCCGCGAGCGAAATCCGCGCTTGTTCCGAATAGTCCTATCGCAAAGGTCGCAGCCATCGCGGCCGCGATCTTCGTCGTCGCGCATCTCGCTGCTGATGATCGGATTAACCACGCCGGAAAAAATTACGTTTGACGAAGTGCATTACGTGCCGGCGGCCAAGCAGTTGCTCGAGCCGGGCCCGCACGCAGCCGCTGCTCAATCCGATGCATCCGCCGCTCGCCAAGGAATTCATGGCGCTGTCGATCAAGGTGTTCGGCGACAATCCGCTCGGCTGGCGCTATCCGAGCGTGGTGTTCGGCGCACTCGCCATCGTCGCGATGTATCTGTGCGGCGCTCGCGCTGTTCGCCTCGCAGGGCGCCGCGCTCGCCGACCGCCGCGCTCACGGCTTCTCAACCAGATGGTGTTCGTGCAATCGCGCATCGCGATGCTCGACATCTACGCGCTGACGTTCGATCTGTTCGGCGTTGCCGCGTTCATACACGGCTACCGCAAGCAGAGGCCTGAGCGTCGCCTTCGCGCTCGCGGGTCTTGCGTTCGGGCTCGCCGGCGCCTGCAAATGGAGCGGCTTCTTTCCGCTCGGCGTCGCCATCGCGATCGTCGCCGTGATCCGCCTGTTGCAGGGATGGCGCACGCAGTTTGCCGAGGCGGACGCTGAAGACTGGTACCGGCCGGATCGCTGGCCGGCATTCCGCTACTATCATTTCGCTGCTTTGCTTCGTCGTCGTGCCGGTGCTGGCCTATTACGTCGCCTGCATTCCCGCTGAACGGTTTTTCGCTTCCCGGCTTTCATCGAGGCGCAGCGCCGCATCTTCGTGGAAAATGCCGGCTCGCATCCGCCGCATCTCTATATGAGTTCGTGGCCGTCATGGCCGCTGCTGATGCGGCCGATCTGGTATCAGTTCGACAAGATCGCCGACGAACGCTTCCAGGCGATCGTCTTCCTCGGCAATCCCCTGATCCTGTGGCCGGCGCTGGTGGCGCTCGCGAATCTGCGCTGCGCGATTTCATCGTCGCGCGCCGCACGCAGGCGTTCCTGATTCTCGCCTTCTATCTCGGACCGTGGCTTGCCTGGGCGACGCTGCCGCGCACGCATCGGCTTCATCTATTACTATCTGCCGTCGGCGACGATCGCATCGCTTGCGCTCGTCTACGTGCTGACGGAAGGGCAGCGCGCCCCGCCGCGCTGGGTGCTGTGGGCGTTCGTCGCGGCCGCATCGCTTGGCTTTCTTGCGATGTTGCCGATCTCGGTCGCGGCGCTGGGAACGTCGATGCAGACGTATCAACGGCTGATGATCTTCAAGAGCTGGATCTAACGACGGGCTCGATGCTTGTCATGCCCGGGCATAGCCGCCCGAAGGACGGCGTCGCTTCGCTCGCCTATGTCCCGGGCATCCACGTCTTCCCTTTACGCGGCACCGCAAGACGTGGATGGCCGGGACGAGCCCGGCCATGACGCAAAATCGAGTCGAAGCTCAGAACCAGTTGAACCAGGCAACCCGGCGCCAGTTGAGGTGGTGGTGATAATAGTTCGGCCAGTAAACCGGGAACGGCTCCCAGTAGGCGTAGCGGCGATAATGTGCGCGCGTAGCGGCGCTTCTTGCGCGGGGTGGCGTCGGTCACGGCTGGCGCTGCCGCCGGTTCGGCGGTCTTCGGCGCGATCGAGGGCCGCGGCACGCTCGCCGGCGGGTCGCTCGGGCCTGCGGCGGGCGACGCAGCTTTTGCGGGCGCGGCGGCGGAGGCTGCGTCCTGGGCGGAGCCGCGAACGGGCGCAAAGGCGAGCAGTGCCGCAAAGGCGATGCCTAGCGAACGGGTCTTCATGACCGTGATTCCTGGCTTTGGGGCGATCCGCCCGCCGCATCGGCGAGCGGATCGTTGACGCGAGGTCTTACTTCGAGGCCGTCTTGCTGGCTTCCATATTGACCACCTGAACGCGGCGGTTGGCCGGATCCATCGGCGCGTTCGCATCCTTCGGCTTGGTCTTGCCGTAGCCGACGGTGACGAGGTCAGAGCCGTTGATGCCGTACTTCTCGTTCAGGTATTTCTTGATCGTGTCGGCGCGACGCTCGGACAGGCCCTGGTTATATTCCTCGCCGCCGATCGCGTCGGTGTGGCCGGCCACCACGAAGGTCGAACCCTTCAGGGTCGGGTCGGACAGCGCCTTGCCGAGTTCCTGCACGGCCTGCATCGAGGCCTTGCTGATGTCGGCCGAGTTGTAGTCGAAGCGGATTTCGAGATCGATCTTCGGCTTGTTCGCCGCCAGCTGCGCGACTTCCTCACGCTCGCCGAGCGAGAGCGACCGCGTCGGACGGTTGCGCAGCGAGTTGACGAATTTCGCTTCCTTGGCCTCAACGGCCGGGTCGACCTGCTGGGCGCCGGACGAGAGGCCGCGGGTCAGCGGCTTCGGCTGCAGCGCCTTGGCGATCTGATCCGCCGAGATAACGTTGTCACCGGCCAGCGCCAGCCCCGCCGTCATCGACAGCGCGGCGCCGAGCGCAATGGCCTTGATTCCGGTAAGTCTGGAAATGGTCATGGTCGTCTTCCTCTGGGTTACGCCTGCAAAAAAATATGCCTGCATGCGGATTGGATGGTCGGACCCTAGGACAGGTTCAAAACGCTGAATGTGACTTAAGTCACTTGTAACTCATTGGTCAGTGAGAGAATTCTCCGGATCATTGCCGGACTTCGCAGCGGCGGCGGCCGTTCGCATTGCCGGCTGCCGCGATCGCCGCTATGGCGCCGCCCGTCGCGCATCTTAGGCCAATTTCTGTCGATTTCAGCGCACTTTGCGTCGCGTCGCATCGTCTTTTGGTGGGGTTCGAGGGCTGAACCGACCTGTGTGATCTAGATCACGGTTCCCGCATTAAGAACTGTTCAGATTGGGCCCAACGGATCGGGCCAGTCGGCCGCCAGTTTGGGTCAGGGGAGAATGAAGATGCGCTTCTTGATCGCAGCATTGTCCGCCGCAGGACTTCTCATCAGCGCGAACACGGATGCCTTCGCCGACAAGCGCGTGGCCTTCGTCGTCGGCAACGGCGCCTACAAGAATGTCCCGGCGCTGCCCAACCCCGCCGTCGACGCCAAGTCGATGGCCAGGATGCTCCGCAACGTCGGCTTCGACGTTGTCGAGGGCTCCAACCTCTCCCGCGACAAGATGACCGAAAAGCTGCTCGACTTCGGCAAGAAGGCGGAAGGCGCCGACGTCGCGCTGTTCTTCTATGCCGGCCACGGCATCGCGGTGAACGGCGCCAACTACCTGCTGCCGGTCGACGCCGATCTCAAATCCGAAATGGACGTCAAGCTTGGCGCCGCCATCAATGTCGACCTCACGCTCGAACAGACCATGGGCGATGCCAAGGTCAAGCTGGTGTTCCTGGATGCCTGCCGCGACAACCCGTTCGCGGCCAAGATCCGTTCCGCCAAGGCGACCCGCAGCGCCAACGTCCAGACCGGCCTTGCCGAGATGAAGTCGGGCGAGGGCACGCTGCTCGCTTTCGCCACCGGCCCCGGCCAGACCGCGCTCGACGGCGAAGCCGGCACCAACAGCCCCTTCACCCGCGCCCTGCTCGCCAACATCGCCCAGCCCGGCGTCGAGATCCAGCAGGCCATGACCAAGGTGCGCGCCCAGGTCAACGACGAGACCGCCAAGGGCCAGCTGCCCTGGGGTCACACCAACCTGATCGGCGCGGTCTATCTCAATCCCGCCAAGGCGGTTGCGACCGATGCGCCGAACACGCCGGCCCCGACCGCGACCGCGGCGTCCGAAGTCGAGCTCGAATTCTGGCGCTCGATCAAGGACTCCAACAAGATTGAAGAACTCAACGCCTACCTGAGCAACTATCCGAGCGGCACCTTCAAGTCGATCGCGCTCTCCCGTATCGCCACGCTGCAGGATGGCCCCTCCAATACGACGCGCAACCTCACCACCGGCGTCGTCGACCAGGCGGTGTTCTCCGACGACGCCACCCAGGTGACCGAAGACCAGCTCGGCCTCGACAAGAGCCAGCGCCGCGACGTGCAGCGCCGCCTCACCGGCCTCGGCTTCGACATCAAGGCGACCGGCAAGTTCGATGAGAACACCCGCGCCGTGATCACCCGCTGGCAGGCCGCCCGCGGCTATCCCAAGACCGGCTACCTCAACGCGCTCCAGCACAAGGCGCTGCAGTCCGAGATTCTCTCCAGCCGCGTCGCCTCCTCCAGCGATGACAGCTCTTCGCGACGAGCCGCGCGCGTCGCGCCGCAGCGGCGGGGGTGGTGGTGGCGGCAGTGGCCGTCGCTATCGCGGCGGCGGCGGTGGCCCGCCCAATCTCTTCCGCATGATGCCGATGTTCAAGTGAGGCCTGCTTCGAAACGAGGCATCAAGGCGGTCCGCGAGGGCCGCCTTCTTCTGTCGCGATGGTGAAGCTCATGCGGCCGCCGCTTCCGCAGGCACGATGCGCAAAAATGTTCCGGCGGTGAAACCTTCGCTCCGTACAAATGCGGAAGCCGCGCGATATTTCAGTCAGTCTTTGCAATTGAATCACAATGCTGGTCTTAATCTGTCTTGGCGACGCCGACGTGCGAACACGAATTCGGCCAGATGGGAATTTAATGAGGTTAGTTCGCGAAGAAAAAGCGCTCAAGGGCGAAGCAGGGGCCGTGTTGCAGTCAGTCAAGAAGCAGAGTGAGTACCAGGGATATCGCGCGGGTCCTCCGGATCAGTCGGGTTCCACCACATCGATGCCGATCCTGATCGGGGCCGCGATGATCGCGGCTGCGATCCTGCTCTCGACATTGGTCACCGCGCTCGGCTCCCGCTATATCGGGCTCGACAGCCCGAACGAGGAAAGCGCCTGGCTGATCGATCGCCTGACCGGCAGCGTCTACAAGTGCCTCGCATCGGAACGCGGCAAGGCCTCGTGCGACCCGCGCGGAGGCGGCGACCGGCAGCATCATGGGCCGCGGCAAGCGCTAGCGCATGATCCGGAAAAGTGTGCAGCGGTTTTCCGAAAAGATCATGCGCAAACAAGTAGGTAGAGCGCGATGATGAAATCATCGCGAGCGTCTCACTCTTCAAACCGTTGACCTGGCTGGAGCTGGCGAAAGCGGGCTGTCCAGGCGCGCCGCAGCTCCGGCTCGGTTTTTCCGTCGTCATAGGCCGGCGACGTCAGGGGCAGCGCTTTGGTCACGGCGATCGTCACGATGGCGCGGATGCGGGGCGCGAGCGCACTGCGCAGCCGGGGCAGCAGGATTTCAAAGCCGGCGTCGCCGCGCTCCACCACGGTGGCCGTGCCCGCGAAACGATAGCCCTTGCGGACAAAGACATCGACGAAGTTGACCTCGATGCGCGGGTTCGCCTTGAGGTTTCGGATCGTGCCCGGTGAGCGGATTTCGCCGAAGGCGATCGTCCGGTCGTCCAGCACCGCGAATGTGCCCTTTGGCGAGACGTTCGGCGTCCCGTCGAGCGCGGCCGTCGCCACGAACCCGAGGCGATGCTCCTCGATGACCCGTTTCATGTCGGCAGTGAGCATTTTGGCTGTCTCGACCCCGATCAATCGGACGCCCAGAGTATCGCCTTCGGCCTGCCTTCGGAACGATCTTTGCGAAAACCATCTCGTGAGACCGGCGAATCCGTCTTAATATTGCGGGACGCATGCCCCGCAAGAACGAACCAATACCCCTGACCAAGGCAAGAGCCCGGCGGATCTGGCTGCAAGCGCAGCGGCTGGATACGTCGGCGCCGTTCGGCGAGGGGCCGGCCGCCACGGCAGCGGCGGTCGAGCATCTCGGCTATGTGCAGATCGACACCATCAACGTGATCGAGCGCTGCCACCATCACATCCTGTTCAACCGCATCCCCGCCTATCGCCGCGCCGACCTCAAGCAGGCCCAGAGCATCGATCGCAGCGTGTTCGAATACTGGACCCACGCGCTGTCCTATGTGCCGTCAAAGGATTTCCACTACTTCATGCCCTTGATGCGCGAGCATAAGCGCGAAGGCCATCGATGGTACGCCTCGGTCAAGCCCGCCGACCTGCGCAAGGTGATGCGGCTGATCAAGGCGGGTCCGCTCACCATCCGCGACATCGAGGACGACGTGCTCACCGAGAAGGAGCATCTGTGGCAAAGCCGCAAGCCGTCGAAGCGCGCGCTGCAGCTTGCCTTCTACACCGGCACGCTCACTGTCAGCGAGCGCAACGGCATGCTCAAGACCTATGAGCTGATGACGCGGCATTTTGGCTGGGACAGGCCGCCGAAACCAGCCACATCGAACGAGACGACCGCCTATCTGCTCGACCGCGCGCTGCGTTCGCAAGGCATCGTCAGCCTCGATTCGATCTGCCATCTCGATGCCCCGAGCAAGGCTGCCGTGCGCCGGCTGATCGAGGCGCGGGTGCGGAAGAACGAGTTGCTGCCGGTCGCGCTCGAAGGCGCCGGGAAGCAGGAGCACTGGGTACGGCCGGAGCTGCTGGAGGGGGCAGGCGAGGGCGCAGGGGCTGGTCTCGTGCACATCCTCTCGCCGTTCGATCCCTTGATCATCCAGCGCAAGCGCACCGAGCTCTTCTTCGGCTATGGCCACAAGTTCGAGGCCTATGTGCCGAAGGAAAAGCGTGTGTTCGGCTATTTCGCGCTTCCGGTGCTCGCCGGTGACGAGATCGTCGCCGCGCTCGACCTGAAGACCGACCGCCAGAACAGGAAGCTCCTGATGCAGAAATGGACCTGGGTCGGCCCGGGCAAGGCAGCCAAGGGCGAGGCGCGCAAGGAGCTGAAGCGCCGCATCGAGGAAGAGCTCGATCGGTTCGAGCGGTTTCAGCTGGCGGATTGAGCCTAAACCAGCAATTGAGGCCGTTCGTCTCGCGCGGCAGATTCAACTGTCGTCCCTGCGAACGCAGGGACCCATACTCCGCGGCTGTGGGAATGGGCACGCGGGTCGAGATCTTTTCACGATGACTGAGGCCTGTGGTTATGGGTCCCTGCTTTCGCAGGGACGACAGCCATTTGTGCTAGCGCGCGCCTTTGCCCACCCTACGACTTCACCGCTGCAAACCGTGCGCCGCCCATCGCCTTGCGCTGCACGAGATCGACGAACAGCACATAGGAGCGGTAGAAGTCGTCATGACCGGCGGGCGTGCCGGCGGCTTCGGCCTCGCCGCGCAGCTTTTCATACATGCGCAGCCGCTCGGCGAGGATTGTCCCCCACGCTTGCGTTTCGTCTTCCATCGCCTCGATCGCAAAGCCGGCGCCGCGCAGCAGTTTTGTGTGCTCTTCGATGCCGATGAGGCTTGCGGCGGCCATGCCGTCCCACAGCAATTGCCGCTGCGCCTCCGACAAGGGTTGATGGATCACCCAGTTGGTGAAGGCGATGCGCCCGCCCGGCCGCAGCACGCGGTGCGCTTCGGCAAACGCGCGCGCGATGTCGGGGACATGCAGCAGCGCCTCCTGGCTGACGACGGCGTCGAAGCTCGCATCCCTCAGCGGTAGCTGCATGACATTGCCTTCGATCACGCGCACCTGGCTCTCAAGCCCGACACGCCGCGTTAACTCGGCCGCGCCCGCCACGCGCGCCGGCGTGAGTTCGATGCCCGTGACATCGGCGCCATAGCGATGGGCGAGATAGCGTGCCGGGCCGCCAAGCCCGGCGCAGAGATCGACCACTTTGCTGCCGGCGCCGATGCGAGCGCATTCGGCGAGCACGTCATTGGCGGCGAGCCCGCCGTAATGATCCTGGTCGTGGGGAAACAAGTCCTGCGGTCGCAATCCCTCCAGCGTCCCACGCTCGCCTGCCAGTTTCGCGAGGATGATCTGCGCCGAGATCGGGTGGCGATCGTAGAAGTCGACGGCCGAGTGGATTTGGGAGGTCATGATCGACGCCTTTGGCAAGCAGCGGCCCCTGGTCAAGTCGGGTCGCCTTGGTTGGGCACAGCCAGCCGACCAACCTCGCTAACTCACAAATAGTTGTCTACTGACGATTATTGACATTCGTCAGTGAACAATCGATACTCTTCAAGCAAAGCCAAGAGGAGCATCCGATGTTCGTCCAGTCCATTTTATCGAGTTATTTCAGGCTCTTGACGGGTGCGATGCTGGCTTTGGCGGTGTTCACCCTGGCAGGCTGCAATGAGAAGGCTGCCGAGCAGGTGGTGCCGGGACGCCCGGTGCTGGTCGCGACGGTCAAATATGAAGCCGCGTCCCCCGAGCGAAGCTTTGTCGGCACGATCAAGCCCCGGATCGAGACCGACATGGGCTTCCGCGTCCCAGGCAAGGTGGCCAAGCGGCTGGTCGAGGTCGGACAAACCGTCGACATCGGCCAGCCGCTGGCGCTGCTCGATGAAGTCGATCTGAAGCTGCAGGCCGAGCAGGCGCAGGCCGAATTTTCCGCCGCCACCGGCGTGCAGGCGCAGGCTTCCGCTTCCGAACAGCGTACCAAGGACCTTCGTGCCAAGGGCTGGACCACGGATGCGCAGTTGGACCAGGCGCGCGCCGCCGCCGATGAGGCACGGGCGCGGCTCAATCGCGCCGAGCGCTCGGTCGAACTGACCAAGAATTCGCTGTCCTATGCGACGCTTGTTGCTGATGCCCGCGGCGTCGTCACCGCAACGCTGATCGACCCCGGCCAGGTCGTCGCCGCCGGCCAGACCGCGATCCGCGTCGCGCGCTTTGCCGAGAAGGAAGCCGTCGTCGCCATCCCGGAGACGCTGGTCGGCCGCGCCAAGGACGGCGTTGCGTCAGTCTCGCTGTGGTCGGAGCGCGACAAGAAATACGTGGCAAAGCTGCGCGAGATCGCGCCTTCGGCCGATCCGGCAACCCGCACCTATCTGGCAAAGTTTTCGCTGCCGGGCGCCGGCGACAGCGTCTCGCTCGGCATGACCGCGACATTGACGCTCGCCGATCCCGCCACCGACCGTGTCGCCAAGCTGCCGCTGTCGGCGCTCTACAATCAGGGCGGCAATCCCTCGCTCTACGTTGTCGACGATGCCGGCGGCCTCGCGCTCAGGCCGGTCGCGGTGAAAGCCTACGAGTCCGACAACGTCGTCATATCAGGCGGCGTCGAGGACGGCGCGAAAGTCGTCACGCTCGGCGTGCAAAAGCTCGATCCGGCGCAGAAGGTCCGCGTTGTCTCGGCGTTGTCGTTCTAGTGCGTGTCATTCCGGGGCGATGCGAAAGCATCGAACCCGGAATCTCGAGATTCCGGGTCTGGTCCTTCGGACCATCCCGGAATGACTTAGGGTTCTCAAGGAGAGCGAGATGAAGCACTTCAATCTCTCGAGCTGGGCAGTCAGCCATCCGACGCTGGTCCTGTTCCTGATGATCGCGCTGGGTTTTGCCGGCTTCTTCTCCTATCAGCGGCTCGGCCGCGCCGAGGATCCGTTCTTCACGGTGAAAGTGGTGAACGTCTCGGCGATCTGGCCCGGCGCCACCGCGCAGGAAATGCAGACCCAGGTCGCCGATCCCATCGAGAAGAAGCTGCAGGAACTGCCCTACTTCGAGAAGGTGCAGACCTATTCAAAACCGGCCTTCACCGCGATGCAGGTGACTTTCCGCGATAACACGCCGGCAAAGGACGTGCCGTTTCTCTTCTATCTGCTGCGCAAGAAGCTGGTCGACGTGCAGGACCAGTTGCCGACGGGGGTGCTCGGCCCGGTCGTCAATGACGAATTCTCCGACGTCGACTTCATCCTCTACACGATGACCGGCGAGGGCGCCGATTATGCGCAGTTGAAGAAGACCGCCGAAGGCCTGCGCCAGAAGCTCTTGAAGGTATCGGGAGTGACCAAGGTCAATCTCTACGGTACCCAGGCCGAGCGCATCTTTGTCGAATTCTCCCACGCCAAGCTTGCGACGCTCGGCATCACGCCCCAGGCGCTGTTCGATTCGCTCGCCAAGCAGAACAACGTCACGCCCGCCGGCACGGTGGAAACTTCCTCGCAGCGCGTGCCGCTGCGCGTCACCGGCGCGCTCGATGGCGTCAAGGCCGTCGCCGAAACCCCGGTCGAGAGCAACGGCCGCGTGTTCCGGCTCGGCGATATCGCCACCGTCACCCACGGTTTCGTCGATCCGCCGTCCTTCATCGTGCGCCAGGAAGGCAAGCCCGCCATCGGTATCGGCGTCGTCACCACCAAGGGCGCCAACATCCTGGATCTCGGCAAGGACGTCGGGAAGTCGGTCGGCGAATTCATGAAGGCGGTGCCGCAGGGCATCAATGTCGAGCAGATCGCCGACCAGCCCAAGGTGGTCGAGCATGCGGTCGGTGAATTCGTGCACTCCTTCATCGAGGCGCTGGGGATCGTGCTGTTCGTCTCGTTCCTTGCGCTCGGCTGGCGCACCGGCATCGTGGTCGCAGCCTCGGTGCCGCTGGTGCTCGCCATCGTCTTCGTCGTGATGAATGCGATGGGGCTCGACCTGCACCGCATCACGCTTGGGCGCGCTGATCATCGCGCTCGGCCTTCTGGTCGACGACGCCATCATCGCCGTCGAGATGATGGTGGTGAAGATGGAGCAGGGCTGGGACCGCGTCCGCGCCGCCTCCTTTGCCTGGGAATCCACCGCGTTCCCGATGCTGACCGGAACGCTCGTCACCGCGGCCGGCTTCCTCCCCATTGGTTTTGCCAATTCGGCGGTCGGCGAATATGCCGGCGGCATCTTCTGGATCGTGGCGATTGCGCTCGTCGCCTCCTGGTTCGTCGCGGTGATCTTCACGCCCTATATCGGCGTCAAGCTGCTGCCGAACATCGTCGTGCATCACAACCACGATCCGCATGCCGTCTATGAGACCCGCATGTACCGCGGCCTGCGTGCCGTCGTGCAATGGTGCGTCGACCACCGCGTCAAGGTGGTGCTGGCGACCGCCGGCGTGTTCGTGCTGTCAATCGTCGGCTTCGGCCATGTGCAGCAGCAGTTCTTCCCGCTGTCGGAGCGGCCTGAGTTGTTCCTGCAGCTCCGCCTGCCGGAGGGCACGGCCTTCAACGTCACCGAAAAGGCGGTGAAGAAGGCCGAAAAGCTGCTCGATGGCGACAAGGACATTGCGACCTACACGGCCTATGTCGGCCAGGGTTCGCCGCGCTTCTGGCTCGGCCTCAACCCGCAACTGCCGAACGAGGCGTTTGCCGAGATCGTCATCGTGTCAAAGGACGTCGAGGCGCGCGAACGCATCAAGGACCGCATCGAGACGGCGGTTGCCGACGGTGCGCTGACCGAGGCCCGCGTCCGCGTCGACCGCTTCAATTTCGGCCCGCCGGTCGGCTTCCCCGTCCAGTTCCGCGTCATCGGCCCCGACGCCAACACCGTGCGCGACATCGCCTACCAGGTGCGCGACGTCATGCGGCAAAACGCGAACGTCAAGGAAGTGCAGCTCGACTGGAACGAGCAGTCGCCTTACCTGAAGCTGGTGGTCGACCAGGACCGCGCCCGTGCGCTCGGCCTCACCCCGCAAGACGTCTCGCAGGCGCTCGCCATGCTGATCTCCGGCGCCCCGGTCACCAACGTGCGCGACGGCATCGAGAAGGTCGGCGTGGTCGCCCGCGCCGTTCCGTCCGAACGGCTCGACCTCGGTCGGGTAGGGGACCTCACCATCACCTCGCGCAACGGCATCGCCGTGCCGCTGCAACAGATCGCCAGGATCGAGTATTCCCACGAGGAGCCGATCATGTGGCGGCGCAACCGCGACATGGCGATCACCGTGCGCACCGACGTCGTCGACGGCGTGCAGGCCCCCGACGTCACCAACCAGATCTGGCCGAAACTGCAGGATATCCGCGACCATCTCGAGCCGGCCTACCGGATCGAGCCGGGCGGCGCGTTCGAGGAATTGGCCAAGGGCAATGCCTCGATCTTCGTGCTGTTCCCGTTCATGGTGCTGGTGATGTTGACGCTTTTGATGATCCAGCTGCAGAGCTTCTCGCGCTTGATGCTGGTCTTCCTCACCGCGCCGCTCGGCATTGTCGGCGCATCGCTCGGGCTCAATGTCGCCAACCAGCCGTTCGGCTTCGTGGCGCTGCTCGGCCTGATCGCGCTCGCCGGCATGATCATGCGCAACGCGGTCATTCTCGTCGATCAGATCGAGACCGACGTCAGCCATGGCCTCTCCCGGCGCGAGGCCATCGTCGAGGCCACCGTCCGCCGCGCCCGCCCGGTGGTGCTGACCGCGCTCGCCGCGATCCTCGCCATGATCCCGCTGTCGCGCTCGGCTTTCTGGGGCCCGATGGCGATCACCATCATGGGCGGCCTTTTCGTTGCGACTTTCCTGACTTTGCTGTACCTGCCGGGCCTCTATGCCCTCTGGTTCCGCAAGAGCCTGGACGAGAGCGGCGCCGTCGAGCCCGCTTCCGCGCCGCAGCATCAGGGCGAGGTACGACCCGCATTTCCGCTTGCCGAAGCAGCGGAATAATTGAACATTGAGTACCTGATCATGACGCTTGTTGCAGAACATATCGAAACCGACACCCGCGAGCGCATTCTCGTGGTGGCGGAGCGTCTGTTCCGGCAGATCGGCTACCAGAAGACCACGGTCGCCGACATCGCCAAGGAATTGCGGATGAGCCCCGCCAACGTCTATCGCTTCTTCGATTCGAAGAAGGCGATCCACGAGGGCGTGGCGCGGGTCCTGATGGGCGAGGTCGAGATCGAGGCGCGGCGGATCGTGGCCCAGCCCGGTCCGGCGAAGCCGCGGCTGCGCGAACTGCTCAAGACCATCCATCGCATGAACTCGGAACGCTATGTCGGCGATTCCAAGCTGCACGAGATGGTCGCAGATCGCGATGGAAGAGGACTGGGACGTCTGCGTCGCCCATATCGAATGCTGCACCGGCATCATCGGCGAGGTGATCGCGCGAGGGCGTGGCCTCCGGCGAGTTCGAGGCTCCCGACCTGCCGCTCACGGCGCTCTGCACCTGCACCGGCATGATCCGCTTCTTCCATCCGCAGATGATCGCCCAGGCCGTCAAGAAGCCGAGCGCCATCGATCGACGAGATGGTCGACTTCATTTTCCGAGCCCTTGAGCCGCGCGCGGCGAAATAGCTCTTCGCCGAATTCCCCGCTATAACCCCCGTTATTGCGAGCGAAGCGAAGCAATCCAGCTTCGTCCGCGACGAGGCTGGATTGCTTCGTCGCTACGCTCCTCGCAATGACGGAGAGAAGGCGTGACCGAAAAAGACCTGCATTATTACGAGCCTGCCAAGGGCCATGGGCTGAAGCACGATCCCTTCAATGCCATCATTGCGCCACGGCCGATCGGCTGGATTTCCTCCCGCGACGCCAAGGGCAACATCAATCTCGCGCCCTACAGCTTCTTCAATGCCTTCTGCTACAAGCCGCCGATCATCGGCTTCTCCTCCACCCATTGGAAGGACTCTGCCGGCAATATCCAGGAGACCAAGGAATTCGTCTGGAATCTGGCCTCGCGGGATCTGGCGCAGCAGATGAACGCGACCGCGGCGCATGTCGCCCACGACGTCAACGAGTTCAAGATTGCAGGGCTGACGGCCGCGCCCTGCAAGCTCGTCAATGTGCCGCGGGTCGCCGAAAGCCCCGTCGCCTTCGAATGCAAATTGACCGAGATCATCCAGCTCAAGGACGCCAACGGCGAGAAGGCGCAGGCCTGGGTGACGTTTGGCGAGGTCGTCGCCGTCCACATCGACAAGGCCATGATCAGGGACGGCATCTATCAGACGGCGCTGGGAAAACCGATCACCCGCGCCGGTCGCACCGGCGATTATTTCGAGATATTGCCGGAAAACATGTTCGAGATGGTGCGGCCGGACTAGGGCATCGTTGCATCATGACCGGCGGATCTCCACAAACCCATCGCGTCTTTGTCTACGGCACGCTGCGGCGCGGCCTCAGCAATCACGCATTGCTCGAGGCGAGCAGGTTCGCAGGCGAAGCCGCAACGCTCACGCCCTATTGGATGATCACGACCGGCCGTTTTCCGGTCCTGCTGGATCAGGTCCCGGACGACTTCGGCGTCCCGGCGCTTGCCGTCGCCGGGGAGATCTATCACGTCGATGATGCCTGCCTGGCCGAGCTCGATCGTCTTGAGCGCGCGGGCATCGCCTATGACCGCAAGGTGACGGGCGTTTTTGAGGCTGGCCACAAGGTGGCAGCCTACATCTACGTCGGCGTCGCCGAATACTGGCACCCGCGGCGCCAGCCGGCATGGACGGGGCAGAACCAGCGAAGCGAACTGCTGTGGTCACCCTCCTGACCGGCTAAGGGGCTGCGCCTTCGCCTATGGTATGAAACGCGCGGCCCGCATTGCGTGCGGCCGTGCCGTTGACTTTCCTGCACTTTCTCCAAATACTTGCCGGCAAGAATAAAACGAAAAACGGAAGTGAAGGGAGGACACGATGCCGACTTCACGCAGGACGCTGCTGAAGACCTCGGCGGCCGCAGCCGCCGTATTGAGCCTCGACTGGAGGCGCGCCCAGGCGCAAGCCGAAACCGTCCGTATCGGTGTGATCTACGACCTGACCGGTCCTTTTGCCGCAGGCGGTTCCGTTGCCTGTGCGGTCGGCGCGCAGATTGCGATCGACCTCGTCAATGAGAAGGGCGGCGTCGGCGGCAAGTACAAGATCGCCCCCGTCAACGCCGATTCCCAGAGCAAGCCGGATGTGGCGATCAACGAGGCTGTCCGCCTGATCGACCAGGAGAAGGTCGACATCATCAACGGCGTTTATGCAAGTTCGCACGCGGTCCCGCTTGCGGCCAAGGTCGAGCAGCAGAAAAAGATCCTCTGGATCACCACCGCGATCTCGACTGCCGTGTTCAAGGACAAGAACCTGCAATATGTCTTCCGTGGTCAAATTCATTCCGATCAGTATGGCCAGGCCTTTGCGAGCTTCATCAACGAGCACGCCAAGGCCAAGCTCGGCATGGAGCCCAAGGACGTCAAGATCGCGCTGATTCACGAGGACGGCCCCTATGGCGTCGGCGTCGCCGCGGCCGATGAGGCCTACCTCAAGGAATTCGGCGGACAGGTCGTGCTCAAGGAAGGGTACTCGGCGTCCACACCCGACCTGTCGGTGCTGGTCACCAAACTCAAGCGCGCCAAGGCCGACGTGATCTCGCACGCCGGATACAATCCCGATATCACCCTGCTGCTGCGTCAGGCGCGCGAGAACGGCCTCAAATTCAAGATGCTGTTCGGTAATGGCGCGGGCTACAGCCAGCTCGACAAGCTGCGTGCCACCTTCGGCGCCGACATCGACAATTTCTGCAACATCGATCCGGTGCCGGCGCAATTGCTCGATGCGTCGAAACTCGCGCCGGGGGTCGGCGATCTCACCAAGATCATGGTCACGCGCTACAAGGAAAAGACCAACGCCACCGACGTGCCGCCGCATTGTTCGATGGGTTTCAACCAGACCTGGGTGCTGCTCAACAATGTGCTGCCCGTCGCCAAGGAGAAATATGGCGGCTTCGATCCCGAAGCCGTCCGCAAAGCGGCGCTCGACGTCGACATCCCGCCGGGCGGCACCATCCAGGGCTACGGCGTCAAGTTCTACCGGCCGGGCACGCCAATGTCCGGGCAGAACGAGCGCTCGACCCCGGTGGTGATGCAGAACGCCGGCGAGAACATCTCGGTGGTGTGGCCGACCAACATCCAGACCCAGGCGCCGGTCTTCCCGCTGCCGAAATCGTCGGTGTACGCGGCGTAGATGTTACCGTCATGCCCGGCCTTGTGCCGGGCATCCACGTCTTTGTAGCTGCGATGCCGAAAGGAAGACGTGGATGGCCGGGACAAGCCCGGCCATGACCAGGGCGGCAGTCGCCTCCCTCACAGCACGACGCGCCGCCCTTCTTCCGCAGCCCAGTAGCCCGCGTAATTGACCTTGATCGTCTCGAAGGCCAGCGCGAGGTCGGAGAGCGGCTGCCGTCCGGTCGCCACGCATTCCATGAAGTCCTGGATTTCCTGCAAATAGCCGCGCGTCCATTCCTCTTCGAGGCAGACATACTGCCAGCCGGTCTTGCGATCGACCTTTTCCGTGATGTAGACGCTGGCGAGCTTTTCCTCGCTGGTCTGGTAGCTCATCATGTGCGTGTTCGGTGTGATGTTGGCGAACAGCGCGCCGCCGCTGGTGTAGGTCTCGATAAGATTGCGCACGCCGCCTGCAATCATGTCGCCCGAGAATATCGTCGCCTTGGTGCCGTCGGAGAAAGTGGCGGTGAGGGTGCCCCAGTCCTCGACATCTTCAGGATTGGACTTGATGACGCCGCGTTCGCCGGCCGGGAGGCATGCGGCGACATTGCCGACGTCGCAGGTCACACTGGCAACGCCGATCGTCTCGCCACGGGCCTTGGCCTCGACCTGCTTGAGGTAAAGCACCGCCGACAAAGGGTGACATCCCATCCGGATCAACGAGCCGCCGCCGGTCATCGCCCATTGCGCGGCGTGCGCCGCATGCGAACCTGAGTGGCTCTCTTCGCCCTTCATGAACAGGATCTTGTCCTTGGTGGCTTTGAGAATCTCCACGGTCTTGGTCACCGCCGGGGCGTAGATCCAGTCCTCGGCATACATGAAGAGTTTGCCGGTCTTTTCGATCGCCGCGCGGGTCTGTGCCATTTCCTCCAGCACGCGCTCGTACATCAGCGCTTTCGGCACGAATTTTCCGATCGGCGTCTTGTCGCCTTCGTGCCCGAAATAGCCTGCAAAGGGCTTTTCGCAGATCACGTGTTTGCCTGCCTGCATGGCATCGACGATCATCGCAGCGTGAAGGTTCGGCGGCGTGCAGATGTCGATGACGTCGAGCTCGCCGTCAGCGATCAGTTCGCGAAAGCTGCGACAGACCACGGGAATTTGGTGCCGGCGGGCGAAATCGACAACATGGTCGCCCCGCGCCGCGACCGCCCTGACCTCGACATCCACGCCATAGACGCGCCGGTAGGCATACATATGCAGCTCGGCAACGAAGCCGCAGCCCACCAGACCGACCTTGATCTTCGCCATCGCGGACGTCCCCTGCTGTCATTGGTCAGGACGGCATTATACCGAAACGGAGGCCAGGAAAGGGGAAAGCGAGAGCGGCAAGCTGCCGTTCTATCGACACTTTCCGGAACGGAAGCAGCCCCAGGCCGTTAACAATCCGCAGACCGGCCGCGTCAATTTCGTCCCATTTTCAAAGCGAAGTGTTCACCCGGGGCGGGCAGTTTCCGCTAGAATCCCGCTCATCTAGCGCCGAACCTTGAGGTATCCCCATGAGCTTTCGCCGCGACTTCATCACCAAGCCAATCTTCTCCATTGCCCGCGGCGCGGTGCCGCCGATGTCCGATACCGAGCGCGAGGCGCTGGAGGCGGGCGACGTCTGGTGGGATGCCGACCTCTTCACCGGCAATCCCGACTGGGCCAAGCTGCTGGCCAATGCGCCGGCGACGCTGACGGATGAGGAAAAAGCGTTCCTCAACGGTCCGGTCGACGAGCTCTGCGCCATGCTCGACGACTGGAAGATCAACTGGGAATGGCGTGACCTGCCGCCCGAGGCCTGGGATTTCATCAAGAAGCAGAAATTCTTCGGCATGATCATCCCGAAGGAGCATGGCGGGCTCGGCTTCTCGCCCTATGCGCATTCCGAAGTGGTGCGCAAACTGTCGTCGCGCTCGCTTACCGCCGCCGTCACCGTGATGGTGCCGAACTCGCTCGGGCCCGGCGAATTGCTGATGCGCTTCGGCACCAAGGAGCAGCAGGACCGCTGGCTGCCGCGGCTGGCCGACGGCCGCGACATTCCCTGCTTCGGGCTGACCAGCCCCGAGGCCGGATCGGATGCCGCCTCGATGATCGACAGTGGCGTGATCTGCAACGGCAGCTTTGACGGCCGTGAGGTGATCGGCCTGAAGCTCAACTGGCACAAGCGCTACATCACGCTCGGCCCGGTCTCGACGCTTTTGGGTCTCGCCTTCAAGGCCTACGACCCCGACCATCTCGTGGGGAATGAGGAAGACCTCGGCATCACCGTGGCATTGATCCCGACCGATCTGCCCGGCGTCGAGATCGGCAAACGCCATCTGCCGGCAATGCAGGTGTTCCAGAACGGTCCGAACTGGGGCCACGACGTCTTCATTCCGCTCGATTACATCATCGGCGGCAAAGAGCGTCTGGGGCAGGGCTGGAAGATGCTGATGACGGCGCTCGCCGCCGGCCGCGGCATCTCGTTGCCGTCGCTCTCGGCGGCAGGTGCCGCCTATGCCGCGCGCACCACCGGGGCCTATGCCCGCATCCGCGAGCAGTTCGGCATTTCCATCTCCAAGTTCGAGGGCATCGAGGAGCCGCTCGCCCGCATCGCCGGTACAGCCTATCTGCTCGACGCCGCGCGCCGGCTGACCTGCGCCGCGCTCAATCAGGGCCATCATCCCGCGGTGATCTCCGGGATCATGAAGCTGCATGCCACCGAGCGGATGCGCATCGTGATCGACGACGCCATGGACATCCATGGCGGCAAGGCCGTGATCGACGGCCCGCAGAACTACATGGGCAACCTCTATCGCTCGGTGCCGGTCGGCATCACGGTCGAGGGCGCCAATATCCTCACCCGCAATCTCATCGTGTTCGGGCAGGGCGCGATCCGCGCCCATCCGTACCTGCTCGCCGAGATGAACGCGCTGCGCGACGACGACCGCACGCGAGGGCTCGATGCGTTCGATAAGGCCTTCTGGAGCCATGTCGGCCACAGCATCACCACGCTATTCCGCGCCTGGGGCCGCAGCTGGAGCGGCGGCATCTTTGCGCCGGCGCCGGAGGCCGGCGATGCGACGCGGTTCTTCCGCCAGCTCTCGCGCTACTCATCGGCCTTTGCACTGACCGCTGACATGGCGCTGCTGACGCTTGGCGGCGCGCTGAAGCGCAAGGAAATGCTGTCGGCGCGGCTTGGCGACATCCTGTCCGAGCTCTATCTGCTCTCCGCCGCGCTAAAACGCTGGGAGGACGAGGGCCGTCAGCAGGCGGACTTCCCTGCACTGGAATGGTGCATGGCGAACGGTTTCAGGATCATCGAGAACAGGCTCGCCGAAATCCTCGGCAATCTGCCCAACCGCTTCGTCGCGCTGATCCTGAAATTCTTCCTGCAGCCGCTTGGCGCACGCGTGCTCGGCCCCACCGACCGCGTGGTGCACGAATGCGCCCAGATCATCCTGGAGCCTTCGTCGGCACGCGATCGGCTGACATCAGATTTGTCGCATGTCGACGATGACCGCGGCGTGGCGCGGCTGGAGAAGGCGTTCAAGCTGGTTGCGGCTTCCGAGGATATCCGCAAGCGGCTGCATGCCGCGCGCATTCATGACTGGAAGGAAGGCGTGAAGAAGGGCGTCATCACCCAGGCCGAGGGCGAGAAACTGGCGACTGCGCATGACGCCGTGATGAAGGTGATCGAGGTCGACGATTTTGCGCCCGAGGTGCTGTCGCCGATTTACAGCAAGGGCGCCGACGTGCATCAATTCTTCCAGGAATTGGGTGAGCAGAGGGCGGCGAGCTGATGGCGCGACCGGTTTTCATCATCGACGGCAGCCGGACGCCGTTCATCAAGGCGCGCTCCGGCCCCGGTCCCTTCACCCCCGTCGATCTCGCCGTGCAATGCGGCCGGCCGCTGCTGGCGCGGCAGCCCTTTGCACCCAGTGCGTTCGACCAGGTGATCCTTGGCTGCGTCAACGTCATCGCCGACGAGATGAATCCGGCGCGTGTCGCAGCGCTGCGGCTCGGCATGGGCGAGAAGATGGTCGCCTTCACCGTGCAGATCAATTGCGGAAGCGGCATGCAGTCGATCGACACCGGCTACCGCTACATCCGCGAGGGCGCCGCCAACCTGATCCTCGCCGGCGGTGCCGAAGCGCTGAGCCACGCGCCGCTGGTGTGGCCGCAGAACGGCGTGCGCTGGTTTGCCGGGCTTGCGGGCGCCAGGGGCGTGGCGCAAAGATCATGGCGGCGCTGAAGGCAAGGCCATCCTACTTCAAGCCGATCATCGGGCTCGAGCGCGGGCTCACCGATCCCATCACCGAGCTCAACATGGGCCAGACCGCCGAGGTCGTCGGCCACCTGTTCGGCATTACCCGTGAACAGTCGGACGCCTACGCCGCCGAAAGCCACAAGCGCCTGGCCAATGCGCAGTCGCAGGGATGGCTGAAAGGCGAGGTGGAAACCGCCTTCTCGCGCGACGGCAAGTTCTACGATCACGACGACGGCGTGCGGCCGGATTCCACGCCGGAGTCGCTGGCAAAGCTGAAGCCGGTGTTCGAACGCCCATGGGGGCGCGTCACTGCCGGCAATTCCTCCCAGATCACCGACGGCGCTTCCTGGGTGATCCTCGCCTCGGAAGATGCCGTGGTGAAGCACGGCCTGACGCCGAAAGCCGCCATCATCGACAGCCAGTGGTCGGCGCTCGATCCCTCCATCATGGGGCTCGGCCCGGTGCTGTCGGCGACCGAACTCCTCAAGCGCAACGAACTCTCCCTGCAGGACGTCGAGACCTGGGAATTGAACGAGGCTTTTGCCACCCAGGTGCTGGGCTGTCTCGCCGCCTGGAACGACGAAAAATTCTGCCGCGACGTGCTCGGGCTCGACGGCGCCGCGGGCGAACTTGATCGCGCAAAACTCAATGTCGACGGCGGCGCCATCAGCCTCGGTCATCCCGTCGGCACCTCGGGCAACCGGATCGTGCTGCATCTGGTCAACGCCATGAAGCGGCTGGGCACGCGCCGCGGTATCGCCACCGAATGCATCGGTGGCGGGCTGGGCGGCGCCATGCTGATCGAGATGGTGTGACGATGGCCGAAAAGCTCATGGATGTTCTCGGCGAACGCGTGCTGGCGCTGGGGCCGAAGCCCGATCCCGGCAGGCCGTATCACGATTTCCGCCTCACCCGCGATGCCGACGGCGTCGCCTGGCTGCTGTTCGACCGCGCCGATTCCAGCGCCAACACCTTGTCGGCCGAAGTGATCGAAGGCCTCGACCGCGTGCTCGCCGACCTCGAGGCGGAGCGCCCGACCGGTCTCGTCATCCGCTCGGCGAAGACCTCTGGCTTCATCGCCGGCGCCGACATCAACGAATTCCGCGGCGCGACCGATCCCAAACAGGTGGAAGCCGCGATCGGCCGCGCCCATGCGGTGATCGACCGCCTCGAAGCATTGCGCATTCCGACCGTCGCCGTGATCCACGGTTTCTGCCTCGGCGGCGGCCTCGAAGTGGCGCTGGCCTGCCAGATGCGCATCGCGATCGAAGGGGCGCGCTTCGGCTTCCCCGAGATCATGCTGGGCCTGCATCCGGGCCTCGGCGGCACCGCACGCTTCACCGAACTCGTCAATCCCATGCAGGCGATGACGCTGATGCTGACCGGGCGCACCATCGACGCGCGCAAGGCCAAGTCGCTCGGGCTGGTCGACGCCATCACCGAGGAGCGCCATGTCCGCGCCGCGGTAAAGGACGCGATGTCAGGCAAGCTCAAGCGCGCCAGAGCCCGGCATGCTCAACAAGCTGCTCAATCTTGGCCCGCCCGCCGCCTGCTCGCCACCCGCATGCGCAGCGAGGCGGAGAAGGCCGCGCCCCATGAGCACTATCCCGGCGCCCGACGCGCTGATCGATCTCTGGGAGCGACATGGCGGCGACAAGGCCGCGATGCTGGCCGCCGAAAAGACCTCGTTCGCTTATCTCATGGTGACGCCGGCGGCGCAGAACCTGATTCGCGTCTTCTTCCTGCGCGAGCAGATGAAGAAGCTCGCAGGCGGCGGCAACAAGATCGACCACGTCCACGTCATCGGCGCCGGCGCCATGGGCGGCGATATCGCCGCCTGGTGCGCCGGACAGGATATGCGCGTCACGCTCGCCGACATGAAGGCCGAGCCGATCGCGGGCGCCATGAAGCGCGCGGCCGACCTGTTCGGCAAGATCAAGCGCAAGCGCACCGCGGTGCGCGACGCGCTCGACCAGCTCATTCCCGACATGGACGGCGAGGGCGTGCGCGGCGCCGACCTCATCATCGAGGCGGTGCCGGAAAAACTTGCATTGAAGCAGAAGGTCTATGCCTCGATCGAGCCGAAGATGAAGCCGGGCGCGATCCTTGCCACCAACACGTCGAGCATTCCCCTGCAGGATTTGCGCACCACGCTGCAACGGCCCGAGCGGCTGCTGGGCTTGCACTTCTTCAATCCGGTGTCGCGGCTGCAGCTTGTCGAGGTCGTCAGCCATGACGGCACCGATGCGCAGCTCCTGAAGGAGGCGATGGCGTTCGTCGGCGCCATCGACCGCCTGCCGCTGCCGGTGAAGAGCTCGCCCGGCTTTCTCGTCAACCGCGCGCTGACGCCCTACATGCTGGAAGCCATGGTGATGCTGGACGAGAAGATCGACCAGACCGTGATCGACGCCGCGGCAAAGAAGTTCGGCATGCCGATGGGTCCGATCGAGCTCGCCGATCAGGTCGGGCTCGATATTTGCCTGGATGTCGGCGACATGCTGCGCTCGAAATTCGGCGACGCGCTGCCGCCGACGCCGGCATGGCTGCGCGAGAAGGTCGCCCGCGGCGAACTCGGCCGCAAGACCGGCAAGGGTTTTTACGTCTGGAAGGACGGCAAGGCCGAGCGGCCGCCGGCTCCGCCGCAGCAGGGGCGATGCGCACTGACGCAGCCGACGCCTGAAATGATCGACCGCCTGGTGCTGCCGATGTCGAACGTCTGCGTCGCCTGCCTGCGCGAGGGTATCGTCGACAATGCCGACGTGGTCGACGGCGCCATGATCTTCGGCACCGGCTACGCGCCGTTCCGCGGCGGTCCGCTCAATTATGCCCGCACCCGTGGCCCGGAGAACGTCGCCGCCACCTTGCGCGCGCTCGCGCAGAAATTCGGCGACCGCTTTGCGCCCGATCCCGGCTGGGAGACCTTCAGGTGACCGAGACCCAAGAAACTGAAAAACACGTGCACGCGCCCGCCAGCGACGAGAGCGGGCCGCGCGGCGATCTCTGCACGCGCACGCTGGCGATGCCGGCCGACACCAACGCCAATGGCGACATTTTCGGCGGCTGGCTCTTGAGCCAGATGGACATTGCCGGCGGCGTCGCTGCCTCCAAGGTCGCCAAATCGCGCACGGTCACGGTCAGCATCGATGCGATGAATTTCCGCAAGCCGGTCTATGTCGGCGACCTCGTCTCCGTGCACGCCAATCTTGTTCGCGTCGGCCGCACCTCGATGACGATTCATCTCGAAGCCTGGGTGGTGCGCCGCAAGGAGACCAAGCCGATCCTGGTGACCGACGGCAACTTCACCTACGTCGCGATCGACGAGCAGGGCTCGCCGCGCGTGATCCCGCGCGACGGGGCGACGATTTCGGCCTGAGCTTCAGGTCAAAAGCGTGGAGCGCGATGACGGTTGCCATCGCGCTCCAAAAGGTAGCAGACGCGTTTGCTCGTTAGATACAGCGGCGGCGATAGCCGTCGCGATCGATGAACGTGCCGTCGCGCGGATCGAAGGTCGGCGAGCGTGTGCAGCGCGGAGCCGGGCCCGGCGGCGGGACGTAGGTTTCTTGGCGGTAGTAGCGCTGCCGCGGAGGCGGCCCGGCGCAATAGGCCGGGATCGACCGCGACATAGGTGCCGTTGGGCTGCGGCAAATAACAGGCGTTCTGGTAGTAATAGTAGCCGCCCGGCCGCGGGTCGCCTTGCGAAGCCACAGCAGCACCGGTCGTTGCACCGAGCACGGCGCCGACCGCAGCGCCACGGCTGCCGCCGAGTGCGCCGCCGAGGATCGCGCCGCCCACACCGCCGACAGATCGCGCCGCCGATCGCATCCTGCGCCGCGGCCTGCCGGGGCGGCATCAGGGTGGCAAGCGCAAGCAGTGCCACAATCGCCAATCTTCCAATCATTCGCTGGTTCTCCGAGGGGGTGATGCTTCCCTACCACGATTCGCAGGTTCGGCCGGTACCGGTCAAGCCCGGCCAGGGCCCGATTTGAGCTTGAAAATCATCAATTTGCGCCATTTTCGCGGCTTCCGGCTGCCGCCTGGAACGTTTGCGGCCATGCTCCCGTTGTCCGGTCCGGAATCTGGAATACGAGGCTGGGCCAATGCCGCAAACCTACATCATCGAAGTCAGCTCGCAGGCTGCGGGCATCGTCGTTCGCAATCCCGACGGCTACGTCTTCTTTGCCGCCTCGCAGCGCTTCAATCGGCTGGACGGCCAGCTCTTCCGCAACGCGCGCGAAGCCGAGCGCGCCGCCGCGCGCCTGGCCGCTACGCGATAGCCTGCTATCAGAGCTTGGTCGCGCCGCGCGACAACAGCTTCCAGTCGCTGCCCTGTTTCTGCCAGTTCATCAGGATGTCAGGTTCTGCGGGGTCTTCTTGCCGTCGGTGAATTCCTGCTCGCCGACGAAATTGAAGCGCACGATCGCGGCCGGTCCGACGACTTCGACCGTCGGATTCTTGTATTCAAGCGTCGTCCACTTGTAGTTCGCCGTGGCGACCCCTCGAAAGCAGCTTCGCCTTGTCGTCGAGCCGACGCCGCGGAATGGCTGTAGCTGAGATCGTCGGCCAGCAGCGGGGCGATGGCGTCCGCCTTGCCGGCTGCCTGCCCCGCGCGGAAGGTCTCGACATTTTTCAAGATCGTGTCTTCGTCCGCGCCTGCGAAGGCGGGGAGCGCGCTCAGCAAGTCCAAGCGCGAGGGCGGGCAGTGCGAACTGACGGCGATCGATCTGCATTGATTTTCTCCCGATTTTCTGGATTGTGCGCGTAGTTTCGCAGTCGCGTCCTCGGTTTGTCGAGCAGGTCAACGCCGCCTCATCGTGAAATGATTTTCGATCATTTGTGCGGTTGCGAACGCCGCGGGTCCGCCTTAACCAGCTTTGCGCTTTCGCCCGTTCCGGCGGCCTCGCCATGCGCTTGCCGCGTTGACCCTGCCGCGAAACGGCAGCACCATGATCCGCTTCCTGAAAGCCCGCAATGGCCGGACTGTCGCATCGCCAGACCGAAATCCTCAACCTCGCCCGCGCCACCGGCCGGGTGATGGTGGAAGACCTTGCGCGGCGCTTCGAGGTGTCGGCGCAGACCATCCGCAAGGACCTCAACGACCTCTGCGACCAGCGCTCGCTGACCCGCATCCATGGCGGCGCCATCATCGCCTCGGGCGTCGAAAACCTCGCCTATGAGGCGCGCCGTTTCGTCGCCGCCGAGGAGAAGCGGGCGATCGGTGCTGCCGCAGCCGCCCGCATCCCCAACGGCTGCTCGCTGTTCATCAATATCGGCACCACGACGGAAGAAGTCGCAAGCGCGCTCACCTCGCATGAGGACCTGCTCGTCATCACCAACAACCTCAACGTCGCGATGCTGCTGTACCGCCATCCGCGCATCGAGGTGATCGTCGCCGGCGGCACGGTGCGGCGCGCCGACGGCGCCGTGGTCGGCTCCACCGCCACGCAGCTGATCGGCCAGTTCAAGGTCGACTACGCCATCATCGGTGCGTCGGCGATCGACGAGGAGGGCGCGCTGCTCGACTTCGATTATCGCGAGGTGCAGGCCGCGCAGGCGATCATCGCCAACGCCCGCAGCACCATGCTGGTTGCGGATTCCACCAAGATGCGCCGCAGCGCTGCGGTCCGCATCGCCCATCTGTCGCAGATCCAGACCTTCGTGACGGATTCACCGCTGCCGGCCGGTCATCGCCGCCATCTGCCACCACCGCGGCATCGAGATCGTGGTCGCCATGGACAAGCCGTTGGCCGACATCGACGACAGCGAGCCCGGCACTGCGCCGCCGGCGCTCAGAAGCGTGTAGCGCCGTTCGGTTCTCTGCCGTCATCGCACCCCCAAACCGTCATCACCCGCGAAGGCGGATGATCCAGTATTCCAGAGACGCCAGCGATTGAGCCGAGAAGCCGCGACGTACTGGATGCCCCGGTCAAGCCGGGGCATGACACCGAAGTTGGCGCTGATGTCCCTCTCGAATCCGCCTCCGCCTTCCAATCTTAACCTTTCACTTGCTTTCGCTTTTCGTTGTGCTCTAATCCAAAACGAAAGCCAAATCGCCAAAGCGAATAGAGCGATTGTCGGGGAAGCGTTCGTTGGATCGGGTATACGACCTCGCCATCATCGGAGGCGGCGTAAATGGCTGCGGCATCGCGCGCGATGCGGCGGGCCGCGGCAACTCTGTTTTCCTTTGTGAAATGAATGACTTGGCGAGCGGGACGTCGTCCTGGTCGACCAAGCTCGTGCACGGCGGCCTGCGCTATCTCGAATATTACGAGTTTCGTTTGGTTCGCGAGGCGTTGATCGAGCGCGAAATCCTCTGGCAGATCGCCCCCCACATCATCCGCCCCCTGCGTTTCGTTTTGCCACACCATTCCGGGTTGCGCCCGGCCTGGCTGCTCCGCCTCGGGTTGTTCCTCTACGACCACATCGGCGGGCGGCAATTTGCTGCCGCCGACCCGCTCGGTGGACCTGTCCCGGGATGCGGTCGGCAAGCCGCTGATATCAGGCCGTTACAAAAAGGCCTTTGAATATTCCGATTGTTTTGTCGACGACGCCCGGCTCGTCGCGCTCAACGCGCGCGACGCCGCCGATCGCGGCGCCGACATCCGCACCCGCGCCCGCGCGGTCGAGATCAGGCAGATCGATGGCATCTGGCACGTCACGGTGGAGGACACTCTGAACGGCGGCCGCAGCACCATCAACGCCCGCGCGCTGGTCAATGCCGGCGGGCCCTGGGTCGAGGACGTCTTGTCTTCGGGCGCCGGCATCAACGCGAAAGCAAAAGTGCGGCTGGTGCAGGGATCGCACATCGTGGTGCGTCAGCTCTATGCCCACGACCGCGCCTACATGTTCCAGAACGCCGACGGCCGCATCGTCTTCGTCATTCCCTATCAAGACGATTTCACCCTGATCGGCACCACCGACCGCGACTATGAAGGCGATCCTGCCAACGTGAAAGCGACCACGGAAGAGATCGAATATCTCTGCAAATCCGTCAGCGAATATCTGGCCAAGCCCGTTACCCCGGCCGACGTGGTCTGGAGTTACGCCGGCGTGCGGCCGCTCTATGACGATGGCGCCAGCGAAGCCAAGGCCGCCACGCGCGATTACGTGTTCGAGCTCGACACGCCCGGCGGCGCGCCGCTGCTGTCGATCTATGGCGGCAAGATCACCACCTATCGTCGCTTGGCCGAAGAGGCGCTGGAGCGGCTTGCGCCCTATCTGAACAGCGCCAAGGCCAAGGAAGGCTGGACCGCGACCGCGCCGCTGCCCGGCGGCGACATGGACGTCTCCGCCGTGGTGGCGCTGACTGCGGAACTCGTGCGCGACCATCCGTTCCTTGCCCATGAGCATGCCAACCGGCTGGCCCACGCCTACGGGACGCGGGCGACCAGGCTTCTCGGCCATGCGAAATCGGCCGCCGATCTCGGCCAGTCCTTTGGCGCCACGCTGACCGAGGCCGAAGTCAGATACCTGATGGCGAACGAGTGGGCGGTGCGCGCCGAGGACGTGGTGTGGCGGCGCTCGAAACTTGGGCTCCGCCTGTCGCCGTCCGAAATCAAAACCCTCGACGACTGGATGGCGATGCATCGTACTTCCAGTGAGCGTCCGCTGCGCGAAGCGGGAGCGCGGCCATGAGCGTCACGCTCGATCACGTCATCCGTACCGTCGATGGCGCAGCGACCATTCGCGACGTGTCGCTGACATTGGAGCGTGGCACGCTGAGCGTGCTGCTTGGACCGACGCTGTCGGGCAAAACCTCGATCATGCGGCTGCTCGCCGGCCTCGACCGGCCAGCCTCGGGCCGCGTGCTGGTCGACGGCAAGGATGTCACCGGCCTCGACGTGCGGCAGCGCTCGGTCGCCATGGTCTATCAGCAGTTCATCAACTATCCCTCGTTCACGGTCTACGAGAACATCGCCTCTCCTTTGCGCGTGCAGGGCCGGCCGAAGGAGGAGATCGACCGCCGCGTCCAGGAAGCGGCGCGGCTGTTGAAGCTCGAGCCCTATTTGAACCGCACGCCGCTGCAGCTTTCCGGCGGTCAGCAGCAGCGTACCGCGATTGCGCGCGCGCTGGTCAAGGGCGCCGACCTCGTGCTGCTTGACGAGCCGCTCGCCAATCTCGATTACAAACTGCGCGAGGAATTGCGCACCGAACTGCCGCGCATCTTCGAGGCGTCAGGCGCCATCTTCGTCTATGCCACGACCGAGCCGTCGGAAGCGCTGCTGCTCGGCGGCAACACGCTCTGCATGTGGGAAGGCGAGGTGCTGCAGCACGGCGAGACGCCGAAGGTCTATCGTCATCCCGATACGTTGCGGGTTGCGCAGGTGTTTTCCGATCCGCCGCTCAACGTCGTCGGCATCGAGAAGAAGAACGGCGCCGTGCAGTATTCCGGCGGCGTCGCCGCGCCTTCCACCGGGCTTTACGCTGATCTTCCCGATGGCGCCTACCGTGTCGGTTTTCGCGCCCATCAGCTCGAGGTCGCCAATGGCGTCGCCGGCCGCCATGCCTTCTCCGCCACTGTCACGGTGACCGAGATCACGGGGTCGGAGAGTTTTGTGCACCTTCATCGCGACAATTCCAACTGGGTCGCGGTGTTGCAGGGCGTGCACGAATATGAGCCCGGGGAGACGCTGCATGCAGCACTCGATCCGGACAACGTCTTTATTTTTGACGCGGCTGGCCGTCTGGTCGCCGCGCCGAACAGCATAGCGTTTTCAAGCGAAGTGCGTAGCGGTTCGCGTGAAGAAAACGCGTCAAACAAAAAAAAGCCTTGAGGGAGATGCGCGATGGCCCGCATTGACCTCGTCGATCTCGCGCATTCTTACGGCGGTAACGACGCGCCGCTGGACTCCTTTGCGCTGAAGCCGGTCACCATGACCTGGCGGCAGGGCGGCGCGTATGCGCTGCTCGGACCAAGCGGCTGCGGCAAGACCACGCTGCTCAACCTGATTTCGGGCATCGTCACGCCGTCACGCGGAAAAATCCTGTTCGACGCGACCGACATCACGCAAGCGACGACCCGGAAGCGCAATATCGCGCAGGTGTTCCAGTTTCCGGTCATCTACGACACCATGACGGTCGGTGAGAATCTGGCATTCCCGCTGAAGAATCGCGGCTTGCCGGCAGCCGAGATCGCGACGCGAGTGAGGCAGATCGCCGATCTGCTCGACCTCACGCCTTACCTCAAGCGCAAGGCCACGCGGCTCACTGCCGACGCCAAGCAGAAGATTTCGCTCGGCCGGGGCCTGGTGCGCTCCGACGTCGCCGCAGTGCTGTTCGACGAACCGCTGACCGTGATCGACCCCGAACTGAAGTGGCAGCTCCGCTCGAAACTGAAAGCGCTGCATCGCGAGCTCGATCTCACGATGATCTACGTCACCCACGACCAGACCGAGGCCTTGACCTTCGCCGACACCGTCGTCGTCATGCATGACGGCCGGGTGGTGCAAAGCGGCACGCCGGCCGAGCTGTTCGACAAGCCCGCGCACACTTTCGTCGGCTATTTCATCGGCTCGCCCGGCATGAACATCGTGCCGGCAGAGGTCAGCGGCCGCGAGGCGCGCGTCGACGGCCACGTCATCGCGCTGAACCGCAGCTACAGCGGCCTGCCCGCGGGCGCCAGGATCGAGATCGGGGTGCGCCCCGAATTCGTCGACGTTGCCGCGCCTGCGCCGGGGCTTCTCTCCGCAAAGCTCGAACGCATCGACGACCTCGGCCGGGTCCGCTTCGCCCGCGTCAGGGTGGGGAATGCGAAATTCGCCGCACGCGTGCCGCCGGGCTTCTCGGTGGCAGGCGATACCGCCGGCCTCGTCTTCAACCCGTCGCGCGTCCACGTCTATGCCGACAGTGTCCTGGTCGAGGGAGCCGCCTGATGGAAAAGACGGTCAACCAAAGGGCCTGGCTGCTGGTGCTGCCGGTGTTTTTGATCGTGGCGTTCTCCGCGATCCTGCCGCTGATGACGGTGGTGAACTATTCGGTGCAGGACACTTTCGGCAATAACCAGTTCTTCTGGAACGGCGTCGGCTGGTTCAAGGAACTGCTCGATCCGTCGACTGACCTCGGCGGGCGCTTCCTTGACTCGGTCCTGCGCAACCTCTTGTTCTCCGCGATCATCCTCGCCATCGAGGTGCCGCTCGGTATTGTGGTTGCGCTGTCGATGCCGCGCGATGGCTGGCAGGTCGCCGCCTGCCTGGTCATCCTGGCGCTGCCGCTCCTGATTCCGTGGAACGTGGTCGGCACCATCTGGCAGATTTTCGGCCGGCCCGACATTGGCCTGCTCGGCTACGTCCTGAACAAGGCCGGCTTCAACTACAACTACGTGGCCAACGATCTCGACGCCTGGTTCACCGTGATCGTGATGGACGTCTGGCACTGGACCAGCCTCGTTGCGCTGCTCTGTTATGCCGGGTTGAAGTCGATCCCCGATGCCTATTACCAGGCAGCCCAAATCGACGGCGCCTCGCGCTGGGCCGTGTTCAAGGCAATCCAGCTGCCCAAGATGAACCGCGTGCTGCTGATTGCCGTGCTGCTGCGGTTCATGGACTCGTTCATGATCTACACCGAGCCCTTCGTCGTTACCGGCGGCGGGCCGGGCAACTCGACAACCTTCGTGTCGATCGAACTCGTCAAGATCGCGCTCGGCCAGTTCGACCTCGGCAAGGCGGCGGCGCTCTCGCTGGTCTACAACATCATCATCCTGATCGTGTGCTGGGTGTTCTACACCGTCATGACCAATGCCGGCTCCGAACGTCCAGCCAAGGAGGGCATCGCATGAGCACGATTCCCGGCCGGCGCATCATCATGACCGCTTTCCTGATCTTCCTGCTGTTGCCGATCTACTGGCTCGTCAACATGAGCTTCAAGACCAACAACGAGATCGTCACGTCCATGCATCTGTGGCCGTACCAGCCGACGATCGAGAACTACAAGCGCATCTTCACCGACGAGAGCTGGTACTCCGGCTACCTCAACTCGCTGAAATACGTCATCATCAACACGGTGATCTCGATCTCGGTGGCGCTGCCGGCGGCCTACGCCTTCTCGCGCTACCGCTTCCTCGGCGACAAGCATCTGTTCTTCTGGCTGCTGTCGAACCGCATGGCGCCGGCCGCCGTGTACGCGCTGCCGTTCTTCAATCTCTATTCGGCGATCAACCTGTTCGATACGCCCTGGGCGGTGGCGCTGGCGCATTGCATCTTCAATGTGCCGCTCGCGGTCTGGATCCTCGAAGGTTTCGTCTCCAGCGTGCCGCGCGAGATCGACGAGACCGCGTTCCTCGACGGCTATTCCTTCCCGCGCTTCTTCGTGAAAATACTGATCCCGCTGATCGCGAGCGGCATCGGCGTCGCGGCGTTCTTCTGCTTCATGTTCTCCTGGGTCGAACTGCTGCTGGCGCGCACGCTGACCTCGGTCGCCGCAAAACCGATCTCGGCCACCATGACGCGCACGGTGTCCGCGGCCGGCGTCGACTGGGGCCTGCTGGCGGCCGCCGGCGTGCTCACCATCATCCCCGGCGCGCTCGTGATCTGGTTCGTCCGCAACTACATCGCGCGCGGTTTTGCGCTGGGACGGGTGTGAGCATGATCCCGAAAAGTGGACACCGGTTTTCGGATCAGATCATGCGCAAGGAATAGAGCCATGGAAAACATCGCATGGATGGCCTGGACGCTGCCGACCGCGATCTTCTTTGCGGCTCTGGCATCGACGCTCGGCGTCATGACCTGGCTTGCGGTCGCCTATCCGGAAGCGGAGCGCGTAGGCGTCCTGCGCATCCCGACCACGCGCGGCGACCGCCTTTTCATCTCGCTGGTACTCGCAGCGGTGATTCACCTGCTGTGGATTGCATTCATGGGGACCGATCCGATCGCAACGTTGCCGATCGGGGAGGGCGTTGAGATATCGAGCCTCTGGCTCGCAACACTGATTTCGCTTGGCGCGGCCGTTGCGATCTTTCGCACCGTCTGAGGCAGGCGAGAAAGGGCAGATCCGGGATCAACCCGGACCTGAGACGAGAGCATGATCCGGAAGATGCGGGTTTTCCGGCACGTCCATGCTCAAGCAAGAGTGTTTCTGTCGCTTCAACCGGAGGAAACCAAAATGCGACACTTGAGGAGAACGAAGGATAGTCTTCTGGCCAGGACCAGCGCTGCGGCGCTGTTCGCGGCCACCGTTGCGATCGCAGCACCTGCGCTCGCCGACGACGCCACGATCCAGAAGTGGATCGACAGCGAATTCCAGCCCTCGACCTTGTCCAAGGCCGACCAGCTGAAGGAACTGCAGTGGTTCGAAAAAGCCGCCGCACCCTTCAAGGGCATGGAAATCAACGTCGTGTCGGAAACCATCACGACACACGAGTACGAGTCCAAGACGCTGGCCAAGGCCTTCACCGAGATCACCGGGATCAAGCTCAAGCACGATTTGATCCAGGAAGGTGACGTGGTCGAGAAGCTGCAGACCCAGATGCAGTCCGGCAAAAACGTCTATGACGGCTGGATCAACGACTCCGACCTGATCGGCACGCATTCCCGCTATAATCAGACGGTCATCCTGTCGGACTACATGACCGGCGACGGCAAGGACGTCACCAACCCTGGCCTCGACGTCAACGACTTCATCGGAAAGTCCTTCACGACCGGCCCGGACGGCAAGCTCTATCAGCTTCCGGTCCAGCAGTTCGCCAACCTCTATTGGTTCCGCTACGACTGGTTCTCCAATCCGGACTACAAGGCCAAGTTCAAGGCCAAATATGGCTACGATCTCGGCGTGCCCGTGAACTGGTCGGCCTATGAGGACATCGCCGAGTTCTTCACCAACGACATCAAGGAGATCAACGGCGTCAAGGTCTATGGCCACATGGACTATGGCAAGAAGGATCCCTCGCTCGGCTGGCGCTTCACCGACGCCTGGTTGTCGATGGCCGGCAACGGCGACAAGGGTATCCCGAACGGCAAGCCCGTCGACGAATGGGGCATCCGCATGGAGGGCTGCCGGCCCGTCGGCTCGTCGGTCGAACGTGGCGGCGACACCAACGGTCCTGCGGCGGTCTATTCGATCGTCAAGTACCTCGACTGGATGAAGAAGTATGCTCCGCCGCAATCACAGGGCATGACCTTCTCCGAGGCAGGTCCGGTGCCGGCGCAGGGCAACATTGCCCAGCAGATCTTCTGGTACACCGCCTTCACCGCCGACATGGTGAAGCCCGGCATTCCCGTCGTGAATGCTGACGGTTCGCCGAAGTGGCGCATGGCGCCGTCGCCGCACGGCTCGTACTGGAAGGAAGGCATGAAGCTCGGCTACCAGGACGCAGGCTCTGCGACGCTCCTGAAGTCGACCCCGGCCGACCGCCGCAAGGCGGCCTGGCTCTATCTGCAGTTCATCGTCTCCAAGTCGGTGAGCCTGAAGAAGAGCCATGTCGGCCTCACCTTCATCCGTGAGTCCGACATCTGGGACAAGTCCTTCACCGAGCGTGCGCCGAAGCTCGGCGGCCTGATCGAGTTCTACCGCTCGCCCGCGCGCGTGCAGTGGACCCCGACCGGCAACAACGTGCCCGACTATCCGAAGCTGGCGCAGCTCTGGTGGCAGAACATCGGCGATGCCTCGTCCGGCACCAAGACGCCGCAGGCGGCGATGGATGCGCTGGCCGCAGCCCAGGACTCCGTGCTCGAACGTCTCGAGAAGAGCGGCGTGCAGAAGGAGTGCGGTCCGAAGATGAACAAGAAGGAGACCGCCGAGTTCTGGTTCAAGAAGTCGGAAAAGGACGGCAACATCGCGCCCCAGCGCAAGCTGGCGAACGAGAAGCCGAAGGGCGAGACGATCGACTACGACGCACTGATCAAGTCGTGGCCGGCGACCCCGCCGAAGCGCGCCGAGGCGAAGTGACGGCGTAGCCTATCGCCATCGTCATGGCCGGGCATCAGCGCGAAGCGCGTCTTCGCTAGGGTGACCCGGCCATCCACGACTTACTTCGAGGTTCAAAAGACGTGGATGCCCGGGACAAGCCCGGGCATGACGAGCGGAGAAAAACCAAAGGCCGGGAGCGATCCCGGCCTTTTTTCGTTCTGCGCGGCGTGCGCTTCTTTCTTCGTCATTCCGGGGCGAGCGGAGCGAGAGCCCGGAATCTCGAGATTCCGGGTCTGGTCCTTCGGACCATCCCGGAATGACGGTGATAGGTATCGCTCGCCTTACTCCGCCGCTTCCGTCGCCTTCAGCGCAGGATAGTCCGTATATCCCTTGGCGCCGCCGCCATAAAACGTTGCCTTGTCGAAGGCGTTCAGCGGCGCGCCCTTCTTCAGGCGCTCGACGAGGTCGGGGTTGGAGATGAAGGGTTTTCCGAACGCGATCAGGTCGGCCGCGTTGGCATCGAGCTGCGTGTTGGCCAGATCGAAATCGTAGCCGTTGTTGGCGACGTAGGCCTGCTTGAAACGCTTGCGCAACGAGCCGTAGTCGAACGGCGCAACATCGCGCGGGCCGCCGGTCGCGCCCTCGATGACGTGGATATAGGTGAGCCTCAGCGCGTTGAGCTGATCGACGATGTAGTCGAACAGCGGCTGCGGGTTGGAATCGGAGACGTCATTGGCCGGGGTCACCGGCGAGATGCGGATGCCGGTGCGCTCAGCGCCGGCGATCGCGGCGACCGCCTTTGAGACTTCCAGCATCAACTTCGCGCGATTCTCGATTGAACCCCCGTAAGCATCGGTGCGCTTGTTGGCGCCGTCCTTGGCGAACTGGTCGAGCAGGTAGCCGTTGGCGCCGTGGATCTCGAGGCCGTCGAAGCCGGCGGCAAGCGCATTTTCCGTGCCGCGCTTGAAGTCGTCGATAATCCCGGGAATTTCCGACAGCTCCAGCGCGCGCGGCTCGGAAATATCCACGAAGCTGTTGTTGACGAAGGTCTTGCCCTTGGCGCGGATCGCGCTCGGGCCGACCGGCTTGCCGCCGCCCGGCTGCAGCGAGTCATGCGAGATGCGGCCGACATGCCAGATCTGGATGAAGATACGTCCGCCGCGCTCATGCACCCGGTCCGTGATCTTGCGCCAGCCCGCGACTTGTTCCCTGGAATAGATGCCGGGCGTGTCCTGGTAGCCCTGGCCCTGCTGCGACACCTGGCTCGCTTCGGTGATCAGAAGTCCGGCGGAGGCGCGCTGCCCGTAATACTCGATAGCGAGCGGGCTCGGCACCATGCCGGGCGGGACCGCGCGGTTGCGCGTCAGCGGCGCCATGACGAGGCGGTTCGGCAGCGTGATCGGGCCAAGCTTGAAGGGCTCGAAGAGTTTGGACTGGCTCATGTCGGGGGCTTTCGGGAGGTGGAAGATGGGTTGGAAGATGGTCCAGAGTTGGGCATTGCAGCAAAGAGCGCAATGGCCGAGCCATTCGGCCCGCGCATCCTACCCCCGCACGATCCCGCCCATGTGGCCGGCGTCGAGGAAAAGCGTGTGCGCGTTGACGTAGGAAGATTCGTTCGAAATCAGGAACAGTGCAGCATAGGCGACCTCCCAGCCGGTGCCCTGGCGGCCGAAAGGCACCGTGATGGCGCGGTCAGGCCGCCTTCGGCTGGCGTCGCGGCCCATCGGGCTGTCGATGTAGCCCGGCGCGATCACATTGCAGCGAACGCCGTTCTCCTCGCCGGCCCGCGCGATGGCGCGGCCGAGCGCGATCTGCGCGGCCTTGGAGGATTCGTAGGCCGGGTTGCGGCCGTTGGCGCGCTGGCTCGCCATCGACGACGTCAGCACGATCGCAGCCCCCGGCGCCATCATGGTCAGCGCTGTCTGCGCAAACAGCATGTGGCTGCGCACATTCACGGCATAGTCGCGGTCCCATGCCTCCGCCGTCATTTTAGGCAGTGACAGTCCGCAGGAGATGCCGACATTGAGTGCAAGCCCATCGAGCCCGCCGAGCTTTTCCGCGCAGCGCTCCACCGCGGGTGCGATCGCAGCCGCATCGGCAACGTCGACCACTTCGGTGAACGCCTTGCCGCCTTCGGCCGTGATCTGCGCCACCGTGTTGTCGGCGGCCTCCTTGTTGACATCGATGCAGGCGACATGCGCGCCCTCGCGCGCGAACAGCACGCTCATGGCCCGCCCGTTGCCGATCGGTGGCTCCTCATCGACGATTTTGCGCTGGCCCGCGCCGACCACGATGATCCTGCGCCCCGCCAATCGCCCGCGGCCCGGCGCGAGCCCGAGCGTCTCCGGATGCAGCGAGGCGGACGGATCGATGGTCTTCGGCGCGTGCGTGGTGGCGGACATGGCGTGCTCCCGATTTTGCTTTCTCGGTGCACCAGTTAACACGTCATTGCGAGCGAGCGAAGCAATCCATCTCGCCGTGAGGCACCATGGATTGCGTCGTCGCTAGCGCTCCTCGCAATGACGGCTGCCCTCATCCTGAGGAGCCGCGAAGCGGCGTCTCGAAGGATGCAGGCCCGTCCAAGGCTTATTTCACCCCAAGGAAATCCCGCTTGCCGATCTCGACGCCATTGTGGCGCAGAATGCCGTGGGCGATCGAGGCGTGGAAATAGAAGTTCGGGAAAGCAAAGCCGGTAATGAATTGCGCGCCCTTCAGCGTCATCTGGTTGCTGGGGCCGATCGGGAAGGTGATGTCGCGCGTTTCGGCGCCGTCGAACTGCGCGGGCTTGAAGGTCTTCACATAGTCGATCGTTTTGGCGATGCGCTGGCCCAGTTCGGCAAAGCTCTTTTCGGTATCCTGCGTGGTCGGCACCTCGCTGCCGGTCAGCCGCGCGCAGCTTTTTGCCGCGAAGTCGCACACCGTCTGGATCTGTCGCGTCAGCGGAAACATGTCGGGATAAAGCCGCGCGGAGAGCAGTACGTCGGGTTGGATGTTCTTCGCCTTGCAATGCGCCTCGGCCTTGCCGAGGACGCCGGAGAGCGCGCCGAGAATCTGCAGGAAGGCGGGCACGGTGAGGTCATAGGTGGACATGGTGATGCTCTTTTCGTGAGATGGAAATTCGGATGCAGGATGGACTTGCTGCAGATGGGGCAGCGCGCAGCAAATTACAACGCTTGCTGCGCTGCGAGTGGCGTCAAAAATTCTTCAAGTGCGCTTTAACTCGTCAGCGCGGCAACAGCGCGCCTGCGGGCTGTGCCTGCGCGCCGGGGCCGCGCATGCGCGTCAGCAATTCCGCGGTCGGCCAGGAATCCGCCGGCAGGCCGTATTTCACCTGCATCGCCTTCACGGCCACGCGGCTCTGCTGGCCGAGCACGCCGTCGACCTTGCCGACATTGAAGCCGGCGCGCACCAAGAGCTGCTGCAATTCCTTGATCTCGGCAAACTGCAGTTGCGGCACCGGCTGCGCCGGCTGGCGCATTGGCGCGGCGCCCGCAATCCGGGTCGCAAGATAGCCGGCGGTGGTGGCGTAGATCAGCGAGTTGTTCCACTCGGTGTAGGCGGCGAAATTCGGGTATGCCATGAACGCCGGCCCGAGCCGCCCCATCGGCAGCAGCACCGAGGCCGGCAGATCGTCATTCGGCAACGGCTTGCCGTCCGGATAGGTCACGCCCCACGCCGCCCATTTCGAGCGCGGATGCTTGACCGAGAGATCGGTCTGGTCCCACGGCAGGTTCTGCGGCACGCGCACTTCCTGCAGCCACGGCTCGCCGCGCCGCCATTTCAGACCGGTCGCGATGTAGTTCGCGGTCGAGCCGATCACGTCGGGCACGCTGTGCAGCAGGTTGCGATGGCCGTCGCCGTCATAGTCCACCGCATAATTGAAATAATGCGTCGGCAGGAATTGCGTTTGCCCGAGCTCGCCGGCCCATGAGCCGACCATCTCGGTTGGCGAGAGGTCGCCGCGCTCGATGATCTTCAGCGCCGCGATGGTCTCCTTCTCGAACATCTCCGAGCGGCGGCAGTCATAGGCGAGCGACACCAGCGAGGGCAGCGTCGACAAATTGCCCATGTTGGCGCCGAAATCGCTCTCCAGCCCCCAGAACGCGGCAATCACCGCCGGCGGCACGCCATATTCCTTTTCCGCGCGCGAGAACGCCGCCGCATGGGTCTGGATGCGCTGCTGGCCCTGCTGCATGCGATAGGGCGCGGCCATGCGGCCGGCGAACTGCGTGAAAATCTGTCCGAACACGCGCTGGCCGCGGTCGCGGTTGACGATGCCCTGGTCGTAGACGAGGTAGGTCGCGGTCGCCGCCAGCGTCCGCTGCGATACGCCTTCGCTCACCGCGCGCTGCTTGAGATCGGCCAAAAACTTGTCGAACGAGGCGCCGCCATGGCAGGCCGCCGCGCGCGGCGAGGGGGCGGTGGGCCGGGGTGCAGTAGTGCCGGGGGCAGCAAGGCCGGGCGCCGTCGCCGCGGGCCTTGGCGCCGCCGGGCGCTGCTGCGGCTGTTGCTGAAACAGCTGCGCCGAGGCGGCGGAGGAAAGCAGCAGCGCCGCCGCCACCGCTGCCAGTCTCAGTCCGCAATCGATCATCGGCATGGCTGTCCCCGGTTGCCCCAGCAGGTCAGCCGATTTCTGCAATATCCGGAGCGATTTGTCACTGCGCCCCGCGCAACTCGCGCGGGGTGGCGGAGGCGGACGCTGCGGCAGACGCGGACGTGTCAGTCGGCGCCGGCGCCGGTTCGGGCTTTGCCACGACAGGCGCCGACGTCGCAGTGCCGAAGCGCACGCGATAGACACCGAGATTCTCGATCACGCGCTGCACATAGTTGCGCGTCTCGGAGAAAGGGATGCGCTCGACCCAGTCGACCGCGTCGACCGCGGGATCGCGCGGATCGCCGCGCGCCTTGATCCAGTCGCGCACGCGGCCGCGGCCGGCATTGTAGCCGGCAAAGGTCATGATCAGCGAACCCTTGTACTCGCGGATCAGCGCCGAAAGCTCGCCGGCGCCCACCTGGGTGTTGTAGACGGGATCCTTCTTCAGCCGGTTCCAGTCGTAGCTAAAGCCGAAACGCTTGGCGGTGTCCTTGCCGGCTTCCGGCGTCACCTGCATCAAGCCGACGGCGTCGGCATGCGAATGGTCGCGCTGGTCGAAGGCGCTTTCGGTGCGCGCCACCGAATAGATCATGCCGTGCTCGATCGCGGGCTCGTGCTGCTTGTGCGGGGGAATGCCGACGATCGGGAAGGCGTAGTGATCCATCGCAAGTCCCCGGCCGAGCGCGTTCTTGCCGAGCTGCAGCATGGCAACCGCATCCTCGCGCCGGTAGGTGATGTCGCCGAGCGCTGCCAGCACGGCCTCCTCGTTGCATTCCTCGGCGAGGTCGTTGGCAAAGAGTTTTACCGTGTCCTTTTCGCCGACGGCATAGAGCATCTCGGCGGCGCGCACGCGCTCGTCGGGCCGGCGGCGGTCGTCGCGGCAGGCTCCGGCATGCGTATCTCCTTGGTCTCGATGCCGAGTTTCGTCCGCGACAACTGGCCGTAATAGGCGGTCGGGAATTTGCTTGATGCCTCGTAGAACGCGCGCGCGGCCGCGGCGTTGCCCGCCGCTTCCTCCGCGCGGCCGCGCCAGTAATTGGCGCGCGCCAGCGTGATCGGATTGCCGAGCCCCTTGTCGATCCCGGCAAAATACTTTCGCGCCGTCTCCGCATCGTTGAGATAGCGCAGCGCAATCCAGCCCGGCATGAAGGCGGCATCGGCCTGATAGGCCTCGAGCCCGGGCCGCGCCGCGTCCTTTACCACGTCATAGGCGAGCTGGAATTCGCCCATGTCGAGCAGTTTTCGCGAGAGCGTGCGGCGGTCTCGCCACCATTCATCGGTGTCCTGCTGCGCCATGGTCTCCGGCGCGGCCGCCGCCATCATTTTCGCGGCCTCGACGATCTTGTCCTTCTTCATCGCCCATTTGACGCGGCACAGCACATAGCCGAGATCGCCGCGCGCCTCTTCCGGCACGTCGTTGAGCTTGCCGAGCGCCTTGTCGGCATCGCCCTTCACGGCCGTGCAGGCTTTCACGATCGCGACGTAATCGTCGCCGAGCCGTTTTGCGGCGCGCATCGCAGCACCCATCTCCTTGGCGCCGATCCGCTTGTCCATGCGCGCGCGATGGTCCTCGCGCGCCAGCAGGTCCTTGAACTCCTCGGCGGCGATTTCCTCGGTCGCCTCGCCCAGTTCCTCCGTGCGCCACGCAGCCTTTGCCTCGCGCGCGGCTTCGAGGCGATCGCCTTCGGCGAGCCAGGCACGGGCGAGCGCAAAGCGGCCTTTTGCGGTCAGCGGCGGCTTGTCGCCAAAGAAGGCGCGGATGGTCGCAGGATCCGCCTTCTCCTGCCACAGCCGCGCCTCGGCGCGGCGGCGCATCAGCGTGTTGCTCGGCCAGGTCGGGTTGTTGGTCATGAACGCCAGGAAGCGCACGAAGCGCGCATCGGCGTCGGGATGGCGCAGCATGAACCACTCGGCGAGCTTTTGCCCGGCCGGATCGGCAATGGCTTTCGCGGCGTCAGAGGCGTCCGTGGTCTTGCCCTTGCGCGCGAGATCGATGACGTTCTTGACGATCGCAAGGTCGCCGGTCAGCGGCGGCGTCGCCGCTTTCTCGTCCTCGTCGTCATCGTCGTCATCGGCGGGTTTCTTGCTGCGCTTGGCTTTGGCGTGGCGGACGACCTTGCCCTTGCGATGTGCGGTCTTCTTCGCCGCAGGCGCGTGCTTGGCGGCGGATGATTTTGCAGGCTCGGTCGTCTTCGCCGCCGGCTTCGCCTCGGGCTTTTTGACTTCCTGCTTTTTCACCTCCTGCTTCTTGGCAGGCTGCACGACGCGCTGCTTGGCATTGGTCGCCGCGTTCGCTTCGCTTGCGGGAGCTGCCAACCAGCAGGCCGCGCACAACGCGATCAGGGCAATAATGTCTTGGGGTCGCTTGGCGTGGGACTTGGCCATACGCTGCCTTGAAATGAAGGAAGTGGGCTCGGGTTCCGCTTTGCGGCTCGCCGTGTTTAGCATGGCTTTTGCTGATTTGTCCGGCCGGAATCCCCCGCAAAATCACCGGTTCCCTGCATAAAATCGCCGCAATGTGGGGCGCGCGAGCCGCCTGCAATCGTTAACGGCCACCGCAAAGGGCCGGCCCCCGCGTCGCCGCGACGCAGTCGCGCCACTTGCGCGGCCGGTTTGCCGCTCACTACCTCTACCCGCGGAGGACAAATGCCATGAGCTATTTCCGCACTGCGCTGCTGCTGGCCGGCCTCACCGCGCTGTTCATGGGCGTCGGTTTCCTGATCGGCGGCACGAGCGGCGCCATGATCGCGCTTGTGGTTGCGGCCGCGATGAACCTGTTCACGTACTGGAATAGCGACCGCATGGTGCTGTCGATGTACGGCGCCCAAGAGGTCGACCGCGCCACCGCGCCCGATCTGCATCAACTCGTCGCCGAACTGGCCGGCCGCGCAGGCTTGCCGATGCCGCGCTTGTTCCTGATCGACGAGGCGCAGCCCAATGCTTTTGCCACCGGCCGCAACCCCGACAATGCCGCGGTCGCCGTATCCGTCGGCCTGATGCAGCAGCTCTCCCGCGAAGAACTCGCCGGCGTCATCGCCCACGAACTCGCGCACATCAAAAATCACGACACGCTGTTGATGACGATCACCGCGACCATTGCCGGCGCGATCTCCATGATCGCGCAGTTCGGCATGTTCTTCGGCGGCCACCGCAACAACAACGGCCCCGGCATCATCGCGACCATCGTGATGATGATCGCCGCGCCCTTTGCCGCCATGCTGGTGCAGATGGCGATCAGCCGCACGCGCGAGTATGCCGCCGACAATCTCGGCGCGCGCATCTGCGGCAACCCGATGTGGCTGGCGTCAGCGCTCGGCCGCATCGAGCACGCCGCGCACCAAGTGCCGAACATGGAAGCCGAGCGCAATCCTGCAACCGCGCACATGTTCATCATCAATCCGCTCACCGGCCAGGGCATGGACAGCCTGTTCTCGACGCATCCCGCGACCGAGAACCGCATCGCGGCGCTGCAGGCGCTCGCGGCTGACATGGGCGGGCAGGGCGGGGCGTTGGGCGGGCGCACCTCACCGCCGCGGGGTCCGTGGGGCGGGGCGAAGCGCGGGCCGTGGGGCTAAGAATATCCGCTCCCCGCGGCTCCTAGTCCACCTTCGCGCCGGAAAACTTCACCACCTTGCCCCACTTGTCGGTCTCGTCGGCGACGAATTTGCCGAAATCCGCAGGCGAGCCGGGCATCAGGACCGCACCGTACTCGGCGAATTTCGTTTTCACCTTTGGGTCGGCAAGAATCTCGTTGACCGCCTTGTTCAGCCTGTCGACGATGTCCTGCGGCGTACCTTTCGGTCCGGCGATGCCGTACCAGGCGCTCGCCTCGTAGCCCGGGAGAAAATCGGCGACCAGCGGCAGGTCAGGCAATGTTTCCGATTTCGTCGTGCTGGTTACAGCGAGCCCGCGCAGCTTTCCCGATTTCACGTGCTCGGCGCAGGTCGGGATGTTGTCGAACATCACCTGCACCTGGCCGGCGATGAGATCGGTGAGCGCCGGCGCTCCGCCGCGGTAGGGCACATGGACCATGTTGATGCCGGTGAGCATCTTGAACAGCTCGCCCGACATGTGGATCGTCGAACCGTTGCCTGACGATGCCATGTTGAGCTTGCCCGGATTGGCCTTGGCATAGGCGATCAGTTCGGGAATGGAATTGACCGGCAATGACGGGTGCACGACCACGACATTGGGGAAGCGGATCAGCGCAGCAATGGGCTCACTTTCCTTGATGAAGTTGAAATTCATCTTGTCGTACAGCGTGGCATTGATCGCGTTGGCGGGCGCGACCATCAGCAGCGTGTAGCCGTCGGGCGCGGCGCGCAGCACGGCTTCGGTGGCGATGTTGGTGCCGCCGCCCGGCCGGTTCTCGATGATGAAGGACTGGCCGAGTTTTTCCGAAAGCCATTGGCCCATCAGGCGGGCCGTTAGGTCCGCCGATCCGCCGGGCGTGTAGCCGATGATCAGCCGCACCGGCCGGTTTGGCCAGGCTTGCGCATGCGCGAGCCGGGAGGACGCCGGCAGCGCGACCGCTCCGCCCGCAAGCGACAGGAATCGACGACGCGAGAGTTTCATGATTGGCGTTTCCAGTGGACCGCGAGCAGCCTACAACAGCACGCCTCGGATTGGCAAAGCCCGCCATTCCCCCGCCTTCGCCAGCCATGGCCGGAAGCGAAGTCTTGCTTCACGCCACCGCGATGATTGAGCCAAGCGGCACGTCCAGCAAATAGACAAATCCGGACGGATCGTAAGTGAGTTGCACGTGGCCATTCAATTGCTGGCCGAGCGACTCCATCATGCGCGTGCCGAAGCTGCGCCGTGTCGGACGCTGAACCGGCGGGCCGCCCTTTTCAGTCCAGGTCAGGCGCATCCGCTGCTTGTCTTCGTCGATCGTCCAGGCGATTTCGACGCGGCCGTTGGCATTCGAGAGGGCGCCAAACTTGGTGGTGTTGGTGCAAAGCTCGTTGAGCGTCATCGCAAGCGCAATGACGGCGCCTGAGGTGATCCTGATATCCGGCCCGTTGAAATGGAATCGCCTGATCCCCTGGCTGTCATAGGGCTCGGTCGCGTCGCTAAGGGTATGGGTGAGACTGGCATTGGACCAGCTGATCTGCATCAGCAGATCGTGGGCGCGTCCGAGCGCGAGCAGCCGGCCCTCCATGGCCTTCTGTCCATGCTCGATACTGGTCGCCGTCCGGAAGCTCTGCGACGCGATGGCGCTGACGGTGGCGAGCGTATTCTTGATGCGATGATGCAACTCGCCAAGAATGAGTTTCTGCAGCTTGTCGGCGGCCTCGCGCTCCTTGGCGTCGATTCCGGCTTGCGCAAGCAGGGCCTTGGCGTCGATGCCGGCTTGTTCCAGCAACAGGCGAAGACTGTCGTTCTCCGCCGACAATGCCGCCTCATGGGCGGTGCGCGACCGCGGATCGATCGGCTCGCCCGCGCGCACGTTCTCGTCGGCTTGCGTCAAGGGAGCGTCGGGAAGGATTTCCAATGCGCCCGCGCCGACCATCGCCTGCAATTCGGCAATCATTTGCTCGACGCCCAGCGGCTTGCTGAAGAAGCGGCTGTCGGCCGGCCTTTCGGCGTCGGATGGCTTCACCTGACCGGAAACCAGGATGATCCCGATGTCGGGCCAGCGGCTGTGCACGGCATGGGCCAGTTTCAGGCCGTCCATGCTGCCCGGCATCTGAATATCCGTGAACAGCAGGGCGATGTCCGAGCGCGATTCCAGAACGGCGATGGCCTCATCGGCGTTGACGGCTTCGACAGCACAAAATCCCGCATCCTCCACGATATCGGCGGCGCGCATGCGCAACACCATCTCGTCCTCGACGACGAGCACCTTGGGCAGCCTCGGTCGATCCTGTTGCGCGTCGGCATCGCCTGGCGCTCCTGGACGCAAGTGCGACAGTGAACAGGCTGCTGGCCAGCCGAACACTGCGATATCGCTGGGCGGCTGCCCGCGCGAGCCGGTGTCTCGCACATCCTTGCTGCGCTCATTGTGGACAAATAGCGAGCTAAAACCGCTCCGCGTCGCCGAAAGATTCGATCAAGCCCGCGGTGACACCAGCAAGTTCCAGCAAAGCCATCCTTGCAAGGACTGCGGGGTCTCTTTCGCCTTCCTTGGCGGTGCGAAGGATTGTTTCGGCTATCGCTTTGACCTGCGCCGAACCGACCGGGTGAGGGAGCGTGGAAAGGGCGCTATCCATCGCTGTCGTCATGGATGCGATGACATCGGGCGGGAACGACGCGTTCGGAAAGTCTTTCATGCGCGCGGATTCGCTGAACTTCGGGAACGATCCTCGCGCAATCGTTGCATGAGTTTGACCAGCGAGGACGGCAGTCGAACCGATCCGCTGATTGAGAAAGGTCCGAAGCCTTTCACCAATTTCCTTGCCGATCGCCGCGACGTGGACGGGGCTGATCTGAAGGTGACTTTCGTGCACATGATGGGTCATGAAATATCCAACTTGCGTCAGAGGGAACAGGGAAACCGGCAGGCTCTCAGCGGCGGGAAGTTACGAGACGAGCTTCCAGAATTTTCGTGCCGTCGCCGGTCGTTCGCAAACACGCCGCTTCGAGGTTTGGCCAGACCTGACTGCCGCAATTCGAGGCGGGCGTCCGGACTTGCAGGCGGTCTGCCTTGGCGAGTACCGCAGTTTCGGCGGCTTCGACCTTGGGAGCGAAAGCCGGTAACGCAATCACGGACGCTCCGAGCAGCGTCATGGCCGCCAGGGCGAGGAGGGATTTGAACATTTGGGGGCTGCTGACTTTGTTGGTCTTGAGCCCCACCGCTTTCGGGGGCTCGCTGCGTCAACAGCCATCGCAGGAAATGGTTCCGTCGATACGACTTCGCCGCTTGCATTGATTTGGCCCTGGAAGCCGCAACAGGCACAAACGCAAAGAGGCCGCGGATTTCTCCACGGCCTCCCGCAGATGACGCATCGATCAATAGCGGCCGGTGCCGATACCCACGCTCACGCCGGGAGCATTCAAGATAACGCCGTTGCGTTCCCCGTAGTAGCCCTGGCGCTGGATGTAGCGCTCGCGGGGCGCGGCGTAGCCGTAGGACTCGCGCAGGATGACGCGTCGCTCACTGCGCTGACGCCAGCAGCGGCCGGATTCATCGCAGACCAGTCGGACGTTCTGGATGTCGCTGTCCGGGGATACTCGATTGACCGCGAGCGGTGCGGCGACTGCGGCGGTCGCCAAGAGCGCGCTGGCGCCCACGACGAAGGAAATTGCGATCTTGTACATGATGTTCTCCAGGCGCGGCATTTTGAAGCTTTAGCGGCCAATGTTGGCTCGGCTGACCAATCCCGTCGCGCTTGGGGATCACCTCACAACGGGCATAGGGGAGAAGAGTTCCATGAATTCAACTTATATTTGTGGTGCGCCCTCGCTCGACCAGATGCGCCCGCGAGGGTCCGGGCTCGAACCGCTCGGCGAAGTATTGCGTTTCGTTAGCCACCAGCCCGTCGCGGAATTCCATGATGCTCACCGCGTAGGACGGGCATGCCGTCATAGGTCAGCACGAATTCAGTGATCCAGAGATCGCCACTGCCGATCATTCGCCGGACCGTGAACTGCTTCTTGTTGGGTTGGAGGAAGCGGCTCTCCTGAATGCTGCGCCGGCCGCGGATCCGTTCGCCCGATTGCGGATAATCGAGCACGGCATCCTCGCGGTAGATGTCATGTTCGGCCTCGAAATCGCCGACGTCCGAAGCATTCCAATGGCGCTCAAGCGCCGCCCGCACGGTTCGATCATCCATTTCGATCTCCTCTCCTGCCTGCGCTCCCACCATCATGCGCTCACGCTTTGCTTTATGCTCAAGATCAGGCTTTTGGGTGCTACTTTCGGCCAGTCCCGGCCGAATTGACTCGCTATTCCCTCGATTAGAGCGCCTGCTCATCGGGGGACTGTGATCGCGTCGATTGGGTAAGGTCGGGTGTCGGACTGCGCATGATCCCTTGCGCCCAAGAAACTCACGCGTCACTCATGCAAGGGAAGAGATCATCATGATTGCCTGGCAAAAGATCGACAAGACGGGAGCCCTCGTCTACGGCGCGGTAGGCGCGGGCGGGATGCTGCTTGTCCCCGGCACCACGACGCTGTGGCGCTGCGTGTTCGGCGTTTGCGTCATCATCGCAAGCGTCGCATACGACCTTTACCGGAAATAGCGCGCGTAGGCGGAGTAGCGTTAGCGCAATCCGCCATTTTCGCTCGGAAGGATGGCGGATTACGCTACCGCTACCGTGCCCTGCGAAGTCCAAGTCATCAGCCCGTCACTCCGTCACCTCGTCCGCCAGTGCGAGCAGGGTTGGCGGAATCTTGACGTCGATCGCACGTGCCGTCTTCAGGTTGATGGCGAGCGTGAAGCGCGTCGGTTGCTGAAACGGCAGATCCGCGATCTTCGTGCCTTTCAGGACGAGGTCGACATATTCTGCCGTCCGGCGATAGCTATCCATGACGTCGATCCCGTAAGACATCAGCGCCCCGTTCTTGGCTTCCGACAGGAAGGTGTGCATGGCGGGCAGCTTCATCGCAACGCATTGATCGATGATCGCGCGGCCGTTGCCGATGGTGAGCGGGTCCGCCGCCACGATCAGCGCCGCGACCTTCTGATCGTGCGCGCTCGCCAGCGCCGGCGCAATATCGGCGGTGGCCTTGATCGGCAATGACAACAGCTCGATACCCCGCGCCTTTGCCGCCTCCCGGGTTTGGCCTTCCAGCAGCACCTGCTGCGGATTGACTGGAACCCAGATCAGGGCGGCGGCGCGCATGCCGGGCACGATCTCATGCAGCATCTCAAGCCGCTTGGCGGCCAGGGTGTCGTTGAAGGTGGTGAAGCCGGTGACGTTTGCGGTGGGACGAGACAGATTTTTTGTGAACCCGAGTGCAATCGGATCGCCGCTCAGGGCGGCGAGGATCGGCATATTTCCACCCGCATCCATCAACGCGCGCGTTGTCGTTGACGTCGTCGAGACGACGGCCTCAAGCGCAAGCCCGGCCAGCTCAGTCGCAGCTTGTCGGATGCGCTCGCCGTTATTGTCGCCGAAGCGGATCGCGAGTTCGAGGTTCTTGCCCTCGGTCCAGCCGAGTTCCTGGAGCTTTCGCCTGAGGACGTCGAGCCGCAGCGTCCCTTCGGCGTCACCCTCGCCCCAGTTGCCGAGAAAGCCGACGCGCCGCTGCCGGCCGCTGCTCTGCGAAAATGCCGTCGCCGGCCAAACCGCCAACGCGATCGCGCAGGCAATAATTTCCCGTCGTCTCATCGGCTTGTCCTCTCAAAGGAGGGAAGCAGGCCGATTTGTATAGCACGGTTTCAAGTACAATGAGCTCGGGTGAAACGGAAGGATTGCACCAGGCCTCGCTTGCGGAACCAGCTATCTCACTCGATCGTCTGATCGGCAAACACGAGGATTGTCGGCGGGATCGCAAGCCCCAGCGCCCGTGCAGTCTTGAGGTTGACGACCATTTCGAACTTGGTCGGAAGCTGGATCGGCATCTCCGCGGGCTTCTGCCCCTTCAGGATCTGGTCGACATAGCCGGCGGCGCGGCGGGAGAGGTCGACGATGTCGGCGCCGTAGCTGAACAACGCACCAGCCCGGGCAAACTCCGCCCATTCGCCGATCACGGCGATCTTCGCTTCAGTGCCGATGCGGCAGATATCGTTGATCATCGCCGCGGTCATGTAATCGCGGATCACGATCATGGCGGTGCCGCCGGCGTCTGCGAGCTTCCCGATCTGTTCCGTGACCTGCGCCGCCGTGGGCGCAGAGAGCCCGACGCGGATCGGCTCGATACCGAGCTTCTTCGTATCCGCCATGGTCTGCTCGCCCCAGGCACTGAAGGTGGGGTCGGTGGCGTTGTGCATCACCCCGAGCCTAGTCAGGCCCGGCAAGATTTCCTTCAGCATCGCGATGCGCTTGGCCGACATCTCCTCGCCGAACGCTGAGAAGCCGGTCAGGCTGCCGCCGGGCCGGGCGAGGCTCTGGAACAGTTCGGGGTCGCTCTGCACCGCCGGCAGCGCGATCGCCACCACCGGGATTTTGGTCTTGCGCACCGCAGCCCGCGCCGCAGCCGGGCCCGGCGCGAACAGCACGTCCACGGGGATGCGCGCGAGTTCGTCGATCAGGGCATGGCCGCGTGTGATGTCACCGTTGGCGTTGCGGGCCTCGATAATGATAGTGCGCCCCTCGACATAGCCGAGATCGGCCAGCGCCTTGCGGAACGGCACCCCCATTACGCTATCGACCGCAGGGTTTGCGAACCCGACGAAGCCGACGACCGGGATGCGCCGCGCACCGTCCTGCTGCGCGAGCGCCGCGCGCGGCCACACCGCCACCGTCGTGCCGATCAGGCCGAGAAAGTCGCGCCGCTTCATTGCCAACGTCATGGCGCCAGCGTAACGCCTCCCGTCCGAACGACAAAGGGCGAGCTTTGCAATGCCGCTGCCCGCGCGCCGGCTACCAGAATTAGCTATTCGGAAAGGCCGAATACACCACTGATCCGTCAAGCCCCCGGCAGAAAAATATTCCCGTTGCGCCGTCGGGCAAATCAGTGGCACCGCTCCGCCCGTCTCACCCGGCAAAAGGGGCGTTCGCGATCGTCACGAGACGCGCGGTGGGATGCGATGGACGCGGACGCGCCAATGACGGTTGGCGTTTGTTCTGCGTACGGAGAAGTCGTGTGGTCCTGGCGCCGCGACCGTGGCGTCCATCCGGCCCGCCTGTGCGGGTTTGGCAACGGTGACAATAAACGCCGCTCACCGGGGAGAGCACGAAGGAAACCGTTCAAACCATCGCGCGGGGAAGGCCGGGATTGTTCGGCTGAACCTGTGGTGGCTATCTGGTGGGCTTTTCTTGTTGCCCTCCAGGCTGCGGGTGCGGTTGGCGCCCGGTCTTCCCTGCGCCCTTTCGAAGGAGAGGGACCGTGAATTGTCAAAGCTCAGGCGGAATCGCGTCGTGAGAATGATCCCGGCTGTCGTCGCCCGGCTTGACCGGGCGACCCAGTATTCCAGAGACGTCAGTGATTGAAACGATGGGCCGCGGCGTACTGGATCACCCGCCTTCGCGGGTGATGACGAGATGTGGGTGGGGTTATAAGACTTGCGCTCCTACCTTCCGCTCCGCGCGCTCCAGTCCTTCCAGCTCACATTGGTCAGGCTGGAGAAATCCGTGCCCAGCGGCCGCCGCGACTGCCGTTCGTGGGTGGCGATGCATTTTTCGGACTCGGTGATCTTGCGCTCGAGTTCGAACATCGCCTTCTGCGTATCGCCGAGCTTGTCATGGCCGCCATTGAAGCGCGCGACTTCCAGCGCCTTCAGCGCCTCGCGGTTCTTCTTCAGTTGCGCCCGGTGCCAGGCGATATTGCTGTTGGTGTCGGCCATACGCACGTCTCCTGATTCGCGAGAGGCAACATATCATGAGGGGCGGGCAGGATTGTGCCGGGATTGAGTCGCGTGTTCCGCTGCCGCCGGCTCCACCGCTGTCGTCACCCGGCTTGCACCGGGCGACCCAGTATTCCAGAGACAGCTCTGGTCAAGCCGATAGGCCGCGGCGTACTGGATACCCCGCATGCGCGGGGTATGACGAGTGTGCGCGCGGCAACCAGCCGCTCACAACTCCCTTGCATTGGAGAACGCGAACGAACTCACCCGCCGCGTGTTCTCGTCCAAAATCAGCGTGCGCGTGATCGGCGGCTCGGCGCGCTGGCTGCAGTTTTCGCGCTCGCAGAGCCGGCAGTTGACGCCGATCGGGGTGCCCTCCGCCGTCTCCAGATCCATCCCCGTGGCATAGACGAGCTTTGCGGCGTGGCGGATTTCGCAACCCAGTCCGATGGCAAAGCGCGGCTGCGGTTGCGGATGGGGAGAGACGAGCCGGCGCACCATCTGCGCGATCGAGAAATAGCGGGTGCCGTCGGGCAGCTCGATCACCTGCTTGAGCAGCCGATCCGGCGTGTCGAAGGTCGAATGCACGTTCCACAACGGGCAAGTGCCGCCGAATTTCGAGAACGGGAAGGTGCCCGAGGAAAACCGCTTCGAGACGTTGCCGGCGTTGTCGACGCGCAGCAGGAAGAACGGCACGCCGCGCGCATTCGGCCGTTGCAAGGTGGTCAGCCGATGGCAGACCTGCTCGAAGCCGGCATTGAAGCGCTGCGCCAGCACATGCACGTCGTAGCTCAGCGTCTCCGCCGCACCGAGGAACGGCGCATAGGGCATCATCACGGCGGCTGCGAAATAATTCGCAAGCGTAATGCGGTAGAGCCGCCGCGGCGTGTCGTCGAGCGGGCCGGCGCGGTTGACGATGGCGTCGATCGCGCCGCCGCATTCGGTAAGGCCGATCTGGAACGCAAGCTGGAAGGCGCGGCCGGGGCCGTCGACCAGTTCGGAGATCAAAAGCTGCCGGCGATGCCGGTCGAAGCGCCGCAGCGTCTCGCGCATCACGTCGACCGGCATGATGCGGGTGACGATCGAATGCTTTTCGCGCAATCGCGCGGCAAGCGCTGCGAACAACTCCTCGGCGGAAACGCCGAGCTCGTCGCGCAGGCTTTCCGCCGCCGTTTCCAGTTCCGGAAAATAGTTGCGGTTGGCCTCGATCAGGTCGCGCACCCGCTCGATCGGATTGGCCTCGAAGCGCGTGCCCTCGTCACGGTCGGCCATTTGCGCCGCCACCATGGTCTCGCCGCGGCGCGCCTCGGTATAGGCGGCGTAGAGCCGCTGCAGCGAATGCGTCACGCCGGGGCAGAGCTCGGCGAGGTCGCGCAGCTCCTGCTTCGGCAGGTCGATCTGGCGGAACAGGGGATCGGAGAAGATCTCGTTCAGTTCGGCGAAGAAGCGGTCCTCGTCGGCGGTCGCGAGATCGCGCAGATCGAGGTCATAGGTTTCCGCCAGGCGCAGCAGCAATTGCGCGGTCACCGGGCGCTGGTTGCGCTCGATCAGGTTGATGTAGCTTGGCGAGATCTCCAGCCCCTCGGCCATCTGGGTCTGCGACAGCCCCAATTGCTGCCGGATGCGCCGGAAGCGGGGCCCGACGAACAGTTTTTTTGCGGATTCAGAGGGCATGGCAACCTCCTCGATTTGAACCTTCTAGGCTTTTCGCCGCCTTATGGTCGGAGCCCGCGGGAACCCGCGCTCCTCACCTCGAGAGCACCGGTCCACGCTCCAACAACGTCAGTCTCACTTACCTAAATTTGTGACTAACTTTACAAAGTGACAATTGTTACAAGTCATGGATGTTACACAACATCACGAATAAAATACAGGCCCTACTATACGACTTAGGGAATCTGGCGTTTAGCTCTCGCCATGCATTTCGCAATGCACTGTCACGAATGTCGATCGACAGGGCGAAGAATAAAGGATCATGCACATGAACTACCAGCCACGTGGGATCAGCGACCCGGCACTCCAGGGACCGGCTTCCTATCAGAGCGAGCTTGGCGCTGCTGAAGCGCTGCTCAAGACCAAGCCGACCTGGGACGGCGTCAACGCCGAAGCCGTGGCGCGCATGCGTCTGCAGAACCGCTTCAAGACCGGCCTCGACATCGCCCGCTACACCGCGGCGCTGATGCGTGCCGATATGGCTGCCTATGACGCCGATCCGACCAAGTACACCCAGTCGCTCGGTTGCTGGCACGGCTTTATCGCGCAGCAGAAGCTGATTTCGGTCAAGAAGCATTTCGGCAAGACCGATCGCCGCTATCTGTATCTCTCCGGCTGGATGATCGCAGCGCTTCGCTCCGAGTTCGGACCGCTGCCTGATCAGTCGATGCACGAGAAGACCTCGGTGCCGGCCCTGATCGAAGAGCTCTACACCTTCCTGCGTCAGGCGGATTCCCGCGAACTCAACGATATCTTCCGCGCGCTCGACGCGGCCCGCGAGGCCGGCGACAAGGCAAAGGAAAAGGCGCTGATCGAAAAGATCGACAACTTCACGACCCATGTCGTGCCCGTCGTCGCCGACATCGACGCCGGCTTCGGCAATGCCGAGGCAACCTACCTGCTCGCCAAGAAGATGATCGAGGCGGGTGCGTGCGCCCTGCAGATCGAGAACCAGGTCTCCGACGAAAAGCAGTGCGGCCACCAGGACGGCAAGGTGACCGTGCCGCACGAGGTCTTCCTCGCGAAGATTCGCGCCTGCCGCCATGCCTTCCTCGAGCTCGGCGTCGAAGACGGCATCATCGTGACCCGCACCGACTCGCTCGGCGCCGGTCTGACGCAGCAGATCGCCGTCAGCCACAAGCCCGGCGACATCGGCGATCAGTACAACAGCTTCCTCGATTGCGAGGAAATCACTGCCGACAACGCCAGGAATGGCGATGTCATCATCAACCGCAACGGCAAGATGCTGCGTCCGAAGCGGCTTGCCAGCAACCTCTATCAGTTCCGTTCCGGCACCGGCGAAGATCGCTGCGTGCTCGACAGCATCACCTCGCTGCAGAACGGTGCCGACCTGTTGTGGATCGAGACCGAGAAGCCGCATATCGAGCAGATCGCCAAGATGGTCGATCGCATTCGCAAGGTCATTCCGAACGCGAAGCTGTGCTACAACAACTCGCCGTCGTTCAACTGGACCCTCAACTTCCGTTGGCAGGTGTACGACGCGATGAAGGAAGCCGGCAAGGACGTCAGCAAGTACAACCGTGCCGAACTGATGAAGGCCGAGTACGACGATACGCCGCTGGCCATTGAAGCCGACGAGCGCATCCGCACCTTCCAGGCCGATTCATCGAAGCGTGCCGGCATCTTCCATCATCTGATCACGTTGCCGACCTATCACACGGCGGCGCTGTCGACCGATAATCTCGCAAGGGATTATTTCGGCGAGCTCGGCATGCTCGGTTATGTGAAGAATGTTCAGCGCCAGGAGATCCGTCAGGGTATCGCCTGCGCCAAGCATCAGAACATGGCCGGCTCCGACATCGGCGACGAGCACAAGGAATATTTCGCCGGCGAGGCCGCTCTGAAGGCGGGCGGCGCTCACAACACGATGAACCAGTTCGGCTAACGGTGGCATTGATCAGCCTGGGGTCTCGTCGTATTCCAGGCTGATCAGCTATTCGGACAACAGGAGACGACGGAATGACCAAGGGCAGCCTTTTCTGGGTTATAGGCGGCGAGTTCGGCTCGATGAACTTCCACAAGCTCGTGGAAGGCTCCGCCGAGGTCAAAGGTCCGTTCAAGACCCGCAAGGAAGCGGAAGACTGCTGGAAAGAAGTTTCGGCAGAGAACCGCCACAAGGCGGGCGTCCGCTACACCATCGTGGAAGAACCCGATCGCTCGGCGAAAGCCTGATCGGCCTCGCACAGGCAATAACGTCCAAGGGCAAACGGCCCCGTCCGGCACCAGCCGGGCGGGGCCGAGTGCATGTTGGAGGCTGAACTTGTTTTTCTGTTCCGTTCCAAGCGGCAGTCTAACCCATTGAAATAAAAGGCCCTTTGCGTAACCAGAGGTTACTGATAGGTTAACTCATCGAGTCCCGAAGCAAGGCCCGCTTATGTCCGACGCGCACAATGCCGCCCCCGAGCCAGAATCCGATGCGGCTGCGCGACGCGCTGCGCAAGGCGCGCATCGAGGCGGCCGACCGCACCGGCGTCGTCGTCGATCTCAGAGATGCCGAGGTGGCGCGGCTGGAAATTTTGAACGAGGCGCTCGATTCCCTGTTTGCGCAGGTGCCCGCGCAATGTCGACCTGTTCGACCGCGGCATCAGCCAGGGCGAAACCCCGCGGCTGTGGGTCGACGTCGTCGCCCACGTCATCATGGGACGCGACAAGCGCATCTACCGCTTCGTGCAGGACACCCGCCACGGCCGCATCGTGCTCGCGGAATCCCACGACGTGCCCGTGATCGTGGATGCCGTCACCGACTATGTCGCCCGCCGCATGATCGAGCGCGAACATGCGATGGTGGCAACGCCGATGGCGGAGGAGCCAGACGATCAAAGCAAAGCCGCGCCGCCGCGGCTGGGGCATGTTCTTGTTCGGCTTCATGCTCGGCGCCGCCGCGCTGTTTGGCGTCGCGCTCTACGCGAGCCTGCGCAATCTCTGAGCAGTCGTTCCGGGGCATCGACGGATGAACCCGGAACCTCGAGACTCCGGGTTCGATGCTGACGCATCGCCCCGGAATGACGGGGGGATTAAATCAACCGCACTTGCCGGATTTGCTTGACCTTCATGTCGCGGTCGATCGCGCGCACCGTCTGCTCGCAGCGCCACGCGCCGTCCTCGCGCGCGATCGAGAACAGGTTGAAGGCGGCGGCCGGATAATGCCCATGCCCGATCGAAGATGCCGACGGCACGCCGATGGCGGGGATTTCGCGACCTGGCCCCTCCAGCCACGTCGTCGAGTGGATGTGGTCGTGCCCGTGCAGCACGAGGTCGACGCCATGCTGCCTGATCAGCGCTCGCAATGCCCTGGAGTTCGTCAGACCGCTTCACCCGCGACGTCGAATGCAGGGAGTGATGCACCAGCAGCACGCGGAAGGCGTCGGCGCCTGCAAGCTGCGCCAGGGTGCTCTCGAGCGCGGTGAGCTGCGCCTTGCCGAGCCTTCCCGTCGCCATCAAGGGCAGTGTCGGCACCGCAGAGGAGACGCCGATCAACGCAAGGGGCCCGCGCCGGCGCAGGAAAGGGAAGGCGCCATTGCCGCCATCCGCATCGCCGCGCAAGAAATCGTTCCACGCTTCCGCGGCGCGGTGCCTGGTGGCGCGCACATAGGCGTCGTGATTGCCGGGGATGACGGTGACGTGTTCCGCTCGGCCTATGCTTTCCAGCCACGCCCGCGACGGCGCGAATTCCGCCTCCAGCGCCAGGTTGACGAGATCGCCGGTTACCGCGATGTGGTCGGGCGATTGCGCCTGGATGTCGGCGACCAGTACGTCCAGCACCTCGCGGCGGTGATAGCGGTGGCGGTTGCGGGTCCAGTTCAGATAGCCGAGCGCCCGCTTGCTCGCGAGATCGCGCAGCCGTGCCGCAGGCAGCGGCGGCAGATGCGGATCCGACAAATGCGCCAGCGTGAACGCCATGGGCCTGATCTATCCGGATTGATCCCGCCCTCTATTGGCAAGCGGGCGGTCTTCGCGCAAGGATCATCGTGACGCGGCATGATCGGAGACTGCGGCTGACATGAGCATATCGGCCTTGCGCAAGCGGTTCGAGCCGCTGCTGCGGCGGATTTTCCATCTCTACTGGCGGATCGCCCGCGGCATGACGCTCGGCGTGCGCGGCGTCGTGGTGAATGGCGAAGGCAAGGTGTTCCTGATCCAGCACACCTATGTCTCGGGCTGGCACCTGCCGGGCGGCGGCGTCGAGGCCGGCGAGACGTTCCTCGAAGCCTTGAAGCGCGAGCTGATGGAGGAGGGGCGGATCGAGCTCGCAGCCGAGCCCGTTCTGCACGGCCTGTTCTTCAACGGCCATGTCTCGCGCCGCGACCATGTCGCGGTCTACATCGTCAAGGCGTTTCGGCAGGACCGGATGCCCGAACCCAACCGCGAGATCGCGGCCAGCGGCTTCTTTGCCACCGACGCGTTGCCGGCCGAAACCACGCTCGGCACGCGCCTGCGCATCGCCGAGGTGCTCGACGGCAAAATGCCCATCGCAACGTGGCGGTGAGGGAAATGAAAGCCTGATTGCGGTATAAGCGATCTCATGGACCAGCTTGATTCGGCGACAGTGCGGCAATGACGGCGGCAGATTTGCGCATTGCCGTGCTGGTGCCGTGCTTCAACGAGGAGGCCGCGGTCGCAACCGTGGTGGCCGATTTCCGCAAAGTCCTGCCGCAGGCTGCAATCTACGTCTACGACAACAATTCCAGGGACCGCACCGTGGCGGTGGCCCGCGAGGCGGGCGCCGAGGTGCGCAGCGAGACGCATCAGGGCAAGGGTCATGTGGTGCGGCGGATGTTCGCCGACATCGATGCCGACGTCTATGTGCTGGTCGACGGCGACGCCACCTATGATGCGCCGAGCGCGCCGTCCATGATCGAAAAGCTGCTCTCCGAGCATCTCGACATGGTGGTCGGCCTCCGCGTCGACCAGTCGGTGGCCGCCTATCGCCCCGGCCACCGCGCCGGCAACTGGATGCTGACATCCTTTCTTGGTCAGGTGTTCGGCCAGGCGTTCAAGGACATCCTTTCCGGCTACCGCGTGTTCTCGCGCCGTTTCGTAAAATCCTTCCCGGTGCTGTCGGATGGTTTCGAGATCGAGACCGAGCTCAGCGTGCACGCGCTGGAACTGGCGCTGCCGGTCGCCGAGGTCGCGACGCCCTATTACGCGCGGCCGGAGGGCTCGGTCAGCAAGCTCAACACCTGGCGCGACGGTTTTCGCATCCTCGGAACCATCCTGAAGCTGTACCGCACGGAAAAGCCGCTGCGATTCTTCACCGCGATCGGCATCTTCCTGATGCTGGTGTCGGTCGGGCTCGCCATCCCGCTTGTCGTCACCTATCTCGAAGACGGCCTGGTGCCGCGGCTGCCGACGGCGGTCTTGTCGACCGGGTTGGTGATCGTTGCCGTGCTGTCGATCTCCTCCGGGCTGGTGCTCGACACGGTGACACGCGGCCGGCGCGAGATGAAGCTGCTCGCCTATCTCTCGCAACCCACGATGGGCAAGCGCTGACGTGCAATCGTGCAGGCGAGGCGATGGACCGCGCCCGCGCCAGATGCTATTCCCAAGGTACTTGTTCTGACGCGTTTTCCTGACGCGAGCCGATGCCCACTTCGCCTGAAAACGCTGTAATCATGAGTGACCTTTCCCTGACCATCCTTGCCGAACGACCGAACGACGCGCAGGCGATCGAGCGCCTGCATGAGCGCACCTTCGGGCCCGGCCGCTTCGTGCTCAGCGCCTACCGGCTGCGCGAGCATGTCGATCACCTGCTCGAGCTATCGTTCACGGCCTGGATCGGCACGCTGCTGGTCGGCTCTGTCAGGCAATTGCCGGTGTGCATCGGCGATACACCGGCGCTGATGCTGGGCCCGTTGACCGTCGAGCCGCCGTTCCGCAGTCGCGGCGTCGGGCGCATGCTGCTCGACCGCGCGCTGGCGGATGCGAAGAAAGCGGGCCACCGCCTCGTGATCCTGGTCGGCGATGAGCCGTATTACAGCCGCGTCGGCTTCAAGACCGTGCCGAAGGGCAGGGCCATCATGCCGGGCCCGGTCGACTACGCCCGCCTGCTGGTTGCCGAACTCGTCGACGGCGCGTTCGAGGGGGTCTCCGGCGAAATTCGCCCGGACTGGAGCAAGGCGCAGGTAGCTACGTCGCCGCCATTCTCGCCGTCGTGCCCCGCGAACGCGCGGCATGCCGCGCTACTCGCCATGAGGATTCTCGATTGGAAACGACTCGTCCTGAGAATACTGGCGCCGCGCCGCGTCTCGAGCCGGACGACGACCACCGAGATCTAGAACTTCAAATTCGCAAACGCACGCACGCCGAGGCCGGGCATCAAGACCTCGTCCTTGGTGTAGGACACCGAATTGCGGATGTTCTCGTTCAACAGATTGTTGCCGACGAGGCCGACCGTCATCTCGCGCGCGCCGAACCAGCTCGGGTCGAGCCTGGTCTTGTAGCTGATCTCGGCCTTGAGCAGATTGTAGCCAGCGGTCGGCGTCTCGGCGACGGGGTCGATGTCGGTGTGCGCGAAGGCGTGCAGCAGGTTGACGCGCATCAGCCAGTTGGCGTCGCGCCAGTAGCAGCCCGCCGCCGGCGCGCACCGGCGGAATGCGCGGCACGTTGGTGCCGTCGGTGAAGGTGGCGCGCACGACGTCGAACTGGTTCTCGATGCCCCAGATGCCGCCGTTGAGCGGACCGACATCGAGCTGGCTCTGGAATTCGGCGCCGCGGAACACCGCGTCCTTCTGCGAGTACACCGCCTGCTTCAGTTCGAGCTGGTTCGGGTCGGCGATGTCAACACACGCCGCGCTGTCGCAGCTATTGCCAGTCAAGCGTCGGAAGATGAAGCCGTTGAACCTCGTGTAGTAGCCGGTGAGTTCGAACCGCAGCGGCCCGGCGGCGCGGCGCAAGCCGACCTCGATCGATTTCGCCGTTTCAATGCCGAGATTGGGATTGCCGATGTCGAACGTGGCAGTCGCATCATGTGCGCCGCGCGAAAACAATTCCGCCGGTTTCGGCGCGCGCTCGACATATTGCGCGGTGACGCTGGCAACCAGATCGTACGGCAGGTTCTGGATCAATCCGACGCTTGCGCTTTTCGGCGTGAAGTGCAGGTTGCGCGGCGTGGCCGGGCCGATGCTGGCAGGGTCGACGTTGACGTCGAACACGCCGGGAATGAAGGCCGGTGTTGTTCCGGAGAGATTGACCTGCTCGATGCGTCCTGCGACCTGCGCCTTGGTGGTCTCGCTGAATTTCAGTTCGTTGAAGACGTAGCCGGCGATCCTGTTGTTCCTGTTGGGATCCCATAATCCGTTGAGCGGACTGAGGGGATCGTCGGGGCTCGGCGCGGTCAGTTCCTGATGTCCGGCCTGCAGGCCGAAGGCCGTCGTGACGGCCGCAAAGCGCGCATTGAACGGCGTCAACTGCACCTCGAGGCGGCCCTCCTGCTCCTTGTTGGTAAAAATCTGCCGCACCCCGAGCGTGGCCGGGTTGAGCGGATCGGCAAGGCCGATCTCGTTGTGCTTGTAATCGGTGGCGCCGGCCCAGAACCGCACCGCCTCGATCGCCGCGGCATCCGGGCGGTATTCGCCCTTGGCGGTGAATTTGGTCTGATGCGCGTCGATCCGGGTCTGGTGATCGGCGCCGTCGATGCCGGGAATGCGATAGAGCGAATCGTTCTGTGTGATCGCAGCGCCGATGAAGCCGCCGTGAAAGATATAGGAGCCGCCGATCGACGCGCCGTCGGCTTGCGCGGCCGAATTCGGCTGGCGGCCGTTTACGGGCCGGGTCTGGTCGAACAAATAGGGATAGCCCGGGATATTGTAGTCGGAAGATTTCCGGCCATAGGCATCGGCATGAACGGCAAAATTGCCGCCGCCGGCGTCGAGCAGGATGCCGCCCTCGGCGCCGCGGTCGACCGAACTCACCGCCGTGCGCGTCTCGGCGGTGACGCAAGGCGCCGATGAGGCGTCCTTGAACGGCGCTTTCGCCGGCATGCCGTAATTTTGGAACGGTGCCGCCGGGCAGACCGGCAGCGCTTCCGGAATGCGGTTGTTGCTCGCGCTGACGACGCCCCCGATCGAGGTCGAGCCGTAGCGCAGCGCTGCGGGGCCGCGCACCACCTCGACCTGGTTGGTCGCAAGCGGATCGATCGGCACGAAATGATCCTCGCCGAGATCGGACGCGCCGCCGCCGCCGGTGCCGTTCTCGACAATGCCGACGCGGTTGACGTCGAGCCCGCGAATGATCGGCCGGCTGGAAGCGCCGGGCGCAAAGCTCGAGCCTGTGATCCCCGGCTTTGCGAACAGGAGGTCGCCGAGCGTGGCGCCGCCTGAGCGGCGCAGCTCCTCGTTCGGCACCACCGTGACAGTCGCAAACTGGTCGGTGACGACGGGCAGCACGCCCTGTTGCGGCGTGGGCGCTGCAGGCGCTGGCTCGGCCTGCGGGGCAGGGGCACGGACGGTGCCGGACGTAACGCGTGCGACGCGCGTGGGCACGCGCACCACGGCGGGCTTTCGTTTCACGATCGCGCTTGGCGCCGTCACGGTGACGTCCGGCAGCGCGGCCGGCGCGTCCTGAGCGAGCGCAGCCGCGCCGAGGGCCAGCCAGCTTGCGCCGGCGGCAAGAATTGTTTTTCTCGTTCAGGATTCTCATTGTCCCGATCCTGATGCCGGCGCAAATGCGACGGCCCGATTTCGCTGTGTCCTTCGGGAGAACTCCGCAAAATATGCGGCGCTCCCTTAAGGACGGCGATCAATCGTCAGGAAACGGGAGGGGCGCGGGACTGGAATGCCGACCGCGCCGAGTTGAGGTGGATCAGTTCGGCGACGGTGGCGAGAAAAAGGAATTCGATCGCGTCCGGCAGCAACAGCAGCGGCGGTGTCGAGAACACGACACTGCCGGCGAGCGAAAGCACGGCGCAGATCGCGCAGGGCTCGTTGGATTGTTGTTCGTCGCCGTGGTTCGCCGGTTGCTGCTCCGCCTGGCTCGATGCGTCGGCGGGAAGGACCTGGAGCTGGACGAGGTCGGCGCTCCGGAATCGGCGCCGCTTGTGCGGCGTTGACGTGGAAATGCCCGAACGCGAGAACGAACTGCAGCGCCAGCGCGAAAAGCGCCAGCCGCGAGCCCGTCCTGATACTGCGCCGGAACCATTTCATGGGATCACCGATGTTATATTATAACATCGGATGCTCGTGGCGCTGTCAACTGCAGGCGCAGGGCGTCAAAGCCGATCGCATCGAGCTGTGTGATTGCTGCAACGGGCCGCGCTCGTCAGCGCCCCTCGCGCAGCCAGGTCGCCGCGAAGGCGCCGAGCAGCAGCAGCAGGCCGATGATACCGGCAAACATCGGCAGCACGCCGACGCCCTTGACGACGCTGGCGTCACGCATCTTCACGCCCATCCAGCCGTCGCCGCGGAACACGCTCGACGAACGCACCGGCACGATGCGCGGCATGTCGAGGCTGCCGCCATCGACCACGCGCCTTGCGTCGCCGCCGGTGGCCTGCGCCAAGGGCTTCAGCATGTCGGTCGTGGAGGTGACCTCGGAGAATTCCTTCGGGTTGGTGGGGCCGACATTGATCAGCGCCTTCAGCGTGCCGTCGGTTGCCTGCCACAGGCCGAGTTCGCCCGCCGGCAGCGTCGCTCGCCATTCGCCGGGCTCGCCGGAGGACAGCGTCAGTTCGCGTGTCGCGCCGCTCGGCGAGGTCACCGTCACAGGCGCGACAGTATCGGCCATGGTCTGGCGGATCACGGCAAGATCCTTGCCTGCGACCTGCAGGCGCAGCGCCTCTTCGTCGAGATCGGGCTGCTTCATCAGCCAGTGCGAGGTTCGCCGCAGCAAATCGAGATGCGGCCCGCCGCCCTCATAGCCGCGCGCCCACAGCCAGATGTGATCGGTAAGCAACAGCGCAACGCGGCCCTCGCCGAAGCGCGACAACAGCAGCAGCGGCTTGCCGTCGACGCCGGTCATCACGGGCGCGCCGATGGTGTTGCGCGTATCGACGGTGCGGAAGAAACGGGCCCAGCGCGGCGGCTCGAACGCGGAGCCTTCGAGCCCGCGCGTGACGGGATGACGTTTGCCGGCGTCGGACAGATGCGCGTAGTACGGCTTCTCGGTCACGCCGACCGGCTCGGCGGGCAATACCGAATCCAGCGGCGTGCGCCAGATGCTGGTGGTCGAGGCGTAATCCGGACCGGCCGACACCAGCACCGCGCCGCCGGCGCGGACGTAGCGCGCGATATTGTCGAAATAGGCGATCGGCAGCACGCCCTGGCGGGCGTAACGATCGAAGATGATCAGCTGGAATTCGTTGATCTTCTGCTGGAACAACTCGCGGGTCGGAAACGCGATCAGCGACAATTCGTTGATCGGCGTGCCGTCCTGCTTCTCCGGCGGCCGCAGGATGGTGAAGTGCACGAGGTCGACGCTGGCGTCCGACTTCAGCAGGTTGCGCCAGGTGCGCTCGCCGGAATGCGGTTCGCCCGAGACCAGGAGCACGCGCAGCTTGTCGCGCACGCCGTCGATCGCAACCACCGCGCGATTGTTGACCAGCGTCAGCTCGTTCTCGAGCGGCGAGGCCTCGATCTCGACGATGTTGGGGCCGGCATGCTTGATGTCGATCTCGACATTGGCGGTCTGCCCGCTCGAGAGCATGCGCTCATTGATCACTTCGCCGTCGCGGCGCACGGTGATCTTGGCGCGCTCGCCGCTGACGCCCTGGTCGTCGAGGCGGAAGGTGATGGTCTGCGGCTGGCCGACGATGCCGAAGCGCGGCGCAGCCGAAACGGCAACGCGACGATCGCGCTCGTCCTTGCGCCCGGTGATCAGCGCGTGCACCGGCGCCTGGAAACCGACCGCGCCGGCATTGGCGGGAATGTCATGCACCCGGCCGTCGGTGACCAGGAAGGCGCCGGCGACGCGTTCGACGGGAACGTCGGCCAGCGCGGAAGACAGCGCACCGAACAACTTTGTGCCGTCGGTCTCGCCGTCGGCCTGGCCGGCCTCGACGACGCGGACTTCCAGTCCCTTCACCTTCTTCAGGGTATCGACGAGCGCTTCCTGCACCTTGGCGGTCTCGGCCGTGCGCTGGCCGAAATTCTGGCTCGGGCTCTTGTCGATCACGACGGCCGCAACCGACGACAGCGGCTCGCGATCTTCGCGGGTGAAAGATGGGTTGGCCAGCGCCAGCAGCACCAGCACCAGCGCCGTGATGCGCACCGCAGCGCCGCGCGCGCGGCCGAGCAGCAACAGCACGGCGATGACGGCGATCGCGGCGAGCGCGATCCACAACACGATGGTCGGGACGAGGGGGGTGAACGCGATACCGTAATTCATGCGCTACTGCCCCAGGCGTTCGATCAGGGCGGGCGCGTGCACCTGGTCGGCCTTGTAGTTGCCGGTCAGCGTGTACATCACGATGTTGACGCCGGCGCGGAAAGCGAATTCGCGCTGGCGCATTTCGCCGGGAGACAACGGCAGCATCGGCTGGCCGTCGGGACGCAGCGCCCAGGCGCCGGCGAGATCGTTCGAGGTGATGATGATCGGCGAGACGCCGTCGCCGCCATGGGCCGGGCGCGAGGCCGCCTCGTCATCATCGTCGCGCGGCAAGGTCTCGACCCAGGTTTGTCCGGTGTTGTAGCGGCCGGGGAAGTCGCGCAGCAGGTAGAAGGTCTTGGTCAGCACGTGTTCGCGCGGCACCGGTTCGAGTTCGGGCACGTCGAGCCCGGACAGGATGTTGCGCAGCGTCAGCATGCCCGCCGTTTGCGACGCGCCGTTCTCGCCCGGCGGCGCCTCGATGGCGTCGCGGGTGTCGAATATAACGGTGCCGCCCTGCTTCATGTAGGCGTCGATGCGGTTCAGCGTGTCCTGCGACGGTTTTGGCGCGCCGGGCACCACCGGCCAGTAGATCAGCGGGAAGAACGCCAGTTCATCGCGCGCGGGATCGACGCCGACGGGATCGCCGGCTTCCAGCGCGGTGCGCTGCGCGAGGAACAGCGTGAGCCCGGCCAAGCCGGCCTTGACGATGGAATCGACGTCGGCATTGCCCGTCACGACATAGGCGAGGCGCGTCTGCGCTACCGAGCGGATGGCGAATTCGTCATCGGCGGCGCGCAGCCGCGACGGCGCGATCGACACGGCGGCGAGGATCAACGCCAGCAAGAGCGCAGCCGGCGCCATGCGCCAGCGCCGCAGCAGCGCCGCGATGCCGGCGCCGAGCAACGCCACGATCACGGCATCGATCAGGAACAGCGCCAGCGAAGACGCTGAGCAGGATGCCGCGCAGATCGCGCGGCTCGGCATTGGTGTAGCTCGCCCGCTGCGCGCGCAGGCTTGCGGTGTCGAGGGCTGCGAGGCGATCGGCGGCGGCCAGCGTGTTGACGGCGATCGGCCCTTCCGCCGGGCCGTATAGCCCGGGCGGATATTCCGACGGTGCCGCGGTCGCGATAATCGGCCGGCATCGGCTTTGCGGTCGAGGGCGGCGGGCCGAACGCGCCGAACCCGTCGAGCGTGCGCAGCGGCGCCACCAGTTCGACCTTGGCCTCGCCCTCGACGCCCGCACCGGCCTTGGAGGTATAGCCGGACATGTCGACGATCCGCCGCAGCATCTCGACGAAGCTGCCCGACATCGGCAAGTCTGACCAGCGCATGTCGGCGCCGACGTGGAAAAGGGAAACCACGCCCTTGCCGCGATGTTCGCCGGTCACCAGCGGCGTGCCGTCTTCCAGCGAGGCCCAGCTCTTGGTGGCGAGCACCGCGTCAGGCTCGGCCAGCACCTGGCGGTTGACGGTGATGTCCTTTGGCACGGCAAGTGTTGCGAACGGTCCGTCGGCGGCGAATGAAGCCAGATGCTGCGGCTTCTCCCAGGTGAGGCTGCCGCCGAGGATGCGCCCGCCGCGGCGCAGCTTGACCGGCACGAGATCGTCGTCGCCCTGCGCGAGGCGGGGGCCCGCGAAGCGCACCAGCACGCCGCCTTGCTCGATCCAGGCATTGAGGCGCTCGCGGATTTCCGGCGACAGCGTGCCGACGTCGGCCATCACGATCATCGGCAGTTTCTGGTCGAGGAATTGCGTGATCGCCTGCTGCGGCGCGCCGCGGTCGCCGGCCCGCACGTCGGCAAACGGCGACAGCGCGCGGGTCAGATAGAAATTCGCCGCGAGCAGCGGCTGCGCGGTGTCGCTGGTCGCGCCCGAGACGACGCCGACGGCGCGCCGCCGCCAGCGCTTGTCGAGCAGTTGCACCGCGCCCGCCGAGCGTTCGCCTGCGATTTCCAGCCGCGCGATATCGTTGCGCAGCTCGACCGGCAGTTCGAAGGAGGCTTCGGTCTCGCGATCGGAGCCCGTGAACACATAGCGCGCTTCGCCGATCGGCGAGCCCTTGGCGTCGACCGCGCGCACCACGCCGGTTGCGGCTGATCCCGCCGGGCGCAGCACCTTCACCGTCATCTTCGCAGCCGCATTCTCGGCAGCCGCCAGCGCCAGCGGTGCGGGCGCGCCTTCGAATACAGTCAGCGTGCGCTCACCGACCGCCTTGGCAAGGCCTTCCAGGAATTCGCTGCCGCGCCCGGTGTCGGTGCCGTCGGTGAGCCAGGCAAGCTCGGCGTCGCCAGTGGCCTTCAGGAAACGCTCGATCGCCGGCAGCGTCTCGACGCGTTCGACCGACCAGGGTTTTGGCGCAATCTGGCGCAGCGCGACGCGCGCGGTGCCGGCCGGCATCAACGTGATGTCCCGCGCCGGTTCCGACAGCGCGACCAGCGCGACGCCGCGGCGGTCATTGTCGGCCTTGGCGATCAGTTCGTCGGCGGCCTTGATGCGGGTATCCCAGCTTGCGGCCGAACTCCAGCCGTCGTCGAGCAGGATCACGAGCGCCGCATTGCCGGCGCCAATTCCGGTGCGCGGATTCCAGATCGGACCCGCGGCGGCGATGATCAGCAGCGCCGCAGCCAAAAGCCGCAGCAGCGTCAACCACCACGGCGTGCGCGACGGGGTCTCTTCCTTGGGCGCAATGTCGAACAACAGCCGGGTCGGCGGGAATTCGATGCGGCGCGGCCGCGGCGGCATCACGCGCAGCAGCCACCACAGCACCGGCAGGCTCAACAGGCCGAGCAGCAGGAAAGGTTCGGCAAAGGTGAGGGGCAGACCCGCGATCATGCGCTTCGCCCCACTTTCACGGTCGAGCGCATGCCGCCCTTGCTCACCATCATGCCGCTGTGCAGGAACAGCAGCAGCTCGGCCGCCGAGCGGCTGGTGGTGTGGGTGGAAAACAGCCAGTCGAGCCGGTTGGTCTCGGCGCGGATCTCGTCGCGATGCAGCGCGACGCGCGCGACATAGTCGGTCATCCAGCTTTCGGCGCGGCCTGCCGTGATGACCTCGCCGCCCTCGGGTTCGACGAATTCGACGCGGCCGAAATAGGGGAAGGTCTCTTCCGCGGGATCGACAACCTGGATCAGCGTGCCGTGCGCGCCGGTCGACGACAGGCCGGCCAGCATGTTCCTGATCTCGGGCATCGGCGACCAGAAGTCCGACAGCACGACGATCTCCGACATGCGCCGACGGCACGAACGACGGCGGCAGGCTCGCTACGCGCTGCATCGTCATGCAGGAACGCCTGCGCCATCTTGTCGATGACGTTGCGGCTTGCGGTCGGGCGCATCAGCCCGGGAATGCCGACGCGCTCGCCGCCGGCAACCAGCAGCTCGGCGAGCGCAAGGGCGACGATCAGTCCGCGCTCCAGCTTGCTGTCGCGCGCATCGCGCGAGGCAAACGCCATCGAGGCCGATCGGTCCGGCCAGATCCACACCGTGTGCGCGGCTTCCCACTCGTGCTCGCGCACGTAGAGATGATCGTCGCGCGCCGAACGCCGCCAGTCGACGCGGGACGCAGGCTCGCCCGACACGAAGCGACGGTATTGCCAAAAGCTCTCGCCGGCGCCGGCGCGCCGCCTGCCGTGCAGGCCGTGGATGACGTTGGCGGCAATGCGGCGGGCTTCAAGAACGAGGCGCGGCAGCGAAGCGGCGAGCGTACGGCTTTCGCCATCGGCACGTCGGATTGCTGTGATCTCCTGGGCCTCGTGCTTGGCTGCTGCGGCCATCAACCGATCCGCGTCTTCAGCTGTCTGATCACGTCGGGAATGGTGCGTCCCTCGGCGCGTGCCGTGAACGTCAGCGCCATGCGGTGCTTGAGTATGGGCTCGGCGAGGTCGAGCACGTCGTCGACGGAAGGCGCAAGCCGGCCGTCGAGCAGCGCGCGGGCGCGCACCGCAAGCATCAGCGACTGGCTGGCGCGCGGGCCGGGGCCCCAGGCGATCAGCTTCTCGCCTTCCTCGCTTGGCCGCGCGGCGCGCACCAGCGACAGGATCGCTTCCACCACGGAGTCGCCGACCGGCAGCCGCCGCACCAGCCGCTGCGCGGCGAGCAGGGCGTCCACGTTCATCGACACCTTCGCCAGCGTCTCTTCGGCGCCGGTGGTCTCGAACAGGATGCGCCGCTCGGCGTCGCGATCGGGATAGTCGACGTCGATTTCCATCAGGAAGCGGTCGAGCTGGGCTTCCGGCAGCGGATAGGTGCCTTCCTGCTCCAGCGGGTTTTGCGTCGCCAGCACATGGAACGGCTTTGGCAGGTCATGCCGCGCGCCTGCAACGGTGATGTGCTGCTCCTGCATGGCTTGCAGCAGCGCCGACTGGGTGCGCGGCGAGGCGCGGTTGATCTCGTCGGCCATCAGCAGCTGGGCGAACACGGGGCCTGCGATGAAGCGGAACGAGCGCTTGCCCGCGGTGCTCTCGTCCAGCACCTCGGCGCCGAGGATATCTGATGGCATCAGGTCGGGCGTGAACTGGATGCGCTTGGCATCGAGCCCGAGCGTGATGCCGAGCGTTTCCACGAGCTTGGTCTTGGCGAGGCCGGGAACGCCGATCAGCAGCGCGTGGCCGCCGGAGAGGATCGTCACCAGCGTGTTTTCGATCACCCGCTCCTGGCCGAAAATGACGGTTGAAATCGCTTCTTTCGCAGCGCGAATCTGTCCCGAGACCTGTTCAGCCGAACGGACGATGACGTCCTCGAGCTTCTCAACACTTTCTGCGCCAGCCATTCCCTGAAGCTCCTTAGCCTGCTTGTCATTGGTCTTTCGGAACTCACGTCGTCATGTCATGGACCTCATGCTAAACCTATGCGAAGGCCATGTATTTGTTGAATTAAACTATCCCCACATTATCGGATATGGGGCTATCAACGGCATCACGATGTAGCGAGAATTAGGCCTCGCCAAAGCCCAATTCAGAACGTGCACCAATCGTGCCAAACAGGTCCGGAAAACTTTTGGGGTAAACCATGGCGAAGCAAGGGCAGACCACCACGCAGCAACCTCGAGGGGCTGACCGTCGCTGCGCGCGAGGCGACCAACAAAACCCCGTCCGGAAAGGGGTTGCCTCCGGTGCACCTGTGGAATCCGCCGTTTTGCGGCGATCTCGACATGCGAATCGCCGGCGATGGTACGTGGTTCTACATGGGAACGCCAATCGGCCGGCCGGCCCTGGTGCGGCTGTTCTCGACCATCCTCAAGCGCGAGGACGGCAAGCATTTCCTGGTCACGCCGGTCGAGAAGGTCGGCATCCGGGTCGATGACGCGCCGTTCATGGCCGTAGAAATGCGGAAAGAGGAGGATGCGCGCGGCCGGCTGTTGCGCTTCCGCACCAATGTCGACGACTGGGTGGCCTGCGAGGCGGGGCACGGGCTTCGCTTCGAGAAGGCTTCCGACGGCGGGCTGACGCCCTATCTCCATGTCCGCGCCGATCTGTGGGCCAAGGTGACCCGCGCGCTCTATTACGATCTGGTTGACATGGGCGAGGAGCGGATGATCGATGGTGCGGCGATGTTCGGGGTCGAGTCCGGCGGCGAGTTCTTTGCGATGGCGGATGCAGAGCAGGTGAGGAACGCGCGTTGAACGAACAGGTGCTTCACAGCACGGCCCGCCACGATCGGCGCGGCGGAGTTCTTCAACCGCTCGCGCGCGCGGCTCGGCTTCGACGTGCCGCCGGGCCTGGTCGATCCCAATGTGATTCCGCGCACCGGCGATTCCGGCAACGACCGCATGCTGGAGATCGTGGCGCAAGAGCAGCCGGTCCGGCCGGCGGCGGTGCTGATCCCGGTGGTCGATCATCCCGAACCGACCGTGCTGCTGACGCAGCGCTCGCCGCATCTGAGCAGCCATGCCGGGCAGATCTCCTTTCCCGGCGGCAAGATCGACGCGACCGACGCCTCGCCGATGGACGCGGCACTTCGCGAAGCGGATGAGGAAGTAGGGCTCAAGCGGGAATATATCGAGCCGATCGGCTATCTCGATCTCTATGGCACCGCGTTCGGCTTTCGCATCCTGCCGACGCTGGCGAAGGTCAAGCCGGGCTTCAAACTTGAAATCAACGAGTCCGAAGTGGTCGACGCCTTCGAGGTGCCGCTGGCCTTCCTGATAAATCCGGAGAACCACCAGATCCACAGCAAGGAGTTCCGCGGCATGGAGCGGCAGTACTACGCCATGCCGTTTGCCGAGCGCTACATCTGGGGCGCCACCGCCGGAATCCTGCGCGTGTTGTACGAACGGATCTATCTCGCATGATCCGTCCGGTCCTGACCGAAATCGGAATCTTCCTGATCCCCTTTGCGGTCTACGCCGTCTTTCTGCTCGCCACCCGTTCCGGCCTGTTCGACCAGACTTCCTGGCCACTGCACATGGTGGCCAAGCTCGTGGTGGGCTCGCTGCTGCTCGTCATCGTCAGCTTCTTCCTGCTCGCGGAGAATTCCGGCGCGCCGCCGGATTCGGTCTACGTCCCCGCCCATCTCGACCACGGCAAGCTCGTCCCCGGCGTCGAGAAACCGGGGGCCGCGAAATGAACGAGACGCGCGTGCTCGCCGATGCGCCGTGGCTGACGTCCGGCCCGGCATCGCGCGTGCTCGCGCTGCTCAACGGCGAGGGCGAGGAGGCGCGCGTGGTCGGCGGCGCCGTGCGCAATGCGCTGCTTGCAAATTCCGGTCGGCGACATCGACATCGCGACCACGGCGCTGCCGGACGAGGTGATCCGCCGCGCCAAAGCCGCCCACATCAAGAGCGTGCCGACCGGCATCGAGCACGGCACGGTGACGCTGGTGGTCGAGGGCCAACCCTTCGAGGTCACCACGCTGCGCGAGGACACCGAAACCTTCGGCCGCAAGGCCAGGGTCGCCTTCGGCCGTGACTGGGTGCGCGACGCCGAGCGCCGCGACTTCACGATCAACGGCCTGTCGGTCGACGCGCAATGCGTGGTGCACGATCATGTCGGCGGGCTTGACGATATCGCCGCGCGGCGCGTGCGTTTCATCGGCAATGCCGCCGAGCGCATCGCCGAGGATTATTTGCGCATCCTGCGCTTCTTCCGCATCCATGCCGCCTACGGCGCGGGCGAGCCGGACCGCAGGGGCCTGCTGGCCTGCATCGGTGGCCGTGCCGGCCTTGCGGCGCTGTCGGCGGAACGCGTGCGCATGGAGATGCTCAAGCTCGTGGCGGCCGACGGCGCCCGGGGCGCGGTCACCGCGATGGTCGACGGCGGGCTGCTGCAGGCCATCGTCGGCGGCGTCGCCTATACCGGGCCGTTCAACGCGATGATCGAAGTGGAAAGGCTGCTCGGCGAAAAACCCGACGCGATCCGCAGGCTCGGCGCGCTCGCGGTCGCCGTGACCGAAGATGCCAAGCGCGTTGCGTCGCGGCTGCGGCTCACCAATGCCGAGACCAAGGCGCTGGATTCCATGGGGCATCGCTGGTGGCGGCTTTCCGGCATGGACGAGCCGACCGCCAAGCGGAGGCTCTACCGGCTCGGCGAGGAGGCCTATCGCAACCGCCTGATGCTGGCCTGGGCGCGGGCAGGGGGCATCGACGATACCAACTGGCGCGAGATGGCGACGCTGCCGCAGCGCTGGAGCGCGCCGAAATTTCCGCTGCGCGCCGCCGACTTCATTGCGCGCGGCATCGCCGAGGGACCGGCGCTCGGCCATGTGCTGACGATTGCCGAGGACGCCTGGCTCGCCGACGGCTTTCCGCTGGAGGCAAATGTGCTGGCTGGTATCGCCGACCAGACCGTGGCGCGCTTTAAGCGCGACCACCGGCTGTGAACGGGACCGACCGGGAGACAAGCGTCGATGGCCGCAACGCTCACCGTCGATACCGCGGGCCGCATCTCGTCAGTGGAGCCGCGCATGCCGAGGAGTTGCTCGGCTATTCGGCGGCCGAGGCGATCGGACAATCCATCGAACTCATCATCCCGCCGCAGCTTCGCGGGCGCCACCACGCCGGCTTTGGGCGATACGTGAAGACCGGCATCAGCCACTTGCCCGAGATCGCAACTAGCCCGGCCGTCCGCAAGACCGGCGAGATTGTGAAGATGGATATCTCCGTGAAGGCGGTTTACGGAGAGAACCAGACCATCATCGCCGTGGAGGCGACGATGGTTCCCTCGAAGAGCCGCGGTCCGAGCTGACGCAGTGCCCGACATTCTCTCCGGTTTTGCCGACGTCTCGCTGGCCCAGCTCGTGCTGGTCGGAATCGTCGCGCTGTTTGCCTCCGTGATCGGCGGGCTCGCCGGCTACGGCACCGGCGCGCTGATGCCGCTGGTGCTGGTGCCGCTGATCGGCGCCGAGCCGGTAGTGCCGATCATCGCGATCTCCTCGCTGTTCACCAATTCCTCGCGCTTCATAGCCTTCATCCGCTACGCCGACCGCCGCAAGGCGCTGATCGTCATGGCGTGCGCGTGCCTCACGACCGCGCTCGGCGCCTACGGCTACACGCGCCTCACCGGCGCGGGCGCAGCCATGGTGATCGGCACCATGCTGATCCTGAGCGTGCCGCTGCGGCGGCTGGCCAAGCGCCGCGACATCAGGATCGGCGACGCCGGCCTTGCGGTCGGCGCGGTCGGCTATGGCGTCGTGGTCGGCGGCACGTCAGGCGCGGGCGTGATCCTGCTGTCGCTATTGATGGCTGCAGGCCTGGAGGGTGCTGCCGTGATCGCCACCGACGCGGTGATCTCGCTTGTCACCAGCGTCATCAAGATTTCGGTGTTCGGGTTCGCCGGCGTCGTCACGCCTCAGGTGCTGGCGTTCGCGGTGCTGATCGGCGCGGTGGCGCTGCCCGGCGCGTTCCTGGCCAAGGCGTTCGTCGAGCGCATGCCGGTGCACATCCACACCGCCATCCTCGATGCGGTCGTCATCGCGGGCGGCGTGATGATGATATCGGCGGCGGCGCGAAGCCTGCTCTAGGATATTCAAACGCGCCCGGCCGGTGCCAAGGCGGCTCGCCAAACTATTCCGCGGTGATCTGGGCATCCTTGACGACCTTGGCCCAGCGCGCCCGATCCTTGGCGATCAGTTGCGCCCAGACGTTCAGGCGGACCGCCCTGAACGATCAGGCCTTGCTTGTCGAGAAGTGCCTTCACGCCTGGCTGCGCCAGGATCTCGTTGAACACCGCATTGTAGCGCTCGACGATCGCGCGTGGCGTCGCGGCCGGCGCGAGCACGGCGTACCACAAATCGACGTCGTAATCGGCGACCCCAAGTTCCGCCAGCGTCGGCACCTGCGCGGCCTGCGGCGCCCGGGTCTTGCTGCCGACGGCGAGGATACGAATCTGGCCGCCTTCCACGAGCGGAAGCGCGGTATGGACCGGCAGGAACATCGCCGAAACGTGGCCGCCCGCGAGATCCTTCACCGCGCCAGCGGAACCCGCATAGGGAATGTGCGTCAGGTTGACCTGCGCGGTCAGCTTCAACAGCTCCATGGCGAGATGCTGCGGCGTGCCGCGGCCGGGGGATGCGTAGTTGATGGTGCCCGGCTTGCTGCGGGCCAGCGCGATCAGCTCGGCGAACGTGGTGACGTTGAGTGAAGGATGAACAACGAGCGCGAGCACGCCCGTTGCGATCTCGGCAATCGGCACGAAATCCTTTTCGGGATCGTAGGGGATCGAGGGATAAAGGCTCGCATTCATCACGAACGTATTGACGGTCACCAACAGGCGTCTGGCCATCGGCAGGCGCGTTCGCCGCGGCTTGCGTGCCGATGTTGCCGCTGGCGCCGGGCTTGTTCTCGACAATGACGGGTTGATTCCAGCGCTGCCGCAGTTCCTCACCGAGGATGCGCGCCAGCAGATCGGGCCCTGTGCCTGCCGAGAACGGGACGTTGAGCCGTATTGTTTGCTGCGACTGCCCCTGCGCCGGGAACGGCGTCAGTGGCGCAAGAGACGTCGCGAGGACTGCGAGCACCTTTCGGCGCGAAACCCTGGGACCTGCGAAGGACATCGTCACGCCATCCCTCAATTTGCGGGCGGCAACCGGCACCGCCCTTTCGTCGGGAGAGTAACGATGCGGCGCGCGCCGATCAATCGCCGGGAGCCCCGGTGAGAACGGGTGCGTGGGATGGACGGGTACGCCTTTGGTCTGATCCCCAAAAACCGAGGGATGATGCACGGTCACGTTTGCGATTGGTTGCGCAGGAAATCAGCAAGGAGTGGCGCCCATCGCGCGGCTTGCTGCGCGGAATAGTGTCCGCGCGAACTTGCGGTGGCAGGCAATATTGTGAAACGGCCGGCGGGAAGCCGCGCCATGGCATTCTCCAATGTGCCAAGCTGAGGTGGATTGAGCTCGTCGTCCGCGAAATTGATCGCAAGGACTCGCGCCTTGATCCGCTCCAGCTTCGCGGATGGGTCATACTCCATCGAGGCTTCCAGTTGGTAGAGGCGGTCGTTTGCGTCGCCCTTGCGCGCATTTTCGACCATCCGCCGATAGAACGCGTCTGCCTCCGCGCGCGTCGGCGCCAATTCCTGGATACGCACCACGCTTTGCGTGAAGATCGCGCCGATCGGCGTCAGCGTATAGTTTGTGGGTTGCCGCTCATAGTCGCCGCCTTGCCAACCTGGATCATTGCGTATGGCCTCGATCGCCATGCGCCGCTGGATCCAATTTCGCCCGCTCATGGGGCCGGGTTGGCAAGCGACCGGCACCAGTGCATCCATGAAGTCCGGAAACATCTCGCCCCACAGCCAGGTCAACATTCCGCCCATCGACAGACCCAGCACAAGCCTGAGATGTCCGATGCGCAGATGGTCGGTCAGCAGTCGATGCTGGGCCGCGACGAGATCGTCGTAGCGATAGTTCGGAAATCGCGTCCGCAGCCCATCGCTGGGCTTGCTCGATCGCCCAAATCCGATGCAATCGGGCATGACGACGAAAAACTGGGAGCTGGGCAACGGCTGACCCGCACCGAACAAGGGCTCGCTCAGCTCAGGCGCCAGCCATTCGCGGCTCGTGCCGGTCGTGTTGTGAAGGAGCAGCACGGCGTTGTTGATATTGCCCACCGCGTCGTATTGCGGTTGGCCAAGGGTCAAGTAATGCTGGCGCAGCTCGGGCAATGTTGTGCCATTGCCAAAGCTAAAATTCTCGATGACGAAATCGCCCTCGGGAGCATTCAATTGGTGTTGCATGGAAACCCGCTATTGCTCGAGCCGATAGCCGTCTGGCGAAAAGGCGAAACGGCTCTGCGCCTCCTTGACGCGCCGGCTCGGCCCCGGCGTGATCCCCCAATGATCAAGCCGGCCGGGCGGCCAGCTCCAATCTGACGGGCCGCCAACGCGGTAGCTTTCGTCGACCTGCTGCATCTCGGCCGTGTATTCGATCGGAAGTTCTTCGGGGCCGCAAAAATACGCGAACACATTGTTGCCGGGCCCGTGCCTTCCGGGACCCCACTCGACGGGATAGCCGTGATCGCGCATCCGGCCGATGCCGCGCATGACAGCGTCAAGGTCCGGCATTTCGAATGCGACATGGTTCAGGAAGCAATTGTCGTTAAAGCCGAGCACGAGCGTGTGATGGTCCGCGCCGCATCGTATGAAGCGAAAGGCCCGCGTCTCGTCGGTCAATCGAAAGCCGAGAACATCCCGGAAGAAGCGGAACGTGAGGTCGTTGTCCCTGCAGTTCAGGTTCACATGGGACAACCGCGTCGGCGTGTCGCTGCCGGGCATCGAAGACGTGTGGTCGGCCACGTCGCAGACCAACGCGAGATTTCGCCCTTCGGGATCCTGAAAGCCGAAGCCGAAGCCACCGCCCGGGCTCGCTAGTGGCCGCGGAGGTCCGTCAGTCGGCCGGCCGCTTTGTATGACCTTCTCATAGAGCTGCGTTGTTGCGCTACGATCCGCCGCTTCCAGGACGATACGCGTCAAACTCGTTCCCGACGCCTGGCGCAAACTGAGCGCATAGGCGGCGCGCCCACCTGCGCGCAGATAGCGAATTCCATTCTGGTCGCCCGCCGCTTGCAGACCCCATACGGTCGCAAAGAAGTCTTGAGCGGCCGCAACATCGCAAACGGCGAGTTCGACACTACGGACCGCGATAACGACGGCGTTATCCATCTCGCTCTCCCCGCGACATCCCTAGTTTGGCTGTATGCCTGCGATGCGGACGACCTCGGCCCATTTTGCCCGCTCATCGCGAATAAAGCGGCCAAATTCCTCCGATGTGTTGCCGCTCCCCTGCATGCCGGATTCCGCAAAAAGCTGGCGCACCGTTGATTTGAGCAACGCCTGGGCGATCTCTGACTGCAGCCGCCGAATGATCGCGGGGGGTGTTCCGGCGGGAGCGGCGACGCCAAACCACGAGGAAACCTCCCAGGTCGGAAGACCAGCCTCGGCAGCCGTCGGTACGTCCGGCAAGACCGGCAGTCTCCTTGGGGAGGCAACGGCAAGGGCGGTGAGGGTGCCGGCTTTGATATGGGGCAACACGAGGGGCGGATTATCGACGGTGCCCTGGATGTGGCCGGCGACAAGGTCGTTAACGGCAGGTCCCGCACCGCGATAAGGAACGTGGGACAAGGTGATGCCCGCAGCATGAGCAAGCAGCGCCTGTCCCAGGTGTCCCGTCGTGCCGATACCTGCTGAGCCAAAATTCAGTTTCCCTGGATTGGCCTTGGCATTCGCAATGAGGTCTTGCAGCGACTTGATTTCGGTGCTCGACCGCACCAGCACAAGCATGGGCATGTCGGCAACGAGCGAAACCGGGGCAAACGCCTTCTCGGGATCGAAGGGCATGGATTTGTAGAGGAACTGGTTGATGCTTTGGATTCCTGCCGAAGTCATCAGCAGCGTATATCCGTCGGGCGCGGCCTTGGCGACGGCATCGGCACCGACATTGCCTCCCGCGCCCGGCCTGTTCTCAATGATGATGGGTTGCGCGAATGCTTTCGACAGCTCCTCGCCGAGCATCCGCGCAAGCACGTCAACCAATCCGCCAGCCGCAAAAGGCACAATGAGATGAATCGGCCGATCAGGATAAGTCTGAGCCAATGATGGCGTGCCAGCAAAGACTAGAAAGAGAAGCGCAATCGCAGCTCTAAGCTTGGCCATCGTTTCCTCTATTCTTGGTGGCGCCGACCTCGCATCGACCGGGAGGTTTGGGCTGGCCGGACTTCGGTCACTATCATCCGCAGGGTCTGTCGGGCGAGACCTTATATCTCAACCCCATCACTGGATTGCGCCGTTTCCGCCTGTGCAACGCGAGGAAGCCGCGGCAGTGTTCCCGCAGGTAAGCTGAAGCCGTACAAGCGCGCGGGGACATGCCGCGCATTTTCAGCGCGCCGCTGCAACGTTCTGGTTATGCCCGCACCACGGTCGCTCAGGCACTCAGTGAGGCCCGCGGAATAATAAAGCGCGCGCCGTGGCGCAGGCCAGGAAGGCGCTGCAGGATTTCGCGCGAGTTATCGCAGGCGGCTAAGGCGTTGATGATCTCGTCGGCTAATCGCCGCCAAGCGTCGCAGGCTGAGACGCTTTTCCGGACCAGACCTGTCCGAGCCGCACGGGCTGAAGCGTCGTGGACTGGGGATTTGGCCTTGAAAAATCGTATTTGATGACGCTTGCATCTTTGGCCCCGGCGCAACGCCGCTAACCAGCAGATGAGCGCCAGTCGTCGTACTCGTTGTGGCAACCCGCGTGCCGGCGGATCCATCAAACGGCTCGAAGCTCGCGATTTCGCGGAAGTTGGCGCCATGGTCGTGGTGCAACGGGCTGTGCAGGTACATTGCGGGCCCTCCATCCAGTGCGGAGCCGCTGGAGAAAATCTTGACTGAACCGCGGTCCGTGAGCTGGCTCACGACAATCCGCTTGGCGCCGCCGAGCGAACCGGCAAGCCATCCGGTCGCCAGCGAAACGCCGCCCCGATAATCCTTGCCGAACGGGATAAAAGAGGCCGTCTTCACCGGCTTATCCGTCGCGCGCACACCGCCACGACCGGTCCTGGCACTAGCTTGGTTCCGCTTTGGTTCCAGCCTTTGCGATCGGCTGCAAAAGCGGGAAGGCGAATACCGCAACCTCCGCCGGGCTGCCGGGGCCGGGCGCAGTGATGATGCTCTCGCGGCCGGTCGAAAAATCGACAAAGCCCGTGGCGACGCTCACGCCTGATCGACTTTCACCATACGGCTTGAAGGACGCGAATAGAATAGGCCCGCTACCCGACGATGATGCGAGCGGAACTTGATAGACCTTCACTTCGCTCGGGACGCCGGGGCCCGATCCCACGATGATGTTGTCGGCAGTTGTCCCATCGATCTGTGCGGCGGCCACGCTGACCCCGGCACGCGCTTGGGAATTGAACGGCTGGAAACGCGCCAGCTCTGTCCCGAAGGTGCCTTTGCCGCGTATTGACGCGCCCGAATAAACCACAACCTCCGGCGCGTAATCCTTGCCGGCGCCGACGATCAGGTCGAGTATGCCGTCACCATCGACATCGCCCATCGCGACGCTGACGTTGCCTTCATAGCCCGAGAACGGGATGACCGTGCCGACGAACCGGTCGCCGTTGCCGTCGTACAAGCGAACCTCGGCAGGTTTTCCGGGCGCGCCCGGAATGGCTACCGCATAAATCGAGACTGCCGGTATGACATTGATCAGCGCCATCAGCCCGTTGTCTTCGTGGTTGAGGCGATGGCAATGCATCACGTATAGCCCGGTATATTCGTCGAAGCGGGTACGGATGGTGAGAATGCCGGGCGCGATCACGCTCTCGTCGGCATTCATCTTCGGCGCCGGCGCATTTGCGTTGTCGATGGAAAACTTGTCGGGGCCGGTTCGCAGACCGCTCACGGGATCGAAGTAATCCATCACCTGGAAATCGTTGACGTGAACGTGGATCGGATGCTCGTCGTTGTTGTTGTTGACGAACTTCCATTCCTCCACTGAGTTGAGCCGGGGCTGGATCAGCGGCACATTGGGAAATGCGCCGGCGTCGAATGCATAGACAAACGCTTTCGGGTCATCGGTGCTCGCCAGGTTGTTGAGAAATCCGCCGGATATCACGATCTGCCGCGTGAAGTCCGGGGTAGCTTTGGCAAGGTCGACAAAAGACGTGTAGGCGTCGAGCGGCTGACCTTCGACGAACGGGGTTGTTACGCCGCCGGGCCGCGCCGCTTTGGCTCTTGCCAGCACCTGGGTCGGAAAAACAAAGAAGCCGTCGAAATAACTTACCGCCGAGGGCGAGACGCTCAGGCTGCCCAGCACGGCTGGAGGATTGTCGCTGCCACTATTCGTATAGAGCACGCCGGGGGCGGTGATTGTCTTGGCGTCGCCGCTGCGCTCCGGCATCTCCAGAATAAGATCGCCTTCGGCTGGTATCGTCACGGCAATCGCAAACCGGCTCGCCGGCGGAATGAGCAGCCGGGTGCCATTGTCGGTCGGCGGATAGTGAACGGTCGTGTAGGGATTGCCGTCCTGGCCAACGATGGCGATACGCGGATGCCGTCCGGTCTTCGTCTCCGTGAGCTGCACATTGATGTAGGCCATGTCACTCACATTCGCGAGCACCCAAATTTCGGTCTGGCCCGCCTTGCTCTCGATGACCGGCTGAAACTGGCCGTTGACGGTGAACTGCACGTCGCGCTGATAATCCGGAAGCGAGGGATTGGCCGGCACATCGTTCCCGGCATTGCGGTCGGTCGCGGTGAATTGCTGGAGATTGCTGGGAATGAACTCCAATTGCCCCCGATGATTTTCGATTGAAAGCGGCCCCGCGTGCCACACCGTGAAATATTTTGTTCCTGGCTTGGAGCGGCTGAAGTTGACCGGCGCCAGCAAGGGACGGTACGTGCCGTTCGCCAGCTCGCCATCCTTCGGTGCCACGATCGTGCTGACCCACTGCGGCCAGTTCGGATTGTTGAGCTGCGCGAGACCACCCGCACGATCAAAGACGAAATTGTATTGCAGGGCCAGGTTGCGGACCGGGATGCGTTGTTCGGTGACGAGCGGCATGCTGCCATCCGTTCGTCCGATCGCAAGCAGGCCCGCGAGACCTGCATAGACTTGCGCGGCAGTGAGCCCGTGAAGATGACAATGATACCAGTACAGTCCTTGCGGCATATTCCGAGGGATGTCGTAGGTGTAGGTGTTCGACATCCCCGGCGGAATGTGCAGCATGACGTTGTCGGCATTTCCCTTCGGACTGATGTGCGCTCCATGCGTGTGGAGATTGATCGGTGACGAGGTCATCTGCTCCGGATAAAGCGGAACGGGCTGACCTTTGGATGTGTACTGCGGAGTGAAATAGTCCCGGATCGTCAGGTCGCTGAGGCCGTTTCCGAAGTGCACGATCAGCCGTTCGCCGGGGAAGACCTGCAGAGTGGGCGCTGGATAGAGATTGCCGCCCGATTTTTTGCCGTTGGACGCCGTGCCGCGGATCACCTCGTAGTCGAAAAGAAGAAAGCCCTCGACAGGTACCGCTACAGTGTCGAGCGTTGCCCGGCCTTGCCTCGCGGTGAGCCGGACTTCGAGGACCCCGTCCTTGCTGGTCAGCACGACGGGCTCGCGGAACGCGGGTCTCTGTTGTCAGATCAGTTCTTCCAGCCGCAGTTTGCGCGGAAGCAGTCGCATTCGGCCATGCAAGCAAGATTGCGATGGCGCCAAGGGCGGCGACGGTCAAAAAGCCGCACCGACGACTGGCGTTGATCGTTCGCATGTTCGCTCCCATTCGATAATCCAGCGTACGGATCGCGCAACCTGTACTTCGTATCGACGAATCATCTCAAAAAGAAGTATCAAGTGCTGTGCAAACCGTAAGTGCTGAGCGAAAGGGGAATTGGTGAGGACCTCGCGACGCGATTTCGTGAAATTGCTCATGTGGAACGGCATTGCGCTTTCCGTGTCGCGTCTGGCTTTTGCGGAAGCAATCCACTTTGCCGCGCGTGAAACCTTGCCCGGTCAGAAAAGCTGGAATCCAGCGGCAACCGGAGCCGGACGTATCGACGGAATCGTCAAGGTCACCGGCGCGAAGCTCTACGCGGGCGATTTTCGCGCCGCCGATATGCCTGGCTGGCCAGTGAAGACCTCCCACGCCATGCTCATTCGCGCGACTGACGCGAGCCACGTGTTGCTTGGAATGGACCTATCAATCTTGATTGGTGCATTGAAGCCGTCGGTGGTTGTGACCGCCGACGACCTGGCGCGTATCGGCGCGCGCGTTCCCGAATTCTATGCCGGCGATCTGCTCTGCCCGTTCGGCAAGACGCCGCTCTATATGGGTCAGCCAGTTGCGCTGCTCATCTTTGAGGACTTCGACATTTTTGATCAGGCGCGGCGCGTTCTGCGCGATGCGCCTGTTCTCAAATTCGGCAAAGAAACCGGACCCGTTAAACAGCCCAACTACGGTGCTTTTCGCTTCACACGCGTGGGCGGTCCGACGCCTGACGCGCCCGATGTGTATTCGCCGGTCAAGAATGGCTGGGTGAGTCCGGGCTTCGTCGAGGACTCCGGAGCCCCGGTATGGCCACGCCTGCCGGTCCCGAACGGTCGTGCCTACGCCAAGGCCGCGGACTTTGGCGAAAAAATTCGCGCCGAGCTCGCGGCCGACAACCCGGCCGTGTTGGTGCTGGACCGCGAATTCGAAACGCAGTCCGTTGATCCGATGGCGCTCGAGCCGGAAAGCGGTCTTGCCTGGTATGACGCCGGGCGCAAGGATCTCAATCTCGTCATCAGTGTGCAATCGCCTGCCGAGATGGCGACGGCGATAGCGGACCTGCTCGGCAACGCCCAGGCGCCGTTCAAGCCGGCGCATATCAACACTAACTTCGCATCTTGCGGCGGAGGATTCGGGGGGCGCGACCACACGCCGTTCCCGCTCTACGTCGCGTTGGCAGGGATGTTCTTGCCCAATCGTCCAGTCCGACTCGCCAACAACCGCTTCGAGCAGTTTCAATCCGGGATAAAGCGACATGCCTTCAAGATGCGGACGCGGATCGGGGTCGATCGGGCGACCGGCAAGATGGTCGGATTCGTCGCTGACCATGCGTTGGATGGTGGAGGCCTCGCCAATTTTTCGGCCCAGGTGGGTTCGGTAAGTGCTCTGGCCGCGCTTGGCATCTACTATTGCCCGAAAGTTGATCTGACGACGTACGCGTTCCACTCGCGTGGCGTGACGGCCGGCTCCATGCGTTGCTATGGAACCCTGCAAACCATGACCGCGCTCGAAGTGCAGGTTGACGAGATTTGCCGGCAGCTACCGCTCGACCCGATTGAATTCCGACGCCGCAATGCGCTCGCTTCCGGCAACCGCAATCTGGCGGGGAACACCTACGTTGCGTCAATCCGCACCCCCGAAATCCTCGATAAACTGGAGAAGCATCCGATCTGGACGCAGCGCGCACAGGAGAGGGCGCGTGGACAGCAGTCGGGAATTCTCGTCGGTACCGGCGTCGCCTGTGCGACCAAGAACTACGGCACCGGAGGCGATGCTGCGCTGGGATCCGTTGAAATCGCGCGCCGATGGTCAGATTGCTATCTATTGCGATGGCGCCGAGATGGGTAACGGCATTGGAACGGCAGCCGCCAGCCGCGTGGCCGCCCATTTGGGTGGCGTAGCCAACGAAGTCGCCGTCCTCCGGGTCGACACTTTCGGTCAGCTCGATCTCGTGAGTTCCGGTGACTCCTTCACGATGGATCAGAAGACGCAGGACGCGGCCGCGCGCAATCCGCGTTGGGTGCCTGCGATCAGCACGGCGACCGCCGCCTCGACGCGGCGCCCATGTCGGGACCCACGCGGCAGCCGAAGCCGCGCGCGTCATCTTCCGCTTCGGCCTCTGGCCGGCGGCGCTCGAACTATGGGGCATCGCGCCGAATAGTCGCAAGGCCGACGAATGGAGCAAGGCGCAGTGGCAAGATGGCCAACTCGTGATGCCGGGACTGCCGCCATTGGCTTTGCCGGCGATCGCGGCCAGGGCGCACGCACGTAAAGGCGTGACCGGCGCCATGGCGCACGCCTTCAATCGCTGGGCCTGGGCGCGCGCGACGTTCGCGGTGGGCGGACAGCCGTGGACCGCCGATATCGATGCGCTTGGCCGTACGTCGCGGCACGGGCAAATTTGTCCGCGTCAACCGCTCCAACGTCAAGCTTCCGCCGACCAGTCTCAACCAGAGCGGACCGACTTACACGACGGCCTGTGGCACGCTGGTCCGCATCGAGATCGACCGGGCAACCGGAGCGTTGCGCATCGCAAAGGCATACAACGTGTTTGAATGCGGCCGAGCCCTTGTTCCGGAGATCGTACTCGGACAGGCGCAGGGCGGCTTCGCGATGGGCGTTAGTTATGCGTTGCTCGAGTCGCTGCCGCTCTACGAGGATGGTCCCGGCAACGGGCAATGGAATCTCGGACAATACCTCGTCGCCCGCGGGTCGGACCTGCCGCTGCGCGATCTGGAGGTCGAGGTTCTGCCGGCCGTCGACGCGAACGAACGCCCGAAGGGCATGGCGGAAGTGGTGATGATTCCGGTCGTGGCCGCGCTCATAAACGCGATCTTCGACGCAACCGGCCATCGCTTCCGTTCCCTGCCGGTGACGCAAGCACATGCTCAAAGGGGTACTGACGTGACGACCATCAACGTGACGATCAATGGTCGCCAATACGGACCGACGGAGGTTCGCGACGAACTCACCATGAACGACTATTTGCGCGAATATCTCGGCCTCACCGGGACCAAATTCGGCTGCGGCGCGGCGCAGTGCTTGAGCTGCGCGGTCATCGTGGATAGTCCGGACGGCACAAGCTACACCAGCCCGACCTGCATCGTTCCGGCGGTGCGCTTCAACGGCAAGTCGATCCGCACCGTCGAAGGCCACGCGAGGAACGGCGAGCTTTCGGTCCTGCAAAAGGCCTTCATCGAGCACTTCGCCTTTCAGTGCGGCTATTGCACCGCGGGCTTCCTCAACGAAGCTCAGGTGCTGCTCGAACGGTTGGCGAAGAAACGCGCGCCTCGCGACGATATCGAGAAGACCATCGCCGAGGCGCTGGACGGTCACCTCTGCCGCTGCACGGGCTACATCAAATATCACGAAGCGGTGCGCAGCGTGATCCTGGCCGATCCGCAGCGCTACCTTGTCTAGTTCACACAGCCGGAAAGGGGAATCACCGTGCGGGTTGAACGGCATTTCGGACTTCTATTGGCGGTCGCAGCCATGCTTGCGATCCCGGTGCAAGCCGTTTCAGATTCATCGGCGCAGAACCTTGCCAACGTCGACAGCTTTGCCGCGATCAGCGATCCCGCGGAGCGATCAGCGGCCCTGTTTACCGAAGCCGCCAAGGTCCTGACTCATCCGCGCTGCATGAACTGCCATCCTGCCGGCGATCGCCCGCGCCAGGGCGACCTCCGCCGCCCGCATCAACCGCCGGTCGTTCGCGGTGAAGACGGCTTCGGCCTTCCGGCGCTGCGCTGTCCGGTTTGTCATCAGCAAGCGAATGTCGATGCCGGCCGCGTGCCCGGCGATCCGGTTTGGCATTTGGCGCCGGCCGAAATGGGCTGGGAAGGCAAGACGGTCGGGCAGATATGCGCGCAGATCAAGGATCCCGCGCGCAATGGCGGCCGCTCGCTCGATGAGATTGTGCACCATGTCGGCACCGATCATCTGGTGGGTTGGGCCTGGGCGCCGGGTGCCGGCCGTCAGCCCGCTCCGGGTACGCAAGCGCAAGTGGGCACGCTGCTCGACGAATGGGTGAAGAGTGGAGCGGTTTGTCCAAACTAAAATTTCGGAGATATGCGGGCATCGCGGATTTATGAGTAGACGCTTACTCGGGCAGCAGTTCGTTCAGCGAACGGATGATGCGATCGGGCCGCACAGTCGATCCCGGCGGCAGGCCCTCGCCATGCACGTCCATCCAGATCGCGTAGATGCCGAGCTTCTGCGGCACCTCGACTTCCCATTCGAGATTGTCGCCGATCATCCATGTGTCTGACGCGGTGACGCCGAGCGCGTCCATCGCATGCAGATAGGCGCGCTCCTCGGGCTTGCCAAAACCGTGCTCGCCCTCGATCTGGATGTGATGGAAGCGGTGCGAGAGTTCGAAGCGCTCGACCTTGGCGCGCTGGGTTTCCGCAGCACCATTGGTGACGAGTGCGAGCTTGACCCCGAGCGCCTTCAGCGTGTCGATCGCATCATGCGCGCCGGGGAAGATGAACATCTCCTCCTCGCGATACCGCGTGAAGCGGTCGGCGATGCGCGCGGCGAGCCCGGCGGGCAGGGTGTGACCGCTGGCTCCGAGCGCCGCAAAGGCGTCGCCGACCACGATGCGCCGCGCTTCGTCCAGCTTCAGCCGCCATTCGGCGCCGGCCGCGGACCAGAACGAGCGTGCCGAAGTCAGCACGGCAGCTGCGACCTGTTGCGATGGCAGCGCTCCGAACTCGCCCGCGAATTCGGCTGCGATGTGGTTCCAGGCGATCTCGGGGCGCCCGTAGGCCGACAGGATGGTGTCATCCATGTCGATCAGCATCGCGCGAGGAAGTTTCGTCACGGCCACTTCACCTCCGGCGGCAGCGAGGACAGGATGGAATCGACGTTGCCGCCGGTCTTCAGGCCGAAGATGGTGCCGCGGTCGTAGAGCAGGTTGAACTCGACGTAGCGGCCGCGGCGGATCAACTGCTCCTCGCGGTCATCAGGCGTCCACGGCGTACTCGAAATTGCGCCGAACGAGATCGGGATAGATTTTCAGGAAGGCGCGGCCGACGTCCTGGGTAAACGCGAGATCGGCCTCCCAGTCGCCGCTGTCATGCCAGTCATAGAAGATGCCGCCGACGCCGCGCGCCTCCTTGCGATGCGGCAAATAGAAATATTCGTCGCACCACTTCTTGTACTTGTCGTAATCAGCAACGCCGTTAGGCCCGGTGCAGGCCTCCTTCATCGCGGCATGGAAGGCGAGCGTGTCGGCGTCTTCCTGCGTGCGCCGGCGGTCGAGCACCGGCGTGAGGTCGGCGCCGCCGCCGAACCAGGCCTTTGTGGTGACGACGAAGCGCGTGTTCATGTGCACCGCGGGCACATGCGGATTATGCAAATGCGCGATCAGCGAAATGCCGGAAGCCCAGAAACGAGGATCATCGGCCGCTCCCGGAATCTGCGCGCGGAATTCGGGCGCGAATTCGCCGTGCACGGTCGAGCAGTGCACGCCGACCTTCTCGAACAGGCGACCGCGCATCACAGACATCACCCCGCCGCCGCCCTTGGCGCCGGTGTGATCGGTTCGCTCCCAGGGCGTGCGCTCGAAACGGCCGGCCGCGCCGGGATAGAGCGCAGCGGGGGCCTCGTCCTCCAGTTTCTCGAACGCCACGCAGATCTGGTCGCGCAGGGTTTCGAACCAGCTGCGCGCCTTCTGTTTGCGTTGTTCGATCAGCGAGACGTCCATGCGCGGTCCTAGCCCTGCGGCCCAAAATAGGTGCAGCTTTCGTTGCAGCTGTCGCGATGCACGCTGACGCGGGTGATTTGGCCCGTGTGCTGCACGCGTTCCCAGATGAAGCGCGAGAGATTTTCCAGCGTCGGCGGGCCCAGCGCCTCGACCTTGTTGAGCAGCTTGTGGTCGAGCACCTTGCGCACGTCGGAGATGCCGGCATCGAGCAAGCCGAGATCGAGCACCATGCCGGTGTCAGGATTGGGCGTGCCGCGGATGCTCACCTCGGCGCGGAACGAATGGCCGTGGATCTCTTCGCTGGCCGCGCCGAGCGTCGTGCCGGCCAGCGCGTGCGCCGCCTCGAAGCGAAACGATTTCGTCAATTCCCACATATCCAAAAAAATCCAGTCTCTATCTGATTCCGAGTGTCTTGTGTGTCTGCAGGCTGAGCCGCCATTGCGGATGGCGCAGGCAATAGGCGATGGCGGCTTCGGTGTTTTGCGCCACATCAGGCCCGTCCATCGGTTGCAGCGAAAAACGCTCGAAGTCGAGGCCGGCAAAGCTCTCCGGCTGCGCGCCGGCCTGCGGATAGACCAGTTTAAGTTCATGCCCGCGCTTGAGCACGAGGTCGGCGCCGGCCTTCGGGCTGACGCAGATCCAGTCCATGCCGTCGGGCGGAATAATCGTGCCGTTGGTCTCCACCGCCACCGCAAAGCCGCGCGCATGCAGCGCTGCGATCAGCGCAGCGTCGACCTGCAGCAGCGGTTCGCCGCCGGTCAGCACCACATAACGGCTGGCGGATTTCGCCCGTCCATTGCGCGGCGATGGTGTCGGCGAGTTCTTCCGCCGCGGCAAAGCGGCCGCCGAGCGTGCCGTCGGTGCCGACAAAATCGGTGTCGCAGAACTGGCAGACCGCGCCCGCACGATCCTGCTCGCGGCCGCTCCAGAGATTGCAGCCCGCGAAACGACAAAAGACCGCCGCGCGCCCGGCATGGGCGCCTTCGCCCTGCAGCGTCAGGAAAATCTCTTTGACCGCGTAACTCACCAAATCTCCTCAAATGATCCGCGCGGTTGAACCTGTCTGCCGCACGGCCTCGCCAATCGCCATGGCGGCTGCCATCGCCACGTTGAGCGAGCGCAGGCCCGGCTTGAGGGGGATGACCAGCCGCGCATCGGCGGCCGCGACGACCTCGTCGGTGACCCCGATGGACTCGCGTCCGAACAAGAGGATATCGGCCGGTTCGTAGGTGTAATCAAGGTAGGAATTGGCCCCCTTGGTCGTGAACAGCAAGAGCCGGTGGCCGTGGGCGCGTCGCCATTCCTCGAATTTCGACCAGGAGTCGTGACGGGTCAGGCGGACCCGATCGAGGTAGTCCATCCCGGCCCGGCGGAAGACCCGATCGGAGGTGGCAAAGCCGGCTGGCTCGATAATGTGGGCGGCCACGTCAAGGCATGCGCAGAGCCGCAGAATCGTACCCGTGTTCTGGGGGATGTCGGGCTGGAAAAGCGCAATCTGCATGTGTGGCAGGGCCCCCGGATGTCCCCATGAAATGTCTGAATAAACCGCGGCTTCGCGCAGATTTAGTGCATTGCACCTGTGCGAGCGGATAGCGGGCTTGCGCTCGCCCGGCAAGGGTGCCAATAGAACGATTCTGGACTGCCTGATCTGCGCTTGGGGCGCTGAAAAGCGGTCTTTCTGCCGCCGCGGGGCACGCGGGCGCCGGCAGCCACCCGGAGGGTTTGGGCGATCCTCGTTTGGTCGTTCCCTGGGGCGGTTCCACCGGCTGCAGCTTGGAAAGGGTTTGGGATCGTGACGACAGCGTCTTCGGCGGAGCATCCGACACGCCGTGATTTCCTTTTTGTTGCAACTGGGGCCGTCGACATCTACAACGTCTACCAGCAGATCGAGAACCACCTCATCCAGCCGCTGGTGATGAAGCGCAGCGTGCAGGTCTCGCCGTTCATCACCCTGGTCGCGGTGCTCATCGGGGCGGCCCTCCTGGGCTTCGTCGGAGCGATCCTGGCCATCCCCGTCGCCGCCTCGATCCAGATCGCGCTGCGCGAGATGCTCGCAGAACGGCGGCGGCGCATCGACGCGGTCCGCGAGCTGCTCGAGTCCGAGGAGTCACACCCCCAGGACTCGACCCACAGCTACCTGACCGGCGGCTCGACCACGGGGCTCTAGTTGAGGCTCGGATCGTCCGGCATGCGGGCCAGCAGGCGGTAGCGGCCGCCCTTGCGGTCGAGCACCTGCCGCCACAGAAGCGTCGGGTCGGTGCTGAACACGTCGGCCGGCTCCGCGGGCTCGAGGATCCAGGCCTCCTCGGCGATCTCCGCCTCGAGCTGGCCGGGCCCCAGCCGGCGTAGCCGAGGAAGATCCGGGCCCGGTCGACGAGCGTGCCGAGCTCGTTCAGGTCGAGGTCGCCGCCGAGCAGCCCGACGCGTCCGACGATCGGGCCGGCGGGCGGCGGGGTGCGGTACTCGCCGAGCGCGATCACCGCCTCCGGCTGGACCGGGCCGCCCTGGTGCAGCATCTCCGTGTCGTCGAGCACCCCGGCGAGGTCCGGGATCGCCTCGTGGGCGGGCTGCTCGCTCGGCCGGTTGAGCACGACGCCGACCGCGCCCTCGTCCTGGTGCTCGAGCAGCAGGACGACGGTGCGGAAGAAGTTCGGGTCGAGCAGGTTCGGCGCCGCGATCAGGAGCTGACCGGCGAGCGACTCGGCGGACGGCTCCTCGGCGCTCACCGGCGGGCCGCGCTGCGGGCCACGAGGGAGAGGACGACCACCGAGGCCGCGACCTGGGCCGAGAGCGAGATGCGCGGCGTGGGGAGGAGGTTGTGGAGCCGCGGGAAGCGGTGCGTCGGGTAGAGCCGGCGCCGGCGGCGCAGGAACGGGATCGCGTGCTCGAGGTCCGGCGCGGCACAGCTGAAGGCGCCCCAGAACTCCTTGCTGTTCAGGCCGAACAGGGTCGCTGCCGAGACCAGCGAGGCGCCCGTCAGCATGGCCTCCTGGGCCATCGTCGGATCCTCGTGCCGCGGCAGGTCGAGCAGCGCGTGGGCGGCGAAGGCCACGACGGCGCCGCTCCCTTTCGACGGTGCCAGGTGACCGATGGCCGCGCCTGCCGCCGTGTGCGCGAGCACCATCATGGGGCGCGAGTCTAATCGGTGATGTTCTCGGCGCCGTCTGCCGTCGGTGGCAACGGCGGCAGCGCGAACAGCAGCATCCGCTTCCCAGCAGTCCTTGGTACCATGCCCCAGGGCCGCGTTCGGCCCATTTTTGCGTGCGCTGATGTTCGACTCCCTTTCCGAAAAGCTGCCAGTCCAGCCTCGACGACCTCCGGTCGCGCGGCAAGCTCACCGAGGCCGACCTCGATCGCGCCATGCGCGAGATCCGTCTCGCGCTGCTCGAGGCTGACGTCAACTTCCGCGTGGTCAAGGACTTCGTGGCCGCCGTCCGGGAGCGGGCGGTCGGCTCCGAGGTGCTGTCGAGCCTGACGCCGGGCCAGCAGGTCGTGAAGATCGTCGACGAGGAGCTGACCGAGCTGCTCGGCGGCACGACCTCGAAGCTGACCTTCGCGAGCAAGCCGCCGACGGTGATCCTGCTCTGCGGCCTGCAGGGCGCGGGCAAGACGACCGCCGCCGGCAAGCTCGCGCGCCTCCTCAAGAAGGAGGGCAAGAAGCCCGCGCTGGTGGCCTGCGACGTCCAGCGCCCGGCCGCCGTCGACCAGCTGCGCACCGTCGGCTCGCGGCTCGACGTGCCCGTCTTCGACCGCGGCACCGGCGCCGACCCCGTCGAGATCGCCGCCTGGGGCGTCGAGAGCGCCCGCAGCCAGGGCCGCGACGTGGTCATCGTCGACACCGCCGGCCGGCTGCACATCGACCAGGAGCTGATGCAGGAGCTCGTCCAGATCCACGACCGGGTCAAGCCGGACGGTGCCTCCTGGTGCTCGACTCGATGACCGGCCAGGACGCGGTCAACGTCGCCGAGCAGTTCCAGACCGCGGTCGACTTCGACGGGATCGTCCTCACGAAGCTCGACGGCGACGCCCGCGGCGGCGCCGCGCTGTCGGTGCGGGCCGTCACCGGGAAGCCGATCAAGCTGGCCTCGGTCGGCGAGAAGCTCGACGCCCTCGAGGAGTTCCACCCGGACCGCATGGCGAGCCGGATCCTCGGCATGGGCGACGTGCTCACGCTGATCGAGAAGGCCGAGATCGAGGTCGACGACGAGAAGGCGAAGGAGCTCGAGCGCAAGCTCCGCAAGGCCGACTTCACGCTCGAGGACATGCTCGACCAGTTCAAGCAGATCCGGCAGATGGGCTCGCTCCGCTCGATCCTCGGGATGCTCCCGGGCGTCGGCAAGCAGCTGAAGGGGATGGACGTCGACGAGAAGGCGATCGACCGGGTCGAGGCGATCATCCTCTCGATGACCCCGCGGGAGCGGCAGAACCCGGGCGTGATCGACGGCTCGCGGCGCAAGCGCATCGCGACCGGCTCGGGGACGAACGTCCAGCAGGTCAACCAGCTGCTGCAGCAGCACAAGCAGATGAAGAAGATGATGAAGCAGCTCGCGTCCGGCAAGATGCCCGTGATGCCCCAGCTCGGAGGGGGCAACGGCGGCCAGATGCCCGTCGGACGCCCTGCTCGTCCCCGCAAGCGCGGAAGGAGGTGAGAGGATGGCGGTCAAGATCCGTCTGACCCGCATCGGGTCGAAGAAGAACCCGGTCTACCGCGTCGTGGTGGCCGATGCCCGCGCTCCGCGCGACGGGCGCGCGATCGAGACGATCGGCCGCTACAACCCGCAGCTGAACCCGTCGCTCGTCGAGATCGACGCCGAGAAGGCCCGGGACTGGCTCAGCAAGGGCGCCCAGCCCACCGATCCGGTCAAGAAGCTCCTGAAGATCGCCAGGGCGTGTGAACGAGCTCCTGCTGTACCTGGCGCGCCAGCTCGTGGCGCACCCTGACGAGGTCTCGGTCACCGAGGTCGAGACCGCCGAGGGCGTGGTGCTCGAGCTCCGTGTGGCCGACGGCGACGTCGGCCGGGTGATCGGCCGGGGCGGGCGCACCGCGCGTGCGCTGCGCACGGTCGTGCGCGCGGCCGCGGTGCGGGAGGGCCGTCGCGCGAACGTCGAGATCGTCAGTGCCTGACGACCCGGCGCCGTGGCGCCGAGCGGGCGCGCCTCGGCGCGGTGGGCAGGGCGCACGGGCTCGACGGCAGCTTTCGCGTCGAGGGCGCGGTCGACTGGTTCCTGTACGACCGCGGCCAGCGGCTGCTGGTCGCGGGTGACGAGCGCCGGATCGCCGCCCGCCGCGGCGAGCTGCCGCCGGTGATCCGGCTCGAAGGGGTCAACGACCGCGACGCCGTGGAGGCGCTGCGCGGGGCGGTGCTCGAGCTGCCGGTGGAGCGGCTCCCAGAGCCGCAGGAGGACACGTTCTTCGTGTTCGACCTGGTCGGCTGCGCGGTCTCCTGCGAGAGCCGGCCCGTCGGGGTCGTGCGGGAGGTCTGGGAACGGCCCGCGAACGACGTCCTGGTCCTGGATGCGGACGGGGCGAGCTCCTCGCTCCCGTTCGTGCGGGACGCGGTGCCCGAGGTCGACGTCGCGGCGCGGCGGCTGGAGGTCGCGCCTGGGTGCTCGACGACCCGCCTCGAGGGTGACTAGGTGCGCGAGCTCGACGTCTTCACCCTCTTCCCGCACTGGTTCGCCTGGCTCACCGAGGAGCGGCCCGTCCAGAACGCGCTCGCGACGGCCTGCGGCTCGGCTTCCACAGCTACCGCGACCACTCCCCGCTGAAGCACCGCGCCGTCGACGACGCCCCGTTCGGCGGCGGCGCCGGGATGGTGCTGCGCGTCGACGTCGTCGCGCGCCGCGATCGAAGGCGCGTACGGCGGCCGCTCGACGAGGTACGAGCGTCGCGGCGGATCGTCGCGCTCGACGCCGGCGGGCGGTCTTCGACGACGCGTACGCGCGCGAGCTCGCGGCCAGCGACCGGGTGACCCTCCTGTGCGGCCGCTACGAGGGCTTCGACGCCCGGATCCTTCAGCACGTCGCGACCGAGACGCTGTCGGTCGGCGCGTACGTGCTCTCCGGCGGCGAGCCGGCGGCGATGATCGTGTGCGACGCGCTCTGCCGGCTGCTCCCGGCGCGCTCGGGGACGAGCGCTCGAGCGACGAGGAGTCCTTCTCACCGGCCCTCGAGGGCGCGCTCGAGTACCCGCACTACACGCGGCCCGAGGAGTTCCACGGGTGGCGCGTGCCCGACGTCCTGCTGTCCGGTCATCACGGCCGGGTGCCGAGTGGCGGCTCGAGCGGCCCGGGCGCGAGGCGCGGACCCGCTGACGGACCCGCACGAGCCCGCGGCCCCGCGTTGCATCCGCCGGTCGCGGCAGCTTGCCGGGTCCCAGGATGACTCCGGCTGCCGCAGCGCCCTCGAAACCGGCGCGCGCCTTCCGCGAGCGTACGAGAGGACCTAGACGATGAACGCGATCACCGAACTCGAAGCCCGGCAGATGCGCACCGTCCCGTCCTTCAAGGCGGGCGACACCGTGCGCGTGCACTTCCAGGTCATCGAGGGATCGCGACGCCGCGTCCAGGTCTTCGAGGGCATCGTCATCAAGCGTCACGGCGCCGGCGCGCGCGAGACGTTCACCGTCCGCAAGCAGTCGTTCGGCGTCGGCGTCGAGCGCACGTTCCCCGTGCACTCGCCGAAGATCGACAAGATCGAGGTCGCCGGCGATCGGCGACGTCAACCGCGCCGAAGCTCTACTACCTGCGCGGCAAGGTCGGCAAGCAGGCGCGCGTGCGCGAGAAGCAGCGCTGGATTGCAGGCGGCGGCCCGGACGCGTCGTTGCCGGACTGTCCTCCGCAGACCCGGTCGGTGCGATCGCGCTGGTCGTCGCGGGGGTGCTGCGATCGCCTGGATCGTCGCTGTCGCACGTCCGCGGCGGTGCGGCATCCTCGGCGTAGGACAGGGCGTGCTCGACGTGGTCGGCACGGTGCTCGTCGCGTGGGCTGGCCGCGTTCGTGGTGCAGGCGTACGTCATCAAGCCGTACCGGGTCCCGTCGCGGTCGATGGAGCAGACGCTGCGGGTCGACGATCGGGTGATCGCGGCCGCGCGCTTCTGGTCTACCGCTTCGCGGAGCCGCGCGCGGCGACATCATCGTCTTCCACCCGAACGGGACGGGCGACCTGGCGTCCAAGCCGACACGCGCGCCTCGGCGCCGTTACGTGAAGCGGCTGATCGGGTCCCCCGGCGAGTGGATCGAGGGGCGCGGCGGGCGCGTCCGGTGTGCCGGACCGCGGCGACGGTGCCGGATGCTCGTCGAGCCGTACGTGTCGTCGCGGAGGGACCCGCGGGCCGATCCACGATCCCGAAGCGACCGCTACTTCATGATCGGCGACAACCGGGCCAATCGAAGGACTCGCGCGTGTGGGGCGCGATCAAGAAGACCAGATGATCGGGCGGGCGTTCATGATCTACTGGCCGCTCACGCGAATTCCCGCTTCTTGCTCGCCCGCGGCGTTGACACACGACTCGTCTGGCAACGACCGACACCGACCGACCCGCGGTACCCTCAGCCCTCCGTGGCCGTCGCCGTCCGCCGCCGTCGCCGGACAACGCCCGCCCCGGGCGACGCTGCTCCGCTTCGACCGCGCGCTCGAGGCGCGGCTGCGTGGCCGGCGCGGACGAGGCCGGGCGCGGCGCGCTGGCCGGCCCGCTCGTGACCGCCGCCGTGCTGCTCGACCACGAGCACCTGCGCGGCCACGCGTGCGCGCCGCTCGGGCTGCTGGACGACTCGAAGCGGCGCACGCCCGAGATCCGCGAGCAGCTCTTCAACGCCGTCCTCGAGCCTGCGCGGAGCGGGTCGCGGTGATCGTGATCCCGGCGCCGAGATCGACCGGCGCGGCCTGCACAAGTCGCAACCTGGCCGGCCTCGCCCAGGCGCTCGACCGGCTCGATCCGCCCGCCAGGCGCGGTGCTCCTCGACGACGGGTTCCGCGTGCCGCTCGACGCGGCAGCACCGCGCGGTCGTCGACAGGGGACGCGAAGAGCGCGGCGATCGCCGCCGCGTCGATCGTGACAAGGTGACGCGCGACCGGCTGATGCGTCGCGAGCACTACCGCTTCCCCGCGTACGGCTTCGACGACACGTCGGCTACACACGCCGCGGCACCAGGCCGCCGTGCGGGGCACGGGCCGTGCCCGCTGCACCGGCGCTCGTTCGTCTCGCTGGCCTACACGCAGCTGGCGCTCCTGCCCGACGAGCGCTGACGTCGGGACGCCGCCGGCCGAGGACAGCGCCGCAAGGCGCGGGGCCGGCTCGGAGAGACGGTCGCCGACGGCTCCTGCGGTCGAGGGGGTGCGGGTGCTGGGCGGAACGTCGCGTGCGCGGGGCCGCGCGAGGTCGACGTGCTCGCGCGGAGGGCCGGACGCTCGTGATCGTCGAGGTCAAGGCACGGCGACCGGCGGCGGCGCCGAGGCCGTCGGCTGGCAGCGCCAGCGCGCGCTGCGGCGAGCGGGGAGGTGCTGCTCATGCGTCGACCCCAACGGGTGGGCCGAGGCGTGCGGTTCGACGTGGTCGCGGTCGACGGGTTGCGCGCGCGGCACCTGCGCGACGCGTTCTAGCGTCGCCTGGCGGAGCGCCTCGACCGCACCCGTTTGGGGGCGTATATTCGCCGGGCCGACCGAAAGGCACCTGGTGGCCAAGCAACCCGAGCTCGCGGCGACGCCGGATCCGCGTGTCGAGCGGCTCACGCAGGACCTCGCCGAGGCGATCGAGCAGCAGGCTGCCGCGAGCCAGGTCCTGGCGGTCATCGGTCGCGCCGCGTCCGAGCTCGGGCCCGTCTTCGAGACGATCATCGAGAACGCCGTGCGGCTCTGCGGCGCCGATGCCGGGCAGGTGTTCCAGCTCGACGAGGGCGTCTACCGGGTCGCCTACGCTACCGGGGGATCGGCCGCCTACCGGGACCTGCTCGGGAGCACTCCGATCCGCCCGGGCCCGGGCACGCTGGTCGGACGGGTTGCGCTCGAAGCGCTGCACGGTGCAGCTGGCCGATGCGCGTGACGACCCGCTCTACGCCTGGCAGGCGGCCCGCGAGCTCGGCGGCTTCCGCACGATCCTCGGCGTCCCGATGCTCGCCGACCGCGGCGTCGTCGGCGTGATCTCGGTGTGGCGCAACGAGGTGGCTCCGTTCTCGGAGCGGGCGATCGGCGTCCTGCAGACGTTCGCCGCGCAGGCGGCCATCGCGGTCGAGAACGTGCGGCTGTTCCGCGAGGCGCAGCTCCATCAGCGCCGAGCTCGCCCGCTCGGTGGAGGAGCTTCACGTCCTCGGAGCGGTCAGCCAGGCGGTGAGCTCGACCCTGGACGTCCAGGAGGTGCTGGCGACGATCCTCAGCCACACCGTCCGGCTCTCGGAGACCGAGGGTGGATCGATCTTCGAGTTCGACCCGGAGGCGCGCGGGTTCCCGCGTGCGGACGGCCTACGGCACCAGTGCCGAGCTCGTCGAGGCGCTGCGGTCCACGCGGCTCACGCTGGCGGACACCCTGGTCGGAGCAGCGGCTGCGAGCGGCGAGCCGCTACAGGTCGCCGACATCGCGGGCGCGCCCCGCGACGCCCACCTCGAGCTGCTCCACGCCGCGGGGTGGCGCTCGATGCTGACGATCCCGCTCTTGCGCGAGGACGAGATCCTCGGCGCGCTGGTCGTCCGCCGTCGCGTGCCCGGCCCGTTCGGTGCCGAGACGGTCCGGCTGCTGGGCACGCTCGCGAGCCAGTCGGTCGTGGCGCTGCACAACGTCCGGCTGTTCCGCGAGTTCGAGGAGAAGAGCCGCGACCTGGAAGTCGCGAGCCAGCACAAGTCCGAGTTCCTGGCGAACATGTCCCACGAGCTACGCACGCCGCTCAACGCCATCATCGGGTTCTCCGAGGTGCTATCGAGCGGATGTTCGGCGACGCTGAACGAGCGCCAGGAGGAGTACCTCCACGACATCCTCACCTCGGGCCGCCACCTGCTCTCGCTCATCAACGACATCCTGGATCTGTCCAAGGTCGAGGCCGGGCGGATGGAGCTGGAGCTTGGCACGTTCTCGCTGCCGAGGCGCTCGACAACGGCCTGACGATGATCCGCGAGCGGGCCGGCAACCACGGCATCGCCCTCGCGCTGGACATCGATCCGGCCCTGGACGTCGTGAGGCCGACGAGCGCAAGGTCAAGCAGATCGTCTTCAACCTGCTCTCCAACGCCGTCAAGTTCACGCCGGACGGCGGCGAGGTCGACGTCTGCGCGCTCAGGATCGTCGAACGGCGGCGTCCAGGTGGCCGTCCGCGACAGCGGCATCGGCATCGCGCCGGAGGAGCAGGCCCAGGTCTTCGAGGAGTTCCGCCAGGCCGGCCGGCTCAACCCAGCGCCACGAGGGGACCGGCCTCGGGCTGGCGCTGTTCAGGCGCTTCGTGGAGCTCCACGGTGGGCGAGATCTCGCTGGAGAGCGAGGTCGGCGTCGGGCAGCACGTTCGCGTTCACGCTGCCGAACGCCCTACGATCGCTGCCGGCCGAGGCGCCATCCGAGCCGGAGCTTCCGGCGTGGCACTGCCGAGCTCTGACCGGGCACCGGCCGGCGGCCGACGCGTCGCGGGCAGACCGTCCTGGTCGTCGAGGACGATCCGGCCTCGCTCGACCTGCTCACCCTTCACCTGAGCGCGCCGGCTTCGAGGTCGTCGTGGCGCGGGACGGCGCGACGGGCCTGGAGCTTGCGCGTCGCCTGCGGCCGGCCGGCATCGTGCTGGACATCATGCTGCCCCAGCTTGACGGCTGGGACGTGCTGGCGCGGCGCCAAGGCTGACCCCGACCTCCGGGCCATCCCGATCGTCGTCGTCTCGATGCTGGACGAGCGCGGCACGGGCTTCGCGCTGGGCGCCGCCGAGTACCTGCTCAAGCCGATCGCCCCGACGCCCTGCTCGCCGCGCTCCGACGTCTCGGCCGGCGGCCCTGCCCGGTCACCCTGCTGGCCGTGGACGACGACCCGCTCGCCATTGAACTGATACGTGCCTGCTGGAGCCGGAGGGCTATCACTGTCGCTGACCGCGAGCGGCGGCGCCGAGGGCATCGACTGGCGCGTCGGCCCATCCGGACCTGATCATCCTGGACCTGGTGGTGCCGGGCGTCAATGGCTTCGCGGTCGTTGACGAGCTACGAGCCGATCCGGCACCACCGACATCCCGATCGTCGTCCTGACATCGAAGACGATGACGCCAGAGGACAAGGCCCGGCTGACGGCCAGATCAGCTCACCTGGCCCGCAAGAGCGGCTCGACCGCGCGGCGTTCCTCGTGCTGCGCTTCGAGGGCCCGCCCTGTGGGGGGGTGAACGCATGGCGGACACGATCCTCATCGTCGAGGACAACGAGAAGAACATGAAGCTGGCGCGCGACGTGCTCCAGTTCGACGGGTTCCAGACCCTGGAGGCCGCGACCGCCGAGGCCGGGCTCGCGCTGCGCGCAGGAGCCTTCGCCGGACATCATCCTGATGGACGTCCAGCTTCCCGGTCATCGACGGCGTGACCGCGCTCCGCCCTCTACGCGGCCGATCCGCGCACCGCGCCAGTCCCGGTGATCGCGTTGACCGCGTTCGCGATGAAGGACGACCGCTACGGTTGCTGGGCGCGGGCTTCAATGGCTACCTCGAGCAAGCCGATCAGCATCAAAGAGCTCCCGAACAGGTGCAGGCCTGCCTGAACGCCGCGCGAACCCCGAGAGTGAGTAGCCGGGCATGGCCGGCCGCCACCCGGCTGCCCAGCCTCGCATCCTCGTCGTGGACGACCCGCCGCACAACATCCGGCCCTTGAAGCGATCCTGATCCCGCGCGGCTACAGCGTGGTCAGCGCCGCGTCCGGGGCAGGCCGCGGTGGTCGTGGTGGCGCAGGCGCAGGCCCGACATCGTCCTGCTGGACATCCTGATGCCCGGGCATGGACGGGCACGAGGTCTGCCGCCGGCTGCGGGCCGATCCGGCGACGCAGCTTCCTGCCGGTCGTGATGGTGACCGCCAGCGGCGACCAGCAGAAGGTGGTGGCGCTGGAGTCCGGCGCCGACGACTTCATCGCCAAGCCGGTCAACCAGGCGAGCTGCTGGCCCGCGTCGCGGTCGCTCCTGCGGATCAAGTCGTACCACGACACGATCAGCGCGCAGACCGCCGAGCTCGCGGAGTGGAACCGGACGCTGGAGCAGCGCGTCGAGGAGCAGCTTGCGAAGCTCGAGCGCGTCGGACCGACTGAAGCAGTTCCTCGCCGACTCAGCTTGCCGAGCTCGCTCGCGACTCCGGCGACGAGTCGCTGTCCTGCAGAGCCACCGGCGGCAGATCGCCATCGTGTTCACGACCTGCGCGGCTTCACCGCCTTCTCCGAGACTGCCGAGCCAGAAGAGGTGATGAGCACGTCCTGAGCGAGTACCACGACGTCCTCGGCGCCTTGATCCGCGAGTACCAGGGGACGGTGGAGCACTTCGCTGGCGACGGCCTGATGGTCTTCTTCAACGATCCGATCCCCTGTCCCGACCCGGTGCGCGCGGTGGGCATGGCCATCGCGATGCGTGACCGGATGACGGAGATGGCGCGACCTGGCGTCGGCGGGGACACGAGCTCGGCTTCGGGTGGGCGTCGCGCTGGGCTACGCGACCTCGGCGTGATCGGCTTCGAGGGACGGTTCCACTACGGGGCCATCGGCAGCGTGGTCAACCTCGCCATCTCGCCTCTGCGACGAAGCGCCCGACGGCCAGATCCTGGTGAACCAGCG